>NZ_JAPYPS010000024.1 GCF_029937575.1 Nocardioides sp.
GCCCGGTCCGCCGCCTGGTCCGCGCACCCCGCCGCCGGCCTCGCGTCCGAGCAGTGCTCCCATGACCACGCCGACGCCGGTCCGCCCGGCGACGCCGGCGGTGGCGCGTCCGCCCGGACCCGTCGACGGCTCCCTCGGTAGCCCGCCCAGTGGACCCCCCAGCGGGTCTCCCGAGGGGCCCGGCTCCGCGCCGTGGACACCGCGCGACGACGCCCCGACCTCGCGGCGCGCCGCACGGGGGCACCCGACCGCTCAGCCGGAGGCAGCCCCGTCCCCGGGTCGCTGGCGGGTCGCGTTCGACACCGGCGAGGAGTTCGTGGTCGAAGGTCTGGCGCTCGTGGGACGTCGCCCCGAGCCCCGCGGCGACGAGCCGGTCACGCACGTCGTACCGCTGCGTTCCTCCGACATGTCGGTGTCCAAGACGCACGCGCAGTTCCAGGTCGTGCCCGACGGGGCCCTCGTGGTGATGGATCGCGGATCGACCAACGGGTCGGTGCTCGTGCGCCAGGGCGTGTCGCGCTCGCTCACGGCCGGTCGACCCGCGACCCTGGTCGACGGCGACACCGTCCGCTTCGGTGATCGCACGATGACGGTGAGCCGCGAGTCCGAGGAGCAGACTTGAGCGAGACCTTCGAGCACTCCGGGACGGTGACCTCGACGGCGCCGGCCGCCGCGGTCTGGGCCCTGTGGAGCGACACCACGACGTGGCCCGACTGGGACCCGTCGGTCGAGGCGGTCAGCCTCGACGGTGACTTCGTGGTCGGTACGACGGGCACGATGACCCTGGCCGGTCCCTTCGAGGTGCCGGTCAGCCTGGAGGTCGTCGAGCCGGAAGCCCGCTACCTCGACCAGCTGACGATGGGTGAGCTGGTCATCCGGATCGACCACGTCGTCGTCGACCTCGCTGCCGGCGGGTGCGAGGTGAGCGTGTCCACCACGATCACCGGCCCCGGTGCCGACGGGATCGGCCCGATGGTCACCGCAGAAGCGCCTCAGGCGATGGCGCGGCTGGTCGAGCGCGCCGAGGGTCGCTGACCCAGCTCGCCACCCACCGGTGACGTGAGGATCAGCCGGCGTCCGGGACCGACTCGAAGACGTCGGGTCGACCGATGAACCGGGCGTGGCTCGGGGGCCAGACCAGGGTGAAGACCTTGCCGACGACGAGCTCGATCGGGACGAATGCCCGGTCGGGGTCACACTTCTGCTGGCTGGGCCCGCACAGGCGGTCGGAGGAGTCGGCGGACGCCGCCCGGTTGTCCCCCATCACGAACAACCGGTCCTCCGGGACGGTGACCGACCAGTCGGAGTCGCACCCGTTGGGCATCGGGCCGTCGCACTTGTTCTGGGGACGGATGAACTCGTCCTCCTCGATGGCCACGCCGTTGATCTCGAGCTTGCCCTCGGCGTCGCAGCAGGCGATCGTGTCGCCGGGCGTGCCGATCACGCGCTTCACCAGGTGGCCGCCGGTCGGGTAGAGCCCGATCTTGGCCAGGCCCTTCGCGAGCACAGTCTGGGGTCCGGGCTCGGGTCCGGTGAGCCACCCGCCGGGGTCCTCGAAGACGACGACCTCGCCGCGCGAGGGCTCGCGGCCGAACCAGTAGGAGACCTTCTGGACGAGGATCCGGTCGTTCTCGACCAGGCCGGGCTCCATGGAGGCCGAGGGGATGTAGAAGGCCTGCACCAGGAACGTCTTGATGATCAGCGCCATCCCGAGCGCCACGACGAGCAGGATCCCGGTCTCCAGCCACAGGGGCGTCCGTCGCTTCGGCTCGTCGGCAGGCCGGTCCGAACCGTCCTGCGACCGGCGCCCGAAGCCGGTGAAGAACCCGCGTCCCGCGGGGCGATCGCTGCTGCCTGCGTCGGGGTCGTCGTTCCGCGAACCGTCCACGGAAGGACCAGAGCTGTCGTCAGGCACGCAGGCGAATGTACGCGACACCCCCGAGGGCCTCGGGGGGACCGGCTAGGTTCAGTGGGGTGAGCGAGCTGCTGCGCGGGATCCCCGGGCTCTACTGGGTGGCCTTCGCCTTCGTCGGGCTGGCCCTGTGGACCGATGACGTGTTCGGCGTCTACATCGGGGCGATCTGCATGGTGGTCGGCACCCTGCAGCTGGTCCGGGCCGGCGGGGACGCCGGACGCGGGCAGGAGGACGAGCCCGAGGACCTCCAGGACTCGTTCTAGGACGTCCCGCCGAGCAGGCGTAGTTTCGGGTCATGGAGTCCTACGCTCGTGGCGAGACCGACCAGCCCCTGCTGGCAGAGACGATCGGGAGGAACCTCGCCCGCACCGTCGCTGCCCACCCGGATCGTGAGGCGCTCGTCGAGGTGGCCTCCGGACGGCGCTGGTCGTGGTCGGAGCTCAGCCGCGACGTCGACGCCGTGGCGCGCGGCCTGCTCGCGCTGGGCCTCGAGGTAGGGGACCGGGTCGGGATGTGGGCTCCGAACTGTGCCGAGTGGACCATCGTGCAGCTCGCCACCGCCCGTGTCGGGATCGTCCTGGTCAACGTCAACCCCGCCTACCGCACCCACGAGCTCGCCTACGCGGTCAACCAGAGCGGGATGCGCGTCATCCTCGCGGCGAGTGCGTTCAAGACCAGCGACTACCGGGCGATGGTCGACGAGGTCCGCGACGACTGTCCCGCTCTGGAGCGGGCGCTGTACGTCGACACCGGCGACTGGGCCGAGCTGCTCGAGGGCGGAGCCGGGGTCGCGGAGGACGCCGTGACCGATCGGGCGGCCGGGCTGTCGCCGTACGACCCGATCAACATCCAGTACACCTCCGGCACGACCGGCTACCCCAAGGGCGCCACGCTCAGCCACGTCAACATCCTCAACAACGGCTACTTCACGACCGAGACCATCGAGCTGACCGCCGAGGACCGGATGTGCATCCCGGTGCCGTTCTACCACTGCTTCGGGATGGTGATGGGCAACCTGGGCTGCACCACCCACGGGGCCACGATGGTGATCCCGGCCCCCGGCTTCGACCCCGCGGTCACCCTGCAGGCCGTGCAGGACGAGCGTTGCACGGTGCTGTACGGCGTCCCGACGATGTTCATCGCGATGCACAGCGCGCCCGGGTTCGCCGACTACGACCTGACGAGCCTGCGCAGCGGCATCATGGCCGGCTCGATCTGCCCCGTGGAGGTGATGCGCCGGTGCGTGGACGACATGCACATGGAAGGAGTCTCGATCGCCTACGGCATGACCGAGACGTCACCGGTCTCCTGCCAGACCCGCGCCGACGACGACCTGGAGCGCCGTACCGCCACGATCGGCCGCGTCCACCCGCACGTCGAGATCAAGGTCGTCGACCCGGTCACCGGAGCCACGGTCGAGCGCGGCGAGACCGGCGAGTTCTGCACGCGCGGCTACTCGGTGATGCTCGGCTACTGGCCGCTCGACGATCCGCAGAGCAGGGAGAAGACGGCCGAGGCGATCGACGCCGACGGCTGGATGCACACCGGGGACCTCGCGGTGATGCGCGAGGACGGCTACTGCACGATCGTCGGCCGGATCAAGGACATGGTCATCCGCGGCGGTGAGAACGTCTATCCCCGCGAGATCGAGGAGTTCCTCTACACCCACCCCGATGTCGAGGACGTCCAGGTGGTCGGCGTGCCCGACGAGCGGTACGGCGAGGAGCTGTGCGCCTGGATCAAGCTGCGGCCCGGCAGCGAGCCGCTGGACGCCGCTGCCGTGAAGGTGTTCGCGACCGGCAAGCTCGCGCACTACAAGATCCCGCGCTACGTGATGCTCGTCGACGACTTCCCGATGACGGTGACCGGCAAGATCCGCAAGGTCGAGATGCGCGAGAAGAGCACCGCCGAGCTGGGGCTCTCGGCCGGAGGCTGAGCGTGATCACCCTCGACGAGGTCTTCCCCCCCGTTCGCGCTGCAGATCTCCTGCGGCCGGGTCGCTCTCCGGGTCCTGCGCGACGACGACCTGCCCGAGCTCGTCGAGCTGGTCCGCGGCGGCATCGACCACGCGTCGGCCGCTGTCAGCCGCAAGGCCGGGTACGTCGACAGCGGTCGGCGACCCATCGTCCAGGGCACCCGCAACGGCCCCGTCGCGGTGGACGAGCATCGCGTGGCCGTCACCCCCGACACCTGCGTCTCCCAGAGCGGCGACGTCGCTGTCGAGGGCGCCGAGGTGCTGCGGCGCTCCTTGGGGATCGACCGCTGACCGCTCCCACCGCACGGGCCCAGGCGGCTCACCTCCTCCAAGCTCCTTCTCGGGCCACGCGTCGACGGCGGGCAGTGGATCGGACCCACGCCGGTAACTAGAAGTAGTCGGTATTTGCCTAAGGCGCTTAGGAAATGTCATGGTGGCGGCATGCCCCGGCTCGGCCTGACCACCACCAGCGTCGTGCGCCAGGGCGCCGAGCTGGCCGACGAGATCGGCTTCGCCCAGGTCTCGGTGACCACGTTGGCCAGACGTCTCGGGATCAAGACGGCCAGCCTCTATGCGCACGTGCGGGGCAACGACGACCTGCGCCTCCGGATCACGATGCTCGCTCTCGAGGAGATGGCCGACCGAGCCGACCGGGACCTCGCCGGGAGAGCCGGCCTCGAGGCCCTGGTGGCGCTGGGGGAGGTCTACCGGGGGTACGCCGCCGAGCATCCCGGTCGCTACGACGCCTCGCGCTTCCCGATGGACGCACAGAGCGCTGCGGCGAGCGCCGGTCCCCGTCACGCGGCCCTCTCCCGAGCGGTGCTGCGCGGCTACGACCTCGACGAGGCGCACCAGGTGCACGCCGTACGACTACTGGGGAGCACGTTCCACGGCTTCGTCAGCCTCGAGCTCGCGGGCGGATTCGCCCACAGCCGACCACCGTCCCAGGAGTCCTGGACCGCGATCCTCGCGTCTCTCGACCTCATCCTCACCAACTGGAGCGACGCATGACCGACCTGATCAGCACCCGGATCACCGCCGACCACCTGCGCGGCGCACTCGAGATCGAGCTCACCGACCGCGGTGCCCGACCGCACCGTCTGCCCACCTGGGCCCGCCACCAGCTGGCTGATCCCCAGCTGCTGATGGCCGAGTCCCAGCCGTCCGGGGTGCGGCTCGCGTTCCGCACCACCGCCACTCACGTCGAGCTCGAGGCGGTGCCCACCAAGCGCACCTACCCCGGTGCGCCGCCGCGCCCGGACGGTGTCTACGAGATGGTGGTCGACGAGAGGCCGCACAGCTCCGGCAGCATCGAGGCAGGCGACGAGATCGTCATCGACCTGATCGCCGGGACCTCCGAGACGCGCGCGGGCGAGCCGGGCAGGATCGTCTTCGCCGACCTGCCGCCCGGTGAGAAGGGCGTGGTGATCTGGCTGCCCCACGACGAGACCACCGAGCTGGTCGCGCTGCACGCGGACGCTCGCGTCGACCCGGCGGCGCCCAGGACCCGGCGCACCTGGCTGCACCACGGCAGCTCGATCAGCCACGGCTCGAACGCCACCGAGCCCACCGGCACCTGGCCGGTCGTCGCCGCCACGTCGGCCGGGGTGGACCTGGTCAACCTCGGCTTCGGCGGCAGCGCCCTGCTGGACCCGGCGGTGGCGCGCGTCATCCGGGACACCCCGGCGGACCTGATCAGCCTCAAGCTCGGCATCAACCTGGTCAACACCGACGTGATGCGCCGTCGCGCCCTCGGTGCCGGCGTCCATGGCTTCCTCGACACCATCCGTGACGGCCACCCCACCACTCCGCTCCTGGTGGTCTCGCCGGTGCTGTGTCCGATGCACGAGGACACGCCGGGTCCGTCGGCCTTCGACCCGGAGTCGATGGCCGACGGCCGGCTGGCCTTTCGGGCCGTCGGCGACCCCGCGGAGGTGGCACTGGGCAAGCTGACCCTGCAGGTCGTCCGGGAGGTGCTGGCCGGCGTCGTCGACGCGAGGAGCGCCGCCGACCCGCACCTGGCCTACCTCGACGGACGAGAGCTGTACGGCGAGCCTGACTCCGCCGCGCTGCCGCTGCCCGACCGGCTGCACCCGGACCCGGAGACCCACCGCGTGATGGGCCGGCGCTTCGCCGACCTCGCCTTCGGCGGGCAGGGCGCGTTCAGCGTCCGATGACCACGGGGATCCGGGCCACCGTGCCGTTGGCGCCGCGCCACACGACGTACCCGTCGTCGAGCTGGGGGCTGCGACGCTCAACCGTGACGGTGTAGGTCGCGCTCTCGCCCGGTCCGAGCCGCAGCGCGGCAGGCGTCACCGAGACCCCGGAGCGGAAGCCGCGGGCCGAGGAGGAGAAGTACAGGCGACGCTTGCCCACGTTGGTGACCGTGCGTGTCAGGGGCGTTGCCTCGTTGGTGATCAGCGCGGAGGGGGTGTTCAGCGACGTCGCGTCGCCTTCCAGCCAGTCGCGGTAGTCGCCGGTCTCGACGAGGTAGCCGAGTCCGGGGGAGTCGACCCGGTCGGGGCGCAGTCGCCCCGCACCGCTGCGCAGGATCTCGGAACGGTCCACCGGGGCGGCCGTGGTGGCCAGCGCCGAGCGCACCTGCGCCGCGGTGCGGTCCCGGCTGAGCAGGCTGGCGGCGACGCCGGCGGTGTAGGCCGTCGCGGCGGAGGTGCCCGTGACGAAGTCCCAGGCGTCCGAGCCGTTGGTGCTCGGGACCGCACCGAGCACGCCGGAGGCGGTGGCGAGCACGTCGGGCTTGAGCACGCCCGCGCCCAGGTCGCCACTCGGGGAGAGGGAGGCGATGCGGTCGCGCGCCTTCTCGTGGCCCAGGGAGCGCAGGGAGATCCGCTCGTCGGGGTTGCGCTTGATCCAGCGCGCCAGGCGCGCGCCGGCCTGCACGTCCAGGTGAACGGTCGGCACGCTGTGGACGTCCAGGTCGACCGAGCCGCGGGCCTGGTTGACCAGCACCATGCCGACCCCGTCGGCCAGTGACACGGCTCGGGACTTGTCGACGCGGCCGACCTGGCCGCGCTCGCACACGACGATGGCGCCGGCCACCGTCGCCGCATCGAGGCTGCCGGGCGCACACACCCGAGCATCCCTGCGGGGCTCCGCATCGGCGGCGGCGTCGACGCCGCGCACGACCGGCGCCGGGCCGACGGTCCGGCGCGACAGCATCGCACCGGACAGGTCCGCGACGCGCTTGGTGCGCAGGGACGCCGGGACGACGACCCGGCCCTCGCGCAGGTCGCCGGTGGTGCCGCCGACGGTGGTCACCCAAGGACTGGGATGTGCGGCCAGGGAGCCCTCGCCACCGTTGCCGGCCGCGGCGGTCACCACGACGCCCGCCTCGGCTGCGCCGAGCAGTGCGCGCTCGACGGTGTCGATCTCGGCCGGTCCGCCGACCGAGAGGCTCAGGACGTCCACGCCGTCACGGGTGGCGTCGTCGATGGCGGTGACCAGGTCGGCGCTCGCGCAGCCGTCGTCCGCCGGGTCGGGGGCACCCCAGCAGGCCTTGTAGACGGCCAGCTGCGCCTCGGGGGCGAGCCCGCCGAGCGTGCCGAGTCGCTCACCGCCGACCTGGACCGGGACCTCGGCGTTTCCGGCGGCGATCGAGGCCATCTGGGTGCCGTGCCCGTCGGTGTCGCGCGGTGAGAGCGAGCTGGTCGCGCGCAGGTGGTCGGTCCCGAAGCCCCGGACGTACCAACGGGCGCCGACCAGCTTGCCGTTGCACTCCGACGACGCCCAGGCCTGCCCCTCGGGGCACGAGCCCGCGAAGTCGGAGGCCCCGCGCTGGTGACGGACCTGGGCGAAGAGCGGGCTCTCCGGCGCGATCCCCGTGTCGATCATGCCGATGACCGTGCCGGCGCCACCCGTGGGCGGGCGGTCGCGGTCGAGCTTCTCGGCGGCCAGCAGGGCGGCGTCACCGGCGTCACCGGCGAGCCCGGCCAGGGGGCGGACCTCGTTGCGCTCGACGGAGACGACCGACGGCGCGGCGCGCAGGGACGCGACCTGCTCGCTCGTCAGCCGTACGGCGTACCCGTTCAGCGCCGTCGTCCAGCGGTAGAGCGGCAGCGGGGCGTCGACCGACGACAGCGTCGCGTCCTGCTCGGCCACCATCCGTGTCGCGCGCAGGGATCGTGGAAGGAACCCGCTGGACCCGGCGGTCCCGGCGCCCTGCAACGTCACGAGGTAGAGGTCGTCGGCGGAGCCGGCGGACGCGGGGGCGGGAGCCATGGCGAGGAGCCCGGCAGTCAGGGCCAGGGCCGAGGTGAGCGCGGTGGCGCCGGCTCGGAGCGCAGCGATGCGGGTGCGGTGGCTCAGGGGGACGGGCATGCGGCTCCTTCCGGGGGCGTGGTGGGGTTGCCGGAGTCGTCCATTGTGTCGCACCAGTCCCAGGGCTGCACCCGTACGGGTGAATCTTCGTCGAGGGCGACCCCTATCCTCTGCTCGTGTCCCCGCCCACGCCGCCGCTCACGGTCGGGTTCGACCTCGACATGACCCTCATCGACACCGCTCCCGGCTTCCGTCAGGTGCTGCGGACCCTCGGCAACGAGCTGCGGGTCGACTTTCCCGTCGAGGAGATGACCGCGGCGTTGGGTCCGCCGCTCGAGATGATGCTGGCGCCGCACCTGCCGGCCGAGGACGTCGCGTCCGCCGGGGACCGCTTCCGCGCGCTCTACCCCGACCACGCGATCGAGCCCGTGCCCCTCCTGCCGGGTGCGCGCGAGGCCCTCGCTGCGGTCCACGAGCGCGCGGGGCGCGTGGTCGTGGTGACCGGCAAGTACGCGCCCAACGCCCAGCTCCACCTCGATCACCTCGGCCTGGAGGTCGACGTGCTCGAGGGATGGGTGTGGGGCGCCGGCAAGGCCGCCGCGCTGCGGCGCGAGGGGGCGTCGGCCTACGTCGGCGACCACGTGCACGACGTCGAGGGTGCGCTCGCCGCCGGAGTCGTCTCGGTCTCCGTCCTCAGCGGCGGCTGCCCCCGCGCGGACCTCGTGGCCGCGGGCACCCACGTGGTCTTGGAGGACCTGCGGGAATTCCCGTCGTGGCTCGACGGGCACGGCCGATAGGCTTGGCGCAGCGTCCACCTCCTGGTGACGCCCCCGACTGAAGTGACCTGAGAGGCAAGAGAAGTGCCGAGTGGCAAGGTGAAGTGGTTCGACGCCGAGAAGGGCTTCGGTTTCCTCTCCCAGGAGGGCGGCGCCGACGTCTACGTGCACGCCGACGCGCTCCCCGAGGGGAGCGCCACGATCAAGCCCGGGACCAGGGTCGAGTACGGCATCGCGCAGGGCCGCCGCGGCGACCAGGCGCTGCAGGTCCGGGTGCTGGAGTCGCCGGCCTCGGTCTCGCGCAACCAGTCCCAGGCCCGGCGCAAGAAGCCGGAGGAGATGACTCCGATCGTGGAGGACCTGATCCGGCTCCTCGACACGGTGGGGGAGTCCTACCGCCACGGCCGCTACCCCGAGGCGCGCACGGCGAAGCCCGCGGCCAAGGTGCTGCGCGCGCTGGCCGACGAGCTCGAGCTCTAGCCTTCCCGCCGCCCGTCGGGGCTCAGCCCGGCGGCGGGTACGACGTCCGGGGCGGCGGCGGAGGCGCGGCCGGTCCACCGGGTGGTGCGGTCGGCGGCGGGTAGGCAGCCGTAGGGGCCGCGGGGGCCGTCGGCTGCTGCGGTCGCGGCGCCGAGGGATGCCTGCGGTTGCGCGGTCGCGGTCGGGTGCGCCGGGGGCGCGACGAGAGGACGAACAGGGTCCAGGCCAGCAGCACCACGAAGCCGACACCCAGGCCCAGGCGGGCGGACTGGGGCAGAGCGATCCCGATGAAGCCGCCGACGACCCAGGCGAGCTGCAGTGTGGTGTCGCTGCGCGCGAAGGCGCTCGCCTGCACCGAGACCGGCACCCCGCTCTGGATCGTCGAGTCGAGGGAGACCTTCGCCAACGACTGGGCCAGCCCGGCCACGAGGCCGAGCCCGGCGAGGGCGAGCACTCCGTAGAACAGGGCCCCGAGGCCGACCATGGCGGCGTCGGCGACCAGGGCGAGCACCACCGTCACCGCGGGGTTGATCTTCTTCAGCACCGAGGCGAGCAGGATCCCGATCGTGTTGCCGGCCCCGGCGCCGCCGATCACGATGCCGAGCAGGAGCGCCTCCTTGCCCTCCCAGCCCGGGAGAGGTTGGTCGCGCAGCAGGAAGGCCATGTACATCGTGAGGAAGCCCGACAGCCAGCGTGGCCCACAGTTGGCGCGCAGCGCGAACGCCACTGCCGGGGGGATGTTGGTGCCGCGGCGCGCGCCTCCGGTGAGGTCGGGGCGCAGGGTGACGGGCTGCTCGCCCTCGCTGGAGTCGACCTTCGAGGGCAGGAGGATCGCCGCGATCGTGCCTGCCACGAAGATCAGGAAGGCCAGGCGCAGCGACCACTCG
The DNA here is from genome assembly GCF_029937575.1 of Nocardioides sp. Taxonomy (GTDB): domain Bacteria; phylum Actinomycetota; class Actinomycetes; order Propionibacteriales; family Nocardioidaceae; genus Nocardioides. The sequence continues at coordinate 10,312 of NZ_JAPYPS010000024.1, forward strand.
GCTCCCAGGTAGGCGGTGCCACCGGCCAGCGGAGCGGCCAACGCCCCGCCGACGACCCCCGCGAGGGAGACCCGCCCGTTGGCCTTGACGAGGGTGAAGTTCTCCGGCAGCAGGCGCGGGATCGCTGCCGCTCGGGTCACGCCGTACGCCTTGGAGGACACCAGGACCCCGAGGGCGGCGGGGTAGAGAAGGGCGGAGTCGGCGGCCACCGCGCCGGCCAGGACCCAGCAGAGGAAGCCGCGGATCGCGAAGGTGGCGCCGATCGCCCACCGACGCCCGTGGCTGAACTTGTCGAGGAACGGCCCGATGAGCGGCGCCACGATCGCGAACGGCAGCATCGTCAGCCCGAGGAAGAGCGCGACCTGGCCGCGAGCGTCGCTCGTGGCCCCGGCGAAGAAGACCGTGGTCGCCAAGGAGATCGCGACGGCCGCGTCGCCGGCGGCATTGGCGGCGTGGAGGTAGATCAGGCGGTTGAGCCCGGAGTCCTCGGCCCCTTGGGCGTTGGCGGCGCGTTGGGCGTTGCGGACCGCGGCGCGGCCCACCTTGCCGGTCACCCGCCCGGTGACCACGGCCGTGGCCCTGACTCCTCGTGCGGTGGCCTTCGCGCCGGTGCCCAGCCCCTGCCCCACGGCGCGGGCGCGTTCTCCGGAGCTCGGGTGGTGCGCGGAGTCGAGGTGGCTGTCGTGGTCGTCGTACGGCGGGCCCTCGGGTGGGTCGTACGGCGGGTCGTGCTGGCCGCCGGCCCCCGGCGAGGGGTGGTGATCGGAACGGCCGGACGACATGGGGTCCATCTTGCCCCGTACCACCGTCATCAGTCGTCAGACCCGCCCCGGACCTGACACGGGCTGCTGGATGAGCCATGCTGTGCGACGTGAACACCGTGTCCCCGGAGCGCTCGGACTCAGCACTCTCCGAGCCAGAGCCCTCGGCTCCCCAGGAGCCCGCGGCGCAGCGCCTCGACGCCGTCGCGGCGAGTGCCGTCGACCTCGCCCGCGACGCCCTGCTCGAGGAGGTCGGACCCGACCCGGTCGGAGACCACGTCGGCGTGCAGGTCGACGGCGAGCGCGTCGTCACCCACTTCTTCGCCTGCACCCTGCGCGGCTACGTGGGGTGGCGCTGGTCGGTCACCCTGGCGCGGGCCTCACGCCAGAAGCGTGTCACCGTGGACGAGGTCGTCCTGCTGCCCGCCGACGAGGCCATCGTGGCCCCGGAGTGGGTGCCCTACCGCGAGCGGCTGCAGCCGGGCGACATGTCGCCCGGCGACCTGCTGCCGGTCGCCGACGACGACCCGCGCCTGGTCCCCACCTACGCCTTCGGCGACGACCCGCTCGACGCTGACGACAAGGCCCAGATCCGCGAGGTCGCCAAGGACCTCGGCCTCGGCCGGGTCCGCACTCTCTCGCCCGAGGGCCGCGATGCCGCCGCGGAGCGGTGGTACGACGGCGACGGCGGCCCCGACTCCGCGCTCGCGCAGGGCTCGCCCGACCCGTGCTCGACCTGTGGCTTCCTCATGCGCATCGCCGGCCCGCTCGCCGAGACCTTCGGGGTCTGCGCCAACGGCGACGCCAACGACGACGGCCGCATCGTCGCCTTCGGTCACGGCTGCGGCGCCCACTCCGAGGTGCGCCTGGCCAAGAAACACGAGCCGATCCCGCTGCCCGACCACGTGGTCGACACGCTCACGCTCGACGCCTTCTGAGCTGACCGGTCAGCTCGCCGACAGGACCCACACGGCGTACTCGTCGCCGGGCGGGTGGAGCTCGTAGGAGCCGGCGTGCAGGTCGACGCGCAGACCGCAGGCCTCGGCGTCGGCCACGAACTCCGTCGGCGGGTAGTGACGAGCGAAGTCGGGGCCCCCACCCGCGACGTGGAAGCCCGCCAGGATCCGGCCGCCGGGGGCCAGCAACGCGGCGAGCCGGGTCAGCACGGCGCGCTCGGTGTCCTCGGCGAGCAGCACCAGCACGTTGCCGACGCACACGACCAGGTCGTAGGCAGCGGGCCTGCCTGCCGCAGCGAGCAGGTCGGGCGTCAGCGCGAATGCGTCGGCCTCGACGACGGGAAGGTCGGGGTAGGTCGTGCGCGACTGGGCGGCGAGGTCGGCGTCCGGCTCCACGGCGATCACGTGGTGGCCCCGCGCGGACAGCGCTGCGGCGACGCGGCCCATGCCGGACCCCACGTCGAGGATGGCCGCGCCGCGACGGACCAGCACGTCGGCCAGCCGGGCCTCGCCGTCGACGTCGGCTCCTTCGGCCACCAGCGCGGCGAACTTCCTGCCGTAGCCGACGTTGCGCTCACCGGCCTGCGCCCACCGGGTGGGCGGGGGGAGGTCGGTCCGCTCGCTCACGCGTCGGTGCCCGGGTGCGCGTCGGCGTGCTGGTGGGAGAGCCGGTAGCGCCTGCGCCGGCGGCAGTACTCCAGGCCGAGAAGGCCGAGGCCGACGCCGGCCAGGCACGCCCACAGCAACCAGGTGTTGCCGTCGTCGCGCAGCCGTCCGTAGAAGGGGAGCAGGGCCAGGAAGGCGAGGAAGAAGATCCCGGTGCCCACCTCCACGGTGCGCACCCCGTCGACGTCGAGGGGTTCCACGTCGGCGATCACGTAGGTCTTGTTGCGGAACTCGTGCTCCATCGGCTGCTCGTCACGGAAGTCCACGCCGCTCAGGCTAGCCCGTGGGGCCGCGGTGTGACGCAGGCGACGGAATCCTTAGCAAGAGTAATGAGTTACGCTAACGACATGCCTACCGTGGAACGCGCCGCCCGCACCGACGCCGGACTCGCCTCCGAGCTCCGGCTGTCCGTGATGCGGTTGCGCCGCCGACTGGCCGGAGAGCGGCACCCCGACAACGAGCTGAGCATGAACGCGATGGCCGTGCTGGGCGCGCTCTACCGCAACGGCGACCTCACGCCCGGCGAGCTGGCGGCGCGCGAGCGGGTCCAGCCGCCGAGCATGACGCGCACCGTCGCCTGCCTGCACGACGGCGGGTACGTCGTACGCCGCGCGCACGACACCGACCGCCGCCAGGTCCTCCTCAGTCTCACCGAGCGCGGCCGCGCGACGCTCCTCGCCGACCGCCGGCGCCGCGACGAGTGGCTGGCCCTGCGACTGCGCGACCTGACCCCCGACGAACGAGCCGTCCTGCGAGCGGCGGCCCCGATCCTGGAGAAGCTGAGCACGAGTTGAGTCCTACGTTCCGGTCCCTGCACAACCCCAACTACCGCCTGTACGCCGGCGGCAACCTGGTGTCCAACGTCGGCACCTGGATGCAGCGGGTCGCCCAGGACTGGTTGGTGCTGCTCCTCACCGCCAACAGCGCCGCAGCGATCGGCATCACGACCGGGCTGCAGTTCCTGCCGATCCTGCTCCTCTCGCCGTTCGCGGGCGTGATCGCCGACCGGATCCCCAAGCGCCGGCTCCTGCAGCTGACCAACGTCGGGATGGCCGCGCCGGCGCTGGTCCTCGGGTTGCTCGCCGTGACCGGCACCGTTCAGGTGTGGCACGTCTACGTGCTGGCGTTCGTGCTGGGTGCGGCGTCGGCCTTCGACGCGCCCGCCCGCCAGTCCTTCGTCTCCGAGATGGTCGACCCGGACGACCTCAGCAATGCCGTGGGACTCAACTCGGCCGGGTTCAACGTCGCCCGCATCGTGGGGCCTGCCGTCGCCGGCCTCTCGATCGCCCTGCTCGGCGGGGGAGTGGTGGCGACCGGGTGGGTGATCCTGGCCAACGGGCTCACCTACGCCGCACCGATCCTCGCCCTGGCGCGCCTGGACGGCTCGCGGCTGCACTCCCCGGCGCTGGTGGCCCGGGGGCCGGGCCAGGTCGTCGCCGGGATCTCCTACGTCCGCAGCCGTCCCGACCTGCTGCTCATCCTCGCGGTCGTGTTCTCCGCGGGGACCTTCGGACTCAACTTCCAGATGACCTCGGCGCTGATGGCCACCGAGGTCTTCGACAAGGGTCCGACCGAGTACGGCCTGCTCGGCACCTTCATGGCATTCGGCTCACTGGCCGGCTCCCTGCTGGCTGCCGGTCGGGTCCGCGTGCGCCACCGCCTGGTGGTCGGCGCCGCCCTCGTCTTCGGGGTGCTCGAGATCGTGTCCGGGCTGGCTCCGTCGTACCTCACCTTCGCGCTGCTGTGCCCGGTCCTGGGCCTGGCTGCACTCACGATGATGACCGGCGCCAACACCTTCATGCAGATGAACACCGACGCCGGCATGCGCGGCCGGGTGATGGCGCTCTACCTGATGGTCTTCATGGGCGGTACTCCGTTGGGAGCGCCGATCATCGGCTGGGTCGGGGAGGTCTTCGGGGCCCGGTGGACCCTCATCGCCGGCGGTGCGATGACCGTGGCCGGCGTCCTGGTGGCCTCGGCCGTCTACCTCCGCACGGGCCACCACCACGTCGTCGTGTGGGAGGGTCGCAGGGCCCGTGCGGCGGCGCGCTCGCAGGATTTTGCTCCTGTGTCGAGCGGCCGGTAGCCTCGGTCCTCGTGCCTGGTCGATCCAGGCACTGACGCGTGCCCGCAACCGGGCCCGCCTCTCGCAGGCACAGAGATCGATCGCTACATGCGTGCCCGGCAGATCGTCGGACACTGAGAGTCACCACGAAAGGGAACCACCAGGTGCCCACCATTCAGCAGTTGGTCCGCAAGGGCCGTCAGGACAAGGTGTCGAAGAACAAGACGCCTGCCCTCAAGGGTTCGCCCCAGCGACGCGGTGTGTGCACCCGCGTCTACACCACCACCCCGAAGAAGCCGAACTCCGCTCTCCGCAAGGTCGCCCGCGTGCGCCTGTCGAGTGGCGTCGAGGTCACCGCTTACATCCCGGGTGTCGGTCACAACCTTCAGGAGCACTCGATCGTGCTCGTGCGCGGCGGCCGGGTGAAGGACCTCCCCGGTGTCCGCTACAAGATCATTCGCGGCTCGCTCGACACCCAGGGTGTCAAGAACCGCAAGCAGGCCCGCAGCCGCTACGGCGCCAAGAAGGAGAAGAGCTAATGCCCCGCAAGGGTCCGGCCCCCAAGCGGCCGATCGACATCGACCCCGTCTACGGCTCGCAGCTGGTCTCCCAGCTGGTCTCCAAGGTGCTCCAGGACGGCAAGAAGCAGGTTGCCCAGCGCATCGTCTACACCGCCCTCGAGGGTTGCCGCGAGAAGAACGCCACCGACCCCGTCGTGACGCTCAAGCGCGCCCTGGAGAACGTCAAGCCGGCCATCGAGGTCAAGTCCCGCCGCGTCGGTGGCGCGACCTACCAGGTCCCGATCGAGGTCAAGGGCACCCGCGGCACGACGCTGGCCCTGCGCTGGCTGGTCGGCTACGCCGCCGAGCGCCGCGAGAAGACCATGCACGAGCGCCTGATGAACGAGATCCTCGACGCCTCCAACGGCCTCGGCGCCGCGGTGAAGAAGCGCGAGGACACGCACAAGATGGCCGAGTCCAACAAGGCCTTCGCGCACTACCGCTGGTGATTCCCTTGGTTGCGGCTGCTGGTGGTCACCACTCGTGGTCGCCCGCCGCCGTGGCCCAGGCCTTCTCCGCTCTCATCGCCCCATCTCAGACCCCTAAGGAACGCTGACTCACGTGGCTGTCAACATCACCACCGACCTGAACGTCGTTCGCAACATCGGGATCATGGCCCACATCGACGCCGGCAAGACCACCACCACCGAGCGGATCCTCTTCTACACCGGGATCAGCTACAAGATCGGTGAGGTCCACGACGGCGCTGCGACCATGGACTGGATGGAGCAGGAGCAGGAGCGCGGCATCACGATCACGTCGGCCGCGACGACCTGCTGGTGGAAGGACCACCAGATCAACATCATCGACACCCCCGGGCACGTCGACTTCACCGCCGAGGTCGAGCGCTCGCTGCGCGTCCTCGACGGTGCCGTCGCCGTCTTCGACGGTGTCGCCGGCGTCGAGCCGCAGACCATGACGGTCTGGCGCCAGGCCAACAAGTACTCCGTGCCCCGGATGTGCTTCGTCAACAAGCTCGACCGCACCGGTGCCGACTTCTTCCGCTGCGTCGACATGATGGTCGACCGCCTCAACTCCACGCCGCTGGTCCTGCAGCTGCCGATCGGCGCCGAGAGCGACTTCCTCGGGGTCGTCGACCTCGTCGGGATGCGCGCCCTCGTGTGGCGCGGCGAGACCGCCATCGGTGAGGACTACGAGGTCGAGGAGATCCCGGCCGAGCTCGCCGAGAAGGCCGCCGAGTACCGCGAGAAGCTGCTCGAGACGCTCAGCGACGCCGACGACCAGATCATGGAGAAGTTCCTCGACGAGGGCGAGTTCACCGTCGAGGAGCTGGAGGCGGCGATCCGTCGCGCCACCCTGGCCGACAAGCTCAACCCGGTCCTGTGCGGCACGGCCTTCAAGAACAAGGGCGTCCAGCCCCTGCTCGACGCCGTCGTCAAGTACCTCCCCTCGCCCCTCGACGTCGACGCGATCGTCGGCCACTCGGTCAAGGACGAGGAGGAGGAGATCCGTCGCCGGCCTTCCGACGACGAGCCCTTCTCCGGCCTGGCCTACAAGATCGCCACCGACCCGCACCTCGGCAAGCTGATCTACGTCCGGGTCTACTCGGGCAAGCTCGAGGCCGGCTCGACCGTGGTCAACTCGGTCAACGGCCGCAAGGAGCGGATCGGCAAGGTCTACCAGATGCACGCCAACAAGCGTGAGGAGATCGCCTCGGTCGGCGCCGGCCAGATCGTGGCCGTCATGGGTCTGAAGGACACCAAGACGGGCCACACGCTGTCCGACCCCAACAACCAGGTGATCCTGGAGTCGATGACCTTCCCGGCCCCGGTGATCGAGGTCGCCATCGAGCCGAAGACCAAGAGCGACCAGGAGAAGCTCGGAACCGCCATCCAGCGGCTCTCCGACGAGGACCCGACGTTCACGGTCAAGGCCGACGAGGAGACCGGTCAGACGATCATCGCCGGCATGGGCGAGCTCCACCTGGAGATCCTCGTCGACCGGATGAAGCGCGAGTTCCGCGTCGAGGCGACCGTCGGCAAGCCGCAGGTGGCCTACCGCGAGACGCTGCGCAAGGAGGTCCTCAAGCACTCCTACACGCACAAGAAGCAGACCGGTGGCTCGGGTCAGTTCGCCAAGGTCGTCATCAACCTCGGTCCCAACACCGACCCCGAGACCGGCGTCGGCGCCGGCTACGAGTTCGTCAACGCCGTCTCCGGTGGCCGCGTGCCCAAGGAGTACATCCCCTCGGTCGACCAGGGTGGCCAGGAGGCCATGGAGTTCGGTGTCCTCGCCGGCTACCCGATGGTCGACGTGAAGTTCACGCTCGAGGACGGCGCCTACCACGACGTCGACTCCTCCGAGCTGGCCTTCAAGATCGCCGGCAACCAGGCCTTCAAGGAGGCCGCCCGCATGGCGAAGCCGGTCCTGCTCGAGCCGATGTTCGCGGTGGAGGTGACCACGCCGGACAGCTTCCTCGGCACGGTCATCGGCGACATCAACAGCCGACGGGGCCAGATCCAGGCACAGGAGGAGCGTCACGGCGACATGGTCGTCAACGCCCTCGTGCCGTTGTCAGAGATGTTCGGGTACGTTGGCGACCTGAGGTCCAAGACCTCCGGCCAGGCTTCGTACTCGATGGAGTTCGACTCGTACGCCGAGGTTCCCACGAACGTCGCCGACGAGATCATCAAGAAGGTCCGGGGCGAGTAACCCACCCGGTTCAACTCGCCGAGGACCCTCGGCGCACCATCCCACCCGTACGAGTCAAGTACCAACCCAACCAGGAGGAGCCCCAGTGGCTAAGGCGAAGTTCGAGCGGACCAAGCCGCACGTCAACATCGGCACGATCGGTCACATCGACCACGGCAAGACGACCTTGACCGCGGCGATCACCAAGGTGTTGCACGACAAGCACCCCGACCTCAACGCCGCTTCGGCGTTCGACGAGATCGACAAGGCTCCCGAGGAGCGTCAGCGCGGCATCACGATCTCGATCGCTCACGTCGAGTACCAGACCGAGGGCCGCCACTACGCGCACGTCGACTGCCCCGGTCACGCCGACTACATCAAGAACATGATCACCGGTGCGGCGCAGATGGACGGCGCCATCCTGGTGGTCGCCGCCACCGACGGCCCGATGCCGCAGACCAAGGAGCACGTGCTCCTGGCCCGCCAGGTCGGCGTCCCCGCGATCGTCGTCGCGCTGAACAAGTGCGACATGGTCGACGACGAGGAGCTCATCGAGCTCGTCGAGATGGAGGTGCGCGAGCTCCTCAGCGAGTACGAGTTCCCGGGCGACGACATCCCGGTCGTGCGCGTTGCTGCCTTCCCGGCGCTCCAGGGCGACGAGAAGTGGGGCGAGTCGATCATGGAGCTCATGGCGGCCGTCGACGAGGGCATCCCGACCCCCGAGCGTGAGACCGACAAGCCGTTCCTCATGCCCGTCGAGGACGTCTTCACGATCACCGGTCGCGGCACGGTCATCACCGGCCGCATCGAGCGGGGCATCGTCAAGGTCAACGAGGAGGTCGAGATCATCGGCATCCGCGACGTTGCCCAGAAGTCGACCGTCACCGGTGTCGAGATGTTCCGCAAGCTGCTCGACGAGGGTCAGGCCGGCGAGAACGTCGGGCTGCTGCTCCGAGGCACCAAGCGCGAGGACATCGAGCGCGGCATGGTCGTCATCAAGCCGGGCACGACGACCCCGCACACCAACTTCGAGGCGTCCGTCTACATCCTCTCGAAGGACGAGGGCGGCCGTCACACGCCGTTCTTCAACAACTACCGCCCGCAGTTCTACTTCCGTACGACGGACGTGACCGGCGTCGTGACCCTCCCCGAGGGCACCGAGATGGTCATGCCGGGTGACAACACCGAGATGTCGGTCGAGCTCATCCAGCCCATCGCCATGGACGAGGGCCTGCGGTTCGCGATCCGTGAGGGTGGCCGCACCGTCGGCGCCGGTCGGGTCACCAAGATCACCAAGTGATCGACTGATTCACCTCGCGAGACCCCGCACCCGGATGGGTGCGGGGTCTCGTGCTGTGTTCGGACCCCGGTCAGCGATGGCAGGATGAGCCTCGTGAGCAACCAGAACCCCCAGGACCCGCAGCAGCCCCACCCGTACGGCGCCCCGGCGTACGGCGGCTACCAGCCGGTGCCCGACCACCCCCAGGCCACCACCGTGCTGGTGCTCGGGATCGTCGGCGTCTTCTTCAGCGTCGTCTCCCCGGTCGCGTGGTACCTCGGGTCCAAGGCCAAGAAGGAGATCGAGGCGTCGCAGGGCCGCATCGGCGGCCTGCAGCAGGTCACGATCGGCTGGATCCTCGGCATCATCTTCACGATCCTGCTCGTCGTCGGGCTGGTCATCTTCTTCCTCGTCCTGGTGCTCGCCGTCGGGATCATGTCCACGGCCCCGTGAGCCACGCGAACGACTCCGCCCCGGCGCGGCCCCACCAGAAGGTGACCGAGGACGGCCGGCGGCTGCGCGAGGTCCTGACCTACTCCCGCCGTGGCAGCAGGTTCACGCCGCGCCAGGCCCGGGCCTGGGAGGCCCACCACGACGCGTGGGTGATCCCGGACGAGGCGGTCGACGCCGAGGGGTTCCGGTTCGCCGGCGCGTTCGCCCGGGAGGCCCCGCTGATCGTCGAGATCGGCTCCGGCGTCGGCGAGGCGACCGCGGCCCTGGCCGCGGCGCGCCCGGACTACAACATCCTGGCGCTCGAGGTGTGGCGACCCGGTGTCGCCGAGACGCTGCACCGCTTGGCGGAGGCGGGCCTCGACAACGTCCGACTGTGCTCGGTGGACGCGGTCTGGACGGCCGAGCACCTGCTGCCCGCGCAGAGCCTGGCGGAGCTCTGGACGTTCTTCCCCGACCCCTGGCACAAGGCTCGTCACCACAAGCGTCGCCTCGTCACCCCCACCAACGCCGCGCTGCTGGCGGGTCTGCTGCAGCCGGGCGGCGTGTGGCGGCTGGCCACCGACTGGGCCGAGTACGCCGACGTGATGGTCGAGGTCCTCGACGCGGAGCCGACGGTGAGCGGCGGGCGCGTGGAGCGCTGGGACGAGCGACCGGTCACGCGCTTCGAGCGTCGCGGCCTCGCGGCCGGCCGTGAGCCGATCGACCTGCGCTACGTGCGCGGCTCCTCGTAGGTCCAGCGGTGGCGCGGGTCAGTCCCGCGCCGTGAGGCGTCGTCGAGAGGATTGCTCGCGACGCAGCCGCTCGAGGTCGCGCTCGCGACGCGTCGCCACCACGGCGGCCAGGACGTCGTACGGCGGGGTGCCGGTCGGCGGGGCGGGCGCGACGTACGCCGAGACCTGCTCGGCCAGGCGAGCGCCGACCGCCTGCCGGGTGGCGGGGTCGAGGTCGCGGGCCCGCCCGAGGAACTGGCGCACGCCGAGGGCCAGCCCTGTCGGCAGCGAGGCCACGTCGGCACCGGCCGCCCACGAGGCGAGGTGCGGAGGCATCGGGGTCGGTGCCGCCAGCGTCAGCCCCACGCGCGAGCGCACGACGTACGTCCCGGCCGCGTGGTCCGCCAGGCGCTTGCCCCGATCGCTGAGCAGCATCGAGAAGAACGCCGGGACCCCGGAGAAGAGGTAGATCTCGACGAAGCCGATGAGCGCGCGGATGAGCGCATGCTGGAAGGAGATCGGTCCCGCGTCGTCGCGCACCGTGCGCAGACCGGTGGCCAGCTTGCCGAGGGAGCGACCGCGGGTGAGGGTCTCGATGGTGGTGGGGAAGGCGACGAACACCAGGACGGTCACCGAGATCACCGCGATGGTCGCGATCGCGCCGCCGACGTTGGTGGCGGCGATCCCGAAGACCAGGGCCAGCACGACGAGCAGGACCAGGGCGACGACGAGGTCGATCAACCCGGAGGCGATGCGGATCGCCAGCCCGGCAGGGGGCAGGTCCAACGCGACCGCCTCGCCGGTGACGAGGTCGTCGCTGGTGAGCATCGCGAACTCCTGGCCGGCCACCCGCACAGCCTAGGCTGCACGGGTGGACCTCGACGCGTACGTGCTGACGCACGGCCACGACTGGGCCCGCCTGGACGAGCTCACCGGCCGCGGCAAGCTGACGGGCGCCGAGAGTGACGAGCTGGTCGAGCGGTACCAGCAGGTCGCCACGCACCTCTCGGTGATCCGGACGTCCGCGCCGGACGGCGCACTGATCGCCCACCTGTCCTCCCTGCTGGCTCGCGCCCGGATCCGGCTGGTCGGCACGCGCGTGACCTCGTGGCGCGGCGTGCTGACCTTCTTCACCGAGCGCCTCCCCGCCGCGCTCTACCGACTGCGCTGGTGGTGGCTGGGCTGCCTGGCAGCCAACGTCGTGGTCACCGGGGTGATCATGCTCTGGCTGCTCGGCCATCCGACGGTCGAGCAGAGTCTGCTCTCGCCCGACGAGGTCGACCAGCTGGTCAACAACGACTTCGAGGGCTACTACAGCGAGTACGCCGCCAGCCACTTCGCCGCCCAGGTGTGGATCAACAACGCCTGGGTGAGCGCGCAGGCGATCGCGCTGGGCATCCTGGGTCTCCCGGTCGTCGCGGTGCTGTTCAACAACATCCTCAACCTCGCGATCATCGGCTCGGTGATGATCCGCAACGACCGCGGCGAGCTCTTCTGGGGCCTGATCCTGCCGCACGGACTCCTCGAGCTGACCGCGGTCTTCGTCGCCGGGGGAGTGGGGATCCGGCTGTTCTGGTCGTGGGTCGAGCCGGGTGGGCGCACTCGCAGCCGTTCGTTGGCCCGCGAGGGCCGCACCGCGGTCACGGTCGCGCTGGGACTCGTCGTGGTGCTGGCGATCAGCGGTGCGATCGAAGGCTTCGTGACGCCGTCGTCCTTGCCGACCTGGGCGCGTGTCGGGATCGGGGTCCTCGCCGAGGCGGTCTTCTTCGCCTACGTCTTCGTCCTCGGGCGGCGCGCCGTGCAGCGTGGGCACACCGGTGACCTGTCGGCGGACCTGCTCGAGGACTCCGTCGCCACCCAGGCCTGATCGTCAGCCGGCGCGAGCGGGGAGCACACAGAAATCGTTGCCGGACGGGTCCTGGTAGAGGCGCCAGGGCAGCTCCCCCCACTCCGGCTGGTTGATCTCGCGACCGCCTCGCTCCGCGATCCCGGCCGAGACGAGGTCGGAGTCGTCGCCGACCTCCAGGCGGATGTCGAGGTGGAGACGGTTCTTGGCGGGCCCCTTGGGCGCCGCCTCCGGGAGCAGCTCGAGCAGCGGCCCGCGCCCCGACGGGTGCCGCAGGCATCGGGGCGCCGGGCCCACGACCTCGCGCCACCCGCTCAGCCACGACCAGAGCTCGGCGTCCCGGTCGGGAGAGGCCGAGGCGAGCGGCAGCGCCGCGACGGGACCCGAGACGGCGTACGGCGCCCGCTCCTCCATCACGCAGAAGGCGTTGTCCTCCGGGTCGGCGAGCACCACCCACGGCACTCCGGTGCCCTCGTGCTGCCCGATGTCGACGTGGCGCGCCCCGAGTGCGACCAGACGCTCGACCACCTCGGCCTGCCGGGCCCCGCCCTGCAGGTCCAGGTGGAACCGCACGGGCCCGGCCGGCTCGGGCGAGGCCGTGGCAACGCGTTGGAAGCACAGGTCGAGCGCCGCTTCGTCCGTGATGGCGAGCCGGGTCTCGAACCCCTCCGGCTCGTCGGTCAGCCGCTCGCCGCCCACGACGGCCTCCCAGAAGCGGCCGAGTCGCTGCGGGTCGACGGCGTCGAAGACGAGGTTCTCCAGGTACATGCGCCCACCGTAGGGCGGACGCTCCGACCGGCGCAGGGGCTCAGAGCAGGCCTCGGGCCTTGAGCGCGAGGTAGTGGTCGGCCAGAGCGGGTGGCAGGCGCTCGGCGTCGGCGTCGATCACGCTGACACCGAGTCGGCCGAGCACCTCGGCCGTGCGGGTACGACGTCGCAGCTCGCGCTCCGCCGCGGCGGCGTCGTAGGCCTCGGCGATCGTTCCGCGTTGCGCCGCCATCCGCTCCAGCTCGGGGTCCCTGACCGAGGCGATCACCACGCGGTGGTGGCGGGTCAGGGTGGGGAGCACCGCCAGCAGGCCCTCCTCGATGGACGCCGGCTCGACCGGCGTGAGCAGCACGACCAGGGCGCGTTGCCGGCCGAGACCCTGGACGGCGCCGACGAGAGCGGTCCAGTCGGCCTCGGCGATGACCGGGTCGATCTCGGCCATCACGTCCTGGAGTCGGCCGGTCAGGTCGCGGGCGCCGCTGGAGCGCAGCCGGGCCCGGACCCGACGGTCGCCGGCGACGAAGTCGATCCGGTCGCCGGCTCGGGAGGCGAGAGCGGCGAGGAGCAGCGCCGCGTCCATGGCCGAGTCGAGCCGGGGGACGTCGTCCACGCGACCGGCCGAGGTGCGCGAGGTGTCGAGGACGAGCACCACGCGGCGGTCCCGCTCCGGCTGCCAGGTGCGCACCACCACGGTGGAGGTGCGCGAGGAGGCGCGCCAGTCGATGGAGCGCACGTCGTCGCCGCGCACGTACTCCCGCAGCGAGTCGAACTCGGTGCCCTGGCCACGGACCCGGACCGCGGCGCGCCCGTCGAGGTCGCGCAGGCGGGCGAGGCGCGAGGGCAGGTGCTTGCGGGAGGCGAACGGCGGCAGCGAGCGCACCGTGCCACCGACATCGACCGTGCGCTGGCGTGCTGCGAGGCCGAGCGGTCCGAGCAGTCGGATCGTCACGCCGAGCGCGCGCAGGTCGCCTCGCCGGCCGGGTCGGAGCGGGGTCGCGAGGAGCGCCCGGTCGTGGCCGGCGAGGCGGAGCGGGTGCCGGTTGTCGGTGGCCCCGGCGCTGGGCTGCCAGGCGTCGCGCAGCACGCCGCGCACCCGGCGTCGACGGGCGTTTCCGACCACGAGCACGGACTCGGTCGCCTCGCCCGTGCGCACCGACCCCGTCGGGCGCCGTACGACGTCCAGGTCGCGCGGGCGCGGGGCCAGCAGCACGTCGACCGTGACCAGGATCGCGACGAGGAGCAGCCACAGCCACACCGTGCTCGCGAGCGGTCGCAGCACCACGGCCACGAGGCCGAGCAGGCCGAGCAGCGGTACGCGTCCGGTGAGCGCCATCAGGTCCTCGTCGTCAGCTCGTGGTCAGTGCGCCGTCAACGGGGGACCGGCACCGAGCTGACGGCGGAGGCGAGCACCTGCGCGACGTCGACGCCCTCGAGCTCGGCCTCGGGCCGCAGCCCGAGTCGGTGGACCAGGGTGGCGTGGGCCAGGGCCTTGACGTCGTCGGGAGTGACGAAGTCGCGTCCACCGAGCCATGCCCAGGCGCGGGCCGCGCGCAGCAGCGCCGTGGCGCCCCGGGGGCTGACCCCCAGCGACAGAGAGGGCGAGACGCGCGTGGCCCGGGCGATGTCGACGATGTAGGCGGCGACCTCGCTGGAGACCTGGACGCCGGCCACCGCGCGCCGTCCGGCGGCGATGTCGTCGGCGTCGGCCACGGGTCGTACGCCGGCGCCCGCCACGTCGCGGGGATCGAAGCCGCCGGCGTGCCGGGTGAGGATCTCCAGCTCCGCGTCGCGCTCGGGGATCGGGAGCACGACCTTGAGCAGGAACCGGTCCAGCTGCGCCTCCGGCAGGGGGTAGGTGCCGTCGAACTCGACCGGGTTCTGGGTCGCGGCCACCAGGAAGGGTGTCGGCAGTGGCCGGGTGACGCCGTCGGCCGAGACCTGGCCCTCCTCCATCGCCTCCAACAACGCCGACTGCGTCTTGGGAGGGGTGCGGTTGATCTCGTCGGCCAGGAGCAGGTTGGTGAAGACCGGACCCTCGCGGAAGCTGAGCTCGCCCTGCCCCGACCCGTGCGAGTCGATGACCATCGACCCCGTGATGTCACCGGGCATCAGGTCCGGGGTGAACTGCACGCGACGGGTCTCGACCGAGAGGGACGCCGCGAGGGTCCGCACGAGCAGCGTCTTCGCGGTGCCGGGGACGCCCTCCATCAGCACGTGCCCGCCGCACAGCAGGGCCACGAGCAGCCCCGAGACCGCAGCGTCCTGGCCGACGACGGCCTTGGCCACCTCCTGACGCACGGCCACGAGACGCTCCCGGGGGTCGCCGGTGCCACCACTCGGGGGCGGGGGTGGCGGTGGTGGGGGACCAGCGGGCTGGCCGGGGGTGACGGTCATGAGCGTCGTACCTCTTCCTCGAGAGCGGCCAGGTCGTTGGCCAGGACTATCAGGTCTCGATCGGAGGCCGGCACGTGCGCCTCGGCTCCGATCAGGGCGGCGACCTCGGACTCGGGTCGCCCGACGTGACGCGCGACAGCGCCGACGACAACGGCGTCGCCGGCGTGGGCGCCGAGACGCAGCCGATCGCCGGTCCGGGACCGGGTCGCGGCGCGCAGGGCGTCGGCGGCGTGGGCGAGGTCGCCGGACCTCCGGTAGAGACCACCCCGGCTGCGGGTGGTCTCGATGGCCTTGACGACGACCGGAAGGGGTTCGCTGGCGAGCGGGCCGAGCCGCCGTCCGCGCCAGAGCACGAGCAGCACCGTGCTGAGCAGGAGGATCGCCAGGCCCGGGAAGATCCAGTCGGGCAGCAGGGACGTGATGCCGACTCCGTCGTCGGCGACCAGGTCGTCCGGCGACGCGACGTACCAGACCAGTCGCTCGCGCCCGCCCAGCAGCCGCAGCGCGATCGCGGCGTTGTCGCCGCGCAGGACCTGGTCGTTGCTCAGCAGCTCACCGGCGCCGAGGAGGGTGAGGTCTCCACCGATGGTGCCCTGGGCGGCGAGGGCGTCGGAGAAGCAGCCGTCCAGGGGCAGCGCGTCGGCGCTGTCGACGACGAGCACGAGGTCGTCGTAGGTCGGGTCGTCGCAGGATCCGGGCACCCCGTCGCCGACGTCGACGCGGGTCGGGCCGCCGTCGACGTCGAGTGCGTCCAGCAGACGCGCCCCCGGGTCCACCACGACCAGCGCGGCGTCGGCGCCGGTGACCTGGTCGAGCAGCGCGCTCGTGGTGCTGGTGCCGAGGTCGGAGGAGGAGGTGACGACCACCAGCGAGTCCGCGTCGAGCGCGGTGGTCTCGAGGGCGGAGGCCGAGCGGACGACCTCGACGTCGACGCCCTGGTCGTCGAGCACCCCCGCGACGGCCTGGGCGCCGTCGGGCCCGGGGTTGTCGGGGTCGAGGTCGGCGGCCCGGGTGACCGGGCCCTGGGTGAGGACGACGAGGGCCAGCGCCGCGAACAGGGCCCCGACGATGAGCAGGGTGGAGCGGTGCCGACGCCAGCCGGTGACCGGTCCGGTCTCCGGTGGCGCCGTCGCCGTCGCGGGCGTGGGGAGAGTCGTCATCGTCGACTCCGCAGGAGGACGTCGATGCCGAGCACGGTCTCGGCCTCGGCGCGGGTGGCCGGCCGGTCGCCGTACATCACGGCGTCGAAGAGGCGCGCGCCCTCCGCGAGCGAGTCGCGTCGCTCCGGGTACTGCTGGACGAGGGTGTCGGCGACCTCGCGGGCGGTGCTGCCCGGGGCGTTGTCGAGGCGGCCGCGCTCGACCTGCTGCACCGCCATGGCCCGGAAGCCGTCGAGCACGGCGTCCCCGAAGCGGCCGTCGGCCAGCGCAGCCTCGGCACGTGTCCGGATCTGCGCGGCGCTCTCTCCCGCCTCGGAGAGCACGGCCCCGTGCTCCGAGCGCCGGCGTGCCGTGGTCCGGGCGCGGGAGAGCAGCAGGATCAGGGCGGCGCCCAGGGCGACGGCGATGAGGGTCGCGGCCAGCCAGGCCAGGGCCGGGACCGCTGACGCGGAGGCGACGGTGCCGTCGATGCGTCGCTGGATCCAGTCGAGGATCCGCTGGACGACGTCCTGGTCGTAGTACTGCGGGTCGACCAGCTCGCGGCGCAGTGCTCCGCGGGCGTCGTCGGGACTGGGTGTCAGGGGCGGGTCCGAGAGCTCCCCGAGGACTCGGGGCACGCACGGCACCACTACTCGAGCACCCCGGCCTGACGCATCAGGTCGACGTCGTAGGCCTCCTTGCGGATCCGCTGGTCGAGGTACTGCAGCGACGCCACCGCCGCGGTGAACGGCGCCACGAACGCCGTGGAGACCACGGTGGCCAGTCCCTGGCTGGCGATGAGCAGGAGCAGGGCGTTGCTCTCGTCGACCGCCAGCACCCCGAGCTGGCCGACGAAGCTGATCGGGAAGGACAAGATGCTGCCCGCGATGTTGACCACGACCACGGTCAGCAGCGCGATGCCGAACGTGCGCCAGAACTGCTTGGCCGTCAGCCGGTAGCCGCGGGCGATCGCGCCGGTGACCCCGACCTCCTCGAGCATGAGCGCGGGCACGGGCAGGTAGTAGACCCGGATCCAGAACCACCACAGGCCGGCGACGAAGGCCGGCACGGTGAGCAGCCCCCACACGACGACGAGCACCGGGGGAGCGGCCACGGCCACGACGATCCAGAGCACGACGTAGAGGGTGATGCCGACCGTGGTGAGCAGGCCGAGCAGCACCGAGAGGCCGACGAGCCGCCATCGCTTGCCGGCCGTCGCGGCCCAGGCCTGTCCCAGGCTCAGCTTGCGGCCGATCGCCGCGGCGTGGGCCACGTGCGCGACCATCCCCGTCACGAAGATCAGCCCGATGGCCTGCAGGACTCCTCCGAGCGCCAGCGCCCCGAAGGAGGCGATGAGGCCGGCGACGTCCTCCACCTCGCCGGTGGTCGAGGACGCGGCGGCGTCGTAGGTCAGCCCGGTGGTGAAGGTGAGGATGGCGGTCAGCAGCAGGGGGAAGGCCATCGCGACGGCGGCGACCAGCACGGCCGAGCCGACGGTGGCCTTGGGGTTGAAGCGGATGATGCGGAACGCCGCGTCGTAGATGTCGCCCAGCGCCAGGGGGCGCAACGCCATCGCGCCCGGCTTGTGCGCGGCGCCGAGCATGCCGGGAGCCACCCAGCGCGGGTCGGGTGGCGGCGGTGCGCTGCTGGAGGGGGGGTACGCCGGGTAGCCGCCAGCCGCGCCGGGGGGCGGGGGAGGGCCCGGCGGCGGCGAGCCGGGCGCTGGGTAGGCGCCCCACGAGGGGTGCTGCTCGGGGTTCTCCGGCATGACGATCGTTGCTCCCTGGGTGCTCCGCTGGCGGGGACCGTCATCCTCTCAGGCGGGACCTCAGCGACTCGACAGATGGCTGGGCAGCACGCACGCGGTGTCCAGGCCGAGGACCCGGTTGAGCCGTCCGAAGGCGATCCACGATCCCAGGCACATCGAGAGCTCGACGATCTCGCGATCGGTGTAGTGCTCCTTCATCCGCTGCCAGAAGGAGGAGTCGAGACCGTGGTGGTCCAGGGCGTAGCGCTCGGCGTACTCCGCGGCCAGCCGGGTGCGCTCGTCGAAGGCGCGCGTGAGTCGCCACTCGGTGACGGAGTCGGCGAAGTCGTCCTCGACGGTGACCCCGTCACGCTCGGTGCGCCAGTCCTGGCAGAAGACGCACCCGTTGATCTGGGCGATCCGCAGCCGGGCAGCCTCGAACTCGCGCAACCCCAGCGTCCCGTGGTCGTAGACGCTCTGTGCGAAGGTGGCCGCAGCGGGACCGATCCCGGGCACCATCTCGCCCCAGACGTACATGATGGGGTCCTTCTCGGCGGGCACGTCGATCTGCATGCGCAGACACTAGACCCCGATTTTGATCGCGGGCGGGATCTCTGCCAAGATATCCGGGTTGCCCCGGCTGGGTTGCCGGGGTGCGGCAAATCTTGACTTCTGAATCGTGTCTCCCCGTTCGGCGCCCTACGGCGCGCGAGCAGTCTGACGCGGTGCACCAGGTCCTGATCTGAGTCGCACCGCACCGGAGACCCGATCAGCCTGACGAACCGTCGGGCGCCACTCAACAACCCGCATGACCTCGTCCGGAACGATCGGACGTGGGTACGTCGCGAGAAACCTGCGCGACACGCCCGACCGCGGGGGTGGGAGTGGCGGGCAGCAGGCGGAGCCGACTCAAACCCGAGGACGCACCGGACACGCACGCGGTACCGACGTACCGACGAGTTCTAACGAGTAAGGACGAGAGAGACCTATGGCGGGACAGAAGATCCGCATCAGGCTCAAGGCCTATGACCACGAGGTGATCGACACCTCGGCGCGCAAGATCGTGGACACCGTCACCCGTACGGGTGCGAAGGTCGCCGGCCCGGTGCCGCTGCCGACCGAGAAGAACGTGTACTGCGTCATCCGCTCGCCCCACAAGTACAAGGACTCGCGCGAGCACTTCGAGATGCGCACGCACAAGCGCCTCATCGACATCATCGACCCCACGCCGAAGACGGTCGACTCGCTCATGCGCCTCGACCTGCCGGCCGGCGTCGACATCGAGATCAAGCTCTGAGGTTCTGACAATGACTTTCGAGAGAAACGTGAAGGGCCTGCTGGGCACCAAGCTCGGCATGACCCAGCTGTGGGACGAGAACAACCTCGTCGTCCCCGTGACCGTGATCGCCGCGAGCACCAACGTGGTCACCCAGGTCCGCCAGCCCACCACCGACGGCTACAACGCCATCCAGGTGGGCTTCGGCGAGATCGAGGGCCGCAAGGTCAACAAGCCGGCCGCCGGTCACTTCGCCAAGGCAGGCTCGACCCCGCGTCGTCACCTCGCCGAGATCCGGACCGCCAACGCCTCCGAGTACACCGTCGGCCAGGAGCTCCCGGTCGACACCTTCGCCGCCGGCGACGTCATCGACGTCACGGGCACCAGCAAGGGCAAGGGGTACGCCGGTGTCATGAAGCTGCACGGCTTCCACGGTGTCGGTGCCTCGCACGGTGCCCACCGCAACCACCGCAAGCCCGGCTCCATCGGCGCCTGCGCCACCCCGGGTCGCGTCTTCAAGGGCACCCGCATGGCCGGCCGGATGGGTAGCGACACGATCACCACCCAGAACGTCACCGTGCACGCCGTCGACGTCGAGAAGGGCCTGATCCTGCTCAAGGGTGCCGTCCCCGGCCCCAAGGGTGGACTCATCGTCCTGCGCTCGGCCGCCAAGCTCACCCAGGAGGTCTGAGCCAGATGAGCACCAACACCGTGAAGGTCGACCTCCCGGCCGAGATCTTCGACGCCAAGGTCAACATCCCGCTGATCCACCAGGTCGTCGTGGCCCAGCAGGCCGCGGCCCGCCAGGGCAGTGCCTCGACCAAGCGTCGTGGCGAGGTCCGCGGCGGTGGCCGCAAGCCCTACAAGCAGAAGGGCACCGGTCGCGCCCGTCAGGGCTCGACCCGCGCGCCGCAGTTCGCCGGCGGTGGCGTCGTCCACGGCCCCAAGCCGCGCGACTACGACCAGCGCACGCCCAAGAAGATGAAGGCTGCCGCTCTGCGTGGCGCCCTGTCCGACCGGGCGCGCAACGAGCGCATCCACGTCGTGGACTCGCTCGTCTCCGGCGAGAAGCCCTCGACCAAGAGTGCCCTCGCGGCCCTCACGGGTCTCTCCTCGCGCACCAAGTTCCTGGTCGTGCTCGAGCGCAGCGACTCGCTGACCTGGCTCTCGCTGCGCAACGCCGCCGAGGTGCACATCGTGGCGGTCGACCAGCTCAACACCTACGACGTGCTGGCCTGCGACGACCTCGTCTTCACCCAGGGCGCCTACGACGCGTTCATCGCGTGGGCGACCAAGGCCGGCTCCGCTGCTGTGACCGAGGAGGCTGCCCAGTGAGCACGCTGCACAAGGACTACCGCGACGTCCTGATCGCGCCGGTGGTGTCGGAGAAGAGCTACGGCCTCCTCGACGCCAACAAGTACACCTTCCTGGTGCACCCGGACGCGAACAAGACCGAGATCAAGATCGCTGTCGAGAAGATCTTCAGCGTCCGGGTCACCTCGGTGAACACGATGAACCGCCAGGGCAAGACGCGCCGTACGCGCAACGGCCTGGGCAAGCGCAAGGACACCAAGCGCGCCATCGTCAGCCTCGCCGAGGGCCACCGCATCGACATCTTCGGAGGTCCGGTCTCCTGACCGGGCGCCTGACTAGGACGAGATAATCATGGCTATCCGCAAGTACAAGCCGACCACCCCGGGCCGTCGTGGCTCCTCGGTGGCCGACTTCGTCGAGATCACCCGGACCACTCCGGAGAAGTCGCTGACGCGCCCGCTGCCCAAGAAGGGCGGCCGCAACAACCAGGGCCGCATCACCACGCGGCACCAGGGAGGCGGCCACAAGCGCGCCTACCGCATCATCGACTTCCGTCGCTACGACAAGGACGGCGTCCCGGCGAAGGTCGCCCACATCGAGTACGACCCCAACCGCACCGCGCGCATCGCGCTGCTGCACTACGTCGACGGCGAGAAGCGCTACATCCTCGCGCCGCGCGACCTGACGCAGGGCACGCGCATCGAGTCCGGTCCCACCGCCGACATCAAGACCGGCAACAACCTGCCGCTGCGCAACATCCCGGTCGGTACGACGATCCACGCCGTGGAGCTGCGTCCCGGCGGCGGCGCCAAGATCGCCCGCTCCGCCGGCATGAGCGCCCAGCTCGTCGCCCGCGAGGGCTCGCGCGCCACGCTGCGCATGCCCTCGGGCGAGATGCGCTTCGTCGACGTGCGCTGCCGCGCCACCGTCGGTGAGGTCGGCAACGCCGAGCAGTCGAACATCAACTGGGGCAAGGCCGGCCGGATGCGCTGGAAGGGCAAGCGCCCGACCGTGCGCGGTGTCGTGATGAACCCCGTCGACCACCCGCACGGTGGTGGCGAGGGCAAGACCTCGGGTGGTCGTCACCCGGTGTCCCCGTGGGGCAAGCCCGAGGGCCGCACGCGCAAGCGCAAGGCCAGCGACGCCCAGATCATTCGCCGTCGCAAGACCGGCAAGAACAAGCGGTAACAGGGAGCTATTGAGATGCCTCGCAGTCTGAAGAAGGGCCCGTTCGTCGACGGCCACCTCGAGAAGAAGGTGGACGCCGAGAACGACAAGGGCTCCCACAACGTCATCAAGACGTGGTCGCGCCGGTCGATGATCATCCCCTCGATGATCGGTCACACCATCGCGGTCCACGACGGGCGCAAGCACGTCCCGGTCTTCGTGACCGACTCCATGGTCGGCCACAAGCTGGGCGAGTTCGCCCCGACCCGCACCTACCGCGGGCACGTCAAGGAAGACCGGAAAGGACGTCGTCGCTGATGTCGACCACCGAACGCCGACGCACCAGCGCCCGGCGCGAGACGCTCCTGGGCGACGCCCCGGGCGCCTTCGCCAGCGCCAAGTTCGTCCGGATCACCCCGATGAAGGCCCGCCGGGTCGTCGACATGGTGCGCGGTCTGCCCACCGACGACGCCCTGTCGCTCCTGCAGTTCGCCCCGCAGGCTGCCTCGGAGACGGTCTACAAGGTGCTCGAGAGCGCCATCGCCAACGCCGAGACCACCGAGGGCCTGGACACCAGTGACCTGGTCGTCTCGGTCGCGATGGTCGACGAGGGCCCCACGATGAAGCGGTGGCGTCCGCGCGCCCAGGGTCGGGCGACCCGGATCAACAAGCGCACGAGCCACATCACCTTGGTGGTCCAGCCCGCCGACGTGGTCGCCTCGGCCAAGAAGAACGGAAAGGGTGCCTGATGGGCCAGAAGATCAACCCGAACGGGTTCCGCCTCGGCATCAGCACCGACCACAAGTCGCGCTGGTACGCCGACAAGCTCTACAAGTCCTACGTCGGCGAGGACGTCGCGATCCGCAAGCTGCTCTCCAAGGGCATGGAGCGGGCCGGCATCTCCAAGGTCGAGATCGAGCGCACCCGCGAGCGGGTCCGCGTCGACATCCACACCGCCCGTCCGGGCATCGTCATCGGTCGCCGTGGCGCCGAGGCGGACCGGATCCGTGGCGAGCTGGAGAAGCTCACCGGCAAGCAGGTCCAGCTGAACATCCTCGAGGTCAAGAGCCCCGAGATGGACGCCCAGCTGGTCGCCCAGGGCGTGGCCGAGCAGCTCGCCGGTCGTGTGCAGTTCCGTCGCGCGATGCGCAAGGCGATGCAGACCACGATGCGCTCGGGTGCCAAGGGCATCCGGATCCAGTGCTCCGGTCGACTCAACGGCGCCGAGATGTCGCGTACCGAGTTCTACCGCGAAGGTCGCGTCCCGCTGCACACGCTGCGCGCCGACATCGACTACGGCTTCTACGAGGCCAAGACCACCTTCGGCCGCATCGGCGTGAAGGTCTGGATCTACAAGGGCGAGGTCGCCGGCAGCCGTGCCGAGCGTCAGGCCCAGGCCGCCGCCCGCGCCGGTGTCCCCGGTCGCGGTGGCAGCAACCGCCCGCAGCGTGGAGGCGACCGCCCGAGCCGTGGCTCGCGCCCGTCCCGCTCGGACCGCGACGCGCCCGCCACCGAGGCGCCGGCCGCTGCTGCGGCTCCGGCCGCCGCCGAGACTCCCGGAACGGAGGGCTGAGCCATGTTGATGCCCCGTCGCGTCAAGCACCGCAAGCAGCACCACCCCAAGCGCCGCGGCGCTGCCAAGGGCGGTACGTCGCTTGCCTTCGGTGACTACGGCATCCAGGCGATCGAGGGTCACTACGTGACCAACCGACAGATCGAGTCGGCCCGTATCGCCATGACCCGTCACATCAAGCGTGGCGGCAAGGTCTGGATCAACATCTACCCGGACCGCCCGCTGACCAAGAAGCCCGCCGAGACCCGGATGGGCTCCGGCAAGGGCTCGCCCGAGTGGTGGGTCGCCAACGTCAAGCCCGGTCGCGTCATGTTCGAGCTGGCAGGTGTGGAGGAAGAGGTGGCCCGTGAGGCCATGCGCCGCGCCATGCACAAGCTCCCCATGAAGTGCCGCTTCATCTCCCGAGAGGCTGGTGAGTTCTGATGAGTCAGGACACCAAGGCTCACGAGCTCGACGAGCTCAACGCAGTCGACCTCGAGTCGAAGCTGCGCGAGGCCAAGGAGGAGTTGTTCAACCTCCGTTTCCAGGCGGCCACCGGCCAGCTGGAGAGCCACGGCCGGCTCCGCACGGTCAAGAAGGACATCGCCCGGATCTACACCGTGGTGCGTGAGCGCGAGCTCGGCATCCGCAGCGAGCCGGGCACCGATACTGATGGCACCGATGAGGCGAGCGCATGAGTGAGACCAACACAACGATCGAGCGCAACGCGCGCAAGACCCGCGAGGGCCTGGTCGTCAGCGACAAGATGGACAAGACCGTCGTGGTCGAGGTCGAGGACCGCGTCAAGCACGCGCTCTACGGCAAGGTCATGCGGCGCACCAGCAAGCTCAAGGCCCACGACGAGCCCAACGAGTGCGGCATCGGCGACCGGGTCCTGATCATGGAGACCCGCCCGCTGTCGGCCACCAAGCGCTGGCGCGTCGTGCAGGTCCTCGAGAAGGCCAAGTAGTTCAAGACAGCCCGGCCCCGGCCGGACAAGATGACTGGGTTCTCACAGGCTCGCGCCCGGCGCGAGAACCGTGGTGACAAGGAGAAGTAATGATTCAGCAGGAGTCGCGGCTCAAGGTCGCCGACAACACGGGTGCCAAGGAGATCCTCTGCATCCGTGTTCTCGGGGGCTCGGGTCGGCGCTACGCCGGCATCGGCGACACGATCGTGGCCACCGTCAAGGACGCAATCCCCGGTGGCGGTGTGAAGAAGGGTGAGGTCGTCAAGGCCGTCATCGTCCGCACCGTCAAGGAGCGTCGTCGCGCGGACGGTTCCTACATCCGTTTCGACGAGAACGCCGCAGTGATCCTCAAGGCCGACGGCGAGCCGCGCGGCACGCGCATCTTCGGCCCCGTGGGTCGCGAGCTGCGCGAGAAGCGCTTCATGAAGATCATCTCGCTGGCGCCGGAGGTGCTCTGACGATGGCCCAGAACAGGCAGCAGAAGAAGGCCCAGAAAGTTCCCACCGTGAACCTCAAGAAGGGCGACACCGTCAAGGTGATCGCAGGCAAGGACAAGGGCGCCGAGGGCAAGGTCATCAAGGTGCTCCGCGAGGAGCAGCGCGTGATCGTCGAGGGTGTCAACCGGATCAAGCGGCACACCAAGGTCGTCAACCAGGGCGGTCGCGCCGGTACCACCGGCGGGATCATCACCACCGAGGCCCCGATCCACGTGTCCAACGTGATGCTGGTCGAGGGTGACGGCGTCACCCGCATCGGCTTCCGCCGCGACGAGGTGACCAAGCGTCGCCCCGACGGCTCCACCTACGCCGCGACGCGCTCCGTGCGCATCTCGCGCAAGTCCGGGAAGGAGATCTGATGAGCGAGACCACTGAGGGTGCTGTGATCGAGCAGGTCACCCCGCGCCTCAAGACGCGCTACCGCGAGGAGATCCTTCCCGCGCTCAAGTCCGAGTTCGAGATCGCCAACGTCATGCAGGTGCCCGGTCTGACCAAGATCGTGGTCAACATGGGTGTCGGCGAGGCTGCGCGCGACTCCAAGCTGATCGACGGCGCCATCCGCGACCTGACCGCGATCACCGGCCAGAAGCCGGCCGTGACCAAGGCCCGCAAGTCCATCGCGCAGTTCAAGCTGCGCGAGGGCATGCCGATCGGTTGCCACGTCACGCTTCGCGGTGACCGCATGTGGGAGTTCCTCGACCGGCTGCTGTCGCTCGCGCTGCCCCGCATCCGCGACTTCCGTGGGCTCAACCCGGGCCAGTTCGACGGCAACGGCAACTACACGTTCGGTCTCACCGAGCAGGTCATGTTCCACGAGATCGACCAGGACAAGATCGACCGTTCGCGTGGCATGGACATCACGGTCGTCACGACCGCCACCACCAACGACCAGGGTCGCGCGCTGCTCAAGCAGCTCGGCTTCCCGTTCAAGGAGAACTGAGGAAGTCATGGCGAAGACTGCACTGAAGGTCAAGGCGGCACGCAAGCCCAAGTTCGCGGTGCGCGGCTACACGCGTTGCCAGCGCTGTGGTCGGCCGAAGGCCGTCTACCGCAAGTTCGGCCTCTGCCGGATCTGCCTGCGCGAGATGGCTCACCGGGGCGAGCTGCCCGGCGTGACCAAGTCCTCCTGGTGACCGACACCTTCCACAACCGCTGAAGGTCCCGTTCGCGGGAAACCACAGAAGAGAGAGAACACCCGACTCATGACGATGACTGACCCGATCGCAGACATGCTCACGCGTCTGCGCAACGCCAACCAGGCGTACCACGACCAGGTCGCGATGCCCTACAGCAAGCTGAAGCAGGGCGTGGCCGAGATCCTGAAGCAGGAGGGGTACATCACCTCCTTCGACGTCGCCGACAACGAGGGCGTCGGCCAGACGCTGACGATCACCCTCAAGTTCGGCCGCAACCGCGAGCGCTCGATCGCCGGCGTACGCCGGATCAGCAAGCCCGGTCTGCGCGTCTACGCCAAGCACACCGGCCTGCCCAAGGTCCTCGGCGGACTCGGGGTGGCGATCATCTCGACCAGCCAGGGTCTGCTCACCGACCGCCAAGCCAACCAGAAGGGCGTGGGCGGAGAAGTCCTCGCCTACGTCTGGTAATCCGAGACCCAGATAGGAGACAGAAGCACATGTCGCGAATTGGCAAGCTGCCTGTTGCGGTCCCGTCGGGTGTCGACGTGGCGATCGACGGCGCGCTGGTGACGGTCAAGGGCCCCAAGGGGACCCTGAGCCACTCCGTCGCCGCGCCGATCGTGGTCGAGCAGGGCGAGGGCGTCCTGGACGTCAAGCGTCCCGACGACGAGCGCATCAGCAAGTCCCTGCACGGCCTGACCCGCACGCTGGTCAGCAACATGGTCGTCGGCGTGACCGACGGCTACGAGAAGAAGCTCGAGATCGTGGGCGTCGGTTACCGCGTCCTGTCGAAGGGCCCGACCCAGCTGGAGTTCCAGCTCGGCTACAGCCACTCGATCATCTTCGACGCACCCGAGGGCATCACCTTCACGGTCGAGGGCCCCACCAAGCTCGGTGTCGTCGGCATCGACAAGCAGCTCGTCGGCGAGACCGCCGCGAAGATCCGCAAGCTGCGCAAGCCCGAGCCCTACAAGGGCAAGGGCGTTCGGTACGCCGGCGAGCACATCCGCCGCAAGGTCGGAAAGGCTGGTAAGTAGTCCATGGCTATCAAGCTCAAGCAGCAGAAGCACGCGTCCAAGCGCCTGCAGTCGCGGCTCAAGCGCCAGGTGCGTGGTCGCAAGCGCATCCACGGCAGCGCCGAGCGCCCCCGTCTCGTGGTCACGCGCTCCACCAAGCACATCACCGTGCAGGTCGTCGACGACCTGGTCGGCAAGACCCTGGTCTCGGCCTCCACGATGGAGTCGGACCTTCGGTCCCACGACGGCGACAAGACCGCCAAGGCCACGCGCGTCGGTGAGCTCGTCGCCGAGCGCGCCAAGGCCCAGGGTGTCGAGTCGGTCGTCTTCGACCGCGCCGGCAACAAGTACCACGGTCGCATCGCGGCCCTGGCCGACGGGGCCCGCTCCGGCGGGCTGTCGTTCTGAGCCAGTAGAGAACTAGGGAGATAGAGACTCATGAGCGGAGCTCAGCGCGGACAGCGTGGGGGCGGCGATCGTCAGGGCCGTGGACGCGACGGAGGTCGCGGACAGGGTGCTGAGAAGAGCCAGTACCTCGAGCGCGTCGTAGCCATCAACCGTGTCGCCAAGGTCGTCAAGGGTGGTCGTCGCTTCAGCTTCACCGCCCTGGTGGTCGTCGGTGACGGTGACGGCATGGTCGGTGTCGGCTACGGCAAGGCCAAGGAGGTGCCCGCGGCGATCGCCAAGGGCGTCGAGGAGGCGAAGAAGGCATTCTTCCGCGTCCCTCGCATCCAGGGCACCATCCCGCACCCGGTCCAGGGTGAGAAGGCAGCCGGTGTCGTGTTCCTGCGGCCCGCCTCGCCCGGTACCGGTGTCATCGCCGGTGGTCCGGTGCGCGCGGTCCTGGAGTGCGCCGGCATCCATGACGTCCTCAGCAAGTCGCTGGGGTCGTCCAACCAGATCAACATCGTGCACGCGACCGTCGAGGCGCTGCGGATGCTCGAGCGTCCCGAGGCCGTCGCCTCGCGTCGTGGCCTGCCGGTCGAGGACGTCGCCCCGGCGGCGCTCCTGCGAGCCCAGGCCGAGGGCGAGAAGGCCGCTGCGGCCGCCACGGGGGTGTCCTCCTGATGGCGCAGCTCAAGATCCAGCAGCACCGCTCCACGATCGGGTGCAAGCCCAACCAGCGCGACACCGTTCGCTCGCTGGGGCTCAAGCGGATCGGTGACGTGGTCGTCAAGGAGGACCGCCCCGAGATCCGGGGCATGGTCCACACCGTTCGTCACCTCGTGACGGTCGAGGAGGTCAACTGACATGACGCTCAAGCTCCACCAGCTGCGCCCCGCGCCGGGCGCCAAGACCACCAAGACCCGCGTGGGTCGCGGTGAGGCATCCAAGGGAAAGACCGCCGGTCGCGGTACCAAGGGCACCAAGGCCCGCTACCAGGTCCCCGCCGCCTTCGAGGGTGGGCAGATGCCCATCCACATGCGGCTCCCGAAGCTCAAGGGCTTCAAGAACCCCTTCAAGGTCGAGTTCCAGGTGGTCAACCTGGACCGGATCACCGAGCTCTTCCCCGAGGGCGGCGACGTCGACGTCGCCTCGCTCGTCGAGCGCGGTGCGGTCCGCAAGGGTCACCCGGTCAAGGTTCTCGGCCAGGGCGACCTCGGCGTGAAGGTGTCGGTCACCGCCGACGCCTTCTCCGCCTCCGCGAAGGACAAGATCGAGGCCGCGGGCGGTTCCGTCACCGTCTCGTGACCTGATCGTGACCGAGCTCTGAACGTCCACGGGCGCCCTTGACCGGCCGGCATCGCATGCGATGCCTCAGCGTCGGTCCGGGGCGCCTGTGACGTGCTCAGGCTCCTGTTAGGCTTCCCAGGTCCCTGCGACCCGTCACCGTCTCGACGGGTCGTACCTGCGCGGGGACCCCATCAGCTGCAGAAAGAGGAATCGTGCTCAGCGCGTTCGTCAACGCCTTCCGAACCCCGGACCTGCGGCGCAAGCTGCTGTTCGTCCTGATGATCATCGTCATCTTCCGGGCCGGTTCCCAGATCCCCGCCCCGGGGGTCAACGTCGCCAACGTCCAGGAGTGTCTGGGTGACGCGGCCAACAACGACGGCGTCTACAACCTGATCAACCTGTTCTCCGGCGGTGCGCTGCTCCAGCTCACCGTCTTCGCGCTGGGGATCATGCCGTACATCACCGCCAGCATCATCCTGCAGCTGCTCGTCGTGGTCATCCCGCGGCTCGAGGCGCTGAAGAAGGAAGGTCAGGCGGGACAGACCAAGATCACCCAGTACACGCGCTACCTGACGCTGGGCCTCGCGCTGCTCCAGGCCACCGGCATCGTCGCCCTGGCCCGCTCGGGGAACCTGCTACAGAACTGCCCGCAGGACCTGCTGCACAGCGACAACCTCTCGACGTTCCTGACGATGGTCATCACGATGACCGCCGGCACCGCCGTGATCATGTGGCTCGGCGAGCTGATCACCGACCGCGGCGTCGGCAACGGCATGTCGATCCTGATCTTCACCCAGGTCGTCGCGACGTTCCCCTCGGGCCTGTGGTCCGTCGGTCGCCAGCAGGGCTGGTGGGTCTTCGGCGTCGTCCTGGCCGTCGGCCTGGTCATCGTGGCCGCGGTCATCTTCATCGAGCAGTCCCAGCGTCGGATCCCGGTGCAGTACGCCCGCCGGATGGTGGGACGCAAGATGTTCGGCGGCAGCTCGACGTACATCCCGTTGAAGGTCAACCAGGCCGGCATCATCCCGGTCATTTTCGCCTCGTCGCTGCTCTACCTCCCGGCGATGGCGGTGCAGTTCAACCAGACCAGCACCAACCCGGTGATCGACTTCCTCAACAGCTACCTCGTCGGGGGCGACCACCCGCTCTACATGGCCGTCTACTTCGGCCTCATCGTCTTCTTCACCTACTTCTACGTCTCCATCACGTTCAACCCGAACGAGGTGGCGGACAACATGAAGAAGTACGGCGGCTTCATCCCCGGGATCCGGGCGGGCAAGCCGACCGAGGACTACCTGTCCTACGTCCTGTCCCGCATCACGCTGCCCGGCGCTCTCTATCTGGGCCTCATCGCCCTGATCCCGCTGATCGCTCTGGTTCTCATCGACGCCAACCAGAACTTCCCCTTCGGCGGCACCTCGATCCTCATCATGGTCGGCGTCGCCCTGGACACGGTCAAGCAGATCGAGAGCCAGCTCCAGCAGCGCAACTACGAAGGGTTCCTGCGCTGATATGCGTCTGATTCTGATGGGTCCGCCCGGAGCTGGTAAGGGCACCCAGGCGACGTTCGTCGCCCAGCACTTCGGTATCCCCGCCATCTCGACCGGTGACATCTTCCGCGCCAACGTCGGTCAGGGCACGCCCCTGGGCCGGGAGGCGCAGAAGTACATGGACGCCGGGGAGTACGTCCCCGACGAGGTCACCAACAAGATGGTGCGCAACCGGATCGACGAGCCGGACGCCGAGCCGGGCTTCCTGCTCGACGGCTACCCGCGCACCACGGCCCAGGTCGCCGAGCTGGACGGGATGATCTCGTTCACCGGGCACCGGCTCGACGCAGCGGTGGTCCTCACGGTCAACGCCGAGGAGCTCGTGCAGCGACTTCTGCAGCGCGCCGAGAAGGACGGCCGGACCGACGACACCGAGGACGTCATCCGACGCCGCCAAGAGGTGTACGCCGAGCAGACCGAGCCCCTGATCGACGTCTACCGCTCCCGCGGCGTGCTCGTCGAGGTCGACGGCATGGGCGAGGTCGACGAGGTCACCGCCCGCATCTTCGCTGCCCTGGACGACCTCCCGCAGTCTTGATGGGGTGGCCTGATGGGATGGCGTGACCGCGGCATCCAGATCAAGACACCCGAGCAGATCGCGGGCATGCGCGTTGCCGGCCTCGTGGTCGGTCGCACCCTGGAGATGCTGCGCGACGTCGCGCGCCCGGGCCTGAGCACCGGGGCGCTCGACGAGGCGGCGGAGACCCACATCCGCCAGCTCGGAGCGACCCCGTCGTTCCTGGGCTACCACGGGTTCGCCGGGTCGATCTGCGTCTCGGTCAACGACCAGGTGGTCCACGGGGTCCCCGGGGCCCGAGTGCTGGCCGAGGGCGACGTCGTCTCGATCGACTGCGGCGCCATCGTTGACGGCTGGCACGGCGACGCGGCCACCACGATCGCCCTGGGCGAGGTGGGTGACGACGTACGAGCGCTGATGCGAGTCACCGAGGAGGCCATGTGGCGTGGGATCGCGGCTGCCAGGATCGCGGGGCGGGTCAGCGACATCTCCTTCGCCGTCGAGCAGCACGTCCGGGCGCAGGGCCCCTACGGGATCCTCGAGGACTACACCGGTCACAGCATCGGCACCGAGATGCACCAGCCGCCGGACGTGCCCAACTACGGCAGGGCCGGACGTGGCCCGCGCCTGGTCCCGGGCCTGGCCCTGGCCGTGGAACCGATGGTGACGCTCGGCAGCCCCGAGACCGACATCCTCGAGGATGACTGGACCGTGGTGACGAGCGACGGGTCCTGGGCGGCCCACAGCGAGCACACGTTCACGCTGACCGACGAGGGTTCCTGGGTGCTCACGGCGCTGGACGGCGGCAAGGCCGCGCTCGCCGTACTCGGCGTGCCGTACGGCGGCGACTGAGACCGACGGCTGGGACCGCGCCCGGGGTGCGACCACGTCGATGCGGCGGGCGCGAGGCCGCGTGGCAGACTCCCACCCCGTGGACGTCTCCCTTCTCGAATGGACCATCACGATCGCCGTCACGGTGGGCGTCCTGCTCTTCGACGTCGTGGTGATCGCGCGCAACCCGCACGAGCCGTCGATGAGGGAGTGCGCCGTGGCGCTCTCGATCTACGTCGGTGCGGCGATCGCCTTCGGGTGCTGGATCTTCCTCTTCCACGGATCCGCGGACGGCCACAACTTCGGCGTCGAGTTCTTCGCGGGCTGGCTGACCGAATACAGCCTCTCGATCGACAACCTCTTCGTCTTCATCATCTTGATGAACGCCCTCGCCGTGCCCCGCCACCTCCAGCAGGAGGCGTTGATGGTCGGCATCATCCTGGCGCTGATCTTCCGGGCGGTCTTCATCGCCGCCGGCTACACGCTGATCGAGAACTTCAGCTGGGTCTTCTACATCTTCGGCGCCTTCCTCGTCTACACCGCCTACACGCTGGTGAAGAGCTACCGCGACCACGACGACGAGGAGCACCCCGAGGAGAACGCCGTCGTCCTGTTCGCACGGCGTCGGCTCAACGTGGGTGAGGAGTTCCAGGGGCTCAAGCTCTGGTACCGCCTCGAGGGCATCCGCTTCGTCTCGCCGATGCTGATCGTGATCATCGCTCTCGGCACGACCGACATCCTCTTCGCGCTCGACTCGATCCCGGCGATCTTCGGCATCACCCAGGAGCCCTACCTGGTCTTCACCGCCAACGTGTTCGCCTTGATGGGCCTGCGTCAGCTCTACTTCCTGCTCGGCGGCCTCCTGCAGCGACTGGTCTACCTGTCGCTGGGGCTCTCCTTCATCCTGGCCTTCATCGGTGTCAAGCTCGTCCTGCACGCGCTGCACGAGAACGAGCTGCCGTTCCTCAACGGGGGCGAGCACATCACCGCCGTGCCCGAGATCAGCTCCCTGGTCAGCCTGGGCGTGATCGTGCTGACCCTGGTGATCACCGCCGTGGCCAGCCTGGCCAAGGACAAGCGCGACAACGAGCGCGACGAGGCCGGCGTCTGAGCCTGGACCCAGGGTGAGCCTCGGTCAGGCGCGGGCCCTCGCCGTCCGGGTGGTGCTCGGCCACACGACGTAGCGGTAGGCGGCGAAGTTGGCCACGAAGCTGACGCCGATCGAGACCACCTTCACGCCCAGCAGGACCAGGGTCGAGTCCGGGTCGAGGCCGGCCCTGTCCCCGGCCGCCAGCAGGAGGTGGATCACCAACGGCTGCAGCAGCCACATCACCGCGCCCGTGGTGGCGAGGAAGAGGGCTGCGTGGCGCAGGGTCAGTCGTCCCGCCTTGAAGGTGAACAGCCCGTTGACGACGAAGCTGAACGTCATCCCAGCGCTGGTGGAGACGAAGTTGGCCGCGATGATGCCGAGGTGGCCGTGCAGGAGCAGGAAGAGGCCCAGGTCCAGCAGGGTGTTGACGACTCCCACTGCGGCGAAGCGGCCGACGGTCGTACGGCGGCTCGGCGGCGTGCTGCCGCTCAGGAGGCACCGTCCCGGGAGCCTCGGGCAGCGAGCGCGATGGAGTACAGCGGCCGGTCCTGGGTCTCGACGTAGACCCGGCCGAGGTAGGACCCGATCACGCCCATCATGATCAGCTGCAGGCCGCTGAGCAGGAACATGCCGACGCCCAGGAACGCCCAGCCGGGCACGGACTGCTCGGGCGAGAAGATCCGCACGCCCGCGACGTAGAGGGCCAGCAGGATGGACAGCGCGGAGATCACGAAGCCCAGGCGCGAGATCCAGCGCAGGGGAGCGGTCGAGAATCCGACGATGCCGCTGGCGGCGAAGGAGATCATCTTGCGCAGCGGGTAGCCGCTCTCTCCGGCGAACCGCTCGTCCCGGTCGAAGAGGAGCGCCTCCTGCCGGAAGCCGACGTGCGCGACGATGCCCCGCAGGAAGCGATCGTGCTCGCGGTAGCGCGAGACCTCCTGGACGACCTTGGCGTCCATCAGCCGGAAGTCGCCGACGTTGCGCGGGATCTCGATGGAGGCCATCCGGTCGAGCACCCAGTAGAACCCGTAGGCGCTGGCGCGCTTGAACGCCGAGTCCCGACGGCTGCGGCGCTGGGCGAAGACGACGTCGACACCGCCCTCCCACAGGTCGACCATCTCCAGGCTGACCCGCGGCGGATCCTGGAGATCGGTGTCCATCACGATCACGGCGGCCGACTGTCCACTGGCATCGAGCCCGGCGGTGACGGCGATCTGGTGACCGAAGTTGCGCGAGAAGCTGAGGACCGTAACGCGGTCGTCCTCGGCCCGGAGCTCGAGCAGACGAGCCAGCGAGTCGTCCCGGCTGCCGTCGTCGACGTAGACGAACTCGAAGTCGTAGTCGGGGCGCTGCGACGTCGCCTCGATCAGCGCCGCGTGGAAGGCGCCGATGTTCTCCTCCTCGTTGTAGACCGGGAGGACGTAGCCGATCGTGCGACGGGGCGCGGTGGTCTCGTCGGTCTCAGACATGTGCATCGCTCTCGTAGTCCTCCGTCAGCCCGTGCGGCGTCTTCTCCCACCGGTGTGGGTCCCTGACCAATTGGTACAGGGCCCTCCAGGCAGCGACGCTGTGCAGCAGCCAGTAGACGGGTGTGAAGATCGCGAAGGCGCCGATGCGCCAGTTGTAGCGCCACGTGGCGGCGATCGCTGCGGAGACGATCATCATCGCATTGCCGAACAGGAACGTCGTGATGCTCGTGCCGACCACCCACGCCGGGAGGTCGAGGCCGATGAACTGGACGCCGACGTAGGTGGCCGCGGTGAACCCGAGCGCCAGTGGGTAGGCGAGGAACGCCAGGGGCGTGGCCATGATCAGGCCGACCATCCCGACGACGCCGCGGACACCCACCTGGCGCGCGAAGCGCAACGGGTGGCGCGTGTTGACCGCTGAGGTGACGAGGTAGCCCTTGATCCACCGGGTCCGCTGACGGATCCAGGCAGTGGTCTGGGAGCAGGCCTCCTCGCCGGTGCCCGACTCGATGACCGCGACGCGAAAGCCCTGCACGGAGGCGCGCAGCCCGGCGTCCGCGTCCTCGGTGACGTTGTAGGGGTCCCAGGCGCCCATCGACTGCAGTGCGGAGACACGGAAGTGGTTGGAGGTGCCGCCCAGGGGGAGCGGCAGGCCCGCCGCGTCCATGCCGGGGAGCATCGCCTCGAACCAGTGCGCGTACTCGATCGCGAACATCCGGGTCAGCACGTTGTAGTCGGCGTTGTAGTAGTAGAGCGAGGCCTGGACGACGGCGAGCGGGTTCTTGGTGCTCAGTCCCTCCGCGCGCTCGAGGTCGTCGCGGTCGAAGGCCGCGACGGCCTGACGCAGCTGGTCGCTGTCGGGGCGGTCCTCGGCGTCGAAGATGACCGCGAACTCGCCTCGCGCCAGCGCGAGGCCGTAGTTGCACGCGCGAGGCTTGGTCTGCGGCTTGCCGGGGGGTACGACGACGAGCCGGACGTACTCCGGTGGCCTCATCGCCCGAGCGACCGCGATGGTCTCCTCGTCGTCGGCCTCGAGCAGCAGCATCACGTCGAGCTTGGACTTGGGGTAGTCGAGGGAGCCGATGTTCTCGACGACCTTGGCGACGACGTTGGCCTCGTTGTAGACCGGGATCAGGATCGTGTACGTCGGCAGGTCGGCGTCTGCGCGTCGCTGACGCCAGATGGGGGGTAGCCCCCGGCGTTGCCGCTCACGCACCTCGGCGTGCCGCAGCCGGGACTGGTGAGCGCGTCGCCACGGCACGAGCACGGCAGCGAGCGTCTTGAAGAGGATCGCCGCCGAGAAGACGATGTTGGCCCCGGCGAGGACGAGCACGAAGCCGGTCCGTGGGGACAGGACGATGCCGACCAGCACGAGGAGCACGGCGACCACGGGGCTCCAGCGCTGCCACCGGGTGAGGCCCTCCAACGCGGACGACAGTGGCCGCTCGGTGGCGAGTCGGTCCTGCGACTCGAAGAGCAGCGTGTGCCGGTGTGCGGCCTCGATCGCGCGCCACAGGTCCCAGGACGTGGTGACCCGGAAGCTCAGCTCGGCGGGCCCGCAGAGCTCCAGGACCCGCTCCTCGACCGCGCGGGTCGGTGCCACGGTGGTGGCGACGATGAGCTGGTCGCCATCGCGCTTCCAGGGCACCCAGCCCTCTCGCAGGGCAACGGGATAGCTGACGGCCTGGACGAGGTCGTGGTCGGGGGGCTCGGCGATCAGGTCGACGCGGGGGGCTCCCCACTGCTCGGCCAGGGCGTCGAAGAGCTCACGCCGTCCGATCGCCCCACCGAGCACCAGCTGGTGGCCGAGATGGCCTCCCTCGGCGCGTTGGCGCAACAGGGCGGCCTCGAGCTGGTCCTCGGTGATCAACCCGGACGACAGCAGGCTCTGGCCGATCTCGAGCGGTGCCCTCACGACGTGCTCCCGCTCTTCTCCACGAACGGCGGGTCCTCCGGGTCGGAGATCCGCCGGTAGACGCCGAGGTCGGAGATCGCGTAGACGAGCCGGTAGTCGGTGGCGAACTGCGGGTCCTCGGCCATCTCCTCGGTCACCATGTCCAACGCCGAGCGAGTCGCGTAGTTGGTCACCTGGACGCGGTGCATGACCACCCAGCGAGCGTACTCCTGAGGATCGGCCAGGGCGTCGTCGAAGAGGTCGCCGGTCGCGCGGTTGTAGTACTCCCCGATGGGGACCCCGATGACCGGGGCGACGGCGAGCTTGTCGGCGCTCTCGTCCATCAAGATGCCGCCGCCGTCGTAGTTGGCGTGCAACCAGGTGGCCATCTCCTTGACGGGCGCGAAGGCGACCCGGCCGCTGTGGGCCTCCTCGATGACGGTCATCCGCTCACCCGGGTCGCCCGCCCACCAGAGGTTCTGACCCACGAGCAGGGCCGCCACCGCCAGGACCGTCGGCCACACGGCGATCCCGCGGGCGAGCCCGCGCACCTCGTGCACGAGCGCGGCGACCAGCAGGGCGACCCACGGGACGGCGGAGAGCACGTAGCGGTTGTTGTAGGCGCCGGTGGGGAGCGAGACGTCGTTGACCATGATGTGCTGGCCGGAGGTGAGGCTGAAGAGCAGGAACGCGCTCGACGTGCCGGCCAGCCAGATGAGCAGGGCGCGGTCGGACAGGCCCCACCGCGCCGTCGTCACGATCAGGCCGACACCGGCCAGGACGAGGGGCACGAGCCCGGCCGTCTCGAGCAGCGCCCACCCGAAGATCTCGAAGGACAGCCCCGGGTTGCCCTTGGTGGTGAGCTGGCCCTGCTGGATGAACACCTCGGTGAACGCGGCGGCGGAGTAGTTGCCGGTGAGGAACTCTAGCGGGTTGCCGTACCAGGCCGCGTTGTAGGCCAGCCACCAGCAGATCGATGCGAACGGCACGGCCGCGAAGGACAGCACGCACACCAGCGCACGCCGCAGCGTCTCGCCACGGCGTACGACGACGATGGCGACGAAGATGCTGCCGCTGATCACCAGGGCCCAGG
Organism: Nocardioides sp.; assembly: GCF_029937575.1. GTDB lineage: Bacteria > Actinomycetota > Actinomycetes > Propionibacteriales > Nocardioidaceae > Nocardioides. The sequence continues at coordinate 47,354 of NZ_JAPYPS010000024.1, forward strand.
CCTCGTAGCGGGTCAGGACGCCGGCGCCGGCCGGGATCCCGGCGAAGACCGCGAGCTCGCCACCGCTGAGCTTGCGGGAGCTGAACGCCCAGCCGGCCAGGCCGGCCAGGCACGCCAGGATGGCCGCGACGAGCACCGGCTCGGTCAGGGCGGTGGTGAAGGCGTAGAGCAGGCTGGGGTTCGCCAGCAGGACGGCCAGCCCGACGAGCCGGGCAGGACCCCCGAAGCCGAGGCGCGCCATCGTGCGGAACAGGGCTGTCGCGGCGATGCCGAGGCACAGCGTCCCGAGGATGCACGCGGCCACCCCGGTGCGGAAGAGGTAGAGGTTCTGCACGAGCGGGAGCAGCAGGAGGTGGGGCAGTGGCAGCCACACGGTGCCGAGCTGCTGGAGTCCCGGTGCCTTGCTGTCCAGGATCCTCCCGGAGATCGTGAGGTGCGCCATGGCGTCGCCGTAGTCGAGGTTGGACCCGGTCCGGACGGTGTAGACCGACGCGACGGTGCCGACGACGCAGCTGACCACGAAGACGGTGAGGCTCCCGGGCACGCGGCGACCTCGGGGCGCCTCACCGAAGGCCGTCCACGCGCGACTCGCCCGCCCGGCCCTGCCTGCTCGTGGCCGGTCGCCACGTCCGGGGACCCGGGGGTGGTCCGACCCCGAGGTGCGTGGTGCTGCGAGGTCGACGGCCATCAGGTGGTGCGGTCGTCGCCCAGGTCGTCCATGTCGCCCTCGTCGTCGTAGTCGTCGAACGCCCTGGGCGGAGCGTCGGCGCGGACCTGGGCGTCGACCAGCTGACGGACCTCGCGGTCACGTCGGTTGGTCCGCCACACCTGGTAGCCGAGGAGCAGGGCCAGGACGACGAAGCCGCCGACCAGCCACCAGATGAAGGGCCGACGCTCGTCGATCACCTCCTCCTGAGGCACCACGGCGTTCGAGCTGATGGTGAAGGGCCGGCGCTGTCCCGCCGAGACCAGGAGGTCGTCGGTCAGCCGGTTCCAGCCGCGCGTGGCGACGTACGTCGCGGCCGAGCGGCGCGCGGTGCTGAGGTCGGCGCCGGTGGGGCCCCACGAGCCGAGCATCAGGACGTCGCGCCCGCTGCCGCTGATCGCCTGGAAGGCGGCGTAGGGCTGGTCGGTGCCGACCCGGAAGCTGGCCTCGGCGTAGTCGACCAGGCGCATGCCGTCGAGGCGCAGCGGGGCCTTCAGATCGGTGGCGTCGCTCTCGGAGGCGCCCACGAGGAGCCCGCTCAGGTTGCTGTCGAGGAACTCGTCGGCATCGACGAGGGTGACGTCGAGGGGAGCCGACGCAGCCCGCTGCAGGGCCGAGACGAGGTAGGCGGCGTCGACCGCCGCGGTGACCCGGTCGGGCCCGCCGGGACGCAGCGCCACGGGCAGCTCGCCACCGAGGACCTGGGGGAAGGTCTGGAAGCCGCTGACCAGCCCGGTGCCGCGGGTCGCGGTGACCGACGACTTCTCCGCGTCGAAGTAGACCTCGATCGGCAGGGTCTCGGGACCCGAGCAGGTCTCGGACCGGGCGGTGGTCAGGGTGAACTCGAGCCCGTTGTCGGAGTTGATCAGGCTGGCGTCCGCGGTGGCGTCGATGGTCAGCTCCGGTCCGCCGCTCAGCACCTGGGAGTCGAGCAGGTAGCCGTTGAGGTAGGTGTTGAGCTGGGCCTTGGTGCCCTCGGGCAGGGCGGTGTGGGTGCCGGTGACGTGGATGTCGAGCGAGTCCACCGGACCGCCGAAGGCGTCCTGGCGCACGCCGACGTACTGCGTGGTGGTGCCTGGGCCGGTGAGCCTGATCGTCGACGACCCGAGGTCGGCCAAGGTCTGTCGCATCGTGGCGTCGCGAACCTTGAGCGTCTCGGCCAGCCCGGTGCTGGTCCCACCGGTGGCGAGCTCGAGCTGCTCGGAGCCGAGGGCCTGGGCCGCGCCGGCCAGCTCGGAGCCCGAGCCGGTGAGGATGAGGGTCGTGAGCCCGAAGCGGTTGACGATCTTCGTCGCGACCGGTCCCGACCCCGGCACGATGCGCACCACGCGCTGGGTGACGTCGGTGCGCGGCAGCACCGCGGAGGCCGGGTTGAGGGCGACCGGTGTGGTGTCGTCGTACTTGGCGCTGAGCGCTGCCACCGCCGTCAGGCCCGCAGCCAGGAACTCGTCGGAGGCGCCGCTGGGCACGACGACGTCGACGCGTGAGGACGCAGCGGGGAAGAAGGCCGCCAACGAACCCGGAGCGGTCGGCGTGCCGGAGTACCGCAGCCGCAGGTCGCTGAAGACCACGTCGGCCCCGGCATCGGGGTCGGGGCAGCGACCCGTCTCGGTGTAGGTCAGCCGGATCGTGAGGCTGTTGTTGGCGTCGAGGTCGCCGGCGCGCACGGGGACCAGGAAGGCCGGCGAAGAGGTGGCGGCGACGTCGCGCACCACCCGGTTGCCGACGGCGAACTGGAGGCGACCGGTGACACCGGGCGCCACCTCGAGTCGACCGCGCACGCCGACGGGCGTGGCGCCGATCGGCACCGGGACGTCCAGCGTGACGCTGCTCTGCGCCCGAGTCGTCAGCGAGCCGGCTGCGTCGATGTCGTCGGCCCGGGCGGGGGTCGCGAGCGCCGGCACGAGCAGGGCCCCGATCACCGCCGCCAGCAGGAACAGCGCGGCCGGTCGTCGTGATGCGTGATGGATCGCAGGCCTCGTTCGCACGCGAACACCCCCCAGTGTCGTGGCTTGAGGTACCAGCATGAGGGAGCGAGCACGGCCGTGCAAGTGCGGGCGCGACAAACGTCGCCCTGGCACTGTGGTGCCGGGCACATCCGGGGGAGTTGAGCGTGCAGTGCGAAGATCATGCCATGCCTGCACGCTTCGTCGACGTACATTCAGAGAATCCTCAGCCCCGCCGGGTCCAGCAGATCGTCGAGGCCCTGCGGGACGACGCCCTGATCGCCTATCCGACCGACTCCGGCTACGCGCTGGGTTCGCGCGTGGGCAACCGGGAGGGGCGTGACCGGATCCTGCGGATCCGTGGTCTCGACGATCGGCACCACTTCACCCTGGTCTGCAAGGACTTCGCCCAGCTCGGGTCGCTCGTGCACGTGGACAACGCCGCGTTCCGGGCCATCCGCGCGGCGACGCCCGGGCCGTACACGTTCATCCTGACGGCGATGCCCGAGGTGCCCAAGCGGCTGCTGCACCCGAAGAAGAAGACGGTCGGGGTGCGGATCCCCGAGCACCCGTTCGTGCGCGCGCTCCTCGAGGAGCTCGGCGAGCCGCTGTTGAGCAGCTCACTGATCATGCCGGGTGAGACCGAGCCTCGCACGGTGGGCTGGGAGATCAAGGAGGAGCTCGACCACGACCTGGACATCGTCGTGGAGGCCGGGGAGACCACCGCGGAGCCGACGACCGTGGTCGACTTCTCCACCGGGGTGCCGGAGGTGCTCAGGCGCGGAGCCGGCGACCCGGACCGCTTCGAGTGAGCGACTCGCGCTGGACTCGGACCCGGACCCGAACGACGAGCACGGCCAGGGCGAGCAGGTAGCCGATCACCAGGGCGAGGCTGTGGTGGGACAGGCCCGAGACGATGGCCTGGACCAGACCGTCCTCGGCACGGGCGATCGACTCGGAGCGCGTCATCGCCAGGAGGGTGAAGGTCGCCAGCATCAGGATCGGTGGGAGCACCCCGACGGTGAAGAAGTCGCGGGGATGCACGGCCAGCGCCAGGGCCAGGCAGAGCAGGACGAACGCCAGGTCGAAGAGCAGACCGATCTGACCACCGAGGACCAGGTCGAGGGCTGCTGCCGTGAGGGCGAGCGCCACTCCGAGCGCGGCCATCTCGCGACCGGACTCGTGACCTTCTTCCCACACCGTGCGGGAGGCGGGCAGGCTCACCGGACCACCGTACGGGCGCTCGGTGGCTCGTCGGTGTCGCCGCGCCGGTCGACCGCGCGGAGCTCGACGGGACGCGGCGAGTCGAGGGTGTCGTCGGTGACGCCGAGGTCGGAGAAGCGCCGCGCTCCCACGAGGACCCGCGACTCCAGCGACCCGACCGCCGAGTTGAAGTGGCCGACCGCGGCGTTCAGGGAGCGCCCGACCTGGTCGAGGTGAGTGCTGAACGTGCCGAGGCGGTGGTGCAGGTCGCGGCCGAGCCGGTGGATCTCCGCGGCCTGGAGGGTCAGCGTCTCGTGGCTCCAGCCGTGGGCGACCGTGCGGAGCAGGGCGATCAGGGTCGTCGGCGTCGCCAGGACCACCTGACGCGCCGCGGCGTGCTCGATCAGGGTCGGGTCGGCCTCCAGCGCGGCCGAGAGGAACGACTCCGCCGGCACGAAGAGCACCACGAACTCCGGGGTCTCGCTCAGCGAGCGCCAGTAGGCCTTCGACCCGAGAGCGTCGACGTGCGTGCGCAGCTGCCGGGCGTGGCGGTCGAGGTGGTGCTCGCGCTCCTCCTCGTCGTCGGTGCCGGTGGCGTCGAGGTAGGCGTCCAACGGGACCTTGGCGTCGAGCACGACCTGACGGCCCCCGGAGAGGTGCACGACCAGGTCGGGGCGCAGGGCTCCGTCGTCGAGCTGGACCTGCTCGTGGAAGTCGCAACGCTCGACGAGGCCGGCCAGCTCGACGGCCCGGCGCAGGTGCAGCTCTCCCCAGCGTCCACGGACCTGCGGCCGACGCAGAGCCGTCGACAGGCTCTGCGTCTCGCGCCGCAGGGTCTCGGTGGACAAGCGCATGTCGGAGACCTGCTCGTGCAGCTGGCTCTGCCAGGCCACGCGGGTGTGCTCCAGGTCGCGCATCTGGTCGTGAAGCCGCTCCAGGCTCTCGCGGACGACGGCCTCCTCGGCGACTCGGTGGTCCAGGGCGCGTGCCAGGCGGCTCTGGTCGGGGGAGTCGGGGCGCGGGCGAAGGACGCCGGCGGCATACCCCAGGGCGCCACCGATCGTGCCGCCGAGCGCCAGGGCGGCGCACCCGAGGAGCAGCAGGGCCGGGATCGAGATCTCCATGGGGTCAGCATGGCGGTGGGCACCGACAACGCCGGGGACCCGACGTACCCGGGGCCGGCGAGCGGGGTGTCAGCCCTCGTGGTCGGGGTGCGGCTCGAGGTGGGGCAGGCACAGCCCGTGCTCGGTGACCGCGGCGAGGACGTCGGCTGCGGGTGCGGGCGGTGCGAGCAGGGTCCCCTGACCCAGGCCGACCCCGATGGAGCGGGCGTACCCGAGCTCCTGGGCGGTCTCGATCCCTTCCGCGACGGGCGTCAGGGACAGGTCGTCGAGCATGTGCGAGACGTGGCCGAGCAGGGTCCGGCCCGCCTCACCGCCGCCCTCCGCGACCAGGCTGCGATCGAGCTTGACCCATTCCCAGGGCCAGCTGTTCAGCAGTCCGAGTGCGGAGTAGCCGACCCCGAAGTCGTCGACGGCGAAGCCGATGCCGGCGTCGGCGAGCTCGGTGGCGAGGATGCGCTGCGACGGCGTCCAGCGGGCGACGTGTCGCTCGGAGATCTCCAGCACCAGGTGCACGTCGGTGCCCTCGAGGCGCTGCGGCAGCGTCTCGAGGAGGTAGCTGCCGCTGCGGAGCTGCTCGAACTCCAGGTTGATGCTCAACGCCACCGGAGCGCTCGCGAGCCGCTCGACCGCGCGCATCGTGGCCAGCGCGCTGTCGAGGACCACCTCGGTGAGCTCGTCGAGCATGCGGAGCTTGGAGGCCGAGCCGACCAGGAGCAACGGCGAGACCTGACCGACCTCGAGGTGCTGCCCGCGGACCAGGGCCTCGTAGCCGTGGATCGCTCCGGAGCGCAGGTCGACGATCGGCTGGAAGGCCACCCGGACCCGACCCTCGTCCAGCATCTCGCGGAGCAGCGTGCTCTCGTCGTACCACCGAGGGGGGCGCTGGCCGGGACGCGAGCGCTTGTTGTCGCGCATCCGGCGCTCGGCGGAGCGCAACAGCAGCTCGGGGTCGTCGGCGGCCGAGATCGACAGCTGAGCGCCGATGCTGACGTCGATCGACAGCATCAGGTCGCCGACCGGGATGGGCGCCCGCAGCAGCCGGGTCAGCTCCTCGACGATCCCGTCGAGGTGCTCCTGGCCCTCGACCTTGCGCAGCACGACCGCGAACTCGTCGCCGCCCATCCGTGCGGCGATCGACCCTTCGGGGAACGGGCCGTAGCGCAGCCGGGCACCCACCTCGCGCAGCACCTCGTCGGCCTCGAGGTGGCCGAACTGCTCGTTGAGCTCCTTGAACCGGTCGATGTCGAGGAAGAGGACACCGAGGTACTCGGAGTGACGCTCGATCATCACGTCCTCGACGAGCTCGCGGAAGAACCCGTGCTGCCACAGCCCGGTCAGGTCGTCGGTCAGGGCGCGTCGGCGCAGGTGCTCGTCGCGGCGTGCGGCGTGCTTCGAAGCGGTCGCCATGGTGGCGAGGGCGGTCAGTACGCGGTGGTCGAGACTGCTGAAGATGGCGCTCCCGAAGGGACGACGGGCGACCAGGTAGCGACCGTCCCCGAAGACGAAGCTCGCATCGGGCGGTGGCGCCGGCACGATCTCGACCGAGATCGTCGCGTCGACGGCGTGGGAGCACCACTCGACCAGGAGCTGCTCGATCGCGTCCTCAGGCCAGGGCATCTCGATCGCGGCGTCGGCCAGCACGTCGATGAGCTCGCGCTCCGGCGTGACCTCAGGCGCGGTCGCCGCCGGCACCGGGGGCTCCTCGACGGCGGGGGGTTCGGGTGGTGGTGCCTCCTCGGGCTCCGGCTCGCGGCGCGGCCCGTCGGCCATCAGGTAGGTGATGGGCTGTTTCTGCCGTCGTCGCCGGCGGCCCTTCATGTCGATCCGTCGGTGGCCACGTCGACCAGGTCGACCACGACGGGGGCGTGGTCGGAGGCGCCCTTGCCCGCGCGCTCGTCGCGGTCGACGAAAGCGCCGGTCACGCGGGCTGCCAACGGAGGTGACCCGAGCACGAAGTCGATGCGCATCCCGCGGTTGCGCTCGAAGCGCTGCCGGTAGTAGTCCCAGTAGGTGTAGCTGTCCGGCTCGGGTGTGTGGGGTCGTACGACGTCGACGTACCCGTCGTCGAGGAAGCCGTTGAACGCCGCGCGCTCGCGCGGGGTCACGTGGGTGCTGGTCGCGAACTGGGCGATGTCGAAGACGTCGTCGTCGGTGGGCGCGATGTTCCAGTCACCGACCAGGGCGGTCGGCTGGTCGGTCCAGGCCGTGGCGGACTCGCGGAGTCGGGCCAGCCAGTCGAGCTTGTAGCTGAAGTGCGGGTCGTCGACCTTGCGACCGTTGGGGACGTAGAGGGACCAGATCCGTACGCCGCCGCAGGTCGCGCCGATCGCGCGGGCCTCGGCCGCCGGTGGGTCGCCGAAGGCGGGCATCTCGGGGAAGCCGACCTCGACGTCCTCCAGGCCGACGCGGCTGATGATCGCGACGCCGTTCCACTGGTGGTAGCCGGCCGCGGCGACGTCGTACCCCAGGGACTGCAGGCCCATCAGCGGCAGCTGGTCCTCGCGCGCCTTGGTCTCCTGCACCGCCAGCACGTCGATGTCGTGACGCGTCAGGAAGGCCTCGACGCGGTCGATGCGCGAGCGCAGAGAGTTGACGTTCCAGGTGGCCAGGCGCACCAGGTCAGCCTAGACGGCGGGTGCCGTGTCCATGGTGGCCGCGCTCCCGGCGTACGGCGAAGTGACCGCGAGGTGGCGGCTCCGTAGACTCCCCGCTCGTGGCACTCACCATCGGTATCGTCGGACTCCCCAACGCGGGCAAGTCGACCCTCTTCAACGCCCTGACCAAGAACAACGTGCTGGCGGCGAACTACCCGTTCGCCACGATCGAGCCGAACGTCGGGGTGGTCGGGGTCCCCGACGAGCGCCTGCCGCAGCTGGCCGAGGTCTTCGGATCCGCCAAGCAGCTGCCCGCGACGGTCGAGTTCGTCGACATCGCCGGCATCGTGGCCGGTGCCTCGCAGGGCGAGGGGCTGGGCAACAAGTTCCTGTCCCACATCCGCGAGTCGGCCGCGATCTGCCAGGTGACCCGGGTCTTCCGTGACGAGGACGTCACCCACGTCGACGGCGAGGTCAACCCGGGCAACGACATCTCGACGATCCAGACCGAGCTGATCCTGGCAGACCTCCAGACGGTCGAGAAGGCGATCCCGCGGCTGGAGAAGGAGGCGCGCGCCAAGAAGGAGCTGGCCGCCAACCTCGCGGCGACCAAGGAGGCGATGGAGCACCTCGAGGCCGGTACGCCGATCATCTCGACCGACATCGATCGCGACCTGGTCCGCGAGCTGTCCCTGCTGACCGCCAAGCCCTTCATCTACGTCTTCAACTGCGACGCCGACGAGCTCGCCGACGACGACCTCAAGGCGAAGATGCAGGCCCTGGTCGCACCCGCCGAGGCAATCTTCCTGGACGCGAAGTTCGAGGCCGAGCTCGTCGAGCTCGGCGACGACGACGAGGCCCGCGAGATGCTCGCCGAGATGGGCGTGACCGAGCCCGGCCTGGACACCCTCGCCCGCGTCGGCTTCGACACCCTCGGACTGCAGACCTACCTCACCGCCGGCCCCAAGGAGTCGCGCGCCTGGACGATCAAGAAGGGCGCCACCGCACCCGAGGCTGCCGGCGTGATCCACACCGACTTCCAGAAGGGTTTCATCAAGGCCGAGATCGTCTCGTTCGACGACCTGATGTCCACGGGCTCGATGGCCAAGGCCAAGGAGGCCGGTCGGGTGCGCATCGAGGGCAAGGACTACGTGATGGCCGACGGCGACGTGGTGGAGTTCCGGTTCAACGTCTGAATCGGCCTGTTCGCGCAGGTCAGAGGCTTACCTGTCAGAGCCGCACAATTGTGGAGTTGTGGCAGGGTCTGGGCCGCACAACGTGCCACAACGGCACAATTGTGCCGTTTGGACAGCCCTCACGGCGCCAGAAAGGCCAGGACGACGTCCTCGGCCGCGCGGGTGAGGTCGCGCCTGCAGAGGCTGCGTAGCGTCGACAG
>NZ_JAPYPS010000099.1 GCF_029937575.1 Nocardioides sp.
GCAGGCGATCCTTGACGGCGGGAGCAGGTCGGCTACGCGCGCGGCCCCACCACCGGAACCACCGGCAGCACCCCGAAGGGAGCAGGTCGGCTACGCGCGCGGCCCCACCACCGCCACCACAGGGGCCGGCCCCGAGGAAGGTCAGCCGAGCGCGGCGACCGCAGCGTCGTAGTCGGGCTCCTGAGCGATCTCGGGGACGAGCTCGGTGTGGAGCACCGAGCCGTCGGCGTCGACGACGACGACCGAGCGAGCCAGCAGGCCCTCGAACTTGCCGTCGACCATGGCCACGCCGTAGTCCTGGCCGAAGCTGGACTTGAAGCCCGAGGCGGCGGTGACGTTCTCGATGCCCTCGGCGCCGCAGAAGCGGGCCTGGGCGAAGGGCAGGTCGTTGGAGACACACACCACGACGGTGTTGTCGAGACCCGCGGCCAGCTCGTTGAACTTCTTCACGCTCGCCGCGCACACGCCGGTGTCGACACTCGGGAAGATGTTCAGCACGGTGCGGGTGCCCGCACCCAGCGTGACGTCGCTGAAGTCGGAGCCGGTGAGGCTGAAGGCGGGGGCGTCGGAGCCGACCGCGGGAAGGTCGCCGACGGTGGTGACGGGGTTGCCCCCGAGTGCAGTAGTGGCCATGGCTCATGTCTAGCAGCCGCGGGGGCACGCCGTCCGGCCGGTCCGCTGTGCGTCCGGTGGGTCACAGCCCCCAGGAGACCGCTGTGCGCTGCTCGGAGAGGTCCCACAGCCGCCGGGCCACGTCGGCGTCCCGGGCCTGCTTCGAGCGAGGGTTGGGGCCGGGCGCTCCGCGCAGGCCCTGGAAGCCGGTGGGCCCGATGTAGCTGTTGGGAGGCAGGTCGGCCACCACCGCGTGCACGGTGGGCCGCGCCCCGAACTCGGCACTGGTCGCAATCACCTTGTTGCCGACCCACATGAGCTTGTTCATCAGCGGGTTGGCGTGGTGGGTCTGCAGGTTGGTCGCCGAGTAGCCGGGGTGCGCCGCGTGCGCGGTCAGCGTCGAGCCCGCCTCGGCCAGGCGACGCTGCAGCTCGGCGGTGAAGAGGAGGTTGGCGAGCTTGGACTGCTGGTAGGCACGCGTCGGCTTGTAGGCGCCCTCGAGGTCCAGGTTGTCGAGGTCGACCTGCGGACCGTTGTGCAGGCCCGAGGAGACCGAGACGACCCGGTCGGTGACGTGCGGCAGCAGCAGATTGGTCAGCGCGAAGTGACCGAGGTGGTTGGTACCGATCTGGCGCTCGAAGCCGTCGACGGTGCGTCCCTCGGCGACCATCATGATCCCGGCGTTGTTCACCAGCGTCGTGATCGGCTCGTCCCAGGCGTCCGCGAAGGCATGCACCGAGGCGAGGTCGGCCAGGTCGAGCCGCCGTACGGCGGTCTCACCAGGGATCTGCGCCGCCGCGGCCTCGCCCTTCTCGACGTCTCGCACGGCCAGGACGACCTTGCCCCCGGCGCCGGCGAGCTTCTTGGCGGCCTCGAGACCGATGCCGGAGTTGGCTCCGGTCACCACGTAGGTCGAGCCGGTCAGGTCGGGCAGGCTGGGCGCGGCGGACATGTCGGGTCCTCTTCGTCGGGCACGGGCGAGTGTGATCGCGCGGTCGGTGTCGCCTCAGTCTTGCGGACCGCCGGTGACCATGCCCTCGGCAGACGTCCTCAGCTCAGCTCAGCTCAGCTCAGAGGGTGCTCGAGAACGCCTCGGTGCCCTTCGCCAGTCGCAGGCCCTTGATCACCGAGCTGGCCTTGGCGAACTTCAGCTCGCGCAGCAGGTCTCCCGTGCCGTTCGCCAGTGGCAGAGGTGCGACGGCGACCGTGGACAAGGTGCCCACGGCCTTGCCGGCGCGGTTCATGAAGCCCGAGCCGGAGTCGCCCGGGATGCCCGGGGTGAGGGTGTAGACCTGGTGGTTCCAGCCATCGTCGGAGGCCGCGTCCCCGAGCGCGACGCCGAGCTTGGGCGAGAGCAGCTCGAGGCCGGCCCGCAGGCTGGAGTTGCCGTAGCTGTAGACCCGGTCGCCGAGGCTGGTGCCGTTCTTGTCGATGCCGGTCGGTCCGCCGTAGAAGGGCACCGACGGGTTGACCTTGTCGACGTCGCGGGCGCGGACCTTGACCAGCGCGAAGTCGTTGTACTCGCAGGTCGGGCCGTCCGTCGTGCCGGCCTCGTTCATGGCGACCCAGGACGAGTACACGAGGGTGCCGCGGCCCAGCGCGGTGCCGCCGGTGATGACGCTGCCCCCGCTGACGAAGTCCACCCGGGTGCCGAGTGGCTGCGAGGAGACCTGGCACCCGTTGGTGTCGGTGGCCTCGCCCTTGCCGGCGCAGTGCGCGGCGTAGCCGACGAACACGTTGCCGACGGCATCGGTGAAGACGAAGTTCGCGGTGCACTGCGCCCCGGCGGTGTACATCATCACGCCGGGCGTGATCGTGGCCTGACCGGCGCCGGCCCACTCGGAGTGACGCGCCGAGCGCTTCTTCTTCTTCTTCTTCGCCTGGCGCTCCCGCGTCGAGGCCACGGTGGCCGTCGGAGCGGAGCCCACGACAGGGCCGGCGCCCGAGGCGGCCGCCTCGACAGGCGCCGTCGGTGCAAGGACACCGGCACCGGCCAGCGCCAGGCCGCTCATGGTGACGAGCAGGCGGCGTACGGCTGGGTGCGACTTCATCGGGCTCCCGATCGTGGAGGAAGGAGGTGTGCTGGCCCAACGACGGGGCGGGTGCGTGGGTTACGCCGCGGCGCGACAACGGTCGGTGACCTCGCTGGGACGGGGAACTTACGAACTGGTGACGTCCCACTACGGGGTGACGACGTTGTCGGTGCCATCGGTCATGGTGGAGGGGCACCACCGACCGGCGAACACCGTGACAGGCCACTCACCCCTCGAAAGGCAGGCCGAGCACATGACGGCGACAGCAGCGACAACGATGTGGGACGCCGAGTCCCTGGTAGACCGCTTCACCGAGGTTCGCGCCCACACCGAGTCGCTCGCGGCTCCGCTCTCCCCGGAGGACCAGACCGTCCAGTCGATGCCGGACGTGTCGCCCACCAAGTGGCACCGCGCCCACGTGACGTGGTTCTTCGAGACCTTCCTCCTCGCCGAGCACGAGCCCGACTTCGCGCCGTTCCAGGACAAGTACTGGTTCCTCTTCAACAGCTACTACGAGACCCTCGGCGCCCGCTACTCCCGCGCCGACCGTGGCTTCATCACCCGCCCCGGTGCCCACGACGTCGGCGTCTACCGTCGCCAGGTCGACGACCGGATGCGTGACCTGATCACCACCCTCGGCCGGACGGACCAGGGCACCCTCGACAAGCTGAGCGCCACGATCGAGCTGGGCTTCCACCACGAGCAGCAGCACCAGGAGCTGCTGCTCATGGACATCAAGCACGTGCTCTCGCGCAACCCCCTGCAGCCCGTCTACGCCGGCAGCCCGAGCGAGCGCTGCGAGCCCGACGATCTCGGCTGGGTCGACGTCGAGGGCGGGCTCGTCGAGGTGGGCCACGAGGGCGACGGCTTCAGCTTCGACAACGAGCTCCCCCGCCACCGTCAGTGGCTCGAGCCCTACCGGATCGCCGACCGGCTCGTCACCAACGGCGAGTGGCTCGACTTCATGGCCGACGGCGGCTACCGCCGCCACGACCTGTGGCTCTCCGACGGCTGGGCCAGGGTCAACGCGGAGCAGTGGCAGGCCCCCTTCTACTGGAGCGAGCACGACGGAGTGTGGCTCGAGCACACCCTCCACGGCACCTGGCCGGTCAATCCCGGGCTGCCCGTGAGTCACGTGAGCTTCTACGAGGCCGAGGCGTTCGCGACGTGGGCCGGCAAGCGCCTGCCCAGCGAGGCCGAGTGGGAGCACGCCGTCGTCAGCGACGGCCAGGGCGGGGCTGCACGCTCGGGCCCAGCTGGCGCGTCGGCGGTGGTCAACATGGCCGACACCACGACGTACCACCCGACGGCTGCAGCGCCCCACGACGACCGCACCCGACGCCTGCGACAGGTGTACGGCGACTGCTGGGAGTGGACGTCGTCGGCCTACCACCCCTACCCGGGGTTCCACCCGCCCGAGGGCGCGATCGGGGAGTACAACGGCAAGTTCATGTCCAACCAGATGGTGCTGCGCGGTGGGTGCGCGCTCACCCCGCCGGGCCATGCCCGAGCGACCTACCGCAACTTCTTCCCCCACGCGTCCCGCTGGGCCCTGTCGGGGGTCCGGCTCGCCGACGGTGGCGCCCCCCGCCCCGCCCACGCAGACCTGGAGAGCTCATGAGCAGCCCCGCACCCGTCGTCTCCGTGCTCCTCGACCCCGACTGGGCGGCCGGCACGCTGGTCGACGACGTACGTCGTGGTCTCGGCGCCAAGCCGCTGCGCCTGCCGCCCAAGTGGCTCTACGACGACGAGGGGTCGCGTCTCTTCGACCTGATCACGCGCCTGCCGGAGTACTACCCGACCGAGGCCGAGCGGGCGATCCTCGACCTGCACGGCGCCGACATCGCTGCGGCCTGCGACGCCACCACCGTCGTCGAGCTCGGCAGCGGCACCAGTGACAAGACCCGCGTCCTGCTCGACGCCTTCGACGCCGCCGGCCGACTGCGTCGCTTCGTGCCGGTCGACGTCTCCGAGGCGACCTTGCGCGCGGCGGCCGACATGCTCGACGAGCGCTACCCCGACGTCGCGATCGAGGCCGTGGTCGGTGACTTCACGTTGCACCTCGGCGACCTGCCCGGAGGCGACCGGCGCCTGGTGGCCTTCCTGGGCGGCACCATCGGCAACCTGTACGTCGAGGAGCGCGGCGCCTTCCTCGGCGCGCTCGCCGACTCGCTCGAGCCGGGCGACTGGCTGCTCATCGGCACCGACCTGGTCAAGAGCAGCGACCGGCTGATCGCGGCCTACAACGACTCCCAGGGCGTGACGTCCCGGTTCGTCACCAACTCCCTGGCCGTGCTCAACCGTGAGCTCGGCGCCGACTTCGACCTCGACGCCTACTCCTACGTGCCCTTCTGGGACGCCCACATGGAACGGATGGACCTGCGGCTGCGCTCCGAGGCGCCGCAGCGGGTCTCGATCCCCGGCGCCGACCTCGAGGTCGACCTCGCCAGCGGCGAGGAGATCCGGGTGGAGATCTCGACGAAGTTCCGACCCGAGGGGATCCGCGCCGAGCTGGGCGCCGCCGGCTTCGAGGTCACGCAGAGCTGGACCGACCCGGCCGACGACTTCGCGCTCACCCTGGCGCGGTTGCGCTGAGCCTGCCCGGGGCTCGTCCGGGACTGGGTCGGGTCCGGGTCAAGCAGACCGGGTCAGCAGGCCAGTCGCCCCAGGCCGACGATCAGCCGGTCCAGGTCCTCGTGGGTCGTGTACGGCGACAGCCCGACGCGCACACCGCCCGTGTCGCCCAGCCCGGCGTGCCGGGAGGCCTCCAGCGCGTAGAAGCTGCCGGCCGGGGCGATGACGCCGTGGTCGACCAGGTGCTCGTAGACCGCCCGCGGCTCGACCCCGTCGACGTGGAGCAGCAGCGTGGGCGTGCGTGACGCCGGGCTCCCGTGCACCCGGACGTGGCTGAGCCGGTCCAGCCCGATCAGCAGCCTCGACAGCAGGGCGTGCTCGTGGGCGGCGATCGCCCCCATGGCCGCGACCAGCCGCTGGCGGCGGGTCGCACCACTGGCGCCTCGGGGGTCGAAGGAGGCGATGAAGTCGACGGCGCTCGTCACTCCGGCCAGCTGCTCGTAGGGCAGCGTGCCGAGCTCGAAGCGCTCGGGGACCTCCTCGGTCGAGGGCAGCAGCTTGTCGGGGTGCAGGGTCTCGAGCAGCGCCGGGTCCGCCGCGAGCACCCCGAGGTGCGGGCCGAAGAACTTGTACGGCGAGCAGCTGATCAGGTCCGCGCCGAGGGCGACCCGGTCGACCGTGTCGTGGGCGGCCAGGTGCACGGCGTCGACGTGCACCAGCGCGCCCACCTCGTGGGCCGCCGCGGCGATCGCGGGGACGTCGGGGCGGGTGCCGAAGAGGTTCGACGCGGCGGTGACCGCGACCACGCGGGTGCGATCGCTGAGCACGCTCTCGACGTCGTGCAGCTCGGTGGTCTCCGGGTCGAAGTCGAGCCACCGCAGGGTGGCCCCGGTGCGCGCGGCCGCCGTGACCCACGGCCGGATGTTGGCATCGTGGTCGAGCCGGGTCACCACCACCTCGTCGCCCGGCCCCCAGGCGGCACTGAGGGAGCGAGCCAGATCGAAGGTGAGGGCCGTCATCGATCGGCCGAAGACGACGCCGCGGTGGTCGGTGCCGAGCAGGTCGCCCATCGCGGCGCGGGCCCCGGCCGTCGTGGCCTCGGCGAGCTGCTCGACCGGCGTCAGGGTGCCGCGCTGGCACATCCCCGAGGTCATCGCCGAGGCGATCGCGTCGGCGACCACCTGAGGCACGAGCGACCCTCCGGGCCCGTCGAGGCGGACCAGCCCGGCACTCGGACCGTCGAGCAGCGCGGGGAAGGCCGAGCGCAACCTCTCGACGTCCAGCGCTGGGGCCGCTCCTATGTCCTCGGCGGGGTCCGCTGTGGGGTCCGCTGTGGGGTCCGCTGTGGGGTCCATGGCGGGGTCCGGGGCTGCATCCATGCGGTCATGCTGCCAGGTCCCGGGCTCCTGACGGGACGTCCCCGACGTGATCTGATGGTGGTGTGAGCAGCGAGAGCCCGGACGACCACCCGATCGGCATCGACTTCGGCGGCAGCGGGATCAAGGCGGCCGCCGTGGACCTCGCGGCCGGCGACTTCGCCGGTGAGCGCACGCGGATCAAGACGCCCGACCCGGCCACCCCGGACGCGGTCGCCGCCGTATTCGTCGAGCTGCTCGCGTCCTTGCCCGAGGGCGGCGCCGGCGCGCCCGTCGGGGTGACCGTGCCCGGCATCGTGCGGCGCGGCGTCGTCGGGAGCGCGGCCAACATCGACCACGGCTGGATCGGCACCGACGCCGACGAGCTCTTCACGCGGGCCACGGGTCGGTCCGTCCGGGTGCTCAACGACGCCGACGCCGCGGGTCTGGCCGAGGTGCGCTTCGGCGCCGCTCGCGGCCAGACCGGCCTGGTCGTCGTGACCACCCTGGGCACCGGCATCGGCTCCGCGCTGGTCCACGACGGGGTGCTCGTGCCCAACTCCGAGCTGGGCCACCTGGAGATCGACGGCCACGTGGCAGAGAAGCGGGCCGCCAACAGCGTCCGTGAGTCCGAGGAGCTGTCCTGGGCGAAGTGGGCCAAGCGGCTCACGTCGTACTACCAGAGCGTGGAGCGGCTCTTCTCCCCCGACCTGATCGTCGTCGGGGGCGGCGTGAGCAAGCACGCGGCGTCGTTCCTGCCGATGGTCGAGCTGGACACCCCGATCATCCCGGCGCTGTTGCTCAACAAGGCGGGGATCATCGGCGCGGCGCTGTACGCCGCCGGCGAGTCCTGACGTCCGGCCGCGGTGCGCCGGACGGGCGTGGTCAGCCGGCTTGGATCCGATCGGACCGCAACCGCACGCTGGCCGACTTGAAGCCGGGCTTGGCGGCGGTGACCACGACCTTCACCCGCTTGCCGGCGTCGGAGGCCTGCACGCGGTACTTCTTGGCCGAGGACAGCTCCTTCTTGCCCTTGAGCCAGGTGTAGGTCAGCTCGACGTCCGCGACCGACCAGTCGCCCGCGGTGGCCTTCAGCCTCTTGCCGACCAGGGCCTTGCCCTTGAGCGCCGGCTTGGAGGTGGAGGCGATCTTGCCGCCCTTGACGGTGCCGGCCGTCTCGAGGACCGCCCCGCTGCGGTAGCCCTTCTTCTTCGCCGTCACCAGTGCGCTGAGGACCTGCCCCGCGTCGTCGGCCGTCGGGGAGTACGACGCCGCCTTGGCGCCCTTGATCTTCTTCGTGCCGGCGTACCAGCGGTAGGCGACCTTGACCTTGGCCGGCTTCCACGTGCCGCTGGAGACCGTGAGGGTGCGCCCGACACGCGTCCTGCCCGAGATCGCCGGTGACTTCCTGTTCGAGATCGTTGGCTTCCCAGCGACGCTGAGGCGACCGAACTCGGCCTGGTAGCTGCCTGCGAGCAGGTCCGCCACGGGGGGCTGCGGAGCCGTCCGGGCCGCGGCCGACGTCGCCGGACCTGCCCCGGCCAGTGCCACGAACGAGGCGATCAGCGCCACGACGAGGGCGGTGAAGGCGGCGGGCAGTGCAGCGCGGGGGTGGCGCATCGGGTCTCCTGTGGGGCGGACGACGGCACCCGTTCGCGGGCACGATCCACGACGCTAGTGCGAGACTCGACCCTTGTGGCGGCAACCCGAGCGAAATGGCCCAGACGGGCTATGCGGTCGGACCGTCCGGACATGCTGCCCGCACTCGGGCTCTGGCTCGCTGCTCTGGCTCCCCTGTGCTGGATCCCCGGCGGCTTCTCCCGCTTCGTCCTGGCCAAGCTGCTCGTCTCGGCGGTGGCCGTGGTGGCCGCTGCGCTGACCACGCCACGGGGAGCACTCCCCCGCGTCGTCGTGCTCGCCGGCATCGGCTGGGCGGCGGTCTTCACCCTGGCCGCCCTCGCCGGCGACACGCCGTACGCCTCGCTCGTCGGTCGCTGGCCCCGCTACGAGGGGCTCCCCGTGCTGGCGCTCTACGGCGCCACCTGCTGGGCGGGGGCCCGCGTCGTGGGCCGGGACGAGGCGGGGCGCCCTTCGCTGTCGTACGCCGTGGGGTCGCTCGCGCTGGCCCTCGCAGCCTTCTCCGTGCTCGACGTCCTCGACATCAGCCCGCTCGGGCCGAGCACCGAGCAACGCACCGGCTCGGTGCTCGGCAACGCCACGGACCAGGGTGCGGTCGCGATGCTGGCCGCCCTCGTGCTCGCCGGACCTGCCCTGCGCCCCGGGGGGCTCGGCAGCCGGGCGCGCTGGTACGAGGTCGCCGGACTGACGGCGGCCGTCACCACGGTCGCGATCTCCGGCTCACGCACCGCTCTCGGCCTGACGCTGCTCGGCCTCGTCGTCACCGTCGCGCTCCAGGTGCGGGACAACACCTCCGGACGGCGGGCGCCCGGCCCCGGCCCCGCCGGCGGGCGATCGTCGCTCGTTGCCCTGACGCGCGGGTCGGCCGCGCTCGTCGGCCTCGTGCTCCTCGCCCTCGCCGTCCCGAGCACGCGCGAGAGGCTGCTCGGTCTGGGCACCGCTGAGGGCCGGTTGCACCAGTGGCGGCTCACGCTCGACCTGGTGCTCGATCACCCGCTGCTGGGGATCGGCGCCAACCGGTACGTCGACGCCTTCCCCGCCTACGAGGACGCGGCGTTCGTGGACTTCACGGGCCCCCAACGACTGGCGGACTCGCCACACTCGGTGATCCTCCAGGTCCTGGTCGCCGGAGGGTTGCTGCTCCTCGTGGCCACCCTGGTGGGCGTCGTCGTGGTCGTCCGCCGGGCCCGCGAGGCGCTTCTCGATCATCCGCACCTCCGACCGGCGGCGTTGACGGTGGCGGCCTACCTGGCCCTGGCCTGCGTGAACTTCACGACTGCCGGACCGACGTGTCTCGCTGCGTTCCTGCTCGGCACCGTGCTCTCGGTGGGCCCCGAGGAACGCGAGCGCTTCCGGCTCCAGCTGCCCGTGGCTGTGGTGAGTGCAGCACTTGCGGTGGTCCTGGCCGCCGCGTGCCTCGGGGACCGCGCGTTGCAACGGGGCCTGGCCCTCGCGGACCAGCGGACGGTGGCGGGTGCCACGGACGAGTTCGACCGCACGATCAGGTGGCGCGCCTGGGACGTCGCCGTACGCCTGATCCCGGCCAGGGTCCTGGCCGAGCAGGCCGCGGCCGGCGACCCGGGTGCCGCCATCGGCGGCGAGGCCTTCGCCCGTGCCGCCTTGTCCCGGGTGCCGGGCAGCTACGAGGCGCTGGTGGCACTGGCGGTGTCGCTGTCGGCGCAGGGACGGCTCGACGAGGCCCGAGAAACCCTCGACCGAGCCGTGGCCGCGGCGCCGCAGCGGCCCGACGCCTACGTGCAGCGGGCGATCGCGCGGGCCGGGCTCGGCGAGGTCGACGATGCTCTCGTCGACCTGCGCCGAGCCCAGGAGATCAGCCCCGGATCAGCCGTCGTACGGCGGCTGATCCGTCAGGTCAGCGCTTCTTCGCCCGCTTCACCTTGATGACGACCGACTGCCGGTCGATCTTCTCGCCGTCGTAGGCGATGACGGTCACGCGGTAGCGACCGGCCTCGCCGTAGGTGTGGCGCAGGCGCTTCGTGTCCGTCACCTGCGCGGTGCCGTCGCCGAAGATGAACCGGTAGACCAGCGGGTCTCCGTCCAGGTCGTCGGCGCGCACCTTCGCGCGCAGCGACCGTCCGACGCGGTGTCCGCCCTGCTGGCCCTTGACCTTCACCTTGCGAACCACCGGCGCGCGGTTCTCCGCCGGGGGCGGCTCCGTCGGCGGTGTGGGGGTCGGGCTCGGGCTCGGGCTCGGTGTCGGGCTCGGTGTCGGGCTCGGGCTCGGGCTCGGCGACGGGGTCGGGCTCGGCGTCGGCGTCGGCGTCGGGCTCGGGCTCGGCGTCGGGCTAGGGGACGGGGACGGGGACGGGGTCGGACTGGGGCTCGGCGTCGGTGTCGGCGTCGGGCTCGGGCTCGGGCTCGGCGACGGCGACGGG
>NZ_JAPYPS010000100.1 GCF_029937575.1 Nocardioides sp.
CGCCAGGGTGGCGGGCCGACGTACGTCTCGGTCAGAGCGGAGCGCCGCGCAGGTGGGCCGGCTGCCGGTACTTCACGGTGCCGACGATCTGCTGGTGGGCCTGGAGGTTGACGCCGCGCACGACCACGGAGACCGGCTCCTCGGCGTACACGTTGGTGCGCTGGTACTTCAGCTCGTTCTTCGGCGTCTCGCGGAACCACGTGTAGCCCCAGTCGCTCTTCCACGGGTCGGCCTTGGAGCCGTTCTGGCCGGCGAAGTAGTCGGTCGCGGCCGCGACCGAGGTCCACAGCGTGTAGCGGATCTCGCCGCGGCCGTACTGGGTCTTGCGCTGGCAGGTGAGGATCACCAGCCGCGGTCCCCCGGCGGTCGGGTCGCTGGCGCAGCTGTAGTTGTTGGGGTAGACCCACTCCAGCCCCGCCCGGCCGCTGAGTGCCGGGCACTGGTCGTACCCGTAGGTCTCGTCGCCGTTCCAGCACGCGAAGGTCTTCGGGGGCGGGGGCGCCGGGGTCGGCGCCGGAGCGGGGCTCTGCTTCGGGGGCTTGGTCGGCTGGGTGTCGTTGCCGTTGCCGCCACCCGGCCCGGGGCCCCCGCCGCCGTTGCCGCCCTTCGTGCCGCCACCGGTGCTCGAACCATCGCCGTCGGTCGAGCCGGGGTCGGTCGAGCCGGGGTCGGTCAGCACGCCCGGGTCCGTGACGACGCCGGTGCCGGAGTCGGAGTCGTTGCCCGACGCCCCGCCGTTCTTGCTGCCCTTCTTGCCCGTGCTGCCCTTCGTGCCGTTCTCGCCCTTGCCGCTCGTGGCACCCGACGGCTCGTCGCTCGACTCGTCCGTGGCCGTGGGCTCCCCCGACTCGCTCGGCACCGATGCGGTCAGGGGCGGAGAGGCGTCGCCCGCGACGTCGGAGAGCTCCACGCTGCGCTCCCCCGCACTGGCGGCCACCACGGCGTAGGTGCCGACGACGGCGAGCAGGACGGCGATGACGGCCGCCAGCACGGCCACGAGCGGTCGGCGCGGGGAGCGGCCGGACTCGTCGGTGGGCGGCTGACCCGTGCCGGCCCCACCACCGGAACCTCCGCCGACGGGTGCGCCGGCGACGACTCCGGGCACGATGACGTGGCGGATGGCGGTGACGTCGGGCAGCTCCAGGGCGCTCGGGGCCAGGGCGGCCGCCGAGACGAGGTCGGACTTCATCGCCCGCGCCGACGGGTACCGCTCGGCAGCGTCCTTCGCGAGCGCGCGGGTGAGGATCAGGTTGATGGCGCGGGAGAAGTCGTCGGCGGCGGGCAGCTGCGGCAGGGGTGCCTGCAGGTGAGCCATCGCGACCTCGACGTCACTGCCGACGTACGGCGCCGTGCCGGTCAGCGTCTGCCACAGCACACACCCGACGGAGTAGACGTCGGCCGCACCGTCGGCCTGCTCGCCCTGGTGGCGCTCGGGCGCCATGTAGGGGAAGGAGCCCACCAGGGCGCCGGTGCGGGTGACGTCACCTCCGGCGCCGGTGGCGATCCCGAAGTCGCACAGCACGGCCTCGAGGCGGCCGTCGCGGCGGCGCAGCAGCACGTTGCTCGGCTTGACGTCGCGGTGCACCACGCCGACACCGTGCGCGTCGCCCAGGCCGTCGAGGACCTGGCCGGCGACGTCCAGCGCCACGGCAGGCGCCAGAGCGCCCTCCCGCCCGACCAGCTGCAGCAGGTCGCCGTCCGGGAGGACCTGGGTCACGAGGTAGAGGCAGCCGTCGAGCTCGCCGAAGTCGTGGACGGCGACCACGTTGGCGCTCTCGACCCGGGAGAGCGAGAGCGCCTCTCGCTCGAAGCGGGCGCGATACTCCGCGTCCTCGGCCCACTGGGGCGTGATGATCTTGAGCGCCACGAGCCGGTCCAGCGACGTGTCGCGCGCGGCGTACACGATGCCCATGCCGCCCCGCCCGAGCTCGCTCTCGAGGCGATAGCGACCGAAGTCCTCGCCGAGGGAGGGCATGCGCATGGGAGGACTCCAGGTGGGGCGGTCGGTGGGCCTCGCGCACCTTGCCCGCGACGACGCCCGGACAAACCTGGAGGGGGGCCCTCGCAGGAGGTTTCAGAGGGCCGCTTCCTGGTGAGTCTCCAGGGAGCCCGACGTCCCACCCCTCCGAACGGAAGACCCTTCATGCGATCTCTCCTGCGCGGCACCATCGCCGCCGTCGCCCTCACCCTCGCCCCCGTCGCCGTCGTCACGACGACCTCGACGCCTGCCCACGCCGCGGCAGAGGTCGCGACGACGTCCTCCTTCAGCGACTCCGTCACCAAGCGCGGCGAGTTCGGCCGCTTCTTGTCCGTCAGCGGCGGCGTCGACGCCGCCGACGAGTCCTTCATCGACGCCGGCGAGGCCCGCCTGCAGGTGCAGAAGCCGGGCTCCTCCACGTGGAAGACCATCGAGGTCGCCAGCGGCATCGGGTTCGCCTCCTTCCCCGACTACGACAAGTACCGCAGCAACGTGAAGCTCCGCATCGCCTACACCGGCGGGACGTCGGACGACACCACCTACCTGCCGTCGGTCTCCAAGGCGATCAGCATCAAGGTGCTGCGCAGCGTCGACTTCTCGAGCGTCTCCGGCAAGCGTCAGCCGACGGCCGACGTCAAGGTCAAGCCGAAGTTCGGCAAGAAGAAGCTGCTCATCCAGAAGAAGAAGGGCAAGAAGTTCAAGACCTTCAAGAAGGTCAAGACCAACAAGAAGGGCAAGGCCCGCTTCTCGGTCCCGGGCTCGAGCAAGGGCATCAAGTACCTGCTGGTCGTCCCGAAGGACAAGAACTTCGTCGCGACCAAGATCCCGTTCACGGCCACCCGCTTCTGAGACAGCCGCACCACCTCTGAGCCGCTCCGGCGACTCGGCGTCCGCCCGCCGCCCCACCCGGGACGGCGGGCGGTGGCGTGCCGGGGGTCAGCCGCGGAGCACTCGCGCCGCCGAGCGCACCGCTTCGGTCAGCCGCAGCAGGCCCGGCGAGTCCAGGCGCCAGCGCTGCCAGTGCAGCGCGACGTCGACGTGCAGCCGGGCGCCGAGGGCGACCAGGGTCCCCGCGGTGAGGTCAGGAGCGAGCTGCGGGGTCGGCAGCAGGCCCCAGCCGAGACCGCGTCGGATGGCCTCGTGGAAGTCGGCGGACGTCGGCACCCGGTGCACGACGGGCGGTGGTCCGAAGCCACGCGCTGCCAGGAAGTCGTGCTGCAGTGCGTCCTTGTCGTTGAAGACCACCGCTGGCATCCGAGCCCAGTCGAAGCGGCCGCGGCCCCCACCCCACCGGTGGGCGTACGACGGCGCCGCGGCGGGTCGGTAGCGCAGGACTCCGAGCGACTCCGAGCGGCAGCCCTGCACCACGGCCGGGTCCGAGGTGACCGCCCCCAGGACGTCGCCGCGGCGCAGCAGGTCGGCGGAGAAGGCCTGGTCCTCGACCTCGAGGCGCAGCGAGGCGCCGTCCCAGAGCGCGACCTCGTCGAGCACCCCGCGGAACCACGTCGCCAGCGAGTCTGCGTTGACCGCGACCCGCAGCTCGATGCGACGGGCCTCCTCGTCCCGATCGACCTCGGCGCGCACATCGCCGTACAGCAGCGCGGTCTGGCGAGCGAGCCGCACGTAGGCGGTCCCCGCCTCGGTCGCCGCGCACGGCGTCGTACGACGCACGAGCACCTGACCGGCTGCCGTCTCCAGCGCTCGGATCCGTTGGCTCACGGCGCTCGTGGTGACGTGCAGGTGGCGCGCCGCGGCCTCGAAGGTGCCGTGGTCGACGATCGCCGCGAGGGCGGCGAGCTGGTCGGGGTGCGGCACCATGCAGCAACTCTAAAGCTTCTTCAGAATCATTCGCTGGTCTTCACACGTGGATGCTCCTAGCGTGAGCACGTGCTCACCTCCGCCGTCACGGGCCTCCTGACGGGACTCGCCCTCATCGTCGCCATCGGCGCGCAGAACGCGTTCGTGCTGCGCCAGGGCCTCGCCCGTCGCCACGTGGGCCCGGTCGTGGCCGTGTGCGCACTGTCGGACCTCCTGCTGATCGTCGCCGGAGTCTCCGGCATCGGTGCCGTCGTCGACAACGCCGGCTGGGTGATCGACCTCGTGCGGTGGGCCGGCGTCGCCTTCCTGGCCTGGTACGGCGTCAGCTCGCTGCTGCGCGCCCGACACCCCATGGCGCTCGAGGCCGCGCGGGGCGACACCGCCACCCTGGCGGCGACTGTCGTCAAGGCCCTCGCCCTGACCTGGCTCAACCCCCACGTCTACCTCGACACCGTGCTGCTCCTCGGTTCGATCGCGAACACCGACGACAAGCCGTGGTGGTTCGCGGCAGGCGCCTGCACGGCGAGCATCGTGTGGTTCACCGGGCTCGGCTTCGGCGCCCGCCTGGCGCACCGGCGGCTGTCCACGCCGCGGGCCTGGCAGGTGCTGGACGTGCTGATCGGCATCACGATGCTCGCCATCGCACTCAGCCTCGCCCTGGGGGGCTGACCTCGCTACGGTCAGCGCCATGAATGACGCACGGGACACCCCGACCGACCAGGACCGCCTCGCCGGCTACATCGACGTGTGGGTCAGCGCCATCGACGACTTCTGCTCGGTGCTGGACCGGGTCCCGGCCGAGCAGGCGACGGCGCCGACCGACCTCGCGGGCTGGGACGTGCGAGCGGTCGCGGCGCACACCGCGCACCTCGAGAGCATCCTCGCCGGCAACCCCGAGGAGACCGCCGACGTCGGCGAGCCAGCGCACGTCACCGGCTTCATGGGCCTCTACACCGAGATCGGGGTGGTCAACCGCCGAGAGACCCCGCTGACGGAGATCACGGCGGAGATCCGCGACGTCACGGCCACCCGCCGGTCGATCCTCCGAGCCGACCCCCCGTCCGACGGCTCGGCCAGGCCGGACACGATCTTCGGCGGTGTCCCCTGGACCTGGGAGGTCCTGCTGCGCAACCGGCCGCTCGACGTGTGGATGCACGAGCAGGACGTCCGCCGAGCCGTCGGGATGCCGGGTGGGCTCGACTCCGTCGCCGCCCAGCACACCACCGACTACCTCACCGAGAGCTTCGGGTTCGTGGTCGCGAAGAAGGCCGGCGCTCCGGCCGGCACCACGGCGGTGCTCGCCGTGGAGGGGTCGGCGCCGATCGCGTTCGCCGTCAACGACGCCGGGCGCGGCGAGCGGCTTCACGACGTACCGGACCAGCCGACCCTCACCCTGCGCTGCGACCGGGAGTCGTTCATCGTGCTCGCGGGCGGACGTCGTGCGCCGGCGCCGGGGGCCGTGACCATCGAGGGTGACCAGTCGCTGGGCCAGCAGGTGCTCGACGCGATGGCCACGACGCCGTGACCGTCGGGTCGGTCGGGTCGACCGAGGACCGTCCGGACGCGGGTCAGGCGTAGGCCGGCTGCTGCTCGAGCTGCTCGGTCAGCAACGCCACCAGGGCCTCGAGCTGGACGTCGACCGAGGAGGAGACCTCGGCGTCCGAGCCGTCGAGGGCGACCGCGGCCAGCCCGGCCTTGGAGTCGATCAGCTCGGCGACCTTGGTGTCGATCGTCTGCGAGGCGATGATCCGCCACGCCGTGACCGGCTCGGCCTGACCGATCCGGTGGATCCGGTCGATCGCCTGGGTCTGCTCCGCGTCGGTCCACGACAGCTCGGCCAGCACCATGTTGGAGGCGACCTGCAGGTTGAGACCCACCCCGGCGGCGGTCAGCGAGCAGACGATCACCTTGACGTCGGGGTCGTTGAGGAACGCGTCGATCGCTGCCTCGCGTGCCTTCGGCGTCTGGTCGCCCCGGATCGAGGAGTAGCGCAGACCGCGTCGCTCGAAGGTCTCCTCGGCCACGTCCATCACGTCGATGTGCTTGGCGAAGAAGACGACCTTGCCGACGCTGCGCGCCAGCTGGGCGGCGTAGTCGGCGGCGAGGCCGGCCTTGGCCTGCCCGATGCGGCGCATCATGGTGAAGACGTTCTCGCCGGTCTTGGTGGTCGTGGTGTCCTCACGCTCCCAGGTGGCGACGCGCCGGACCAGCTCGTGGTCGATGCCCTCCACGGTGACGCCCGACGTACGCGCCTCCAGGGCGCTCTCGTAGCGCTTGACCAGTCGGCGGGCCAGGACCCGCTCGGCCTCGCGGATCGAGCGGCCGGCCTCGTCGTCGAGCTCGACCGGCAGGTCCGCGATCCGCCGCGCCGGGATGTCTGCGGCCACGTCGACCTTGCGACGCCGCACGATCCCGCGGTCGATGACGAGGTGGCGGGCACTGGGGTAGAAGCCGGGGTCGATCGGGGTCAGGCCCCGCTCCTCGAGCGCGGCCATCAGCTCGCCCTTGGGGGCGTTCTCGCCGATCCAGCCGAGGAACTGCCAGATGGCCCGGAAGTCGTCGATGTCGTTGATCAGCGGGGTCCCGGTCAGCGCCATCATCAGCGGACGGGCACTGCGCCTGCGAATCTTGTCGGCCAGCTGGAGCACGTGCTGGGAGCGCTGCGAGGTCTTGTTCTTGATGAAGTGGGCCTCGTCGACGACCATCCCGCGGAAGCCGAAGTCGCCCAGCCACCCGACGTGTCGGTCGAGCACCTCGTAGTTGACGACCACGATGTCGGCGAACCCGTCGACGTTGCCGCCGTTGCCGTGGATGACCGTCACCGGGTGGTCCGGCGTCCACAGCCCCGCCTCGCGGGCCCAGTTGGCCTTGACCACGTTGGGCACCACGACGAGCAGCGGGTAGGCCTCCGCGGCCTCCGCGGCCAGCAGCGCCTGGGCGGTCTTGCCGAGGCCGGGCTCGTCGGCCAGGAGGAAGGTGCGGTGGCCCTCCTTCGCCGCGGCCACCACCTGGGCCTGGTGCGGCATCAGGTGCCGTCCGCCCGCCGCGTTGAGCGTCGTGGCCTCCGGCAACGGCATGCAGGACGAGGCGCCGCCGTACTCGAAGGCCTGGAGCAGGGGTCCGATCAGCTCCCACGTCGCCAGGCGACGCCCGGAGACCTGGGGCTGCGCGGCGGAGAAGTCGGGGACCAGGAACGGGTTGGCGAGCTGGCGCGCGATGACCGACTGCGGCACGACCTGACGCTCCACGACGGGCGGGGCGTCCTCGTCGACGACCTCCTCGACCGGCTCCGGCGCCTCGATGCCGGCGGCCTTGAGCATCTCCGCCTTCAGCTCGAGGGCCGAGTAGGAGACGTCGGCATCCTCGGCCAACAGGGAGAGCAGGGTCGTGTCGCGGGTCGCGGTCTTCGCCAGGATCGTGCCGATGCCGTCGAGCCGCTTGAGCTGCTCGCCGCGCTGGCCCTCCGAGATGGTCTGGTCGGCCTTGACCCGGGTCCGCTCCTCGCGCGCCAGCTGGGCGACGACCTGGAACTTCGTGCGCGCGGCGGGCTTCACCGAGCCCCGCTGGACCCCCTGCTCGACCTCGCGCACCGCGCGGGCCAGCACGGGGATGATCCCCTCGTTGTCCAGTTCGCGACGGTTGCGCTGGCCGCGGCGGTTGCCGTTGCCTGAACCGTTGCCGCCGTTCTTCGGGGCCGTGCGGGTGTTGCCGGACTGACGCTGTCCTCGTCGAGCCAAAGGCTCTTCCTCCTCTGGGACGCCGCGGCGCGTACGCCGGGGCGGTATGGCGCCGTCGCGCCGACCTGCGGGACAGGGTGGCCCCGGTGGGTCGAAGGACGGGAGTCGCGCGCCGATCAGCCTGCAGACCGGGGCGGAGCCACCGGACGCAGCTGCTGCGGGTCCGGCGCTGGTCACAGCGTAGCGCGCGATCGGGCGGGACGTGGGATCGCCGGCGATCCCGTCACCGGCGCCGGCCTCCGGCATCTGGGTGAACGGGGCCGGACGAGGACCTCAGGCCTGCGGGTAGAGGTTCTGCACGCGCAGCTGACCACGGGCGATCACCTTGCCGTCGGCGTCGCTGACGGTCTCGACGACCCACACCTGCTGGGAGCGTCCCTGGTGCAGCGGGGTCGCGGTGGAGGTCAGCGTGCCCTCACGCACGGCCCGGTAGAAGTCGGTGTTGTTGTTGACCCCGACGCACTGGCCCTTGTCCCCGAGCCACAGGGCCGAGCCGACGCTGCCCATCGACTCCACGACGCTGCAGTGCACGCCGCCGTGCACGATGCCGTAGGGCTGGTGCAGCTCCGGCTTGGCGGCCCAGGTCGCGACGACTCGCGACCCGGTGAGCTCGACGTACTCCAGGCCGATGTAGGCGGAGAACGGGTCGGTCATCGTGGCGGGGTCCATGGCGCCATTGAACCCTGACGGCGCCGCCGGCTACGACCTGCCGTCACCATGGAGTCATGACACAGCTCTGGGCGGACGTGTGGGAGCGCGCCACCGCCGTGCGCCCCGTGCCGGACGCCGGCTTCGTGCTGCTGACGGGGGCCGTGGCCCTCGGCCTGGTCCTGGCGCCCATCACCTGGCCGCGCGTCCGCCTCGGGGTCACGGTCATCCACGAGGCCGGCCACGCTGTCGTCGCGGTGCTGGTGGGCCGTCGCCTGAGCGGGATCAGGCTGCACTCGGACACCTCGGGCCTGACGGTCTCGCGCGGGCGTCCCACAGGACCCGGCGTCGTGGCGATGATGGCTGCCGGCTACCTGGCCCCCGCCGTCGTCGGAGTCGGCGCGGCCCTGCTGCTCGCGGCCGGACGTGGCATCGCGATGCTGTGGCTGCTCCTGCTCCTGATGGCGGCGCTGCTGGTGTGGGTGCGCAACGTCTACGGGCTGGCGACCCTGCTCGTCGGCGGGGTCGGGGTCGGCCTGCTCACCTGGTACGGCGACCAGGAGATGCAGTCGGTCGTGGCCTACCTGATCGCCTGGCTGCTCCTGCTCGCCGCGCCCCGCCCGCTCGTCGAGCTGCTCGGCACCGGTCGCACGCGACGTCGTACGACCGATCCCGACCAGCTCGCCCGGCTCACGCGCGTGCCGGCTCTGGTCTGGATCGTGGTGTTCCTGGCGGCGAACCTCGCCGGGCTCGCCCTCGGGGTCATGACGCTGGCGCCGGACCTCCTGGCCTGATCCCTGACCTGCGCCCTGGCCCGATCCGGTCCAGCACGGCCTGCGCCGCGCGGTGCCCACTGACGAGCGCACCCTGGATCGAGGCCGTGTCGCGGTGGTCACCGCACACGACGACTCCCGACGGGAGCACGACGGGCCGGGCCACGACGAGCGGCGGCGCCTGCACCGGCAGGGCGTGCCTGACCTCGTGGCGCGCCAGGCTCTGCCAGTCGGCGAAACCGTCGTCGCCGAGCAGCTCGGCCGCATGGCGCCGCATCACCGGCTCGGTCGGCGCGACACCATCCGCCTCGAGCAGCGCCGATGCCTGCACGAGATGCCTCCCCGCCGGCGCGTACGTCGGCGCGGCGTGCGACACGACAGCGGTGTTGACGAGCGGTCCCGTGGGCCGAGGACGGGCGTCGACGTGGAGCAGCCGCGAGGCGGTGGGGGCGCGGTCGGCGGCGTACCAGTGGGTGACCACGCCGCGCATCGGGTGCTCCGGCAGGCCGGTCAGGGTGCTGGCGGCCACTGGGCCGGTGGCGACGACCACCCGGCGGCAGCCGATCGGACCGTCGTCGGTCCGCACGTCGAACCCGTCCCCGCGCACCTCGATCCCCGCCACCGGAGTCCCGAGCCTGACCCGGCCGCCCAGCGGTGCGGCCAGCTGGCGCGGCAGCGCCTGCATGCCGGCGGCGGGCAGTCCCGGGTCGCCGGCGAGGAAGCTGGCCGTGAGCAGACGGGCGAAGGTCGCCGAGGACGTCCCGGTGTCGTCGAGGAGCACTCCGGCGAAGAAGCGCTCCAGGACGCGACGCAGGGTGCCGCTGAGTCGGGCCGCGTCGAGGGACGCGGCGAGGGTGGTGTCGGGCTCGCGGGCGAGCGCGTCGAGCCGGCGACCGCGCGGGTCTCGGGTGAGCGGTCGCAACCAGCGAAGGAGCCCGGGCAGGCCGCGCACCTCACCGGCCGCGCCGCGCAGGGTGCTGCCGAGCAGGCCGGGGGCGCGCAGCGGGTGGCCGAGCCGGAGCAGCCGCTCCGTGCCGAGGGCGGCGACCCCCGCTTCGAAGGTCCCGAGGTCGAGCGCGTCGGCGTCGACCCAGCGCCGTACGGCGGGGTAGGCGGGGTTGAGGAGCTGGAAGCCGCGGTCGACCTGGAAGCCGTCGACGCGATCGGTACGGATGCGCCCACCGACCTCGTCCTCGGCCTCGAGGACCACCACGTCACACCCAGCCTCCGCGAGCTCGTCGGCGCAGCGCAGCCCGGCCAGCCCGGCGCCGACGACCACCACGTCGGTGTCCATGTCCATGTCCCTCACCCTCCCCCGTGGCGCCCAGGTCGCTCAGCGGCGCATCTTGGCGTCGACGTACGACACCGAGCGGTTGAAGAGGGAGGTGAGGGCGGCGACGTCCGTGCGGCCCGGCACGACCGGCGCGGCGAGCTCCTCCACGACCTGCGCGGCCCGGGCGGACCCGGCCGCCGACGCGACGGCAGCGCAGACCCGGGCAGCCTCGCGCACGGGCTCGGGGTCGACGGTCCACAGCGTCTCGA
>NZ_JAPYPS010000025.1 GCF_029937575.1 Nocardioides sp.
CATCCACAGGGTTGTGGATGATTCGTGGGTAGGCGGGGGTGTCGGAGGGTAGTTGCGTCGCCGGGTCTCGAGGTTCGTCGCTGGCGCGCCTCAGCCCTCGACCAGCGTCGGGTCCGCTCCTCGCTGGCGCTCGCTGCTCAACCTCCGGGGGAGGTGCGGGGTGACGCGGTGAAGAACGCGACCATCTCGTCGACGAGCAGGTCGCGCTCCGGCACGGGGAACAGGCCCCAGTCGTGGAGGAGGTCGTGCCCCAGGCGCAGCTCGTGGTCGGTGCCCGGTGCGCTCGCGGCCAGGTCGGCCAGGCGTTCGCACTGCGGCTGGAACATCTCGGCGGTGCCGACCCACGACCGGATCTCGCCGAGGTCGTGCAGGCCGCCATTGATGGGAGAGAGCCACGGGTCGGCGGGGTCCCGGTCACCGCGGTAGAGCTCGATGCAGCCGTGCAGGCCGCGCAGCGAGAGCAGGACGTCGTCGCGCGCCGCCGTGACGGTGGCGGGATCGGCCATCACCGCGTCCACCCATGGCGAGAGCAGCACGGTGCGGGACGGACGGGTACGCCCCGCCCCGCGGATCTCCTGCAGGAGGACCAGCGCCAGGCCGCCTCCGGCCGAGTCGCCGGCCAGGTCGATCGGCGCGCCGTCGGCGAGGTCCACGACGTGCTGCCACGCTGCCAGCATCATCGGCACGGTCTGGTCCACGGTGTGCTCGGGAGCGAGCGGGTAGTCGACCAGGTGGACCGTCCAGCCGCGGGCGATGAACAGCCCCAGCAGGGGCCAGTGCTGGTCCTCGAGGGTGTAGGCGCCGCCGTGCAGGTAGAAGAGATGGCGGCCGGCCCCCGGGCAAGCGGGGGAGCCGCCGCTCGTGTCCCCGGCTCGGCGGGAGCGTGCGGTCACGACCGCACCCTCGGCGATCGGCGTCTCGCTGACGTCGTACAGCCGTGACAGCCCTCGTGGCGCCGCCGTGCCCCGTCGCCGTCGCAGTGGCCGAGTCAGCGCCGCGCGCCTGAGGGCGTCCGGCAGGAGTCCGAGGCCGGCGGAGATGGCGTTGGTCGCGGTGCTGGGCATGAGGGCACGGTAGCGCCGTCGCGCCCGGGCTTCGGGAAAGCGCGAGCATCTGGCAAAGTTGAGTGGAACAGACTCAACTTTCCGATCGTTGCACCCAGTGGAAGCATCGGCACGCACGAGAGCGAGACCCCCATGAGCACCTTCGGCGCAGAGAAGTTCACCACCCGCAGTCGCGAGGCGATCGAGGCCGCCCAGCTGGCCGCCACCACTGGCGGCCACAGCGCGGTCGAGCCGATCCACGTCCTGACCGCGCTGCTGCGCGATGGCGAGGGCACGGCCGGCAGCCTGGTCACCAAGGCCGGGGTGGACGCCGCCCTCCTGAGGGCCCAGGCGGAAGCGGCCCAGTCGCGCCTGCCCAGCGCCAGCGGCGCCACGGTCAAGCAGCCCGCCGCCTCGCCAGCCCTGACCCGCGTCCTGGCGGCCGCGCTCGACCTGGCCGGCAGCATGAAGGACGACTACGTCGCCACCGAGCACCTCCTGATCGCGCTCGCCGGCACCGAGTCGAGCGCCCAGCAGGTGCTGACCGACGCCGGCCTGACCGAGGCGGGGCTGCGCGAGGGGCTCACCGCCGTACGCGGCAACCGGCGCGTGACCAGCCAGGACGCCGAGGCGACGTACGAGTCGCTGGAGAAGTACTCCGTCGACCTCACCCGCGCCGCCCAGGACGGCAAGCTCGACCCCGTCATCGGCCGCGACGCCGAGATCCGCCGCGTGATCCAGGTGCTGAGTCGTCGGACGAAGAACAACCCGGTCCTCATCGGCGAGCCCGGTGTCGGCAAGACCGCCGTCGTCGAGGGCCTCGCCCAGCGCGTCGTCGACGGCGACGTCCCCGACAGCCTCAAGGGCCGCCGGGTGCTGAGCCTCGACCTGGCCGCCATGGTGGCCGGCGCGAAGTACCGCGGCGAGTTCGAGGAGCGGCTCAAGGCCGTGCTCGAGGAGATCAAGGAGGCCGGCGGGCAGGTCATCACCTTCATCGACGAGCTGCACACCGTCGTCGGCGCGGGCGCCGGCGGCGACTCGGCGATGGACGCCGGCAACATGCTCAAGCCGATGCTCGCGCGCGGCGAGCTGCACATGATCGGCGCCACGACCCTCGACGAGTATCGCGAGCGGGTCGAGAAGGACCCCGCCCTCGAGCGCCGCTTCCAGCAGGTCTTCGTCGGCGAGCCCAGCGTCGAGGACACCATCCAGATCCTGCGCGGGATCCAGGAGAAGTACGAGGCGCACCACGGCGTCCGGATCACCGACGCAGCCCTCGTCGCGGCCGCGACCCTGTCCGACCGCTACATCCCCGGCCGCCAGCTGCCCGACAAGGCGATCGACCTCGTCGACGAGGCCGCGAGCCGGCTGCGGATGGAGATCGAGTCGTCTCCCGAGGAGATCGACGAGCTCCGCCGCCGGGTCGACCGGCTCAAGATGGAGGAGTTCGCCCTCGCCAAGGAGTCCGACGACGCCTCGGTCGAGCGACTGGCCGTGCTCCGCGCCGACCTCGCCGACCGCGAGGAGGAGCTGCGCGGCCTCGAGGCGCGCTGGGAGCAGGAGAAGGCCTCGCTCGAGGGCGAGGGCGATCTGCGCCGCCAGCTCGACGCCCTGCGCATCGAGTCCGAGCGACTCCAGCGCGATGGTGACTTCGAGGCGGCCAGCGAGATCCTCTACGGCCGCATCCCCACCCTCGAGGCCCAGATCGAGGCCGTCGCCGCCCACGAGAAGGCGGCCGGCTCCGACGTCGAGCCCCTGGTGGGGGAGGAGGTCGGCGCCGCCCAGATCGCCGACGTCGTCGAGGCCTGGACCGGCATCCCCACCGGGCGGATGCTCGAGGGCGAGACCGCCAAGCTGCTGCGGATGGAAGAGGTCGTCGGGGAGCGCCTGATCGGCCAGCACTCCGCCGTCGTGGCGGTGAGTGACGCCGTACGACGCTCGCGCGCCGGCATCGCCGACCCCAACCGCCCGACCGGCTCGTTCCTGTTCCTCGGCCCCACCGGCGTCGGCAAGACCGAGCTCGCCAAGTCGCTGGCCGACTTCCTCTTCGACGACGACCGGGCGATCATCCGCATCGACATGAGCGAGTACTCCGAGAAGCACTCGGTCTCGCGGCTCGTCGGTGCGCCTCCCGGCTACGTCGGCTACGACGAGGGCGGACAGCTGACCGAGGCCGTGCGCCGCCGTCCGTACTCGGTGGTGCTGCTCGACGAGGTCGAGAAGGCCCACCCCGAGGTCTTCGACATCCTGCTGCAGGTCCTCGACGACGGTCGGCTCACCGACGGTCAGGGTCGCACCGTCGACTTCCGCAACACGCTGCTCATCCTGACCAGCAACCTCGGCTCGCACTACCTGGTCGACCCGACGCTCGACGAGGACAAGAAGCGCGAGTCGGTGCTGGCCGTCGTACGCCAGAGCTTCAAGCCGGAGTTCCTCAACCGGCTCGACGAGATCGTGCAGTTCGACGCGCTCAGCAAGGACGACCTGACCCACATCGTCGACCTGCAGCTCGCCCTGCTCGAGCAGCGGCTCGCCGTACGACGTATCTCGATCAGCGTCACCGAGGCCGCCAAGCGGTGGCTCGCCGAGACCGGCTACGACCCGGCGTACGGCGCCCGCCCGCTGCGCCGGCTGATCCAGTCGGCCATCGGGGACCCGCTCGCCAAGCTGCTGATCGGCGGCGAGGTCGTCGACGGCGGACAGGTCGGGGTCGACGTGGGTGCGGACGGGCTGGAGCTGCACCGCTGAGCGTCCGAGCGTCGGGCACGCGCCGTTTCGTGCCCGGCGCACGGCCTCTGCTGCAATGGAGGCATGCAGTCCGCCGCTCGCGACGTCGACCCTTCCCCTGATTCCGGTGCCCTTTCGGCTGACGCCGCACCCCACGAAGCACCCCCGCGTCGGCGCGGGCAGCTGCCCGTGGACCTCGGTCGCGGCTTCCTGATCGGCACCGCCGAGCTCGTCCCGGGCGTCTCCGGCGGCACCGTGGCGCTCGTGACCGGGGTCTACGAGCAGCTCATCGACTCCCTCCACCACGTCAGCCAGGCCGGTCGACGACTGGTCCTCGGTCCCGATCGGCTGACGTCGGCCCGGGCGGAGCTGCGCCATGTGGACTGGCGCCTGGTGGTGCCGGTCCTGGTCGGGATGGCCGCCGCCCTGCTCACCGTCGCCGGCGTCATGGAGTCCTTCGTCACCGGCTCCCCGGAGCTGGCCCGTGGGTTGTTCCTGGGGTTGGTGGTGGTCTCGATCGCCGTGCCCGTGCGGATGCTGCCCCCCGGGCGCCGTGCCGGGTGGCTCGACCTCGCGCTGGTGGTCGCCGTCGCGGCGGTGGCCTTCTGGGTCGTGGGGCTGGCCGGGGACGGCGGCTCGGGCGAGGCGCCCCTGGTCCTGGTCTTCGTCGCCGCGGCCGTCGCTGTCTGTGCGCTCGTCGTTCCGGGGGTCTCGGGCTCGTTCCTGCTGCTCATCGTCGGCCTCTACACCGTGACGCTGGACGCCGTGGATGCCCGGGACCTCGGCTACCTGGCTGTCTTCGCGGCCGGGGCCCTGGTGGGGCTGGCGTCCTTCGTGCCGGTGCTGCGGCACCTGCTCGAGCACCGCCGCCGCACCACGCTGCTCGTGATGGTCGGCCTGCTGCTCGGCTCCCTGCGCGCGCTCTGGCCCTGGCAGTCGGTGCCTGCGGGTGCCGCGGAGGAGGCGCACGGCCCGGGCGACCTGCTCGCGCCGTACGACCCGGTGCTCGGGCCCGTGCTCCTGGCCGTGCTCGGCGCCGTGGTGGTGCTCGGACTGATCGTCGTGGAGTCCCGGGCCAGCCGCAGCACGGCAGCACCCTGACCCGCCGGGCTCGGTTGCCGAACGCAACGGTTGGGGCCTCTGGGACACTCGGCGCATGACCGACAAGCCACTCCCACGCCCCCGGCAGGTGACGTTCAGCGGCTGGTCGATCGTGGTCGGGTCGGTCGTCACCATCCTCTTCGCCTACCAGCGGGTGGCCGCCCTGGGCACGATCGAGTCCCAGGAGTCGGTCAACGAGTTCATCTCGACCCCACCAGGTGAGGGTTTGGGGCTCAGCGTCGACGACGTGCAGCTGGCGATCCGGCTCATGTGCCTGGTGGCGGGTGGCTGCGCTGCGGCGACGGCCATCCTCGGGTGGCAGGTGCTGCAGGCCTCGCGCAGCGCGCGTGTGGTGCTCAGCGTGCTCGCCCCGATCCTGTTCGTCGCCGGCCTCACCTCGGGCGGCCTGATGTCGGCACTCGTCGCTGCTGCCGTGGCGATGCTGTGGGTGCAACCGGCACGGGACTGGTTCGACGGCAAGGAGCCGGTCCGTGACCGGGCCGCGGTCGCCGCCACGACGAGCGCTGCGGCGCCGCCTGGCTCCCCCTCGTCCCCGCCGTCCCCCTCGTCCCCCTCGTCCTCGTCGTCGGCGCCGCCCTCGGGGCCGGGGACGCCGCCGCCACCGCCGTCCGGGTCGTCGTGGAACCTCCCTCACCCCGACGCGTCCCGTGCCACGATGACGGGCATGAGCGAGCAGCCCTACAACCCGTACGGCGCACCGGCGGGTCCTCCGGCCGGTCAAGCGAAGCGTCCCGGCGGCGTGACGGCTGCGGGCATCATCACGATGATCGCCAGCGGCATCACCCTCGCCGGCCTGGCGGTCTCGATGATCTTCATCGGGACCTCACGCCAGGACTTCGTCGACGAGGTCGAGAAGGAGCTGTCGTCCAACTCGGCCTACCAGGACATCTCGCCCGAGACGATCGCCAACGCCGCGATCGGCTTCCTGGCAGTGCTGGCCGTGTGGTGCGTGATCGCGATCGTGCTCGCGGTCCTCACGATCCGCGGCAGCAACGGGGCGCGGATCACGCTCGTCGTCTCCGCCTCGATGGCGGCCCTGATCAGCCTCCTCGGCGCCCTCGTCATCGTGCCGCTCGTGCTCACGATCGCCGCGATCGCGACCGTGGTCCTGTTGTTCGTCGGTGGTGCCGGTCCGTGGTTCGCCGCTCAGAAGCACCGCTCCTGACGCGCTGAGTCCGGACGCACGAACCGGTCCGAGACGTTCGGCTGTCGTTCACCTCGTCGACGCCGTGCTGCAGCCGGGCTCATCCAGGGTCGGAGCGCCCCTGCACCACCAGCTCGCTGACTCGGCAGCCGACCCCCTTCGAGGATGCACACGTGCGCGCTCGCTCCTTGCTCCATCCCCTCCTGTCCGCTGCCATCACGATGAGCGGGGCGCTGGCCGTCTCGGTCGTCGCCGCCGCCCCCGCCCTGGCGGCGCCTGCCGACCTGGTCATCAACGAGGTTGAGTCCAACGGCGACGCCACCGACTGGATCGAGCTGGTCAACCCGACGCCGGTGGAGATCGACGCGACCGGGCTGCGGCTGAAGGACAGCGACGACACCCGGACGTTCGCGATCGCTGCGGGTACGACGGTCCCGGCCGGTGGGTTCGTCGCCATCGACGTGGACATCGACGGTCAGGACGGGTTCGGACTCGGGGGCGGCGACTCCGCACGCCTCTTCGAGGCGGACGGCACGACGCTGATCGACTCCTACACGTGGACCGAGCACGCGGCGACGACGTACGGCCGGTGTCCCGATGCCACCGGTGACTTCTTCGCCACCGTGTCGCCGACCAAGGGTGCGGCCAACGACTGCCCCGCTGGCCCCGCGGTGACGGTGACCTTCAACGAGGTCGAGTCCAACGGTGACCCGGTCGGGGACTTCGCCGAGCTGGTCAACACCGGTGCGGAGCCGTTCGACCTGTCGGGCTTCCGCTTCCGCGACAACGACGACACCCGGCCCTTCTACACGATCCCCGACGAGACCGTCGTCGCTCCCGGCGACTACTACGTCCTGGCCGAGGCCGACTTCGACTTCGGCCTCGGTGGTGGCGACTCGGTGCGGCTCTACGCGCCCACCGGTGGGCTGGACGGGGACACCCCGGTCGACACCTACACCTGGACCCAGCACGCCGCCACCAGCTACGGCCGCTGCCCCGATGGCACCGGCGAGTTCGTGACCACCGCCTCGACCACGCGCGGAGCGGCCAACGACTGCCCCGGCCCCGAGCTGCCCAGCATCGCGGTCAACGAGGTCGAGTCCAACGGTGACGCGGTCGGCGACTTCGTCGAGCTCAAGAACACCGGCGACGCCTCCGTCGACATCTCGGGTTGGATCTTCAGGGACAACGACGACGAGGACCCGACGCACGCCTACCCGATCCCGGTCGGGACCACGGTCGCCCCGGACGAGTACTACGTGCTGGCGACCGCAGACTTCGGCTTCGGCCTGGGCGGTGGCGACTCGGCTCGGCTCTTCCTGGCCGACGGCACGACGTTGGTCGACTCCTACGAGTGGACCGAGCACGCCGAGACGACGTACGGCCGCTGCCCCGACGGCACCGGCGGCTTCGGCACCACCCTGTCCTTGACGCGCGGTGCGGCCAACGACTGCCCCGCCGAGGCGAAGGTCACGGTGACCTTCAACGAGGTCGAGTCCAACGGCGACCTCGTCGGCGACTTCGCCGAGCTGGTCAACACCGGCACGGAGGGCTTCGACCTCTCGGGCTACCGGTTCAAGGACAACGACGACTCCAAGGCGTTCTACACGATCCCCGACGACACGATCGTCGCCCCGGGTGAGTACTACGTGCTCGCCGAGGCCGACTTCGGGTTCGGTCTGGGGGGTGCGGACTCGGTGCGGCTGTTCGGACCGGCCGGAGGCTCGGCCGGCGACGAGGCGATCGACACCTACACGTGGGTGACGCACGCGGCGACGACGTACGGCCGCTGCCCCGACGGCACCGGCGACTTCACCACCACCACGTCCTCGACGCGGGGTGCGGCCAACGACTGCTCGGCCGCGGTGCGGATCAACGAGGTCGAGTCCAGTGGCGGCGAGCCCGGTGACTGGGTCGAGCTGGTCAACAACGGTGTCGACCCGGTCGACGTCGGCGGATTCTTCTTCAAGGACGACGACGATGCCCGGACCTTCCAGATCCCGGCGGCGACGTCGATCGCGCCCGGTGCGTATCTCGTCCTCGACGAGGCCGACTTCGGGTTCGGTCTCGGGGGAGCGGACTCCGCTCGCCTCTTCGCGGCCGACGGGAGCACCCTGATCGACTCCTACACCTGGCTGACGCACGCGGCGACGACGTACGGCCGTTGCCCCGACGGGACCGGCGACTTTGCCACCACCCGGACCGCGACCAAGGGCGCCACCAACCAGTGCGTCGGTGACCTGGTCACCGAGCCGTGGCCCGGCAGCCAGGACGTCGCGACCGTCGACGAGGCCGGCGTGCTCGGCGGCGACATCAGTGGCCTGACCTACGAGAGCACCGGCACGACCACGCCGGCCACTCTCCTCGCCGTCAACAACGGCACCGGCGAGCTCGTGCGCCTCGCGAAGTCGGGCGACACCTGGTCGCCGACCGCGACCAACACCCTGACCTACCCCGACGGCACAGGTCTCCCCGACACCGAGGGCGTGACCCTGGGCGCCGGTGGCTCGGCCGACGGCGTGTACGCCGCCACCGAGCGCAACAACGCCTCCAGCGGCGTCAGCCGCCCTGCGATCCTGCGCTGGGACGTCCCGGCCGGCGAGGCCACCCTGAGTGCCACCCACGAGTGGAACCTCGTCGACGACCTGCCGACGGTCGCTGCCAACTCCGGGCTCGAGGGCATCGCCTTCGTGCCCGACTCCTACCTCCTCGAGGCTGGCCTGGTCGACGAGACCACCGGTGCGGCCTACGACCCGACGACGTACGCCGACCACCGCGGCGGGCTGTTCCTGGTCGGTCTCGAGGGCAACGGCCAGGTCTACGCCTACGCGCTCGACCACACCGCCGGCACCTTCACCCGCGTCGCCGACTTCGCCAGTGGCTTCCCCGCAGTGATGGACCTGCACTTCGAGGCGAGCACCCAGCAGCTGTGGGTCGTCTGCGACGACACGTGTGAAGGCCGGATCGGGCTCTTCGACGTCACCGACGGCGCGTTCGCGCCCGAGACCTACTACGAGCGCCCCGCCGGAATGCCCAACATCAACAACGAGGGCTTCACCCTCGCTGGCGGCAGCGAGTGCGTCGAGGGCGTCAAGCCGGCCCTCTGGTCCGACGACTCCAACACCGGCGGCTTCGCGCTGCGCGAGGGCACGGTCACGTGCGTCGAGGACGTCGACCCGGTCGTCGTCGACCCCACCATCACCGCGGACGTGACGTCGGCCGAGCCGCCGTCGGCCACCGGGTGGTACGCCGGCCCGGTCACCGTCACCTTCACCTGCACCCCGATGAGCGCACCGATCGTCGGGGACTGCCCGGCCCCGGCCGTGCTCGACGAGTCCGGCGCCGACCAGGTCGTGACCGGCTCCGTCACGGCCGAGGACGGCGGTACGGCGACCACGTCGGTGACCGTGGACGTCGACCTCGACGCCCCTGCCGTCACGGTGGGCGGCGTCAAGGACGGTCGCACCTACCGCGGCGACGAGCCGGCCGGCCGGTGCGTGGCCTCCGACGCCACGTCGGACGTCGACACCTGCACCGTCGAGTCGATGCGCAACGGTCGCTCGGTGCTGGTCACCGCGACGGCCACGGACCTCGCGGGGAACACCGCCAGCGCCTCCAAGCGCTTCCGGGTGCCGCTGGTCCAGGTGCTGGGCGCGCGCTTCAACGGCGGGCGCTACATCGTCAGACGCGGCGACGCGTTCCAGGTGCAGGCGGTCTTCGGTGCCTCCAGCAAGCCGCGGCTGCTCAAGCCCGTCAAGCAGAAGAAGCAGCTCTCGGGTGCCGGTCGCACGATGAGGGCGAGCGAGACCCAGGACAACGTGACGACCTGGGTCCGCAAGGCCAAGGTCGGCAAGAGGACCACGGGCAAGAAGTGGAAGGTCGGCGTCCTCGTCGGCGGCACCACGACGGTCATCAAGCTGAAGGTGCGCGGCTGAGGCCGTCCCGTGTCCGGCCCGGCCTGGCCGGCTCGGGCCGAGCCGGCTCGGGCCGGGCTCAGGCGTGCAGGTCTGCTGCGGCCAGCCGCGCCGTCGCCTCGCTGATCAC
The DNA here is from genome assembly GCF_029937575.1 of Nocardioides sp. Classification (GTDB taxonomy): domain Bacteria; phylum Actinomycetota; class Actinomycetes; order Propionibacteriales; family Nocardioidaceae; genus Nocardioides. The sequence continues at coordinate 10,081 of NZ_JAPYPS010000025.1, forward strand.
GTCGCGCTGCTTGCAGAAGGCCCACCGCACCAGGTGGCGGCCGGCGCCGGCCGGGTCGTCGTAGAACCCCTGCACGGGGATCGCGACGACCCCGGCGCGCTCGGGCAGGGCCAGGCAGAACGCGGCGCTGTCCTGCCAGCCGAGCTCGCGGACGTCGGAGGTCGCGAAGTAGGTGCCCTGCGGGGTGGACGTCGGCAGGCCGGCGTCGCGCAGACCGCCGACGAGAAGGTCGCGTCGCTCCTGCAGGTCCCGGGACAGCGCACGAGGGAAGTCGGGGTGCTCGTTCAGCGCCACGGCGACGGCCGGCTGCAGGGGAGCCCCCGAGGTGTAGGTCATCCACTGCTTGGCGGCGACCATCGCGCCGACCAGCTCGGCCGGGCCGGTCGCCCAGCCGACCTTCCAGCCCGTCAGTGAGTAGGACTTCCCGACGCTCGACAGGGTGAGCGTTCGCTCGGCCATGCCGGGCAGCGTGGCGAGCGGGACGTGTGCGGGGTGGTCGGGGTCGTCGAAGACCAGGTGCTCGTAGACCTCGTCGGTGATGACGACCAGGTCGTGCTCGATCGCCAGCTCGGCGACCGCCTCCAGCTCGGCGCGGGTGAGCACGGTCCCGGTCGGGTTGTGCGGGCTGTTGAGCAGCACGAACCGGGTGCGCGGCGTGACGGCCGCGCGCAGCTCGTCGAGGTCGACACGGAAGTCGGGGGAGCGCAGCGTGACCGGTCGCCGTACGGCGCCGCACATCTGCAGCATGGCCGGGTAGGAGTCGTAGTAGGGCTCGAGGACGACGACCTCGTCTCCCGGGTCGACGAGGCCGAGCAGGGAGGCCGCGATCGCCTCGGTGCAGCCCGTCGTGACCGCGACCTGGGTGTCGGGATCGAGCTCGATCCCGTAGTGGCGGTGCTGGTGGTCGACGATCGCTCGTCGCAGCGCCGGGATCCCGATGCCGGGCGCGTACTGGTTGGCACCGCCCTGGATGGCCGCGACCGCGGCTGCGAGGACCTCGGCGGGTCCCTCCTCGTCGGGGAAGCCCTGGCCGAGGTTGAGGGAGCCCGTGCGCACGGCCAGGGCGGACATCTCGGCGAAGATCGTCGGGGGGATGCCGTCCAACCGGTGGGCGGGCCGGTGGTCGGGCCGGTGGTCGGGTCGGCGGGCGGGCGAGCGGCGGGACATGACGACTACCCTGCCAGTCGTGACCACCACCGACGACTCCCTCGCCGCCGACATCGACGCCTGCTGCCGCCTGACGGGTGAGTTCACCCTGCGCTCCGGCCAGGTCAGCCACGAGTACTTCGACAAGTACCTCTTCGAGGCCGATCCGCTCCTGCTCGGACGGGTGGCGCGCGAGATGATCCAGCTCGTGCCGCAGGACACCGAGCTGCTCGGCGGGCTGGAGATGGGCGGCATCCCGATCGCGACCGTGGTCAGCTCGATCCTCGGCACTCCGGCCCTCTTCGTGCGCAAGGAGGCCAAGACCTACGGCACCTGCAAGCTTGCCGAGGGCGGGGCGTACGACGGCAAGCGGGTCACCTTGATCGAGGACGTCATCACCACCGGCGGAGCGGTGCGTGACGCCACCCGGGCGCTGCGTGAGGGCGGGGCGATCGTCGACGTGGTCTGCTGCGCGATCGACCGCAGCCCCGCGGGCGAGAACCCGCTCGCCGACGTCGGTCTCGAGGTCCGCGCCGTGCTCACCAAGGCCGACCTGGACGCCGTACGCCACGCGGGATGAGCCTCGGTTGAGCGCGAGCGGAGCACCGTCCGGGCGCACGAGGACGCTCGCCGCCGAGCAGCCGTGGCACGATGACGGGGTCGCCGGATCGGACGCAGTGGGACATGGGGTCCTCACCGACGAGCGACTGCTCTGCGAAGGTGATCGCTCGTGTGGACTGCTCCCACCGCCCGTCCTGGCACCCGTCTCGCCGCGCTCGTCGTCGCGCTCCTGGTCCCGCTCGCGGCAGTGCTCGTGCCTGCCCAGCAGGCCGCGGCCGACCCCGTCCCCGGGGACGCTCACCCGGCGAGTGTGAAGAAGAAGGGGTGCACCAACTCCGGCAAGAGGTTCCGCCCGACGTCCCTCGGCGTGCCGGGCGTCTCGAAGCGGCGCGCCGTCCTGGCTCTGGGGCGCGATGCAAACAACGTGCCGAAGGCGCCCCCGCTGACCGACACCGGCAAGCGGCAGTTCGCGTGGGACGCGAAGGACAAGATCAGGGCCGGCGCCCGCCACGGCGTCGTGAAGACGAACGCCCACACCTACCCCGACGGTTCGGCGATCGGCAATGACCTCATCAACGGACTGCAGGTGGGCGGACGGATCGTCGCTCGTGGCGCCAAGGGTCAGGTGCGCTGCTACGAGGTGATCGACCGGGTCCAGATCACCGCCGAGAAGCGGTTCAAGCGCTACTACCGCACCGACGGCCCCGGCCGGCTGGCGATCGCCGTCTGCTCAGGCGTCCGGCGTGGCGCCGGCGACTGGAGCCACCGGACGATCTGGTTCGCGAAGGTGATCCGCTGAGGTAGGGGGGTCAGGCCTCGAGCTGACCGGAGACCTTGCCGACCTCGGGGGCCGCGGCGAGGTCCTCGGCGTGGCCGTGGCGCTTGTGCCGCCACCACTCCCACGCGAGCGGGATGACGGTGAAGAGCAGGATGGCGATGGTGACGTAGTCGATGTTCTCGCCGAGCCACGGCACCGCCTCGCCGAGGAAGTAGCCGAGCAGGGTGATGCTCGCGATCCAGAGCACCGCTCCGATGAAGCTCCACAGGAAGAAGCGACGGCGCTCCATCAGGGTGACGCCGGCAACCACGGTGATGTAGGTGCGGACGAAGGGGACGAACCGTCCGATGACCAGCGCCTTGTTGCCGTGCTTCTCGAAGAAGACCCCGGTCTGGTCGAAGTACTTCTTCTTCAGGATGCGGCCGTCGCGCTGATAGAGCGGTGGCCCGAGCTTGCGACCGATCTCGTACCCCACCACGTTGCCGAGGAAGGCCGCGATCACCAGCGCGATCATCGCCAGCACGAGCTCGACGGGCTTGTTCTCGAGGCCGAACGTCGTGTAGCCGGTCTTGGTGCCACCGGCGATGAAGAGGCCCAGCGCGAAGAGGAGCGTGTCACCGGGGAGGAACGGGAAGAACAGTCCGCACTCCACGAAGACGATCGCGAGCGCCAGGTAGATGAACGCGCCGCCGAACTCCGTCTGCAGGTAAGCGGGGTCGAGCCACTTGATACCGAAGAGCATCGGCTGGATGGTGTTCGGAAGGTCGGAGAACGCGGCCAGTAAGGTCACGTGCTTACGGTACCTGTCCCGATGCCGTCCTCGTGGCGGAGTCCGACCCTGGGATCACCCTGAGCTTCGCGCGGTCGTCCGCCCGTCGGCCCGGCCCGCTACGGTCTGCGTCGTGGGTCAGGGACCAGCGGAGGAGTCCGGCGGCGACGACGAGCGTCGCGCGCCGTACGACCCGATGCCGCACGGGCAGCCCGAGGTCGGGCTCGGCCCGTGGGAGGGCGCCTGGCCCGAGGGCGTCGGCGAGCCCGGCAGCGAGTACGACGCCGAGCTGCTCGCCGAGGGGGATCGACGCAACGTCGTCGACCGCTACCGGTACTGGACGCTCGAGGCGATCCGCGCCGACCTCGACACCCGCCGCCACGACTTCCACGTCGCGATCGAGAACTGGCAGCACGACTTCAACATCGGCACCATCGTCCGCTCGGCCAACGCGTTCCTGGCCGCCGAGGTCCACATCGTCGGCAACCGGCGGTGGAACCGCCGTGGCGCGATGGTCACCGACCGCTACCAGCACGTGCGCCACCACGAGACGGCCGCGGATCTCGCGGCCTACCTGGCGTCGTACGACGGGGGCACGGTGCCGCTGCTCGGCATCGACAACCTGCCCGGGTCGGCCCACCTCGAGACCATGACGCTGCCCCGGCGGGTCTGCCTCCTCTTCGGCCAGGAGGGACCGGGACTCTCCGAGGCGGCGCGGCAGGCGTGCGCGGGCACCTTCTCGATCGCGCAGTTCGGCTCGACGCGCTCGATCAACGCCTCGGCCGCGGCCGCGATCGCGATGCACGCGTGGGTGCGGACCCACGCCGACCTGTCGGGCGACGGTGCCCGCCCCGCCTGGCGGGGCGGGACACACGGCTGAGCTCAGCGCTTGTTCGCCGCCGCGCAGATGACGAACCTGAAGCCGTTGGCGAAGGACTCGGGGCTGGGCGGGATGGCCAGCCACTGCGGTCCGGCGATCGTGGTGCACCTGCGGTTGGCGATCCGCTGGAGCCGCGCCGAGGAGGGGTACTTCTTGCCCTTCAGCTTGAACGTGCCCTCGGCGCGGTACTCGTGACGCTGGGAGCATGACAGGGCCCGGTAGCCGGAGCGCTTGCCCGTGAAGCAGCGGGCCTCGACCGTGCTGGGAGAGCCCTTGCCGAGCTGCGGCTGGCGGGCATCCGGGAGCGACACGGCGCGCTTGTTGCCGACGATGATCAGGTCGCAGCGCAGGAAACGGGCGCCGTCCTCGATCTGGGCCTCGGTGGGGGCGAACCAGATGTAGGAGTAGACCGCCAGCAGCCTCTTGGCGGTGCTGCCGCCCACGGCCCGGTTCCACGCGGGGGTGCACTTCCGGTCGACGAGCTCGTTGAGAGCGTCGAGGTCGCTCATCTTCGTGCCCTTCGGCACGTCGATGACGCTGAACGTGCGGCTGGTGTGGTTGCGCTCGCAGTTGACCGGCTTCGTCCCGTCGGCGAGCGCTGCCTGCGCCGTGAGGTCGAGGCGGTGGCACTCGCCGACCTCCGGTTCGGCGACGGCGCGCTGCAGCGCCGAGCCGGCGAGGGCCGAGCTGGTGAGCGTCGAGCTCGCCGGTGCAGCGCCCGCCGGCGCGGGCACCAGCAGCAGGCTCGCCAGGAGGCCGAGGAGAGCGATGAGGGGGGTGGCGACCAGAGAAGGTCGACGGAGGAGGGTGGGCACGACGGGGTCCTTTCCCGAGATGGGTCGCGCAGAACCTAGCTCCCGGACCGGCTCGGGGGAGCCGAATGGCCAATTCGTGATGAAGGTTCTTTCGGACGTCGGACGCCGTTGGTCGGGGCGACCTACGCTGCCGGACGTGTGCGAGTCGAACCTCTCCCGGCGCCAGCTGCTGCAGTACGCCGCCCTGGTCGGTGCAACCTTCCCGGCTCTCGAGGCGATCGGGCCCGACTGGTCGCTGGCCGACGCGGTGGCCGAAGGAGGCAACGCCGTGCCGATCAACCTCGAGCTGGTGACCGTCACCGACACCACCGCGATCATCACCTGGTTCACCGGTGACCCGCTGCGTCTCGACGAGTTCGGCCGCCCCAGGCCGGTGGCGGCGCCGGGCCGGGTGCTCATCGGGACCGACCCCGACCCGCGCACGTGGAAGGTGGTCGGTCGCCACGACAAGACGGCCTACCACTACGTCGAGGTGACCGGGCTGAAGCCGGGACGCACGTACTACTGGCGCGCGGAGAGCAAGGGTCGGGTCGCGGTCGCCACGGGCGTGATCCCGGGCTCGATCCTGCGCGGTCCGGCCCCGCCGCTGTTCACCACGATGCTCCGCCCCGGCGGCAAGGAGGTCGGACGGGTCGCCTGGCTCAACGACCTGCACTTCGGCGAGCAGGTCGCCGGCCTGGCCTACAGTGACCCGAGCCTGCCCGGCGGCGGCATCCCGCCCGGCTTCCCGGTCGACCCCGAGCATCCCTACTGGCGCTTCATGGGCCGCGGCGCCGTCCACGACGCGAGGATGCGCGGCTGCAACCTGCTCCTCGCCAACGGCGACCTGTCCAACGAGTCCGAGCCCGCGGCACTGCGCGAGTGCAAGCGCACCCTCGACGGCCTCGGGGAGCTCGGCGGCACGGACCTGGTGCGTCCCGGCGACGACCCGCGCTACTTCGTGACCCGCGGCAACCACGATCGTCAGCGCCCGAAGGTGGACGCCGGTCTGGTCGACCGGTTCGACAAGCGCTTCCACCGCGGCTTCGAGAAGGGCACCCAGCACTTCTCGGTCGCCGTCGGCAACCACAAGGCCCGCTACCGCTTCGTCGGCCTCGACTCCAACGACGGCGAGACCACCGGGGTGCTGCGCCGCTCCGAGCTGGACTACCTCGAGGCCGAGCTGGAGAAGGGCGAGGCGACGATCCCGCTCTTCCACCACCCGGCCAGCGCGAGCGCGGCGGCGACCGGGATCCCTCCCTTCGCCAACGGCCTCGACAACGACGACGCCCGTGCCTTCCGCCGGCTGCTCGCGAAGTACCCCAACGCCGCGGGCGTGTACGCCGGTCACACGCACCGCAACGACCTGTCGCGCAACACCGAGACCGGTCGGCTGCCGTACTTCGAGGGGGGTGCGGTCAAGGAGTACCCCGGCGGCTACACCGTCGTGCGGCTCTTCGAGAAGGGCTACATGGTCAACTTCTACAAGACCCGCCGCCGCGACGCCCGGGCCTGGTCGGAGCGCTCGCGCGGCGAGTACTTCGGGTTGGCGCCGTCGTACCTCCTCGGCGGTCTGCAGGACCGCAACTGGTCCTACCGCGTCGACGCGCGACGCCGTACCCGCCTGGCCTTCGGGCGCGAGTCGCTGCACCCCGCCTTCACGCACGAGCGCCCCGACTCCCTGGAGGGGGTCGGGGCGCTCGTGGACTGAGCCGGCTCAGCGCCGGGCCTGGTGGCCGCTCAGCGGCAGGCCTTGCGAAGGTCGAGCCTCTTGACCTGGCCTCGGTCGACGAGGACCTTCTTCCTCGCCTTGACCGTGCCGTTCTTCTCGCAGGTCAGGGTGTAGCGCTCGATGCTGCCCTCGGTCGTCCTGGTCACCGACTCGAAGGCCTCGGTGGTGAGGGTGAAGTCGGGGGCCACCGAGGCGTAGTTGACCACGCGCAGGACGTAGGTGCCGCGGGCCGCGTCGGTGAGGGTGACCTGCTCCTTGGCGCCCGGCGCGTTGCCCGACGTACCGACCTGGACGACGCGGTCGCCGATCTGGCGGTAGACCTCCAGGTCGAGGTCGTCAGGGGTGGCCCAGTCGAGCTGGACCTCGAGGATGTCGGCCTTCCTCGGGAGCACGAACTCGACGTCGGTCGAACCGGTCGGGGCCGGCAGCGGCTCGGTGTCGACCTGGCGCTTGAACGGCTTCGCCTTCGGCGTCTCGATGGTCTTCGCCGCCAGCACCGGCCGCGTCGAGGGGTTGACCACCCACGAGAAGCGACCCGACTTCGGCACCGTGATCGCGGTGTCGACGAAGTCCTCGAAGGAGGACTCCCAGGTCGGGCTGTCGAACTTCTTCGCCAGCCGCAGGGTCGCACCCTTCGGAGCCTTGCCCTTCAGCGTCCCGCTGTACGTCGGGTCGGCGGCGTGCTCGAGGGCCAGCAGGTAGGCGCCGCGGTTGCCCTTGCCGCGGTACTTCCCGGCGCCGACGTACTCGTCGACGACCTCCTCGTAGGGCGGGTGGAACTCGTTGGGCCCGATCTCGAAGGTGTAGCCGAAGCCGCCGGTGGCGTTGTAGCTGTAGTCCTCGGTGGTGCCCGTCGTGTCGTAGAGCTGCCAGCCGTGGATGTTGGCGAAGCCGTTCTGGGCCGCCATCCTCGCGCCGAGCTGCTTGAGGCCCTTCTCGTCGGGGGAGTCGCCCACCGGCAGCCCGTCGGAGCCGACGGTGGTCGGGTTGACCCCGTTGGGCCGCAGGATCAGGTTGCCGAAGGTGTGGTTGGAGATCAGCATGGTGACGTTGCGGGTGCGCACGAGGTCGCGGATGTTCTGGGTCTCCGGTTCGGAGAACGCCTCGGCGCCGCGGTACGTCGGCTCGACGGGGAGCTCGCTGGCCCCCGGGCCGCCCCAGAAGCCGCCGTAGTTGCGGTTGAGGTCCACACCGGCACCGAACCCGCCGGGTGTGGCCAGGAGCAGCTTGCAGGTGGCGTCGGGAGTGTCGACGCCGTCGACGATGCGGCAGTTCTTGCGCATGTAGGCGCGCCCCGGCGTGGCCAGGATCGTGCCGGTGCCGCCGAGCGGGTCGTAGTCGTTGAGGTCGCGCAGGTCGACGTACTCACCGTCGGTGCGCGAGAGGTTGAAGCCGTCCTCGTTGACGACCGGGACGACGATCACGCGGGCCTTCTTGAGCAGGCGCGTGATCCGCTTGTTCGTGCCGTAGCTGGTGGCCAGGTCGATGGCGAACTCCATCGCCAGCTCACCCGAGGGCCACTCGCGGGCGTGGTGCACGCCCATCAGGAAGAACGTGGGCTGACCGGTGTTGGGCTTGCGCACCCCCTTGCCGATCTCCACGCCGTAGACGTCGCGGCCGTCGAGCGTGGGCCGCGGCAGCTTGAAGCGCTTGACGACCTTCTTGTGCTTCTTGGCCAGCAGCCGCATGTCGCGGTTGTAGTCCTTCGACGTGCGGTACGACGTGCGACCCGACGGGAGCGGGGACCTGCCCACCCTCAGGCCGTACGCCGCGTCGAGGGCGCGCACCTGCAGGTCGCGGGCGATCAGGTCGGGGATCCGCACGTCGTAGTCGAGCTTGTTGTCGACGAGCGTCCGCAGGTCGGCGGCGGTGTGGATCACCACCTCGGCGTAGTCGCGGCCGGCGTGCTCGGTCAGGTCCAGACCGAGCGACTGCAGGCGCTCCTTCTCGCCGAGACCACTGGTGTCGACCGTGACCAGGCGCGGGGCGAAGAAGTCGGCGAGGCCTGCGTCCACGGATGGGGGCGGCTCCTGTGCGCTGGACGACTGCGCGAGCGGTGCGATGCCTGCGGTGAGCGAGAGGGCGCAGGCTGCCGCGAGGAGGGCCGGTCGTCTGAACGGGTGCCTGAAGGCGGGGCGCGACTGGGGAGTGGGCATGGTCGGTCTCCTGGTGGGATCGGCCGAGAATGTCACCCGCTCAACGACGGGGGCTCGCTCAGGTCACGCCCGAGTCGTGCTGGTCGTGGTCCTGGTCGTGGTCCTGGTGCTGGTCCTGCTTGTGGGTCTTGGGGGACCGGCGACGTTCACGTCGTACGACGACCGTGCCGGCAGTCACACCCACCACCGAGATCGCGGCGCCCACGACCAGGGCGGCCAGTGCCAGCCGTCCGTCGTCGGTGACCGCGGCGTCGCCCAGGGCCGTGTAGGCGAACGCGCGCGGCGCCGATCCGACGACGGTGCCCAGCGCGATCGCGGGTACGCCGATCCCGATGGCGCCGAAGACGTAGGAGAACGGCGAGTCGGGGATCCCCGGGATCCAGCGCTGCAGGACGACGACCAGGAACCCGCGGCGTCGAGCGAGCGAGATGAGCGCCGTGGCCCGCTCGCCTGCCAAGGCCTCGACCGGTCGCTTGCCGAGCCGGCGGCTGACCAGGGTCGAGAGCACCGCCGACAAGGTCGCACTGCACGTGGTGACGACGAAGCCGGTCCCGGTGCCGAACAGTGCGCCGCTGACCCCGGCGAGCAGCGGTCCGGGGACGAAGATCATCCCGAGGAGGGCGCCGGCCAGGACGTAGGCCACCGGCGCCGCCGGACCGAGCGGCTCGATGGCCGCGGCGATGCCGTCGCGGGAGAGCGGCAGGACCAGCAGGGTGACGAGCCCGACGACTGTCAGGGCTGCCGAGAGTCCACCCAGGCGCAGCCAGGCCCGTCGTACGACGTCGGGCTCGTGCGCGGGGGCTGCCACGGGACCAGCGTGCCAGCCCCCTGGCGCTGCCTCACTGCTTGGTGGCCGTGCGGCCTCACCCGTGGGCGACCTCGTCGGGGCCCACGTCGGGTGCACGCGTGTCACGCGTCACGCCTCGACGACGGAGTCGACCGGCCAGGGGTTGTCCCGGCGGCGGATGAGCGTGAGCAGGTGCAGCATCGTCAGCTCGGCGACGGCTCCGCGGGCGGGCAGGTCGGCGATCAGGTACGCCGCTCCCAGGACGCCGCGCGGCTCGATGGCGATGGTCAACGAGATCACCGACGTGTCGTCGGCGGCCGTGACGCCCGCCTCGAGGGTGACCCGACCCGGAGCCCGCACCTCGGCCTCGAGCAGCAGCCGGCGATGGCGGTGGTCGGCCTCCACGACGTGCCAGAAGCCGACCCGGTCGCCGGCGGCGAGGCGGGCACGACCCGGCGGTCGGTGGCGGCGGCCGGCCCCGCCCAGGAACCTGTCGATGGCTCCGCGCACCACGAACGGCGCTGCGTCGACGTACCACTGGGGGCCGGACTCGCCCGACGCCACGAGGTCCCACGCCGCGGCCGGCGACCAGGCCACGACGGCGGACCGGCTGCTGGTGGTCAGGGTGCTGCTGCGGTCCATGCCCCGAGGCTACGTCGCCGGCGCGCGGGTGGGGAGGTCGCCGGGTCAGCGCAGGTCGAGCCGGACCCGCTCGCCGCGCTCGACGAGCACCTGCCGCTTGCCGAGACGCCGACCTCCCGCACGGACCTCGAGTCGGTAGCGCTCCCGGCCCTGGACGATCGGACGCGTCGACGGGTTGACGTGCCAGGCGAAGCGGCCGGAGCGCGGCACGCGCATCGAGATGCGGTACCGGGCCCTGCTGGTGCCGCCCCAGGTCGGGGTGTCGGCATTGCGGGTCAGGACGAGCCGGGCGCCGGCGGGGGCGCGTCCGGCGATCACGGAGTGGCTGCCGGCGTCGGCGGCATGCTTCAGGGCGAGGAGGTACGCTGCGCGGTTGCCCTTGCCGGCGTACCGCCCGGTCCCGACGTACTGGTCGACGACGTCCTCGAACGGCGGGTGGAACTCGGTCGGCCCGATCTCGAACGTGTAGCCGAAGGTGCCGGTGGCGCCGTAGGCCCAGTCCTCCGTGGTGCCCATCCCGTCGTAGAGGGCGTAGCTGCGTTGCGGGGTGTAGCCGTTCTGCCTCGCGAACCGCTTGCCCAGCTCGGCCAGGGCCTGGTCGTCTCGGGCGATGCCGACGCGGCGGCCGGTCTCGGACACGTTGTCGGGAGCCCCCGAGAAGGGCCAGAGCACGAGGTTGCCCGAGGTGTGGTTGGTGATCAGGGTCGTGACAGGGCGCCCGAGCACCAGGCTGCGCACGTTGCGGGTCTCGGGCTCGGAGAACGCCGACGCGCCGTGGTAGCGCGGGTCCACGATCCCTGCTGTGAACGCCTGGGCGTCGGGGAGAGCGGCTGCGGAGCCCGGTCCGCTCCACCACATCCCGTAGTTGCGGTTGAGGTCGACCCCGAGGCTGAAGCCCGCCGGGGTGGAGAGCTGGGCGGCGCAGGTGCCGTCCGGGGTGTCGACGCCGTCGACGAGGCGGCAGTTCTTGCGCAGGTAGGCGAAGCCCGGGGTCAGCTGCGTGGCGATCGGCAGGACCTGGTCGGAGGGGTCGAGCGGGTTGAGCACGTTCAGGTCGATCAGTCCGCCCGACGTGCGGGAGAGGTCGAAGCCGTCGACGTTGACCACCGGCACGATGACGACTCGGACCTTCCCGAGCAGCCGGGTGACCTGCTTGTCGGAGCCGAAGCCCCGGACCAGGTCGTAGGCGAACTCCATCGTGTGCTCGCCTGAGGGCCACTCCCGCGCGTGGTGCAGTCCGACCATGAGCAGCGTGGGTTGCCCGCTGGCCGCCCGGCGGACGCGGTGGCCGATCTCCAGGCCGTGGACGGCGTGGCCGTCGAGGGTGACGTGCGGCAGCGTGATCCGCTTGACCAGGCCGCGGTGCCGGCGCGCGAGCGTCCGCATCTCCGACTCGTAGTCGCTCAGCGTGCGGTAGGTGTCGCGGCCGCTCGGCAGGGGTGAGCGCTTCGTGCGGGCGGCGTAGGCGGCGTTCGCGAGGTTGTTGCGGGCCTCGCGGAGGAAGAGGTCGGCGATGTCGACGCGGGTGGTCAGGCCGCTGGCGGCCAGGGCGTCGCGCTGTGCCTCGGTGTGCAGGACGACGGTGGCGACGTCGCGGTCGGCGTGCTCGGTGCCGTCGAGCCCCAGGCCCGCGAGCACCGCGCGGGCCGCGCTGCTCGGCGTACGGACCGTGACGAGCTGGGGGGAGAACAGCGCGCCGGCGCCTGGGGTGCCCGGGTCGGAGGGGCTCGCGGGGTCGGGGGTCTCCGCCGCGGCCGTGGTGAGCGGCAGCACGAGCGCAGCGCACGCGGCGGCCGTGAGCAGGGCGAGGCGGCGGGATCTCATGACGGGGCAACGACCGGGGCCGGGCCGTGGTCACGGCCGGGCCGTGTGACATTGGCACACCCGCCGGGCCGGCGTCGAGATGTCCTAAGGTGTGCCACCGAGACCGCCGCCGCTTTCGAGGAGCCAGCTGATGCCCATCGCCACCCCCGAGAAGTACGCCGAGATGCTGGACGCGGCGAAGGCCGGAGCCTTCGCGTTCCCGGCCATCAACGTGTCGTCGTCGCAGACGCTGAACGCGGCGCTCAAGGGCTTCGCCGACGCCGGCTCCGACGGCATCATCCAGGTCTCGACCGGGGGTGCGGAGTACCTCTCCGGACCGTCGGTGAAGAACATGGTGACCGGCTCGCTGGCCTTCGCCGCCTACGCCGCCGAGGTCGCCAAGCACTACGACGTCCAGATCGCGCTGCACACCGACCACTGCCCCAAGGACAAGCTCGACGGGTTCGTGCGCCCCTTGCTCGACATCTCCGCCGAGCGCGTGGCCCGTGGCGAGGCGCCGCTGTTCCAGTCGCACATGTGGGACGGCTCGGCCGTGCCGCTGGAGGAGAACCTCGAGATCGCCGTCGAGCTGCTGGCCAAGGCCAAGGCGGCGCACATCATCCTCGAGGTCGAGATCGGCGTCGTCGGCGGCGAGGAGGACGGCGTCGAGGGTGGCGGCGGCGAGCAGCTCTACTCGACGCCCGAGGACGCCCTGGCCACCGTCGAGGCACTCGGCACCGGCGAGAACGGCCGCTACCTGGCGGCGCTGACCTTCGGCAACGTGCACGGCGTCTACAAGCCGGGCAACGTCAAGCTGCGCCCCGAGATCCTCAAGGCCGCCCAGGAGGCCGTCGTCGACCAGCTCGGCCTCGCCGCCGGCTCGAAGCCCTTCGACCTGGTCTTCCACGGCGGCTCCGGCTCCTCGCCCGAGGAGATCGGTGCGGCCGTCGACTACGGCGTCATCAAGATGAACGTCGACACCGACACCCAGTACGCCTTCACCCGCCCGGTCGCCGGCCACATGCTGGCCAACTACGACGGGGTGCTGAAGATCGACGGCGAGGTCGGCAACAAGAAGATGTACGACCCCCGCGCCTGGGGCAAGGCGGCCGAGGCCGGGATGTCGGCGCGCGTCGTCGAGGCCTGCGAGAACCTCCGCTCGGCCGGCAAGAAGGTCTGATCGCTCGGCGGACCATCCGCCGCTGTGGCCGCCCCGCGCGCGGAGTCCGCGCGGCTCGGGTCATGATGGGCGCATGAGTTCCTTCGGCGACCTGATGGCGGGCCCCCCGCCCACCCACCTTCCCCACGACCCGGCCTCGGACGCGCTGTCCTCCGGCACGAGCCCGGTCGACGCCGTACGCGAGTTCCCGGCGTCGCCGATCGCCTGGGCAGCGCTGGCCTCCGAGGCCGCCGCCGCTCAGAGCGACCCGGTCATCGTCTACGCCTACTCCCGCGTCGGCTACCACCGCTCCCTCGACATGCTGCGCCGCAACGGCTGGAAGGGACACGGTCCGGTCCCGTGGGAGCACGAGGGCAACCGCGGCTTCCTGGTCTGCCTCTCGCTCCTGGCCAAGGCGGCGCGCTCGATCGGGGAGGACGACGAGTGGGAGCGGTGCTCGGAGTTCCTGCGCGACTCCAGCCCGACGGCGTACGACCAGCTGATGGGCTGAGGCGCCGGGGCGGATGTTACTGACCGCTGTGCCTACTACCTGACTGTTGTAAGCGCTGGGCAGTAGCCACAGCGGTCAGTAACATGCAGCGGCTCGTCCGGCGTGGCGTACGGGCTTGTCCACAGGCAGCCGCGTGGGCTGTTTGCCGGGTCCGTGTTCGCGGCACGGTGCCACTCATGTACGCACGTCTCGCCCAGGTACTGGCCTCCCAGGGAGGTCTCGTGACACGGACTCAAGCGCTGGACCGGGGGCTGCCTCCCTCACGCATCAAGCAGCTGCTGGACACCGGGGCGCTGGTCTGGATGCTGCGCGGTGTGTATGCCGATGGCGAGCTGCACGCTGCCCTCGACGACTTCCGGGGGCTGCCGCTCCTACGAGTCCGTGCGACGTTGCTCGCCAAGCATCACAGCTGGGTGTTGAGCCACGACTCGGCGGCTCTGGAACTGGGGATGCCGCTGATCGACCCGCGGGTGAGTCTGGTGCACCTGACCCGACCGGGCTTCGGTGCGGCCTGGACGAGGGCGGGGGTCGCCCATCACTACGGTCGCTTCGCACCGGGTCAGCTGCAGACCTCCGAGGCGGGCTATCGCCACCTCTCGATCGCGCGTACGGCGGTCGACATCGCTCGCGAGCACGGAGAGCTCGCTGGGCTCGTCGCCTGCGACTGGGCGCTGCGGCAGGGAGTCCCCCGCAGCGCCCTGATCGAGGCCTACCTGCCGATGAGCCATTGGCCGGGTGTGATCGACGTACGGGCGGCGGTCGAGCGTGCTGACCCTCGCGCCGAGTCGGCGGCGGAGACCCTGGGGCGCGACCTCGTCGAGGAGCTCGGGGTGGGCGAGGTCGACGTACAGTTCCCGCTGCTCCTCGAGGGCAGGCCGGTCTGGTGCGACCTCAGGATCGGCAACCACGTCTTCGAGGTGCAGGGGAAGATCAAGTACACGCCAAGCAGCTCGGGCGGCGTCGCCGAGAGACCGATCACCGAGGTCGTGTGGGAGGAGAAGAAGCGCTCCCGCTTGATCCGGGTCGAGGGTCTGGGTGTGTCGGAGATCCTCTACCAAGACTTCTGGGGCGATCGACGGGCGGCCGCGCTGAGGCGACTCCGCGCCGAGCACGACGTGAGCTGCGATCGCTTCGGTGCCGACCTCCACCCACGTCTCGCCATCCAGGCCGCCGAGCTGAGGGCCAGGTTCGGCAAGCGTGACCGGGCCGGCTGATCGGCGTCGCTCGGATGTTACTGACCGCTGTGACTACTACCCAGCGGTTACAACCGTCAGGTAGTAGTCACAGCGGTCAGTAACATGCCCCGACCTACCCCCGCACCTCGGCGCGCAGGTGCGGGAAGAGGATGGTCTCGCGGATGCCGGCGCCGGTGAAGAGCATGATCATCCGGTCGATGCCGAGGCCGAGGCCGCCCATCGGCGGGGCGCCGTACTCCAGGGCCCGCAGGAAGTCCTCGTCGAGCTGCATGGCCTCGGGGTCGCCGCCAGCCGCGAGGAGCGACTGCTCCTCGAGCACGCTTCGCTGTACGACGGGGTCGACGAGCTCGCTGAACGCCGTACCGCGCTCGACGCCGCCGATGATCAGGTCCCAGGCCTCGATCAGGCCGGGCTTGGAGCGGTGGGGGCGGGCCAACGGCTGCGCCGACGGCGGGTAGTCGCACAGGAACGTCGGCTGCAGCAGCGTCGGCTCGACGAGCTCGGAGAGGAGCTCGAGCACGAGCTTCTCGGCACCCCAGGCGGGGTCGAACTCGACCTCGTGGCGCTCCAACAGCTCGCGCAGCCGCGCCGCGGGCGTCTCCAGGGTGATCGTCTCGCCGACGGCGGCCGAGACGCCGTCGTACACCGGGAGCCAGGTCCACTCGGCGTCGAGATCGACGGCTCCGGCCGGCGTCTCGACGACCCGTGACCCGACCGCGTCGGCGGCTGCGAGGAACATCTCGCGCATCAGCGCGGCCATGGTGTGCTGGTCGCCGTAGGCCTGGTAGACCTCGAGCATCGTGAACTCGGGGGAGTGCGTGGAGTCGACACCCTCGTTGCGGAAGATTCGGCCCATCTCGAAGACCTGGTCGACGCCCCCGACGACGGCCTTCTTGAGGTTGAGCTCGAGCGCGATGCGCAGGGTCATCTCCTGGCTGAACGCGTTCATGTGGGTGCGAAACGGCCGCGCCGCCGCGCCGCCGTGGATCAGCTGCAGCACCGGCGTCTCGATCTCCAGGTAGCCGGCCGTCTCGAGGGTCGTCCGTACGGCGCGCGTGATGGCCGAGCGGGTGCGCACCATGTCGCGCGCCTCCTGGCGCACGATCAGGTCGGCGTACCGCTGACGGACCCGAGCCTCCTCGGAGAGCTCCTTGTGGAGGACCGGCAGGGGACGCAGTGCCTTGGACGCCATCTGCCACCGCGTCGCCATCACCGACAGCTCGCCGCGGCGCGAGGAGATGACGCGACCCTCGACGAAGACGTGGTCACCCAGGTCGACCGAGCGCTTCCACTGCTCCAGCGCCTCGTCGCCCACCTCGGCCAGGCTGATCATCACCTGGAGGCGCGTGCCGATGCCCTCCTGCAGGGTCGCGAAGCAGAGCTTGCCGGTGTTGCGGACGAACATCACGCGGCCCGCGACGCCGACCACGTCCTGGGTCTCCTCGCCGGTCTCGAGGTGGTCCCACTGCTCGCGCACGGCGGCCAGGGAGTGCGTGCGGGCGACCACGACCGGGTAGGGCTCGTGGCCCTCGTCGAGCAGCCGGGCCCGCTTCTCGCGGCGGACCGCCTCCTGGGACAGGTCGTCCTCGGGGGAGTCGGGTGCGGCGGCGTCGGGCGTGGTCATGCGTCGCAGGCTATCCACGCTGGTGGGGTTGGGGCACATCGGATTCCGGGTACGGCGACCGCGCGGCGGTCGAGGACGACCGGAGACTCCGCTCAGGCCTCGCCCGGCAGCACCAGCGAGTACGCCGCGCGCTGCAGCCGCCACGACCGGTGCCGTTCGGGGCCGCTGATCTCGCCGTCCGCGCTGATCCAGAACTCCTCGCCGCTGACGGTGACCTGCGAGGCACGCAGCGAGATCACGTCGGAGTGGTCGGGGTGGCTGCCGAGGCTCAGGCGTCCGGCGTAGATCAACCGCGAGATCGGGCCGGTCGCCAGCGAGATCATCACGTCGGCCCTGCCGTCGCCGGGGTCCGCGCCGGGGGTGAGCTCGGTCCCGCCGCCGACCGAGGCGCCGTTGCCGATGGCGACCTGCAGCACGGGGGTGTCGAAGTCGGAGACGACCTCGCCGTCGACCTCGACCCGCAGCCGTACGACGGGCGGGTTCCAGGCGGTGATCGCCGCCCCGATCGGGTAGCCCAGTCTGCCGAGGTTGACCTTCTCGTAGCCGACCGCGCCGAGGCGTTCCTTCCAGCGGTGCGATCTCCGGCTGGCGGCGGCCCCCGCGCCCACGTGCACGTGGTTGACCACGATCTCGCCGACCTCGTCGATGAGCAGGTCCATCGGGGTGGGCGACCCGCTCACCAGCACGCGGGCAGCCTCCTCGACGTCGAGCGGGATGCCGGTGCTGCGGGCGAAGTCGTTGCCGGTGCCCAGCGGCAGCAGCCCCAGGGTCGTCCCCTCCAGCTCGTGGCGGCGGTAGAGGGCCGCGACGACCGCGTGGATGCTGCCGTCGCCGCCGGCCACGACGATGCGGCGCGAGCCGGCCCGGTGCAGCACGCCGTCGAGCTCACCGGGGTCCCCGGTCGCCTGCACCTCGACGGACGTGGTCTCGCGCAGCACGGCAAGTGCCACCTCGAGCGACTCCTCGTCGGCGGTGCCGGCGCCGCTGTTGGTGATGACGAGCAGCGGTTCTGACATGCCGGTGACCCTATCCGGCCCTCCTGGCGCGACGCGGGCGCAACGACGGTTCGGTGGCGAGGACCCGCAGTTGGTAGCGTGGGGTCGCAAGAGCCCCGGTGCTGTTGTGCCGGGGTCCTTGCACGTCTGGGGCGCAAGCCCACCACGAGATGCCAATGGAGTGACGATGCCGGCGATCGCGATCATCGGGGCCCAGTGGGGCGACGAGGGCAAGGGCAAGGCCACCGACCTGCTCGGCAGCCGCGTCGACCACGTCGTGAAGTTCAACGGCGGCAACAACGCAGGCCACACGGTGGTGATCGGCCAGCCCGACGGCAGCAGCGAGAAGTACGCGCTGCACCTGCTGCCCAGCGGCATCCTCAGCCCCAACTGCACCCCGGTCATCGGCAACGGCGTGGTGGTCGACATCGACGTCCTCTTCGAGGAGATCGACGGCCTCGAGGCCCGCGGCGTCGACACCTCCAAGCTCAAGATCAGCGCGAGCGCACACGTCATCCCGAGCTACAACCGGGCCCTGGACAAGGTGACCGAGCGATTCCTCGGCTCGCGCCGCCTGGGCACCACCGGGCGCGGCATCGGACCGACGTACGCCGACAAGATGAACCGCATCGGCATCCGGGTCCAGGACCTCTTCGACGAGAAGATCCTCACCGCCAAGGTCACCGGAGCGCTGGAGCTGAAGAACCAGATCCTCACCAAGGTCTACAACCGGCGCGCCGCCGAGGTCGAGGAGATCGTCGCCGAGCTGCTCACCCACGCCGAGCGGCTGCGCCCGATGGTCTGCGACACCGGACTGTTCCTCAACGAGGCCCTCGACGACGGTGACATCGTGCTGCTCGAGGCCGGCCAGGCCACGCTGCTCGACGTCGACCACGGCACCTACCCCTTCGTGACGTCGTCCTCGGCGACCGCCGGCGGCGCCTGCACCGGCTCGGGCATCCCGCCGATGCGCCTCGACCAGGTCATCGGCATCGTCAAGGCCTACACGACCCGCGTCGGCGAGGGTCCGTTCCCCACCGAACTGCACGACGACGCCGGCGAGCACCTGCGCAAGGTCGGCGCGGAGTACGGCACCACCACCGGTCGACCGCGCCGCTGCGGCTGGTACGACGCCGTCATCGCCCGCTACGCCGCGCGCGTCAACGGGGTCACCGACTTCGTGCTCACCAAGCTCGACGTGCTCACCGGCCTCGAGCAGGTGCCGGTCTGCGTGGCCTACGACGTCAACGGGGTGCGCCACGACGAGATGCCGGTCAACCAGTCCGACTTCCACCACGCCGTGCCGATCTTCGAGCACCTCCCCGGCTGGTGGGAGGACATCTCCGAGTGCCGCACCTTCGAGGAGCTGCCCGTCAACGCGCAGGCCTACGTCGAGGCCGTCGAGAAGATGTCGGGCTCGCGGATCTCCGTGATCGGCGTCGGCCCGTCGCGCGCGGCCACGATCGTGCGCCACGAGCTGCTCTGAGGGATCGGCGGAGCGACGTCAGGAGACCCCTGAGAACCCCCCGCCCACGCCAGCCCGCTCCTCCGTAGGATCAGCCGACGTGAAGACCCTCGTGATCGGCACCGGCGGGCGCGAGCACGCCCTGGCCCGCGCCCTGTCCCTGGACCCCGGCGTCACCGAGGTGCACGCGGCGCCCGGCAACCCGGGCATCGCCGCCGTCGCGACCCTGCACCCGGTGGACCCGCTCGACGGCGAGGCCGTGGCCGACCTCGCCGAGCGGCTCGGCGCCGGGCTGGTCGTCGTGGGGCCCGAGGCACCCCTGGTGGCCGGCGTCGCCGACGCCGTCGCCGCACGCGGGATCCCGGTCTTCGGGCCGAGCGGCGAGGCGGCGCAGCTGGAGGGGTCGAAGACGTTCGCCAAGGACGTGATGGCAGCAGCCGGGGTGCCGACCGCGCGAGCCCACACCTGCACCACGCCCGAGGAGGCCGCGGCCGCGCTCGACGAGTTCGGGCCGACGTACGTCGTCAAGGACGACGGGCTCGCGGCTGGCAAGGGGGTCGTGGTCACCGACGACCGGGCCGAGGCGCTGGCCCACGCGGCGGCGTGCGAGCGGGTCGTGATCGAGGAGTTCCTCGACGGGCCCGAGGTCTCGCTCTTCGCGCTCTGCAGCTGGAGCGAGGCCGACGGCGCGACGGTCTACCCCCTGCAGCCCGCCCAGGACTTCAAGCGGATCTTCGACGGCGACGCCGGCCCCAACACCGGGGGCATGGGCGCCTACACCCCACTCCTGTGGGCACCTGTCGACCTGGTCGAGGAGGTGCTGCGCGACGTGCTGCAGCCGACCGTCGACGAGATGGCCAGGCGCGGCACGCCCTTCACCGGGCTGCTGTACGCCGGCCTCGCACTCACCTCGCGCGGCATCCGCGTCATCGAGTTCAACGCCCGCTTCGGCGATCCGGAGACGCAGCCCCTGATGGCGCTGCTCGACTCGCCGCTCTCGCCCCTGCTGCTCGGCGCCGCCACCGGCCGCCTGGGCGAGGTGGAGCCGCCGCGCTGGAAGCCGGGCGCAGCCGTGGCAGTCGTGATGGCCAGCAAGGGCTACCCCGAGTCGTCGTCCTCCGGCGACGTCATCACCGGGGTCGAGGCGGCCGACGCGCTGCCCGACGTGCACGTCATCCACGCCGGTACGGCGCTCGGCGGGCCGGCCGGCGACGACCTGGTGACCGCCGGGGGACGCGTCCTGGCCGTGATCGCGACCGGCGACGACATCGCCGCCGCCCGCGCAGCGGCGTACGACGGCGTCGCGCGGATCGCCTTCGACGGCGCTCAGTCGCGCTCGGACATCGCGCTCCACTCGTCGGCCAGCAGCGCGTAGTAGTAGCCGTCGACTCAGCGATCCCAGGTGACGAAGTGGCCCCTGCGGACCACCATCCGGGGCCATTTCGTCACTCACCGACATCCGCGGGACAATCGCGGAGTGACCGTCCACCACGTCCCGAATGTCCTGGCCAGCCGCTACGCCGGAGCCGACCTCGCCGAGATCTGGTCGCCCGAGCACAAGATCGTCCTCGAGCGGCACCTCTGGATCGCCGTGCTCAAGGCGCAGCGCGACCTCGGCATCGACGTGCCCGACGGGGTCGTGGAGGCCTACGAGGCCGTCGTGGACAAGGTCGACCTCGACTCGATCGCCGCGCGCGAGCGGATCACCCGCCATGACGTGAAGGCCCGGATCGAGGAGTTCTCCGACCTCGCCGGGCACGAGCACATCCACAAGGGGATGACGAGCCGCGACCTCACCGAGAACGTCGAGCAGCTCCAGCTCAAGCAGTCCCTCGAGCTCCTCCGCGACCGCGCCGTCGCGACCCTCACGCGGCTCGCCCGCCTGGCCGCCGAGCACGAGACCACCGTGATGGCCGGTCGCTCCCACAACGTCGCCGCCCAGGCCACCACGCTCGGCAAGCGCTTCGCGACCGTCGCCGACGAGCTGATGATCGGCGTCGAGCGGATCGAGCAACTGCTCGCGCGCTACCCGCTGCGCGGGATCAAGGGCCCGATGGGCACCGCCCAGGACATGCTCGACCTCCTCGACGGCGACGAGTCCAAGCTCGCCGGCCTCGAGCACAGAGTCGCCGCCCACCTCGGGTTCGAGCGGGTGCTGACCAGCGTCGGCCAGGTCTACCCGCGCAGCCTGGACTTCGACGTGCTCTCCGCCGTCGTCCAGCTGGTGGCGGCCCCGAGCAACCTGGCGACCACGATCCGGCTGATGGCCGGCAACGAGATCGTCACCGAGGGCTTCAAGGAGGGCCAGGTCGGCTCCTCGGCGATGCCGCACAAGATGAACACCCGCTCCTGCGAGCGGGTCAACGGCCTCGCGGTCGTCACCCGCGGCTACCTCTCGATGGTCGGCGAGCTCGCCGGCGACCAGTGGAACGAGGGCGACGTCTCCTGCTCCGTCGTACGACGGGTCGCCCTGCCGGATGCGTTCTTCGCCGCCGACGGGCTCTTCCAGACGTTCCTGACGGTGCTGGACGAGTTCGGCGCGTTCCCGGCCGTGATCCAGCGCGAGCTCGACCGCTACCTGCCCTACCTGGCGACCACCAAGGTGCTGATGAGCGCGGTGCGCAACGGCGTGGGGCGCGAGTCCGCGCACGAGGCGATCAAGGAGGCGGCCGTCGGCACGGCGCTGGCGATGCGCCAGGGCCAGGCCGAGAACGACGTCTTCGCCAAGCTGGCCGCCGACGCACGCCTCGGGCTCACCCAGGACCAGCTGGCTGCCCTGGTCGCCGAGCCGATCGCCTTCACCGGCGCCGCCGTCGCCCAGACCCAGGCGGTGTGCCGCGCCGTGGCCGAGCTCGCCGAGCGCTACCCCGAGGCGGCGTCGTACGCGCCGGGCGCCATCCTCTGAGGGTCGTCGGCCCGTCCCCGGCCAGCAGTCCCGCGCGGTGTGAGACCCGCCACGCACCAGGCCGCAGGGCGGGGCAGGGCCCGGAAGGGCGCGACAGGAAGGTGGGGCGCGACTGTGCTCCCGGGCAGTCCGGCCCCAGGATGGGTCGATGAGCGATCCCGTCACCGTCGCGATCACCCGCCAGCTCGAGCCCGGCCACGAGGCCGAGATGATGAGCTGGCTCAACGCCGGCATCCACCTGGCCGAGCGCTTCCCCGGCTTCCTCGGAGCCGGGTGGGTGCGTCCCGAGGCGGCCTCGACGGAGTGGCACATGCTCTACCGCTTCGCCGACCACGACTCACTGCAGCAGTGGGAGCACTCCTCGCAGCGCGCCTGGTGGCGGGCCTCGGCCTCGGGGCTCGGGGTGGTCGAGGCGCGGGTCGAGAAGCGGACCGGGATCGAGGGCTGGTTCGACGTGCCGCAGTCGACGCTGGTCGTCGAGGGCGCGGCCCCGGCTCCCGCACCGCCACCGCGCTGGAAGCAGGCCTGCACGATCTTCCTCGTCTTCTTCCCGCTCAGCGTGGCCGCCAACTGGTTGGGCGGCGAGCTGGTCGGCGACCTGTTCCTGCCGCTGCGGGTGCTGCTCACCGTGCTCGTGATGACGCCCGTGATGACCTACGTGGCTCTGCCCTGGATCACGCGCACGATGCAGTGGTGGCTGCAGGGGCAGCCCGCGCCGTGGCGTCGTAAGGCGCAGGCGGCCTCCGCCTCGTAGGCTGCGAGATTCCCGGCGGTCGCGGGAAGGTCCGGGCGCTTCCACCGGGTTTCGTCGGTGACCGCACGACTCGCCCACCCGGAGGTCCCATGCTCGACGCGCCCGTACGCCGTGCGCTCGGGCCGTCCCTCGACGCGGCCGCCGCGACGCTCCAGCGCCTCGGCTGCAGCGCGACCGGCCTGACGGTCGCCGGGTGGCTGGTCGGCGTTGCCGCGTGCGTCGCTGCCGCGACCAGCCACTGGCACCTGGCGCTGGTCGGGTGGCTGCTCAACCGCGTCCTGGACGGCCTCGACGGGCCGCTGGCTCGCCGTACCGGCTCCACCGACCTGGGCGGCTTCCTCGACATCGTCGCCGACTTCAGCATCTACGGCGGGTTCGTCGTGGCCGCCGCCGTCGCCGAGCCGGACGCCCGCGTGGCGTGCCTGGTGCTGCTGGGCACCTACTACCTGTCGGGCACCGCCTTCCTCGCGCTCTCGTCGGTGCTGGAGAAGCGCGACGAGGCCGCGCGCGCCGACTACTCCGACGGACGGTCGCTGCTCTTCGTGGGCGGCCTGGCCGAGGGCACCGAGACCGTGCTCGCCTACGTGCTGATCTGCCTGCTGCCCCAGCACCTCGAGCCCATCGCCTGGGTGTTCGCGGCCGCGGTCGCGATCACCGCCGTCCAGCGCGTCGCCCTGGGCGTCCACCTCCTGCGCGCGCACCCGTCCCACGGGTCCGGCCCGATCCACACCCCTACCGAGGAGCACCGATGACCCGCCCCACCCGCCGCCGGAGCGCCGTCCTGAGCGGCCTGGCGGCCCTCCTCGTCCTCGCCGGGTGCGGAGGCGACGACTCCGCCGTCGGCGAGGAGACCGCGCCGTCGTCCGACTGGGACGCGGTGCTCGCCGAGGCCGACGGGCAGAGCGTCAACTGGTACATGTACGGCGGCGACGACACGCTCAACGCCTTCGTCGACGACGTCGTCACGCCTCGGCTCGCCGACCTCGGCGTGACCCTGGACCAGGTGCGCATCGACGACACGGCCGAGGCGGTCAACAAGGTCCTCGGCGAGAAGCAGGCCGGGCGCACCGACGGCGGCTCGGTCGACGCGATCTGGATCAACGGCGAGAACTTCGCCACCGGCGTCCAGGCCGACCTCTGGCGCTGCGGCTGGTCGCAGGACCTCCCCAACGCCCAGTACGTCGACCTCGACGCGCCCGAGGTCGCCACCGACTTCGGCACGCCGGTCGATGGCTGCGAGGCCGCCTGGCAGCAGGCCAACTCGGCCCTGGTCTACGACTCCGCGGTGCTCGACGACGCGGACGTGGAGAGCGTGGACTCGCTCTTCGCCTGGGCCGAGGCCAACCCCGGCCGGCTCGCCTACCCGGCCCCGCCCGACTTCTTCGGGTCGATGGCCGTGCGCACGGTTCTCTACGACACGATCGGTGGCCCGGACAGCCTGCTCGAGGGCGAGCCGGACACGTCCTCGGAGGCGTTCACCGACGCCACCGCCGCGACCTTCGAGCGGCTCAACGAGATCGAGCCCAGCCTGTGGCGCGGCGGGGAGACCTACCCGCAGAGCCAGGACGACATCGAGAAGCTCTACTCCGACGGGGAGATCAGCGCGTTCTTCACCTACGGGCCCGGCGCCGTCGGCACCAAGGTCGCCGACGGTCTCTACCCCGAGTCCACCCGCGAGGCGGTCCCGAGCGTCGGCAACATCTCCAACGTCAGCTTCGTGACGATTCCCGCCAACGCCGCCCACCAGGCCGGCGCCCTGGTCCTGGCCAACGTCCTGCAGGAGCCCGAGGTCCAGCTCGCGCTCTTCGAGGCCGCCGGCGTCTACCCGGCGATCGACGTCGCCACCACGCCGCAGGGAGTGCAGGACGCCTTCGCCGCCGTCGAGACCAGTCCCTCGGTCCTGCCCCTCGCCGAGCTGCTCGCCGACGCCCGCCCGGAGCTGGCCAGCGCCTACCTCAGCGCCATCGAGGACGGCTGGGTCGCCGAGGTCCAGCAGAAGTAGCGCGTGAGCCTGCCCGTGAGCCAGCCAGTGGTCTCGACCGGACCCACGACGCGGCAGCACGCCGTACGTCGTGGTGTCCCGGAGCGCCTGCGACCCCTCCTCCTGCTGAGCCCCGCACTCCTGGTGGTCGGCGTCTTCTTCGTCGGCGGGGTGGCCCAGGCGGTGCTGCAGAGCCTGGGCCGCCAGCCCTTCCTGGGGCAGACGGACTGGTCGTTCGACGCCTACCGCGCCACGTTCGCCGACCCGGCCTTCCGCGCCTCGCTCACGCTCACCCTGCGCGTCGTCGTCCTGTCCACCGGCCTGGCGACCGTGCTCGGCGTCGCCGTCGCACTGCTCGTACGGCGCCACGCCCGCGGTCCGTTGACGACCCTGCTCCAGAGCACCCTGGCCGTGCCCCACCTGGTGGGCGCGCTCTGCATCGGCCTGCTGCTCTCGCCCTCGGGGTTCGCGTCCCGGCTGGGCACCGGCGCCGGGCTGGTCGACGGGCCGCAGGACTTCCCGGTGCTCACCAACGACGCCTTCGGCTGGGGGATCATCGCGGAGTACACGTGGAAGGAGGCGCCCTTCGTCGCGGTCGTCGCCCTGGCCTCCATGACACCGCACGTGCGTGACCTCGAGGGAGCAGCACGCGTCCTGGGAGCGGGGCGGTGGCGGCGCTTCACCTCGGTCACGCTCCCGCTGATCGCGCCTCCGGTCGCGGCCGCGTCGGTGCTCGTCGCCTCGTTCGCGGCGGCGTCCTACGAGGTCCCGCGCCTGCTCGGGCAGAGCTTCCCCGCGACGCTGCCGGTCGTGGCGCTGCAGCGCTACCAGGACACCGACCTGCTCGTCCGACCCCAGGCGATGGCGGTCGCGACGATCATCGCGGTGCTGAGCCTGGTGCTCGTGGCGGCGTACCTGACCCTGGTCTCGCGGTTGTCGCGGAGGTCGCTGTGAACGGCCGGTGGGGCGGTCGCCTCGGGGTCGGCCTCCTGGTGGCCGCGGTGCTGCTCCCCGTCCTGCCGCTGGTCGTGTGGAGCGCGGCCGGCACGTGGCGCTACCCCGACGTCGTGCCGGGCCGGCTCACTCGCCGCGGCCTCGACCTGGTGCTCGACGGCGAGGTGGTCTCCGCGACCGCGACGTCGCTGCTGATCGCGGTGACGGTGGCGGCGCTGGCCTGCGCGATCGGACTCTCGGCCGGGCGCGCGATCGGGCTGTACCGCTTCCGCGGGCGACGCCTCGTGCAGTTCCTGCTGCTGGCGCCGGTGATCGTGCCGGGGCTCGCGGTGACGCTCGGCATCCAGGTCTTCTTCGTCCGCTACGGCCTGGCCGACACGGTGCTCGGAGTCGTGCTCGTCCAGCTGATGCCGACCGTGCCGTACGCCGCGACGCTGCTGGGAGCGGCGTACGCCAACCTCGACGTCGACTACGAGCGGCAGGCCCGCACGCTGGGGTCCGGGCCGCTGCGGACGTTCCTGACCGTCACCGTGCCACTCCTGCGTCCGGCGCTCGTGACGACGGCGCTGCTGACCTTCCTGATCTCCTGGAGCGAGTACATCCTGACCCTGCTCATCGGCGGCGGACAGGTGACCACGCTGCCGCTGCTGCTCTTCGCCGCGATCGGGTCCGCGGACCGTACGGCGGCCGCAGCGCTCGGCCTCCTGGTGGTCCTGCCGCCGGTCCTCATCGTGCTCCTCGTCGCCCGGCGGCTGCGTGGTCGCGACGACGCGTGGATGGGGTTGGCCCGTGGCTGATCCCACCCTCGCGGCACGCTTGGACGTCAGCGGGCTCGGCGCGCGCTTCGACGCCGTCACCGCCGTGGCCGACCTCGACCTGAGCCTCGCGCCCGGCTCCTTCACCGCGCTGCTCGGACCGTCGGGCTGTGGCAAGTCGACGACGCTCGCCATGGTCGCCGGACTGCTCGCCCCGACGACCGGGGACGTCCGGCTCGACGGCTCGTCCTTGCTGGGGGTGCCGGCCGAGCGACGCCCGGTCTCGCTCGTCTTCCAGAAGCCGTTGCTCTTCCCGCACCTCACCGTCGAGCAGAACGTCGCCTACGGGCTGCGCGTACGTCGTCCGGCCGGGGTCGGCACGGGGCGAGCCTCACGCCGAGAGGTCGCCACCCAGGTCGAGGCGATGCTCGAGCGGGTGCGCCTCGGCGGCCTGGGGCGACGTCGTGTCGGCGAGCTGTCCGGCGGTCAGGAGCAGCGGGTCGCCCTGGCCCGTGCGCTCGTCCTGCGGCCACGTCTGCTGCTGCTCGACGAGCCGTTCTCCCAGCTCGACGCCGACCTGCGTGCCGAGATGCGCGCTCTCGTCCGCGAGCTCCACGACGAGGCCGAGCTGACCACCTTGTTCGTCACCCACGACCAGGACGAGGCGGTCGAGCTGGCCGACACGATCGTGCTGATGCTGGAGGGTCGCCTGGCCGGAGAGGGTCCGCCGGAGACGTTCTACGCGGCGCCCCCGTCGCTGGCGGCCGCTCGGTTCTTCGGGGCCACCAACGAGGTGCACGGGCTGGTCGAGGCCGGCTGCTTCCGTGGTCAAGGCCTGCTCGAGGGGGCACTCACCGTGCCCACGACGGCGCCGCACGGGCCCGCCGTACTCGTCGTGCGGCCGGAGGCCGTCGGGCTCGACGGCGAGGTGCCGGCGCTCGTCACCGCCACTCGCTTCGCCGGCTCGGACGTGCTGGTCGACACCGCGCTGCCGGACGGTCAGCCCCTGCGGGTCCGGGTGCCGCTGGGCGCGCGCGTGGCCGTCGGTGACCGGGTGTCCCTGGCGCTCGACCCGGACCGCTGCAGCGTCTTCGCGCAGGAGGCAGAGCGATGAGGCGCTCGACGTACGTCAAGGCCGGCATCTTCGTCCTGCTCATCGCCACCGCGATCGTGGTGCAGGTCTCGATCGGGCTGCCGAGTCGCGACGAGCTGCAGTCGTTGCTCGACGGGTTGGGCGCGATCGCCGTCCCGGTCTTCATCCTCGCCTACGTCGGCGCCTCGCTGCTGCCGGTCGGTCCCAGCGCGGTGCTGACCATCGTGGGCGGTGCCCTGCTGGGGTTCGTGGTCGCGTTCGCGTCGGTGCTGGTCGCGGCCGTGATCGGTTCGACGATCGGGTTCCTGATCAGCCGCAGCCTCGGTCGCGACGCCATCCAGGGGCTCAGCAGCGAGCGCGTGCGTGACCTCGACGCCCGGGTCAGCGCGCACGGCTTCGGCGCAGTCCTGCTGGCGCGGATGGTCCCGCTGATCCCCTTCACCACGTCGAACTACGCCTTCGGGCTGACGTCGATCCCGCTGACGCCGTACGTCCTCGGCACGGCGCTCGGGATCATCCCCGGTACGGCGGTCTACGTCGCGGTCGGCGCGTACGGCGCGGAGCCGACCTCACCGCCGTTCCTGATCGCGATCGGGGCGCTGGTGCTGCTCACCGTGGTCGGGCTGCTGCGCTCGCGTCGGCCCAGGCCCCCGACCGGCTGACGCCCGTCGGGCCGGGCGGCGCCGGGGTCAGCGCGAGACCCACCACCGCCGCGCGCGGGCGAGCGCCGTGGTGACCTGCTTGGTCGGGGTGGCCGCGAGGTCGGCCCGACCCTGGGCCAGGGAGGCCTTCCAGATGCCGTCGGACCACGTCGGGTAGGCGTGGATCGCGCCAGCCATCGCGCGGCCCTTGAGGCCCTGCTGCCCGGCGAGCAGCGCCTCGGCCAAGGACTCGCCGGCGCGCGGGCCGACGATGGAGGCGCCGACGACGCGACCCTTCTGGTCCAGGACGAGCTGGGAGTAGCCGCGGGTGCGGCCCTCGGCCACCGCGCGGTCGACCTCGGAGTGCGGCACGGTGTGCACGCGCAGGCCCGGCCGGGAGTCGGCCGCCACACCGAAGGAGGCGACCTCGGGCGAGGTGTAGGTGACTCGGGGGATGACGTCGGGCTGCACGGTGCGGCGCAGGCCCAGGACCGCGTTGCTCGCCGCCAGGCTGCCGTGGTTGCCGGCCGTGTGGGTGAAGGGGGCGTACCCGGTCAGGTCACCGGCCGCCCAGATCCGGGGGTTGCTGGTGCGCAGGCGCTCGTCGACCTCGATGTGGCCGGAGTCGGTGACCGCCACGCCGGCCGCCGCGAGGCCGAGGGACGACGTGCGGGGGCTGCGACCGACCGCGACCAGGATCACCTCGACCTCGACCTCGGAGCCGTCGTCCAGCAGAGCCACGCGTCGTCCGTCACGGTCTGCGTCGACGGAGGTGAGCTTGACCCCGGTCCGTACGTCGATCCCGTCGTCGCGGAAGGTGCGGGCGAGGATGTCCGCCGCGGCCGGGGTCTCGCCGGGGATCAACCGCTCGGCCGCCTCGACGATCGTCACCGAGGAGCCGAGCCTCGCGAAGGCCTGGCCGAGCTCGCAGCCGATCGGGCCGCCGCCCAGCACCAGAAGCCTCCCTGGGAGCTCGGTCAGGGACCACACGGAGTCGGAGGTGAGGGGCGAGGCGTCGGCGAGGCCGGGCAGGTCGGGCACCACGGGGGAGGAGCCGGTGGCCACGAGCGCCTGGGTGAAGGTGACGGCCACGCCGTCGACCGTCGCCGACGTGGGACCCGTGAAGACCACGGTGCCCTGCGCGACCGCGGCGCCGGCGGCGCGGATCGCTGCGGGGGAGTCAACCGGCTCGATGGTCGTGATCGAGGCGCGGACGTGCTCCATCACCGCGCCGAAGTCCACCGACACCGAGTCGACGTGGACGCCCAAGGAGGCCGCGGCCCGGGCGTCGCCGGCGGCGTGCGCGGCGGCGAGCAGCGCCTTGCTCGGCACGCAACCGGTCCACAGGCAGTCGCCGCCGGTGCGTTCGCGCTCGACGAGGAGGGTGGTGGCACCGAACCCGGCCGCGGTGTGCGCGGCGACGAGGCCGGCGGTGCCGCCGCCGACGATCAGGAAGTCCCACGGGCGTGCGTCGGGAGCGGTGAGGGAGTCGGAGGACCACTCGGCCGCTGCGGGGGCCGTACCGCTGCCGGGCGTGCTCACGCCGGCCCCGGGCCGCGCAGCTGCGCGGCCATGGCGTCGAGGCGCTCCAGCGATGACGGGTCGGTGATCCGGCGCGCGTCGAGGCCGTGCAGCGCCTCGCGCAGGCGGCGTCGCTCGGCCAGGTCGCCGGCGCAGCGCCGGCACGTGGCCGCGTGCCGCTCGACCCGGCGTACGTCGGCGCTGCTCAGCACCGCGGACGGATCACCGTCGAGGTAGCGGTCGAGGCGCCGCGACGCCCACCAGCAGGTCGTCAGATTCATCGCTTCTCCTCCTGGTCGGGCCCCGGTGGTCGGTCCGGGCCCTGGTCCGCCGTGCTGCGGGAGCGTGGACGCCGGGCCCTGAGCTGCTTGCGCAGGCGAGCGCGGCCGCGGCTCAGTCGCGACATGACGGTCCCGACCGGGACGTCGAGCAGGTCGGCGGCCTCGGCGTAGGTGAGTCCGTTGAGGTCGATGAGCAGGACGACCGTGCGGAACCGTGGGTCGAGGGCGTCCAGCGCCACCTCGATGTCGCCGTCGAGCAGGCCCTCGTCCACGACGTCCTCGGGGGAGGCCACCGTGGCCCGCCCGAACGCCGGGCGACGTCGTTCGAGGGAGGTGTGGTCGACGAGGTCGGGTCGGGTGCGGCGCAGGCTGTTGAGGTGCGTACGGCGCAGGATGGTCAGCAGCCACGCCCGCGGGTGGCGTCCGTCGAAGCCGTCGATCGCGCGGTAGGCGCGGATGAGGGTCTCCTGGACGACGTCCTCGGCGTCAGCCCAGGAGCCGGTCAGGCTGTGGGCGACACGCAGCAGCACCTCGATCTCGGGCTCGACCCACCGTGCGAACCGGTGGTCTCCCGCAGGATCCGGTTGCGTCTGGGCGGTCACCGGGTCCACGGCGTCGCGAGCGTCGAGGGCATCCACGACGTGGTAACCCGGCGACGGGTTCGGATCCTTCCCCTGGTCGCCGGGGTTCATCTCCTCGACGGACATCGCCGGCGGGTCAGACCCGCGCCTCGCCGCCCCAGTTGGCGAGCTTCTCCGCGACCGTGCTCAGGTCGGCGCGCCAGACGTCCTCGGGTCCGGGCGGGATGATGTCGTCCCACTCCATCGCGGGTGAGCCGAGCACGTGCGTCAGCCGCGCCGTGCGCGCCCAGAACGTCTGGTGGAAGTGCGAGCCGCCGTCGCCCCAGCGGTTGACGTGGACGCGACCGATCTCCGGGAGGTTCTCCAGGATCCGGACGAGACGGTTGGTGATCCGCCCGAGCTGCGAGGCCTGGTCGTCGTCGAGGTTGCCCATGTCGAGGTGCTCGCGGGTGTGCAGGGTCAGCACGACGGGGAGTCCGGAGGGTCCGCCGCCATGGGTCAGGACCCAGGTCTCGTCCTCCCACACCACCTGGTCCTCGGCGAAGCCGTCGGCGCAGGCCCCGCAGGGCTTCTCGTCGCTCTCGCCCGAGCGGGCGGGGTCGTCGGACGGCGGGAGCAGGGTGCGCGGCGCGATCGCGCCGTCGACCACCTCCCACGGGAAGATGTCCCACTCGCCAGAGGGGGGCATCGGCAGGTGGCCGTCAGCGCCGACGGCGGCGACGACCCGGGCGTAGACCTCTTCGGCAGACTCCGGCATGCGCTCACTGTGCCACTGGCCGGATCGGCCCACGATGCGAGGGTCTTCCCTGACGCGGGCCATCCCCGGGCAGGAACCTCGGGGTGGGCAGGGGTGTCCCTAGACTCGACGCGTGCTCAACATCCCCGCCGCCCCGCCCCTCGAGGGTGCCAAGCACCTGCACTCCGGCAAGGTGCGTGACCTCTACGAGGTCGTCGACGGCCCCCAGGCCGGCCACCTGCTGATGGTCGCCAGCGACCGGATCTCGATCTTCGACTTCGTGCTCGACAGCACGATCCCCGACAAGGGCGAGATCCTGACCCGGATGTCGCTGTGGTGGTTCGAGCAGCTGCGCGACCTGGTGCCGAGCCACGTGGTCTCCACCGACGTGCCCGAGGACGTCCGTGGCCGCGCCGTCATCTGCGAGCGCCTCGACATGTACCCCGTCGAGTGCGTGGCGCGTGGCTACCTGACCGGCTCCGGGCTCCTCGACTACCGCGCCACCGGAGAGGTGTGCGGCATCGCACTGCCGCCCGACCTCGAGGACGGGAGCCGCCTACCGGAACCGATCTTCACGCCGGCAACCAAGGCCGAGCTCGGAGACCACGACGAGAACGTCTCCTACGCCGCCGTCGAGTCAGCCGTCGGCGCCGACCACGCGGCCGCCCTGCGCGAGCTCACGCTCCAGGTCTACGCGCGAGCCGAGCAGATCGCCCGCGAGCAGGGGATCATCGTGGCCGACACCAAGCTCGAGTTCGGCCGCAGCACCTCGGACGGGGCCGGCCGGATCGTGCTGGGTGACGAGGTGCTCACGCCCGACTCGTCGCGGTTCTGGCCGGCCGAGCACTGGGCGCCCGGTCGCGCGCAGGCGTCCTACGACAAGCAGATCGTGCGCGACTGGGCGCTGTCGGCCTCGTCCGGGTGGGGCCGCTCGTCCGGCGAGGCACCCCCGCCGCTCCCGGACGAGGTCATCGCCCTCACGCGGGGCCGCTACCTGGAGGCCTACGAGCTGTTGACGGGCGAGAGCTGGTGAGCCCGCGGCCGGTGCGGTTCCCGGTGTCGTGCGAGGTCGCCTACGACTACCTCGTGGCGCCGGACAACCGTGCTGCCTGGCAGTCGAGCCTGCGCGGCGTGGAGGACGTGATGGGTGACGACGGTGTCGTCGGGCAGTCGTGGACCGACGTGACGGGTGTCGGGATCAAGCCCCGGATGGAGCTCACCGACGCCGACCGGCCACACCGCTGGTCCGAGTCCGGCACCTGGGGCCGGTTCAAGGCCACGCTGACGCTCACGTTCGTGTCAGTGCCAGGCGCGTCCTGCGACGTCGAGGCCGCGATGGAGGTCCGCGCGTCCGGGCTGCTGAGGCCGCTAGGCCTGGCCGCCGGCCGTCTCGCGCCTCATGCCGTGCGAGGCGACCTGCGTCGTGCCGCAGCGATCCTCGGTCGTGACTGAGCCGGTGCGCTACCTGCCGCACCTGCTCGGGCGCCGGTTCTGGTGGCCCGGGCGGCTGTCCCGCAGTGCCGAGCACCGCACCGTCGGCGCCCACGCGGCCGACTGATCGTGGCGCACGTCACCGGCACCTGATTAGGTTGGCCCCGTGACCTCCTACAACCTCGCCAGCCTCCTCGAAGAGACCACCGCCGCTCACCCCGAGCGTGACGCGATCGTGTTCGGCGACACCCGCCTGAGCTACGCCCAGGTCAACGGTGCCGCCAACCAGGTGGCCAACCTGCTCGTCGAGCGCGGGATCAAGCCGGGCGACAAGGTCGCCCTGAGCTGCCCCAACCTCCCCTACTTCACGATCGTCTACTACGGCATCCTCAAGGCCGGCGGCACCGTCGTGCCGCTCAACGTCCTGCTCAAGGGCCGCGAGGTGGCCTACCACCTCGGCGACTCGGACGCGAAGGCCTACTTCTGCTTCCAGGGCACGCCCGAGCTGGCCATCGGTGCCGAGGGGTACGCCGGCTTCGGCGAGGCCGAGGGCTGCGAGCACTTCTTCATGATCACCGCCGACCCGACCGCGGCCTCGCCGATCGACGGCACCGAGACGATGGCCGCCGCGATGGGTGGCCAGGCGCCGACGTTCGAGACCGTCGACACCGACGAGGACGACACGGCCGTCATCCTCTACACCTCCGGCACGACCGGTCAGCCCAAGGGCGCCGAGCTGCGCCACCGCAACATGCGCGACAACGCGCGCTCGGGGGAGGAGCTCTTCGGCGCTGGCACGACCGAGAAGCCCGACAGCTACATCTGCGTGCTGCCGCTCTTCCACTCCTTCGGCCAGACCGTCATCCAGAACGGCGCCTTCGCCTTCGGCGGCACCGTCGTGATGCTGCCCCGCTTCGAGGCCGACGCGGCGCTCAAGCTGATGGCCAAGGAGGAGATCACGTTCTTCGCCGGGGTCCCGACGATGTACTGGGGGCTGCTCGGCGCGCTGGACGACTCGGGGGTGGACGTCAAGGCGCTCGCCGGCAACCTACGGGTCTCGGTGGCCGGAGGTTCGGCGCTCCCCGTGGAGGTCCACAAGGAGTTCGAGAAGCGCTTCGGTGTCACGATCCTCGAGGGCTACGGACTCTCGGAGACCTCGCCGGTGGCCAGCTTCAGCAAGTACGGCGAGGACGTGCGCGTCGGCTCGATCGGCACCCCGATCCCCGGTGTCGAGATGAAGCTCCTCAAGCCGGAGAGCTGGGACGAGATCGGTCCGGACGACGAGATCGGCGAGATCGCCATCAAGGGTCACAACATCATGAAGGGCTACTACGGTCGCCCCGATGCGACCGCCGACTCCATCCAGGACGGGTGGTTCCGCTCGGGCGACCTGGGCCGCAAGGACGACGACGGCTGGTACTACATCGTGGACCGCTCCAAGGACATGATCATCCGCGGCGGATACAACGTCTACCCGCGCGAGATCGAGGAGGTGCTGATGACGCACCCCGACGTCTCGCTCGCCGCCGTCATTGGCGTGCCCCACGAGAGCCACGGCGAGGAGATCAAGGCCGTGGTCATCCTGGAGAAGAACGCGAGCGTCACCGAGGACGAGCTGGTCGCGTGGGGCAAGGAGCAGATGGCCTCCTACAAGTACCCGCGCCTGGTGGAGTTCGTCGGTGACCTGCCGATGACGGCCACCGGCAAGATCCTCAAGCGCGAGCTCTCCTGAGGGCGGGCCCGGTGTCGGCACGCGTACGCCGGGTCCTGCTGCTGGTCCTCGGCTCGCTGATGTTCGCCGTCGGCGCGCTGTGGACCTTCCAGGGTCTGGGCTACATCGACGACACCTCGATGAGTGACGTCGAGGTCTTCGCGGTCGTCGGACCCCTCGTGGCCGGCCTCGGCGTGGCGTTGGCGATGGTGGCCTTCCGGCGGGCAGATTGACCCGACCGGACTCACCCGACTACGCCGAGCCGGCGGTCCTGGGGCCGTCGCGCAGCCCGCGTCCCGGTGCGCGACCCGACGTGCGACTCTGGGGCGGGCGGGGTCGCCGTGCCCTGCGGTGGGCCTGCGCCGCGGGTGCGCTGCTGCTCCCGGCGGTGCTCGTGGTGGTGCTGCTGAGCGACCGACCGGGCGCCGAGTCGCCGGAGGCGGCCGTCGAGCAGCTGCTCGGTGGCATCGCCGATCTCGACGGCGCGGCCATCGTCGGCGTGGTGGCCCCCGACGAGGTGGCCGACGCCGGTCGGGCCGACGACGCCTACACCCGGCTCGAGTCGCGGGTCCTGCGTGAGGGCGAGGTCCCGCCGGTCGAGGTGGACCGCGTCCTGGCTGCGGCCGAGGCCCAGCTCGGTGGCTCGGCCAGCCGGGCCTCCCTCGCCGTCCTGGCGGCGGTCGACCTCGAGCTGGGCGGTCTCGACCTGGCCGTCGAGGAGATCGACGACGGCGCGGTGCGCGTCTACCTGCTCGACGGGACGCTGGCGGTCAGTGTCGACGCCGACAGGTTGCCGGGCGACGCGGTGATCGACGGCCGTGGTCCGGACGGCACGCGCGCGTCGTACGACATGGCGCTGGCCGAGGGCTGGCAGCGCGACGGCGACGAGTTCCAGGCCTACCTGGTCACCGTCGAGGTCGACGGCCGATGGTTCGTCAGCCTCGAGGCCAGCGCCGACGACCTGCTGGGTCCGCCATGAGCACCACCAGCGCGACCGGCCCGATGCCGGGGACCCCGGCGCCGGTCGACGACCGGCGCCGACGTGAGCTGCTCGGCAGCGCGCTGTGGGCGGCTGCGGCACTGGCCTGGACGATCGCGATGCTCGTGCCCTGGTTCCGCGCGGGGGCGCTGTCGCACCTCAGCCCGATCGAGGCCGGCGGGGCGCTGCGCACCGGCCTCGTCGGGATCCCCTCCGCCGCCGGCTTCGTGGTGCTCCTGCTGCCGCTCGCGTCCTGGGTGCTGCTCGCGCTGGCGCCCGCTCGCGGACGGCTCGTGCTGGCGTGGCGGATCCTGCTGTGGCTGGCCTCGACCGTCGTCGGGCTCGGCCTGGTGGTGCTGATGGCGTCGGTCTCGGCGGATACCTACGGCTGGGGAGCAGGGCTGGTCGTCGTCGCGTGCGTGCTGGGCGCCGGGGGCCTGTGCTGCAGCACGCTGGTGCGAGCCGAGGAGGCCGAGGAGGCCCAGGAGGCGGAGGGGTAGCCCTCGGGGCTACTCGAACGGGTTCGGCAGCGCCCCGGGCAGCTTGGCGAGCAGCTCGCGCGCCTGGGCGGCCACCTTGTGCTCGACGAGCACCTCGTAGCGGGTGGCCACCACCTGCGTCACCGACTGGAAGTCGCGCTGCCCGCGCGTCATCGCGTAGCCGATGAGCCCCCACACGATGCCGAACGCGGCGCCGAAGAGCACGGTGGACAGGATCGTGGTGAACGCGCTCTCCTCGGTGAAGATGGTGAAGAGCAGGCCGACGAAGAGCCCCAGCCAGGCGCCGGACGCGGCGCCACCGAGGGCCACGCGGCTGTTGGTGAGCCGACCGGTGATCCGCTCGATGCGCTTGAGGTCGGTGCCGACGATCAGACAGTTCTCGACCGGGAAGTGCTCGTCGGAGAGGAAGTCGACCGCCTTCTGGGCGGCGGCGTACTCGTCGTAGACGGCCAGCGACTGCGGGAACTCCAGTCGCAACGGTGACGTGGCGCCGCGACGGCCCGCGGCAGAAGATCCTGACATGCTCATGGGTCCAGTCTGCCTGTTGCCTGGTCGTGGCGGTGGCGCTGGTGGTCTCCGCGCGGCACCTGAATATGATCGGGGCGTGCCCAAGGTAGTCGTGGACGTCATGCCCAAGCCCGAGATCCTCGATCCGCAGGGGAAGGCGGTGCTCGGTGCCCTGCCCCGGCTGGGGTTCAGCGGCGTGACCGACGTGCGGCAGGGCAAACGCTTCGAGCTCGAGGTCGCCGGAGAGGTCACCGACGAGGTGCTCGCGCAGGTGCGCGAGATGGCCGAGACGTTGCTCTCCAACCCGGTGATCGAGAACTACGCCGTGCGGGTGCTCGACCCCGCCGGGGAGATCGCCTGATGCGCGTCGGTGTCGTCACCTTCCCCGGCTCGCTCGATGACGCCGACGCCCAGCGCGCCGCCCGGATCGCCGGGCACGACGTCGTACCGCTCTGGCACGGTGAGCACGACCTGCAGGGAGTCGACGCGGTCGTGCTCCCCGGCGGCTTCTCGTACGGCGACTACCTGCGCTGCGGTGCCATCTCGCGGTTCTCGCCGGTGATGACCGAGGTCATCGAGGCCGCTGGTCGAGGACTCCCGGTGCTGGGCATCTGCAACGGGTTCCAGATCCTCTGCGAGTCCCACCTGCTGCCGGGCGCGCTGATCCGCAACGACCACCAGAAGTTCGTCTGCCGCGACCAGCGGCTGCGCATCGAGAACGCCTCCACCTCCTGGACCTCGGCCTACGACGAGGGCCAGGAGGTCACGATCGTGCTCAAGAACGGCGAGGGCGGCTACGTCGCCGACGACGAGACGCTCGACCGCCTCGAGGGGGAGGGCCGCGTCGTGGCGCGCTACCTCGACCTCAACCCCAACGGGTCCCTGCGCGACATCGCCGGCATCACCAACGAGCGGGGCAACGTGGTCGGCCTGATGCCGCACCCCGAGCACGCCGTGGAGGACCTCACCGGCGCCGGCACCGACGGGCTGGGCTTCTTCACCTCACTGGCCGGTCTGGTGAGCCTGACCGCAGCGATCTCGTGAGCCCGCTGCGGCTCTTCCGCACGACAGCCGTCGCCGAGGCGGTCACGTGGGCCCTGCTGCTCCTCGGGATGTTCCTCAAGTACGTCACCGAGACCACCGACGCCGCGGTGAGCATCTTCGGCCCGATCCACGGAGTCGCGTTCATCGCCTACGGGCTGACCGCGATCCTGGTCGCCGTCGACCAGCGCTGGTCGCCCGCCCGGACGGCGCTCGCGCTGCTCGCCGCGATCCCGCCGTTCTTCACGGTCCTCTTCGACCTGCTCGCCGAGCGACGCGGGGCCTTCACCGCCCAGTGGCGACTGATGTCGAGCGAGCCCCAGCGCCCGCTCGACCGTCCGGTCGCCTGGCTGCTGCGCAACCCGGGTCGGGGTGCCGTGGCCGGAGTGGTGGCCGTCGTGGTGCTGACCGGTCTCGCGCTGGCGGTCGGTCCACCGGTCGGCGGCTGAGCGCTTCCCCCGGGCCGGGTCAGCCCCGCTTGCCCTGCATGATCCGGCGCCAGGTGGGCGCGTCGACGACGCCGGTCTCGGGCAGGTCGACCTTGGCCTGGTAGTCCTTGACCAGGTTGGCCAGCGGGAACTTGTAGACGCCGTCGATCTTCACGCTCGAGCCCAGATCCGCGGCGTTGAGGGCCCGCTGCAGGCGTCGTACGTAGTACCCGGCGGAGCCGAACTTGAGGATCGGCTTCTGACCGAAGCTGAGCAGGCTCATCCAGTCGCGCCGTCCCCACACCGGGTTGGCCTCGAAGCCCATCCGCTTCTGCCAGGCGTTCGCCGCGGCCACGGTGGCCGGGCCGTACTTGCCGTGGACGTTGCCGCCGTACAGCTTGCGCTGCGACAAGAAGCACTGCAGCGCCTTGACCATCCGCTTCGGGGGCTTGTAGCCGTCGCCGGACTGACGCAGGACGGGGTAGCTGCGCGCGGCGACCTTCACGCCACCGCAGTGCTGCTCGCGCGGGGCGACCGACCCGTTGCCGAGGTCGAGGAAGTTGCTGTCGATGTTGATCCGCACGCCTCCCCACACCTCGTCGTGGCCGCCGCGGTACTGCTTGACCCGGCCACCGGGGCGCCAGCCGTCCTCGCGGATGTACGAGGTGGAGGTGTTGGCCTGGCCGTCCCAGCGGGCGACCCAGATCCGCTCCGGCAGGACGAAGGCGTTGGGGCGCTCGACCCGGGCGTCGTCGAGGACCTTGATGCCGGACCCGGCGCTCGAGTAGACGCCGGTGATGTAGCCCGCGGCCGCGACCTTGACGTTCCAGGCGTGCAGGAACGACAGGGCCGACTCGCGGCAGTGGGTGTTGGTGGCGTCGAAGCCCTCGAGGTCGTACCAGAGGGTGCTGCCCTGGACGAGGCCCAGCGCCTGTGCGTCGGCGATCGTGCTGGTCGCGGAGCTGCGCCCCATGGCGCGGGCCTTGCCGTACCTGCCCTTCTTGCCCGGCTTCGGGTCGATGGTGAAGTCGTCGTCGTAGCGCGGGAAGCGCGGCTGGCACGACGCCTGCGGGCCCAGCGTGATCGGCAGCAGGTGCCAGCCCTTGGCCAGCTGCTTGCGCACCCAGGTGGGTGTCAGGTTGGGCTGCACGCGGCACGCTCGCGAGTCGCCGGAGATGTAGATGCCGGCGGCGAGGTACGGCGAGGTCCGCAGCCAGGTGTTCATCGTCTTCTGGGTGGGGGTCAGGCACTGGTCGAACCCGTAGCCGGTGAAGTCGCCCGGTGTCGCGGGGTTCGGCTCGCTGCGGCGCTTGGCCATCAGTGCTGTGTCGGCCAGGCCGGCGCTCGTCGCCGGCCCCGTCGCGGCCGTCGCAGCAGACGCAGCAGACGCGGCGCCGGTGGCCGGCAGTCCGGTGGCCAGCAGGGCGCCGGCCGCGATCGCGAGGGCGCCGCGACGCAGGCGGGTGTGGAGGCACGGGCGGACAGAGCTCATGAGGCGGAACTCCAGGGAAGAGGGGGAAGGGGGAGCAGCAGACGCGTCGCTGTCGACGACGAGCGTCACCCTAACCTCACTGATCACTCCAGTAACAGAGTTCCCATCGAACTACCAGCATGTAGTTCGGCGTGTCGACGAGTCCGGTGGGGGATCGATCCGGTGGATCGCCCTGGTCCATCCGGGTCAGGGTCCCGCCGATCGGCCAGGATCCGGGGCGCGATCAGGTCACTTCCTGTGGATCTGCTCCCTCGCGCGAGGCCACGGGAGCACCCTGACGACAGGGCTCGACGGCGAGCCCTCTGTGACCCGGAGGTCGGCATGAGCGAAGCATCGTGGGCCGGTCAGCCCGTCCTGGGGGCGGCACCGTTCTTCCACCACGACCCGCACCTGGGCGGGGCGCCCTTGGCGAGCCCCGACGGACACTGGTGGTGGGACGGCGAGCAGTGGCGGCCGCGGGACGCCGAGAGCCCCACGGCCGCCTGATCCTCGGTACTGCGACCTGACGCTGCGTCAGGCCGCGGCCGCCACCTCGACGGACGCCGCCCGGTCGGCCCGGGCGCGCTCGCTGCGACGCCCGCGCAGGTGCAGCCACGCGGCCACCGCGAAGGCGATCGCCGCAAAGCTCGCCGAGGTGAGGAAGGCCGCGCGAGCACCCGGGAGGAACTCACCCGGCACCGACCCGGCGGCGTACACGGACACGATCACGGCCAGGCCGATCGCGCCACCCAGCTGCTGGAAGGTCTGCAGGAGGCCGGAGGCCGAGCCGGCGTGCTCCGGCTCGACGTCGGACAGGATGAGCACCGTGATCGGCATGAAGGCCAGTCCGGCAGAGACGCCGTTGATCAGCATGGCGGCGAAGACTCCGGTCCAGTAGGTGTCGCCGGGCGACACGGTGCTGAGCAGGGCGAAGCTCGTCGCGAGTCCGACGGCGCCGGTCATGATCATCCGCGTGGGTCCGAAGATGCCGAGCAGTCGTGGCGTCACCCGGGACATCGCGAAGATGCCGAGGGTGAGAGGCAGGAAGGCCAGTCCGGACTCCATCGGGCCGAAGCCGAGCTCGCCCTCGATGAACTGCACGGCGAGGAAGAACATCGACAGCTGACCGCCGACGACCAGCGCCATCGAGGCCAGCGCGCCCACTCGCCGCGGGTCGCGCAGCAGCTCGGGACGGAGCATCGGGTGCTCGACGCGCAGCTCGGTGCGCGCCAGCAGCGCGATCAGCGCTGCTCCGAGCGCCAGGCCGCCGATCGTGCGGGCCGAGGTCCAGCCGTGCTCGGGGGCGCTGATCAAGGAGTAGACGATCGCCACGGCGCCACCCGTGGCGCTGACCGCGCCCAGGAGGTCGAAGCGACCCGGGCGACGTGGGGTCTCGTCCAGGACTCGGCGGGTCAGCGCCAGCACGACCAGGCCGATCGGCACGTTGATGAACAGCGTCCAGCGCCAGGAGCCGACGTCGGTCAGCACGCCGCCGAGCAGGAGCCCGATCGACATGCCGCCGGACGAGACCGCTCCGAAGAGGGCCAGGGCGCGGTTGCGCGCCGCCGCGTCGGGAGCAGAGGTAGTCAGCAAGGCCAGGACGCCGGGTGCGGCCATGGCGGCTCCGATGCCCTGGACGGCGCGGGCGCCGACGAGCATCTCCGGCGACTGGGCGAGGCCGCCGACCAGCGAGGCGAGGGTGAACACGGCCAGGCCCGCCTCGAACATCCGGCGCCGGCCGAAGACGTCACCCAGCCGTCCGCCCAGCAGGAGAAGCCCACCGAAGGCGAGGGTGTAGCCGTTGAGCACCCACGACAGCGAGGCCGGGCCGAAGCCGAGGTCCGCGTCGATGTGGGGCAGCGCGACGTTCACGACGGTGGCGTCGAGGATGAGCATGAGCTGGGCGACCAGGACCAGCGCGATCCCGGCGGCTGCGCGCGCGGCGTTCGGCGGCAGGTCCGTCGGGACGCCGGTCGGGACGGTGGTCGAGGAATGTGCGGGGGGTGCGCTGGACGAGGTGGCGGTCGAGGACATGGGTGGAGGTCCTGTTCTGGCCTGAAGGGCCGACGTAGGCTTTACTGGAGGAGCTCTCCGGTTCCTGACGAACGATACGGAGACAGTCTCCGTTTAGCAAGTGGGAAGGGCTGACCCGTCATGCGCGCCGACGCCAAGCGCAATCGCGATCGGATCATCGAGAGCGCCCGTGAGGTCTTCCGCGAGCAGGGGTACGACGCCTCGCTGGACGAGGTGGCCAAGCGCGCCGGGGTCGGTGCGGGCACGCTCTACCGGCACTTCCCGGCGCGCGAGAACCTCGTCGACGCGATCATGCAGACCTGGGTGGACCGGGTCACCGAGGCCACCGACAAGGTGCTCGCCTTCGAGGGCGGGGAGCGCGATCTCCTGCTCCACTGGTTCGAGACCTACGTGGCGCTGATCAGCCTGCACAAGGGAGGGCCGGCCAAGATCACCTGCGCGATGGGGGACCCCGACTCCCCGATCCTGAGCAAGTGCCAGGTGCTCAGCGAGGCGAGCCAGCGCGTCGCCGACGTGCTGCTCGAGCGCGGCGCGCTGCGCGCCGACGTGGACGCCGTACAGATCTGTCGCCTGGTCGGTGGCGTGGCCACCGTCGCCGACAACGCCACGCTGGACGCGAGCGCCGTGCGACCGCTGCTCGAGGTCGTCGCCGACGGCCTGCTCCTCCCGGCCTGACGCGACGTCCGAGGCAGGACGGCAGCCCGATAGATTGGCGTCGTGCCAGAGACCAGCGCCGCCACCACTCTCGACACCGTCGCCGTCGCGGCCACCGACCCCAGTCGGGAGCAGCCCTGGGCCGACCTGGGCCTGAAGGCCGACGAGTACGACGAGATCCGCACGATCCTCGGTCGTCGCCCGACCAGCTCCGAGCTCGCGATGTACTCGGTGATGTGGAGCGAGCACTGCTCCTACAAGTCCACCAAGGTGCACCTCAAGCAGTTCGGCGAGATCCCCCAGACGACGCCGGTCGGCAAGATGCTGGCCGGGATCGGCGAGAACGCAGGCGTCCTCGACATCGGCCAGGGCTATGCCGTGACCTTCAAGGTGGAGAGCCACAACCACCCGTCGTACGTCGAGCCGTACCAGGGTGCCGCGACCGGCGTGGGCGGCATCGTGCGCGACATCCTCGCCATGGGCGCGCGACCCGTCGCGGTGATGGACCCGCTCCGCTTCGGTCCGCTCGACGCCCCCGACACCCGCCGGGTGCTGCCCGGGATCGTCGCCGGGGTCGGCGGCTACGGCAACATGCTCGGCCTGCCCAACATCGGCGGCGAGGCCGTCTTCGACGCCACCTACCTCGGCAACCCGCTCGTCAACGCCCTGTGCGTCGGGGTCCTGCGTCACGAGGACCTCCACCTCGCCAAGGCGAGCGGTGCCGGCAACCAGGTCATCCTGTACGGCGCCCGCACGGGCGGTGACGGCATCGGCGGCGTCTCGGTGCTGGCGAGCGAGACCTTCAGCGAGGACGGGCCGGCCAAGCGACCCAGCGTCCAGGTGGGCGACCCCTTCATGGAGAAGCTGCTCATCGAGTGCACGCTCGAGCTCTTCGCAGCCGGGATCGTCGCCGGCATCCAGGACCTCGGCGGGGCCGGGCTCTCGTGTGCCACCTCCGAGCTGGCCAGCGCCGGTGACGGCGGGATGCACGTCGAGCTCGACCGCGTGCCGTTGCGCGACTCCTCCCTGGCGCCGGAGGAGATCCTGATGAGCGAGAGCCAGGAACGGATGATGGCCGTCGTCGAGCCCGACGACGTCGCCGCCTTCCTGGGCATCTGCGCCAAGTGGGACGTGGAGGCCGTCGTCGTCGGCGAGGTTACCGACACCGGCCGCCTCGAGATCGACTGGCACGGCGAGCGCGTGGTCGACGTACCTCCCCGCTCCGTGGCGCACGACGGGCCCACCTACGAGCGACCTTTCGCCCGCCCCTCGTGGCAGGACGCGCTCCAGGCCGACGCGGCCGAGGAGCTGCCCCGACCGAGCACGGCGGAGGAGCTGCGCGCGACGCTGCTGGCGATGGTGGGCAGCCCCAACCTGTGCGACAAGTCCTGGATCACCGACCAGTACGACCGCTACGTGCGGGGCAACACCGTGCTCTCCCAGCCGTCGGACTCCGGGATGGTGCGCGTCGACGAGGAGACCAACCTCGGCGTCGCCGTCGCCACCGACTGCAACGGCCGCTTCGCCAAGCTCGACCCCTACGCCGGCGCCCAGCTGGCGCTCGCCGAGTCCTACCGCAACGTCGCCACCGGTGGCGCGGTGCCGCTGGCGATCTCCGACTGTCTCAACTTCGGCTCGCCCGAGGACCCTGACGTGATGTGGCAGTTCGCCGAGGCCTGCCGCGGTCTCAAGGACGCCTGCCTCGAGCTCGGGATCCCCGTCACCGGCGGCAACGTCAGCCTGTACAACCAGACGGGCGAGACGGCGATCCTCCCGACGCCCGTCGTGGCGGTGCTCGGCGTGATCGACGACGTCACCCGCCGTACGCCGACCGGCTGGCGCTCGGTCGAGGGGGACGACCCCGGCGAGACCGTGGTCCTGCTCGGCCAGACCGGCGAGGAGCTGTCGGGATCGGAATGGGCCCACGTCATGCACGGCCACCTCGGTGGGGTGCCGCCGGTGGTCGACCTCGGCGCGGAGCGGGCGCTCGCCGAGATGCTGCACGCCGCCGTCGGCCTCGTCACCAGCGCCCACGACCTGTCCGACGGTGGTCTCGCCCAGGCGCTGGTGGAGTCGTCGCTGCGCCACATGTGCGGGGTCACGGTGTCCCTCGAGTCGGTCGTCGAGGACCCGTTCGTGGCGCTCTTCT
The DNA here is from genome assembly GCF_029937575.1 of Nocardioides sp. Taxonomy (GTDB): domain Bacteria; phylum Actinomycetota; class Actinomycetes; order Propionibacteriales; family Nocardioidaceae; genus Nocardioides. The sequence goes on from NZ_JAPYPS010000025.1 coordinate 54,186, forward strand.
CCGAGTCGACTGCCCGGTGCCTGGTCACCGTGCCGCACGACGACGTCGATGCCCTGATCGAGCTCGCCGCCGAGCACGGGGTCCCCATCACCGAGCTCGGCACCACCGGCGGAGACCTGCTCGCGATCTCCGGTGGAGAGGACAGCGGCCTGGTCTTCGACGTCAACCTGCTCGAGCTGCGCTCCACCTGGATGAAGACGTTGCCACTCGCGCTGGCCTGAAGCCGAGCATCGGCCGGCTGTGGTGCGGTGCGCGCGAGTCGCGCGCCGTCGGTGAGCGCGAGCTCTAGGCGTGAGTGGACCCGGACGCTGGTAGCTGCCTGGGCGGCAGGTGGTCACCGCTGGAGGCGGGGTCGGTGTCGGATCCATTGGTCGGGTGGTGGGTGGTGGGGTCTGCGGGGTGGTGGTCGGAACTCGGGTCGGGCGTCTGTGGCGAGGCGGACCTGCCAGGTGGTGTCGTGGATGGTGCGGTGGTGGTGGCCGCAGAGCATGACGAGGTTGTTCAGACTGGTGGGTCCTCCGTCGGCCCAGTGGGTGATGTGGTGGGCGTGGCACATCACTGGTGGGCGGGTGCAGCCCGGGAAGGCGCAGTGGCGGTCGCGGGCGATGAGGGCGAGCCAGATCGCGGTGGTGACCAGGCGTTGAGCCCTGCCGACGTCGAGGGGTTGGCCCTGGGTGCCGAGACAGATCGGGAGGATGTCGGCGTCGCACGCGAGGCGGCGGACCGCGGCATGGGACAGGCGGAGCCCGTCGTCGGTCATCGCCGGCTGGCCCGCGTCGTCTCCCGACTGCGAGTCCTCTTGGAGGGATTCGAAGTCGATGAGGACCCCGACTCTGGGGCGGGCGCCGTGGGACTCGGGCTGGGCCTCGGTGTCGAGGGAGTGTTGGGCGAGGCCGACCATGGCGTCCCACATGC
>NZ_JAPYPS010000002.1:0-29953 GCF_029937575.1 Nocardioides sp.
GATGGTACTGCAACCGGAAGGTTGTGGGAGAGTAGGACGCCGCCGGACAATTCTTCAGTAGAGGCCACCGTAAGGTGGCCTCTACTCTATTTCTGGGACAGTTCAACAGCGAGGTGAGGTACGTGGCCGAGGATCGACGCGGAGCCCGTGGTGGTGGCCGCAGCAGCGCAGGTGGCGGTCGTTCCCAGGGATCCCCCGGGCGTGGCGGCGGCAAGCCCCCGTCGAAGGGTGGCGGTCGAGGCGGCCAGCAGGGGCGTCGTACCGACTGGAAGCGGCCCGACGACCAGCGCGACGTGCCGCGCACGGTGGAGCAGTCCGTCTACGACGGTCCGGAGCTGCCGGCGGACATCACCGGCGGCGAGCTGGACCGGGCCGTGACGGCGCAGTTGAAGGGCCTGCCCGAGAAGCTCGCGGCCCGCGTGGCCCGGCACCTCGCAGCCGCCGGCGTCCTGGTGGACGAGGACCCGGAGACGGCGTACCAGCACACGCTCGCAGCCAGGGCTCGCGCCCCGCGGCTCGCCGTCGTGCGCGAGGCCACGGGGGAAGCCGCCTATGCGGCCGGGCACTACGCAGAGGCGCTGGCGGAGCTGCGTGCCGCGAAGCGGATGAACGGCGCGACGGCCTATCTGCCCATCATGGCGGACTGTCACCGTGCCCTGGGTCGGCCTGAGGATGCCCTCAAGCTCGCCAAGAGTCCGTCGGTGGCCAACTTCGTCCCGGAGGCCAAGGCCGAGATGACGTTGGTCGAGGCCGGCGCTCGCCGAGACCTCGGCCAGCTGGACGCCGCCCTGCGCACCCTCGAGCTGGCACCGCTCAACAACAAGTCGCGTCAGCCGTGGGTGGTGCGGTTGCGCTATGCCTACGCGGACGCGCTCGTCGCGGCGGGGCGTGAGAAGGATGCGCTGGCCTGGTTCCACCGCACCCACGCCATCGACTCGATGGAGCTGACGGACTCAGCCGCCCGCGCCGAGGACCTCGAGCGGCGGATCGACCAGGTCTGAGCCGCGCCCGGGTCATCATCGGGAGAGGACTCTGACGACGGCTCCGGCTCCGGTGGGGAAGGTTCCCCACTGGAGGCTCTCGCGGAATCCCAGTCGCACCGGGTCCACGACGGCGATCGCGGGCTCGGGGCTGACCACCTGCAACACGATGGAGTCGGTGGAGCCGAAGGTCTGTCCTTCGGGGTTCACCAGGTCGGCGCAGAACGCGGTCGGGTCCGTGGTGGCCTCGAGACGGCCGTCACGGCAGAGCAGGGGAGTCACGCTGACGGCGGTGTTGCTCGTCGTGTGCACCTTGACCCCCGACAGGTTCAAGGTGCGTCCTTCCACGCCGTTGGCGACCCCGACGTAGACCGGCTCGTCCACCGGGGTGTTGGCGCTGACGGTCCTGGTCTCGGTCGGCAGCGGCATCGGATGGTGGGCGTGCCAGACGGCCAGGCCCACGACACCGAGCAGGACCACGAGGACACCGACCAGCCCCCACCGGCTGCGGCGGCGTACGGCGAGGTCGGTGCTCGGTTGCGACATGTGCGCAGGGTAGACCCGGTCGGGCGGCGTCGCATGGAAGACTCCCGCGCATGACCGACGTGAAACGTCCGGCTCTCGAAGGCACCGTGGCCGTGCGAGACGGACGCCGACTGAGCTTCGCCGAGTACGGGTCTCCCCGGGGGGACGCGCTGCTGTGGATGCATGGCACGCCCGGGGCCCGCAGGCAGATCCCGTTCGAGGCGCGCCTCCATGCCGAGGAGCACAATCTGCGCATCATCGGAGTCGACCGCCCGGGCATCGGATCGTCGACACCGCACCTGTATCGCGACGTGCTGGACTGGACCGCTGACCTGGAGCTTCTGGTCGACGCCCTGGCCGTCGAGGACGTGCGCATGATCGGTTTGTCGGGCGGCGGGCCGTACGCCCTGGCCGCGGGTGCCGGCCTGTCGGATCGGGTGCGCGCGGTGGGCATCCTGGGTGGAGTGGCGCCGACGCGGGGACCGGACGCGGCACCGGGCGGCATCATCCAGCTCGCCGTACGCCTGGCGTCGGCGATCGAGGCGGTCCGAGTCCCCCTGGGTGTCGGACTCACCGGAGCGATCCGTCTGGTGAAGCCGCTGGCCGGCCCGGGGCTCGATCTCTACGCCGCCCTCCAGCCGGCCGGGGACAAGGACCTGCTGGCCCGCCCGGAGTTCAAGGCCATGTTCCTCGACGACCTGCTCAACGGGTCCCGATTCCAGACCTCGGCGCCGCTCAACGACCTGGTGCTCTTCACGCGTGAGTGGGGCTTCTCGCCGAGCGACGTCACGCCCCCCGTCGTGTGGTGGCACGGCGACGCCGACCACATCGTGCCCTTTGCCCACGGCGAGCACATGGTCGAGCGGCTTCCCGATGCCCAGCTGCGGGTCATCGACGGTGAGTCCCACCTGGGTGGGCTGGGGATCGCGCAGGAGGTGATCGCCACCTTGATGGACATCTCGCGGGCCGGGACTGGTGTGCGAGCGCCTCATGCGTCACAATGATGGTCTAACTACACATGTGTCACCCGATCACGTTGGACCACTTCATCGTCATGTCGAGCCCGCTGGGGAAGGCGTAGCTCGCGCCGCAGATGAAGGAGACCGATGTGACGACCCGCACCAGCAACCGGAGCGCGACCCGGGGCGTCTTGTACGTCCACTCAGCGCCGTCGGCACTGACCCCACACATCGAGTGGGCCGTCGGCGGCGTACTCGGCGTGCCCGTGAACCCCGAGTGGACCCCCCAACCCGCGCAGTCGGGCAGTTACCGGTCCGAGGTCTCCTGGACCGGCGAGGCCGGCTCTGCGGCCGCGATCGCCTCCGCTCTGCGCGGCTGGAGCCACCTGCGCTTCGAGATCACCGAGGAGCCCACGGCGGTCACCGAGGGCGCGCGCTTCTCGTTCACCCCGGATCTCGGCGTCTTCCACGCCGTCATCGGTCTGCACGGCGACATCATGATCCCCGAGGACCGGCTCAAGGCGTCGGTCGTCAAGGCCGCCCTGGGCGAGGTCGCCCTGGTGACCGAGATCGACAAGCTGCTCGGCAAGCCGTGGGACGACGAGCTCGAGACCTTCCGTCACGCCGGCGACGGAGCGCCGGTGCGCTGGCTGCACCAGGTGGTCTGAGGCCGCTCAGCGTCGCTTGAAGCGGAAGGACGACGGTTTCACGAACCCGTCGAACACCTCGCGGCCGCGGTTGAAGGTGACCTTCATCTTCAGCTTGTGCTTTCCGTAGGTCGTGGAAGGGCGGCACACCTCGTAGCTGTTGCGCCCGCGCTTCTTGTCGACAGCGCTGAAGATGACGTCCGAGGCAAGACCGGTGCCGTCGGGGGAGACGATGAACACCTCGGCGTCCCACTCCTCAGTCGGCGGGGTGATCTCGTAACGGTAGAAGTAGGTGTGACAGCCGCGCTTCAGCACGAAGTTCTTCGACGAGATCGACCCGTAGGGTTTGAAGGATCGACCCGCGTCGGACTGACCCGGCGAAATCATGACCAGCAGGCTCGCCACCAGGGCGGTGGTCCCGGCTCGGGCGATCATCGTGCGCAGCATGCGTCCTCCAGACTGTGACGTTCGTCAACCGTATCAACGCCTGGGGCGCGACGTGGTTACGGTCACAGTGCTCGGCGGCCACCGCCCGTGCTCACAGCGGGATGTTGCCGTGCCTCCCGCGGCGGACCCCGTCCTGCTGGACGGCATCGTGGATCGCCGTGGCGATGGCTGACCTCGTCGAGGCCGGTGAGACGACCTCGTCGACGACACCGATCTCCACTGCCTTGTCGACGCCACCCGCGATCCGCTCGTGCTCGGCGGCCAGCTCGGCCTCGACCTGGGGGCGGATGTCAGGCGCGACCTCGGCCAGTCGTCGGCGATGCAAGATCCGCACCGCGGCCACCGCGCCCATCACGGCGACCTCGGCCCCGGGCCACGCCAGGACGCGGGTGGCGCCCAGCGAGCGCGAGTTCATCGCGATGTAGGCCCCGCCGTACGTCTTGCGGGTGACCAGGGTGACGCGGGGGACCACGCACTCGCCGAAGGCGTGCAACAGCTTGGCCCCTCGCCGTACGACGCCGTCCCACTCCTGACCGACCCCCGGCAGGTAGCCGGGCACGTCGACGACCACGATCAGCGGCACCCCGAAGGCGTCACACATCCTCACGAAGCGGGAGGCCTTCTCCGCCGAAGCAGAGTCGAGGCACCCGCCCAGGCGCAGGGGGTTGTTGGCCACCACCCCGACGGTCCGACCGCCGAAGCGGCCCAGGGCGGTGACGATGTTGGGTGCCCAGCGGGTGTGCAGCTCCTGGCTGGTGTCCGCGTCGAGGATCTGCTCGACGAGGGGGTGGACGTCGTAGGCACGCTTCCTCGACTCCGGGAGGGCCGTGGCCAGGTCCCGGTCGTCGACGTGGTCGACGACGAGGCTGCCCTGCGAACCGAGCAGGGCCGCGACGGCGCCGGCCCGGTCGAGCGCCTCGCGCTCGCTCTCGGTGACGATGTGGACGACGCCTGAGCGGCGTCCGTGGGGCTCGGGCCCACCGAGTCGCAGCATGTCGACGCTCTCGCCGGTGACCGACCGCACGACGTCGGGTCCGGTGACGAAGATCCGTCCCTCGGGACCCAGGATCACCACGTCGGTCAGCGCGGGCCCGTAGGCGGCACCGCCGGCAGCGGGCCCCAGCACCACGGAGATCTGGGGGATGGCGCCCGAGGCCTGGGTCATGATCTGGAAGATCCTGCCCACCGCGTGCAGGGACAGCACGCCCTCGGCGAGACGCGCGCCTCCCGAGTGCCACAGCCCGATGATCGGCACCCGGTCCGTCATGGCCCGGTGGTAGGCGTCGACGACGACCTGGCAGCCCTGGTCGCCCATCGCCCCGCCCATGACGGTGGCGTCCGAGCAGAAGGCGACCACGCGGGTGCCCTGGACCGAGCCCACGGCCGCGAGCATGCCGGAGTCGTCGTCGGGGGTGATCAGCTCGAGGCTGCCCTCGTCCAGCAGGGCAGCCAGCCGAGTGACCGGGTTGCGTGGGTCCTCGGCGCGCGAGGGCTTGGGCGCGAGCGTGCGTTGAGTCATCGCTCAGGCACTCGCGAACACGACGGCGACGTTGGCGCCGCCGAAGCCGAAGGAGTTGTTCAGTGCGGCGATGTCGCCCTCCGGGAGGTCGCGTGGCTTGGTGGCGATGTCCAGCTCGACGGCCGGATCCTGGTTGTCGAGGTTGATGGTCGGCGGCGCCAGGCGGTGGTGCAGTGCCAGCACCGTGGCGACTGCCTCGAGTGCTCCCGCCCCACCCAGGAGGTGTCCGGTCATGGACTTGGTGCTCGTCACCACGACCTGGTCCACGTGGGAGCCGAGAGTGGCGTGCAGCATCAGGCCCTCGGCGATGTCGCCCTGGGGCGTCGAGGTGGCGTGCGCGTTGACGTGCACGATCGACGTCGGATCGATGTCCGACTCGAGCAGGGCCCGCTTGATCGCCCGCGATCCGCCGCGCCCCGCGGGGTCGGGCTGAGCGATGTCGTGGGAGTCGGCAGTGATGCCGGCCCCACGGACCTCCGCGTAGATCCGGGCCCCACGCGCCTTGGCGTGCGCCTCCGACTCGAGCACGAGCACGCCGGCTCCCTCGCCGAGGACGAAGCCGTCGCGGGCGGTGTCCCACGGCCGACTCACCGTCGTGGGGTCGGCGTCGTTCTTCGACAGCGCCATCATGTTGGCGAAGGCCGCCATCGGCAGCGGGTGGATCGCGGCCTCGGTGCCCCCCGCGACGACGACGTCGGCGCGGCCGAGGCGGATCTGGTCGATCGCCATCGCGATCGCCTCGTTGCCCGACGCACAGGCCGAGACCGGCGTGTTGACCGCGGCGCGAGCTCCGACGTACAGGCTGATGTTGGCTGCGGGGCCGTTGGGCATCAGCATCGGCACGGCCAGGGGAGAGACCCGACGGGGACCCTTCTCCTTGAGCGTGTCGTAGTTGCTCAGCAGCGTCGTGACCCCGCCGATGCCGGAGGCCATCGCGACGCCCACGCGGTCGCCGTCGAGGTCGCCGTCGGCCTGGGCGGTGACGAGCCCGGAGTCGGCCCACGCCTCCATCGCCGCCACCATGGCGAGCTGCGAGCTGCGGTCGAGACGTCGAGCCTTGACCCTCTCGAGGACGTCGGTGGGGTCGACGAGGGCCGGAGCGCCGATCTTCACGGCCATCTCCTCTGCCCAGGGCTGGGTCAGGCGGCGTACGCCGGACCGGCCGGCGACCAGCGCCTCCCAGGTGCTGGGGGCGTCACCACCGACCGGGCTGGTGGTCCCGAGACCCGTGACGACGACCCGGGTGCGGGCGTCGGTGGCGCTCAAGAGCCGGCGCGCTCGATGTAGGCCACGGCGTCGCCGACGGTCTTGAGGTTCTTGACCTCGTCGTCGGGGATGGTGACGCCGAACTTCTCCTCGGCGGCGACGACGACCTCGACCATGGACAGGGAGTCGACGTCCAGGTCGTCGACGAACGACTTGTCGAGCTGGACGTCGTCGGGCTCGATGCCGGCGACCTCGTTGACGATGTCGGCGAGGTCGGCACGGATCTCTTCGGTGGTGGCCATGAGCCGTTCCTTTCGTAGGGTGCTGCTGGGTTGGTTCAGGTGGGTCAGGGGATGACGACGACCTGGGCCGCGTAGGCCAGGCCGGCGCCGAAGGCGATGAGCAGTGCCAGGTCGCCGGAGACGGCATCGCCGTCCGCGACCATGCGGTGCAGGGCCAGCGGGACCGATGCCGCGGAGGTGTTGCCCTGCTCGGCGACGTCGCGGGCGATCTTGACCGACGCGGGGAGCTTCATCGCGCGGGCCATCGCATCGGTGATGCGCATGTTGGCCTGGTGCGGGACGAAGCAGTCGAGGTCGTCGACGCTGATGCCGGAGCGGTCGAGGGCCTCGAGGCCCACCTTGGCCATCGAGAAGGACGCCCAGCGGAAGACGGCGCTGCCCTGCATCGTGATGAAGTGACCTCCGGGCTGCTCGGCGGCCAGGACGTCCGGCCAGTCCTCGCGCTGCCGGATGTAGTCGAAGTGCTCGCCGTCGGAGCCCCACACCACCGGGCCGATGCCGGAGGTCTCCGTCGGTCCGATCACCACGGCTCCGGCGCCGTCGGCGAAGATGAAGGCCGTGCCGCGGTCCTCGAGGTCGAGCATGTCGGTCAGGCGCTCGACCCCGACGACGAGGGCGTAGGTGGCGCTGCCCCCGCGGATCATGTCGGCGGCCAGCGTCACGCCGTGGCAGAAGCCTGCGCAGGCCGCCGAGACGTCGAACGCGACCGGCTGGTCGCAACCGAGCTCGGTCGCCACCGCGGGCGCCACGGCCGGCAGCTGCATGAGGTGGCTGATCGTGGCCACGATGACGGCATCGACCTGGCGAGCGTCGATGCCGGCGTTGTCCAGGGCCTCCTGGCACGCCCGCACGCTCATCAGCTGCACGGTCTCCTCGGGCGTCGCGAAGCGACGCTCCCGGATGCCCGAACGCTGCTGGATCCACTCGTCGGAGGAGTCGATCGCCTCGACGAGATCGGCGTTGGGGACCACCTGCGAGCCGCGGTAGGCACCGATGCCGAGGATGCTGGCGGGGCTCCCGGGGAGTCCCTCGGCGAGGCGGGTCATTCGGAGCCCATCGGGTGCAGACGCAGCAGCGGCTGACCGGGGGCGACGGGGTCGCCGTCCTCGACGAGCCACTCCATCACCTGGCCCCCGTGTGCCGCTGTGACCGGGATCCGCTCGCGCAGGCTGCTGATGCCGCCGATCTCCACTCCGGCCTGCAGCACGTCGGACGAGGCGGCCTCGGCGTCGATGTGGAAGGTGCCCTTGACCGGCGAGACGACCATCCGCCAGGTCGGGGTCACGTCGATCAGCGAGCCCTCGCCGTGCTTGGCGGCGAAGTCGCGGGCCGCGTCGAGCTGGTCGGGAGTCTTGAGGGCGAAGGTCTCGACACCCTTGAGGGCACGCTTGGCGATGCCGGTGAGGGTGCCGGCGGGGGGCATCTCCAGGACCCCGGTGACACCGAGGTCGAGCATCGTGTCCAGGCAGAGGTCCCAGCGGACGGGGTGCGAGATCTGCCCGACGATCCGCTTGAGGACCTCGCGGCCGTCGTGGATCACCTGACCGTCGCGGTTGGAGATGAAGGGGATGCGGGGATCGTGCGTCGAGACCGACATCGCCAGCTTGGCGACGTGGCCCACGGCCGGAGCCATGTGCTCGGTGTGGAAGGCGCCGGCCACCGGCAAGGAGATGAGTCGGGCCTTGGTCGGCGGGTCGGCGGCCAGAGCGGCGAGCTGCTCCGTCGTGCCGGCCGCCACCACCTGCCCCGGGCCGTTGTCGTTGGCGGCGACGAGACTGTGGCGGGCCAAGCTCGCCAGGACGTCCTCGCGCTCACCGCCGAGCACGGCAGTCATGCCCGTCGGGGTGACCGCCGAGGCGTCGGCCATCGCGTTGCCGCGCTCGCGCACCAGCACCATCGCCTGCTCCGCGGTGATGGCCCGCGCGCCGACCGCCGCGGCCAGTTCGCCGACGCTGTGGCCCGCGACGGCACCGACCTGGCTGAAGCCGTCACTCGGGTGGGGGAAGAGCTCCAGGGTCGCGACCAGGCACGTGGCCAGCAGCAGCGGCTGCGCGATCCGGGTGTCGCGGATCGTCTCGGCGTCCGAGACCGTGCCGTGGTGAGCCAGGTCGAGACCGGCGACGGTCGAGAGCCAGTGCATCCGCGAGGCGAAGACGTCGTCCTCGAGCCAGGGCGCGAGGAAGCCGGGAGTCTGGGCTCCCTGGCCGGGGGCAACGATGACGAGCACGGGGTCAACTCTGCCCGGACGCACCCCGGGGATCCCGTCCGGCGACCACGAAAGATGGTGGCGAAACTTTGTAGGGTTCCTACAAAGTCGGGGTGTCGTCGGGCACCCGACCCGACTGCCTGCCCAGGACCAGTGAGATCTGCAACGTCAATGCGTCGCGCGGCTGGTTGGGCGTCAGGCCGGTGAGGTCGGCGACCTGGCGCAGCCGGTAGCGCACCGTGTTGGGGTGCACGAAGAGTGTGCGCGCCGCACCCTCGATGGAGGCGCCGCAGTCGAGGTAGGCCGCCACCGACTCCGCCAGTGCGCCGCGGGCGGCCACCAGTGGGAGGTACACCTCGTCGACCAGGTGCCGGCGCGCGTGTCCGTCGCCGGCCAGGGCACGCTCGGCGAGCAGCTCGGAGCTGAGCACCGGGCGGGGGGCGCCGGGCCAACCGCTGGACGCGCGGTGGGCCGCCAGGGCGGACCGCGCAGAGATGTGGGCGGACCCGAGGTCGTCGGAGACCGGACCCACGACGACCGCCCCGACGCCGAACAGGTCGGCGATCGTGGCACCCGCTGCGCGCGGCTGCTCCACGGCTCCGAGCAGCACGACCAGACGCTCGCCCTGGGTGGCGCAGAGGGCATCCATGCCCGCGGCGCGAGCCTGGCGTCGTACGGCGTCGAAGAGGTCGGTGTCGGTGCGACGCTCCGGGAGGGTGCCGAGCACGACCGCGACCTGTCCGTGCGCGCCCCATCCCAGCGCGCTGGCACGGGACAGCATGGTCTCGTCGGTCTCGGCGCGCAGCACCGAGTCGACGACCAGGGCCTCGAGCCGAGCGTCCCAGGCGCCACGCTGCTCAGCTGCGCGGGCGTAGACCTCGGCGGTGGCGAAGGCGATGTCGCGGGCGTAGCGCAGCACCGCGGCGTGCACGTCGTCGAGATCGTCGGGGTGCACGATCGAGTCGACGCGCCGCTCGACGACCTCGATGGAGAGTCGGACCAGGTCGACGGTCTGCTGGAGGCTGATCGTGCCGGTGAGGGCCCGAGGAGCGGCGCCGAAGACGGAGCCGGCCACCTCGAACGACCGGTTCGCGTCGGCCAGGTCGGCCGGGTCGTCGCGGTACCAGTCGACGAAGTCACGGATGCCGGCCTGGACGATCTGGCCCACCCACGAGCGTTCCTCCGCACTCAGGTCGCCGAACCACGACAGGTCCTGCTCCATGTGGCTGGTGGCAGCGGTGCTGAGCCTTCCCGTCGCCCTCACCAGCGCGGAGGCGGCCCGGGAGCGCGGACGGGCCCCGGAGCTGGGGGGAGTGCGGGCGGCCATCCCGGCAGGCTACTGCGATCGCAAGGAGCAGGAGGACCGTGCCTCCTCCGACCGGCTCGCGCGGCATCACCCGCTCGGGGGAGAGGGAACGGCGTCACGTGTGACGTTCGCGTGAACACCTGCCCGGAGCGACCGGATGTCTGGTTGAATCCTGAACCTGCCGATGGGGGAGGCCCGCGATGAGTCAGGACCAGCACGAGGTCCAGTACGTCACGATCCACGGTCACCGACGCGCCTACGTGAAGGCCGGCTCGGGTCCGGTGCTGCTGCTGCTGCACGGACTGGCCTGTGACCACACGACCTGGCAGCCGGTGATCGAGTCGCTGGCGCGGCGCTACACCGTGATCGCGCCCGACATGCTCGGACACGGGCTGTCGGACAAGCCCCGCGCGGACTACAGCGTGGGCGGCTACGCCAACGGGATGCGTGACCTCTTGACGGTGCTGGGCATCGACAAGGTGACGGTGATCGGGCACAGCTTCGGAGGTGGCGTGGCGATGCAGTTCGCCTACCAGTTCCCCGAGCGCACCGAGCGGATGATGCTGGTCTCCTCCGGTGGCCTCGGTCCCGAGGTGACCCCGGCCATCCGAGCCATCACCACGCCCGGCTTCCACCAGGCGATGGGGCTGCTGACCCTGCCGGGCGTCCGGCACGCCGGTGTCGTGGGTCTCAAGACCTTGTCGATGACCGGCCTCAAGGCGACCCGCGACCTCGGCGAGGTCGCCGACATCTACGAGTCGTTCAAGGACCCCCAGACGCGGGCGGCGACGCGGCACGTGGTCCGTGCGGTGGTCGACTGGAAGGGGCAGATCGTGACGATGGCAGATCGTGCCTACCTGACCGACGCGATGCCGATGGCCGTGGTGTGGGGACGCCACGACATGGTCATCCCGGTGCGCCACGCGAGCAACGCTGCTGCCCTCGCGCCCAAGGCGCGCGTCGAGGTCATCCCCGACGCCGGCCACTTCCCGCACAAGGACCACCCCGAGCGCTTCGTGAAGATCGTCGAGGACTGGGTCCGCAGCACCAAGCCGGCGACCTACAGCCGAGCCAAGTGGCGGGCGCTCCTCAAGGGTGGGCGCGTCGGCCCGATCGGTCCGATGGGCGTCGTGCCGCGTGCGGAGAACGCCACCACAGCCTGACGCTGCTCACCGCGCGAGCGCGCCGGGCGCTGCTCGCGCGGTGAGAGCTGATCAGGCGTCGCCGCCCTCCTGCGCCACGCCGGACACGGCCGTCGGGTCGTCGATCCGGTACTGCTCGTAGGCCTTGGTGACCACGCTCGGGTCGATCTCACCGGCATCGGCCAGTGCCCGCAGTGCTCGTACGACGACCGACTGGGCGTCGATGCGGAAGTAGCGACGTGCGGCGGGCCGGGTGTCGGCGAATCCGAACCCGTCGGCACCGAGGACGCAGTAGTCCCCCGGCACCCATCGGGCGATCTGCAGGGGCACGGCGGCCATGTAGTCCGAGACCGCGACGAAGGGGCCGTCGTGGCCGGCGAGCTTGTCGGTGACGTATGCCGTGCGCTGGGGCTCCTGCGGGTGCAGGAGGTTCCAGTCCTCGGAGGCGACGGCGTCGCGGGCGAGCTCGTTCCACGAGGTGACCGACCACGTGTCGGCGCGCACGCCCCACTCCTCGGTCAGCATCCGCGCCGCGTCCTTGATCCACGGGTAGGCGACGCCGGAGGCCATCAGCTGCACCGTCGGCCCGTCACCCTCAGCGTCACCCGTCGAGACCCGGTGGACGCCGCGCAGGATGCCCTCCACGTCGACGTCGTCGGGCTCGGCCGGCTGCGCGACCGGCTCGTTGTAGACGGTCAGGTAGAAGATGACGTCCTCGGCCTGCTCGCCGTACATCCGCTCGAGTCCCGACTGCATGACGTGGGCGACCTCGTAGGCGAAGGCCGGGTCGTAGTGCACGATCGCCGGGTTGCTCGCCGCCAGCAGCGGGGAGTGGCCGTCGGCATGCTGCAGGCCCTCGCCGGTCAGTGTGGTCCGGCCGGCCGTGGCGCCGATGAGGAAGCCGCGGGCGAGCTGGTCGGCCATCGCCCAGATCGAGTCGCCGGTGCGCTGGAAGCCGAACATCGAGTAGAAGATGTAGAACGGGATCATGTGCTCGCCGTGGGTCGAGTACGACGACCCGGCCGCGGTCGCCGAGGCCATCGCCCCGGCCTCGGAGATGCCCTCGTGGAGCATCTGGCCGTCCTTGGCCTCTTTGTAGGAGAGCAACAACTTGCGGTCGACCGACTCGTACTTCTGGCCGCCCGGGTTGTAGACCTTCGCGCTCGGGAACATCGAGTCCATCCCGAAGGTGCGGTACTCGTCCGGAGCGATCGGCACGATCCGCTGGCCGATCTCCGGGTCCTTCATCCAGTCGCGCAGGAGTCGGACGACCGCCATCGTGGTGGCCATCGACTTGGTGCCCGCGCCCTTCTTGAGCGCCGAGTAGACCTTGTCGCCGGGCAGGACGAGAGGCTTGGCGCGCTGCACCCGCTGCGGCACCGATCCACCCAGCTGGCGGCGGCGTTCGAGCATGTACTCGATCTCGGGAGCGTCCTTGCCGGGGTGGAAGAACGGCGCCGTGCCGGTCTCCTCGTAGGAGCGTTCCAGGTCGCGGTCCGAGATCGGCAGGTACAGCCGGTCGCGGAACTTCTTCAGGTCGTCCTGGGTGAGCTTCTTCATCTGGTGGGTGGCGTTCTTGCCCTCCAGGGCGTCGATCGTCCAGCCCTTGACCGTCTTGGCGAGGATCACGGTGGGCTGCCCGACGTGCTTGGCGGCGGCGTCGAAGGCGGCATAGACCTTGCGGTAGTCGTGCCCGCCGCGGGGGAGCTTCTGGATCTGCGAGTCGCTCATGTGCTCGACCATCGCCCGCAGGCGCGGGTCGGAGCCGAAGAAGTCGTCGCGGACGTAGGCGCCGTCCTCGGTGGAGTAGGTCTGGAAGGCGCCGTCGGTGGTGTTGTTCATCCGATTGACCAGGACGCCGTCGACGTCGCGGGCGAGCAGGGCGTCCCAGCCCTGGCCCCACACGACCTTGATGACGTTCCAGCCGGCTCCGCGGAAGTTGGCCTCGAGCTCCTGGATGATCTTGCCGTTGCCGGTGACCGGCCCGTCGAGCTGCTGCAGGTTGCAGTTGACGACCCAGGTGAGGTTGTCGAGCTCCTCGCGCGCGGCGACCCGGATGGCACCGAGCGACTCGGGCTCCGCCATCTCGCCGTCGCCCATGAAGGCCCAGACGTGCTGGTCGGCGGTGTTCTTGATGTTGCGGTTGTGCAGGTAGCGGTTGAACCGGGCCTGGTAGATCGAGTTGAGGGCGGTCAGCCCCATCGAGACGGTGGGGAACTCCCAGAAGTCCGGCATCAGCCGGGGGTGGGGGTACGACGGCAGGCCCGCGCCACGGCCGTGCTGGACCTCCTGGCGGAAGCGGTAGAGCTGCTGCTCGTCCAGGCGGCCCTCGAGGAAGGCACGGGCGTAGATGCCCGGGGAGCCGTGGCCCTGGATGTAGATCTGGTCGCCGCCGCCGGCGCCGTTCTCCGGCGCCGCGTCCTTGCCGCGGAAGAAGTGGTTGAAGCCGACCTCGTAGAGGCTGGCCGAGGACTGGTAGGTCGCGATGTGGCCGCCGACCTCCAGCCCCTTGCGGTTGGCGCTGGAGACCATCACCGCGGCGTTCCACCGGATGAACGCGCGAATGCGCTGCTCGACCTCGTAGTCGCCGGGGAACCAGGGCTCGCGCTCGGGAGGGATCGTGTTGATGTAGTCGGTGCTCCGCAGGGCGGGCACGCCGACCTGCATCTCGCGGGCGCGCTCGAGGAGTCGCAGCATGACGTACCGGGCGCGTTCGCGCCCGCGTTCGTCGACGAGCGAGTCGAAGGAGTCAAGCCAGTCGGTCGTCTCGTCCGGGTCGATATCCGGAAGCTGGGTCGGCAAGCCCTCGTGGATGACGGAGGGGCGCGAGCCGGAACGAGTGCCTGAAGTAGGGGTGGTTTCTTCGGTCACCCGTTCATCGTCGCACGCTCAGGACCACCGTGAAATTTACCCGCGGGTAGCCGTTTGCCGCCCGGCCGAGAACGGCGAGGTGTTGCGTCCGCTGCCGAACTCCGGTGGACTACTCCCACCTTCGTCGTCCGGTGAGCGGTCGACGACCCACGTCTGGAGGATCACGTTGAGTTCGACCGCGGGTGGCGGGTCCACCCAGACCAGTGCCGCAGACCGACTGGGCCTCAAGCCCGGGATGGTCATCCAGGAACTGGGCTGGGACAACGACACCGATGACGAGCTCCGTGTCTCCATCGAGGACTGCATCGACGCCGACATGGTGGACGGCGACTACGGCAACGTGGTCGACGCCGTGCTGCTGTGGTGGCGCAACGACGACGGTGACCTCGTCGACGGGCTGGTCGACTCGTTGACCGACCTCGTGGGGGGCGGCGACATCTGGCTGCTGACACCCAAGATCGGTCGCCCGAACGCCGTCGACGCCGCCGACATCTCCGAGGCCGCTCCGATCGCCGGCCTCTCCCAGACCACCACGGTGACGGTCAGCAAGGACTGGGCGGCCACCCGGCTCGTGGCCCCGAAGACCGTCGCCTGAGGGCGAGGACGTCTCGTCGAGACGTCGTCTAGGCTGCGGCCGTGCTCTCCAAGTTGAAGACCGGCGTCGCTGCCGCCGGGACGTCCGCGAAGGTCCTTGCCGGCGCGGGAGTCATCCGGCCCTACTCGCCCGTCACCCTGGCCCGCCTGGGCCGCACGGTGCTGCAGTGGGGCACCGGTCCAGCGGGGGGCTTCACCTCCCTGGCGGTCCGATCGCCCGACGGCATCGGTCTCGTCGACGAGCTCGGCCAGCTGACCTTCGGTGAGATGCACGCCCGCTCCAACTCGCTGGCCCACGCCCTGCGCGGGCTCGGCGTCGGTGAGGGCGATGCGGTCGCGATCATGTGCCGCAACCACCGCGGCTTCGTCGACGCCAGCATCGCCGCAGCCAAGCTCGGCGCCGACTCGCTCTACCTCAACACCGCCTTCGCCGGACCGCAGCTCCGCGAGGTGCTCGGCCGCGACAAGCCCACCGTGCTGATCTACGACGAGGAGTTCTCCGAGCTCGTCGGCGAGGCCGACGTCGACGTCAGGATCGTCGCATGGGCCGACAGCGACGCCGTCCGGAGCGGGTCCGGAGGTGAGGTGCCGACGCTCGAGGAGCTGATCGAGTCGCGCGACCCGCTCGACCTCGCGCCGCCCGCCAAGCACGGCCGCACCGTGATCCTGACGTCCGGCACCACGGGGACGCCCAAGGGGGCGCCGCGCAGCGAGGCCGGAATCGACGCCGCCGTCTCCCTCCTGGGAAGCATCCCGATGAAGTACGGGTGGCGCACCCACATCGCCGCACCGCTGTTCCACACGTGGGGCTTCGCGCACTTCGCCCTCGCGATGCTGCTGGGCTCGACGATGGTGCTGAAGCGA
The DNA here is from genome assembly GCF_029937575.1 of Nocardioides sp. Classification (GTDB taxonomy): domain Bacteria; phylum Actinomycetota; class Actinomycetes; order Propionibacteriales; family Nocardioidaceae; genus Nocardioides. Next base: position 15,569 of record NZ_JAPYPS010000002.1, read on the forward strand.
CGCTTCGACCCCGAGGGCTGCCTCGAGGTCGTCGCCGACGAGAAGTGTGAGTCGATCGTGGTCATCCCGGTGATGCTCCAGCGGATGCTGGCCCTCCCGCAGGCGACCCAGGACCGCTACGACCTCGGGCGCGTGCAGGTCGTGGCGAGCTCGGGGTCGGCACTGCCCGGTGACCTGGCCACCACGTGGATGGACCAGTTCGGCGACAACCTCTACAGCACCTACGGCTCGACCGAGGTGGCCTACGCTGCCATCGCCGGTCCGTCCGAGCTGCGCAGGGCGCCCGACACGGCCGGGCGGCCGCCGTACGCCACGGTGGTCAAGATCCTCGACGACCAGGGCACCGAGCTGCCAGCGGGGCGGTCGGGACGGATCTTCGTCGGCAACTCGTTGCTCTTCGAGGGCTACACCGGCGGCGGCCACAAGGAGGTCGTCGACGGACTGATGTCGACCGGCGACGTCGGCCGGTACGGCGAGGACGGGCTGCTCTACGTCGAGGGTCGCGACGACGAGATGATCGTCTCCGGCGGGGAGAACGTCTTCCCCAAGGAGGTCGAGGACTGCCTGGCGCGCCACGAGGCGGTCGTCGAGGTGGCCGCGATCGGGGTGGACGACGACGACTTCGGCAAGCGGTTGCTGGCCTTCGTGGTCCGCAAGGACGACACGGTGAGCGAGGACGACCTCAAGGCCTGGGTCAAGCAGAACCTCGCCCGCTACAAGGTGCCGCGCGAGATCGTGTTCCTCGACGAGCTCCCGCGCAACGCGACCGGCAAGGTGCTCAAGCGCGAGCTGGCCGAGTGAGCGGGCTGCGCCTCGGGGGTCCTGCCCCCGACTTCACCTTGCGCGACCAGTTCGGCCAGGACGTGACCCTGTCCTCCTACCGAGGAAGCAAGGCGGTCGCGCTGCTCTTCTACCCCTTCGCCTTCTCCGGTGTCTGCACCGGGGAGATGGCCGGCATCCGTGACCGGTTGGCCGAGTTCATGACCTTCGACACCGAGGTCGTCGGCATCTCCTGCGACCCGCTCTACGCGCTGCGGGCCTTCGCCGACGCCGACGGGCTGAACTTTCCCCTGGTCAGCGACTTCTGGCCGCACGGCGAGGTGACCCGTGCCTACGACGTCTTCGACGAGGTGAAGGGGTGCCCGCGGCGCTCGTCGTACGTCATCGACAAGGACGGCAACCTGAGGTGGGCGGTGCACAACGCGATCGCCGACAGTCGGGACCTCGACGAGCACCTGGCGCAGTTGCGCCAGGTCAGCTGACCCTGGGGTGAGGTCGTGGCCTAGACCACTGGTCGAAAATTGCGAGTAGCTCTTGGACCGCGCCTGCGAGATCGGTATGGTCTTCCACGTTGAACCGCTGGTGACCCGAGACGCCAGCGGTTCAACTCTTTTTCCACCCCGCGCGGGTGGGCGCTAGGCTGGCGCCGCTTTCGAGCCAGGGCGTGTAGCTCAGCGGTAGAGCCCCTCGCTTACAACGAGGTGGTCGGGGGTTCGATCCCCTCCGCGCCCACCGGTGCGACGTCGTGATCTCCCGGCCGTGCGCGCCCAGGAGGGGCTCCGGCTCGTTCGCTGACGGGTTGGTCCGCGGCCCCATCCGGGGAGTCTCGGCCTCCGAACCACTCACGGGGTCCGCGCCGGATTCCGTGGGGGTGACTGGTGCGGGCCCCTTCCCCCTGCTCTCCTCCGACGTTTCCTCACCCGAGCGGGCGAGATGCCTGAGAGAACCTCGATTACTTCGCGGTGTGTGCCAATCCGGTCGAACAGCGGTGTCGAATCGCCTATGGCACGGCTCACATGGAGTCGGGCACAGATCCACTGGGAGGCAATACCGCATGAGCGAGACCAGTAGAAGAAACTTCATGGCAGCGGCCGGAGCCGGAGCCGCTGCGACGACCGCGGTCGCGCTGAGCGCAGGCTCGGCGCAGGCGAAGCCCGCGGCGCTGAGCGGGAAGGGCGCGAAGGAGTCCGTCGTGGCCCTCATCGACGACCACAAGGGCGCCACGGTGCGCCTGCTCGTCGGCGAGAACGAGGTCATCGTGCACGACCGAGACCTCGTGACCCGGATCCTCAACGCTGCTGGAGGTAAGTAGAGATGTCGTCCCACCGCGAAGCGCCGGAAATCTCCAAGGACCCGGCCGCAGACAGCACGGACGTCTACGCGTTCATGCACCCCACCGAGGACGACCAGGTGGTGATCATCGCGAACTTCTACCCGCTGCAGCAGCCCAACGGCGGCCCGAACTTCTACGAGTTCGCCGATGACGTCCTCTACGAGATCAACATCTCGAACACCAACAAGTGCCAGCCGGACGTCACCTATCGGTTCAACTTCCGCACGGAGATCCGCAACCCCTCGTTCCTCTACAACACCGGCCAGATCACGTCGCTGGACGCCCCCGAGTGGAACCGGCCGCAGACCTACAACGTCGTGCGCCTGGAGAAGATGGGTCGTCGCAACGAGAAGGCCGTGCAGATCGGCGGACGCTTCCCGGTGCCGCCGGTCAACGTGGGCCCGCGCAGCACGCCGAACTACGAGGACCTCGCCAACTCGGCGATCACCACGGTCGGCCCGCGCAAGTTCTTCGCGGGTCAGCGCACCGATGCCTTCTTCGTGGACCTGGGCAGCATCTTCGACCTGGGCGCGCTGCGTCCGTTCAACGGTGCGCACCTGCTTCCGATGGCGGCGATGGACGGGATCAACTCGGTCCAGTCCTACAACTGCCACACGATCGCGATCCAGGTGCCTCGCTCCGACCTGGTCAAGGGCGGCAACCCGACGCTCAGCTTCAAGGACCGCAAGAACACCATCGGCGTGTGGGCCACGGCCAGCCGTCGCAACGCGCGGATCTTCGAGGACAAGAGCGGCACCTACAAGGGCGCCGGTCCCAAGAAGCAGGTCTCACGTCTGGGCAACCCCCTCTTCAACGAGGTGCTGGTGCCGATGACCCAGAAGGACAAGTGGAACACCACGGAGCCGAAGAACGACTCCGACTACGCCGACACCGTGCTGCAGCCCGAGCTGCAGACGCTGCTGCCGTTCCTCTACCCGGGGGTGTTCCCGAACCTGGAGGCCTACGACAAGCCGCGCGCCGACCTGGCCGCGATCTTGCTCACCGGCATCCCGGGCGGCGTGGTGAACGACGCGGACGGGAAGTCGATCTTCCAGAACTACACCGGACCGGTGCAGGCGGACATGCTGCGGCTCAACACCGCCATCAAGCCCACCGACCCGGAGAGCGACAGCTACAGCATCTACGGCGTCGTGGGCGGCGACATCGGGGGCTTCCCCAACGGTCGTCGCCTCGAGGACGACGTCGTCGGCATCTCGCTGCGCGCCGTCGCCGGAGCCACGATCCCGCTGGTCGACCCCGACTACACGCCGGACGAGACCGCTGCGCAGCTGCGGGACGGCACGTCGTACACCGGTGACCCGCTGCTGAGCGACTTCCCGTTCCTCGCCCACCCGGGCGGCGGCTACCAGACGACTCCGGGGACCTCGACCTTCGAGGACCCTGCGTCGTGACCCAGGAGCGGCTCCCCGATTCCCCCGAGAACCCGCATGCCGGCCAAGGCTCGGTCATGCTGGACATCGGTGGGGACATCGGGGCAGTCGTGGTGATCATGCCCCTGGACCTGGTCGGACAGGAGGTCGACATCCTCGCCGAGGGGCAGGACGTCGCCGCCGGTCTCGACCACGCCGACGACCAAGACCACGCCGACGAGCACGGCCACGGTCACGGACACGGGCACGGTCACGGACATGGGCACCGACCGCACGTGGCAGTCGTACGACGACCGATGCCGGGCGCCAGCGAGCCGGTTCCGTCGCTGATCTACCCGGAGGTCCGCGAGGGCCGCTACCGGCTGCTCATGAAGGGCACGGACGTCGTGGTCATGGAGGTCGACGTCGTCGGCGGCCAGGTCACGCAGGCCACCTGGCCCACCGTGTCGTGAAGGGCCGACCCATCGTCTGACCGCACGTCGCAGGACCCCGACCGCTCACCGCGGTCGGGGTCCTGTCGCTTCCCCGGGCTGTGTCCGGTGTCACTAGAGTGGGTGACATGTTCGTACCGCTGACCGTCCGGGACTTCATCGATCGCGCCGAGCAGGTCTACGGCACTCGCACAGGCGCCGTCGACGAGCCCGACCAGCCGGCCACGCCGTTGGGCGACCTGACCTACACCGAGATCGCCGAGCTGGCTCGGCGACAGGCCGCCAAGCTGGACGAGCTCGGCGTCGAGGTCGGCGAGCGCGTGGCGATCGTCAGCCACAACAGCGCCCGGCTGCTCACGTCGTTCTTCGGCGTGGCCGGGTCGGGCAGGGTGCTGGTGCCGGTCAACTTCCGGCTGCGCCCCGACGAGGTCGCCTACATCGTGGAGCACTCCGGCGCCCGGGTGCTGCTGATCGACCCCGAGCTCGACGACGAGCTGGCCGACATCACGGCCGAGCACCGCTTCGTCCTCGGCTCCGACGACGACCTGTACGCCGCGTCGTCGGCCGACGGCGGTGCGGAGCCGGCCGTCTGGGAGCCCGACGAGAACGCCACGGCGTGCATCAACTACACCTCCGGCACGACTGCCCGGCCCAAGGGAGTCCAGATCACGCACCGCAACATCTGGGTCAACGCCGTCACGTTCGCGATGCATGCTGCGGTGACCGATCGCGACGTCTACCTCCACACGTTGCCGATGTTCCACGCCAACGGCTGGGGGATGCCCTTCGCGATGACCGGGCTGGGCGTCAAGCAGGTCGTGCTGCGCAAGATCGACGGCGCCGAGATCCTGCGACGCGTGCGGGACCACGGGGTCACCGTGATGTGCGCGGCGCCCGCCGTGGCGGCCGCCGTGCTCGAGGCGGCCCAGACCTGGGAGGGCGAGATCCCCGGGCGCGACCGGGTGCGGATCATCATGGCCGGCGCCCCGCCGCCGACCAGGACCGTGATGCGCGTGGAGGAGGAGCTCGGCTGGGAGTTCATCCAGATCTACGGCCTCACCGAGACGTCCCCGCTGCTGACGTTCAACCGGACACGCGCCGAGTGGGACGACGTCTCCGCCGAGGAGCGAGCCGGGCTGCTGACCCGTGCCGGTGCCCCGGCGCTCGGCGTACGGCTCTCCACCTCGGACGAGGGGGAGGTGCTGGCGCGCTCGAACGTCGTCCTCGAGGGCTACTGGGAGCAGCCGGAGGAGTCGGCGGCGGCCCTGCGCGACGGGTGGTTCCACACCGGGGACGGGGGAGTGGTCGGCGCGGACGGCTACCTCACGATCTCGGACCGCAAGAAGGACGTGATCATCACCGGAGGCGAGAACGTCTCCTCGATCGAGGTCGAGGACGTGCTGTTCTCGCACCCGTCGGTCGCGGAGGTAGCGGTGATCGGGGTGCCCAGCGAGAAGTGGGGCGAGACGATCAAGGCGCTGGTCGTGCTGGCCGACGGTCACGAGGAGACGGCCGACACCGAGGCCGAGCTGATCGCCTGGTGCAAGCAGAAGGCGGCCGGCTACAAGGCGCCCACGTCCATCGAGGTGCGGGCCGAGCTGGCGCGAACGGCGACCGGCAAGCTGCAGAAGTTCAAGCTGCGCGCCCCCTACTGGGAAGGCCGCGACCGCCAGGTGAACTGAGCTGGGCCGAGGGCTAGCCTGTGCGACGTGCCAACGCCCACCCCCCTCTCCGAGATCACGTCCCTGCTCCACTCCTGGTACCCGCCGCACACCGCTGACGGCTGGGATGCCGTCGGGTTGGTCGCCGGTGACCCCGACCAGGCAGTCGCGAAGGTGATGTTCGCCGTCGACGTCACGGCGGAGGTCGCCGCCGAGGCGGCCGAGTGGGGGGCCGACCTGCTGGTCGTGCACCACCCGCTGTTCCTCAAGGCGGTGCATGGAGTGGCGGCGACCACTCCCAAGGGCCGCACGCTGGCGATGCTCACCAAGGCCGGCTGCGCACTGCTCACGGCGCACACCAACGCGGACCGTGCCGTGGGCGGAGTCTCCGAAGCCCTGGCCCTCGCCTTGGGCCTGGAGGAGGTCGAACCGATCCTCAACGATCCCGGCGTCGCGATCGACAAGCTCACCGTCTTCGTCCCGACCGACGCGGCCGCGATCGTGCGCGCGGCCCTCGCCGAGGCGGGCGCCGGCACCATCGGCGCCTACGACTTCGCGTCCTTCTCCACCGACGGGGTCGGTCGCTTCCGCCCGCTCGAGGGCGCCGACCCGATGATCGGCACGATCGGTGAGATCAAGACGATCGAGGAGGTGCGTATCGAAGTCGTGCTGCCGCGTGGGAGCCGACCCCAGGTCGTGCGCGCGATGCTCGCCGCCCACCCTTACGAGGAGCCGGCCTACGACGTCGTGGAGGTGGCCGACGGGCAGGTCTCGCTCGCGGGGACGGGCCGGATCGGCACCATCGTCCGTCAGAGCCTGGGCGACTTCGCGGCCGTCGTCGCCCAGGCACTGCCGGAGACGGTCCATGGCGTCCGTGTGGCCGGCGACCCCGAGCGGAGCGTACGGCGGGTGGCCGTCTGCGGCGGCGCGGGCGACTTCCTCCTCGACGACGTCCTGGCGACCGACGCCGACGTCTACGTGACCAGCGACCTGCGTCACCACCCGACAGCGGAGTTCGTCGAGAAGGGTGGACCGGCGCTGGTCGACGTGTCGCACTGGGCGGCCGAGTCGACCTGGTTGCCGATCGTGGCGGCTCGGCTGACCGAGGCGCTCGACGGTGCCGTGGAGACCCGGATCAGCACCCGGGTCACCGACCCGTGGACAATGCGCCTGTGACCCCGCAGACGACGAAGAGGACCCAGTGAAGGCCGATCCCGCAGCCCAGGAGCGACTGCTCGAGGTGCAGGCCCTCGACGCCCGCGCCGACCAGGCGCGACACCGCCTCGCCACGATGCCCGAGGTGGCGGAGATGACCGCGCTGGAGGCCTCGCGCGCCGAGGTGGACGACCAGCGGCGCGACGCGCAGATCGTGGTGGACGACCTCGACCTGGCGCAGCGCAAGGCCGACAACGACGTGGAGCAGGTCAAGACTCGGCGCACGCGCGACCGCGACCGTGTCGACCAGGGGCTGATCACCAACCCCAAGGACCTCGAGCGCATGCAGCACGAGCTGGTCTCGCTCGATCGCCGGATCTCGGTGCTCGAGGACGAGGAGCTCGAGGTGATGGAGCAGCTCGAGGAGGCTCAGGCGACGCTTGCCGAGCTGCACCAGCGCGTCGCGGCCGCGGACGAGCGACTGGCCGAGCTGGCCGTGGTGCGCGAGGAGAAGGAGCGCGAGATCGATCGCGAGCTCGCGGAGATCGCGGACGCCCGCGGACCCGCCGTCGAGGGGCTGCCCGACGACCTGCTCGCGCTCTACGAGAAGCTGCGCAGCAACAAGGGCGGCGTCGGCGCCGCCGAGCTGCGTCAGCGCCGGTGCAACGGCTGTCAGCTCGGGATCGACAACGCCGAGATCGCCGTGATCCGCTCCACGCCCGCCGACACGGTCGTGCGGTGCGAGGAGTGCTCACGGATCCTCGTGCGGACGTCGGAGTCGGGGCTCTGACGGGTGGCTGACGCACCCAGCAAGGTCGTCGTCGAGGCGGACGGCGGCTCTCGTGGCAACCCGGGTCCGGCCGCGTACGGCGCCGTGCTCAAGGACGCCGAGACGGGGGAGGTCATCGCCGAGGACGGCACCGCCATCGGCAGGGCGAGCAACAACGTCGCGGAGTACCGCGGGCTGATCGCTGGTCTGCTGCTGGCGGCCGAGCACGCCCCGGGCGCAGTCGTCGAGGCCCGGCTCGACTCCAAGCTCGTGGTCGAGCAGATGTCGGGTCGCTGGAAGATCAAGCACCCCGACATGCAGGTGCTGGCGCGTGAGGCCGGCGACGTGGCGCCGCACGGCACGACGTACACCTGGGTGCCGCGGGCCGAGAACGCCCACGCGGACCGGCTCGCCAACGAGGCCCTGGACGGAGCACGTGACGGCGTCACGGTGCACGGGATCGACGCGGAGCCCGCCGACTCCCTGATCGAGGAGGTCGAGGAGTCCCCGCGCCCGAGCAATCCTCCTGCACGTGGCTGGGGTGGCGAGGGAGAGGCCACCACGGTGATCATCGTGCGCCACGGCGTCACCAAGCACACCTCGGCCAAGCGCTTCTCCGGTGGGCTGGGCGGCGACAACCCGGCCTTGAGCGAGGAGGGGCGAGAGCAGATCCGCGCCGTCGGCGACTGGCTGGCGCCGCTGGCCGAGCGGGTGGACGCGATCGTGTCCTCGCCGGTGCGCCGCACGCGCGAGTCAGGCGACCTGCTCAGCGAGCTGCTCGGTGGCGTCGCGGTGACTGACGAGCCGGGCTTTGCCGAGATGGAGTTCGGGCACTGGGACGGGCTGACGTTCGCCGAGGTCGCCGAGCAGCACGGCGACGAGATGACGTCCTGGCTCGGTTCCCTCGACGTCGCTCCCGAGGGAGGGGAGTCCTTCCGCGTCGTGCAGGAACGCGTCCTCGCTGCACGCGACCGGCTCCTCACCGAGCACGCCGGCCGGACGGTCGTCGTCACCTCGCACGTCACGCCGATCAAGACGCTCGTCGCGGACGCCCTGCAGGCACCTCTGGACGCGGTCTTCCGGATGGAGCTCTCGCCGGCATCGGTCTCGGTGGTCACCTACTACGCCGACGGACGTGCCTCGCTGCGGTTGTTCAACGCGTTGCCGCCGGTGCGGGATGCGTTCGCGTCGAGCGCTTGGTAGTGGGCCTTCGTGGCCGAAGCGAGGCGCCGCTTTCACCGGCTGGCCGGTGAAAGATGCACTTGGACGATGTCCGGACATCGTCCAAGTGCCGGGTTCACCGGCCAGCCGGTGAATGGCGCGCCCCGCGTCGACAGCCCTGTGGAGAGCCGGATGCGCGATCGGCGTCGTTGGGTGAGGCTCGTGGGCATGGACGACACGACACCGATCTCAGACCTTCCGATCCGCACGCAGGCCGATCTGGAGGCCTTCTGGCGCAGGCTCATGGAGCCGCTCGGCTTCTCCGACGGCACCCTGTGGGTGCTGGCGATCGGCGGTGACGACCTGCCGACACCGGTGCTGCTCGAGGTGGTCGACGAAGGGGTCCAGCCGACGCCCGAGGAGGCGATCGCCTTCGGGGCATTCCTGGCCCACCTGACTCCTGACGTGCCCGACGGCTCGCGCTGGGCCTTCCTGCGCAGCCGCCCCGGAAGCGGTGGGCCATCCGGAGCCGACCGCGCCCTGGTGGCCGCCCTCGTGGCGGGGTGCCGTGACGCCGGGGTGCCGACCGAGGTCGTCCACCTGGCGACCGACGACACCCTCGTGCCGTTGCCGTACGACGAGCTGGCGCGCTCGGCCTGAGCCCGTACCCGGCTCAGCGGGACTGGGCGGGACTGGACGGGCCTGGGCGGGACCGGACTTCAGACCTCGCTGACGACCACGTCGAGCTGGGTGCCCTTCGAGGTGGGGTCGCCGACCTCCACAGTCCAGCCGAGCGTGCGCAGCACGTCGGCGAGTCGGGCCGGGGTGCGTGGGTCGGCACCGTCCTCGAGGAGGGCGCGCACGATGCGCCCCTTGGTGGCCTTGTTGAAGTGGCTGACGACCTGGCGCCTGCCGTCCACCTCGTGCAGCACCCGCACGGTGGCCACGCGCTTGGCCAGCTCGACCGGCGGGCGCCAGAACGCGGCGTACATGCCGGACCGTAGGTCGATCAGGAGTCCGGCGCCGATCAGGGCGGGCGCCACCGGGTCCAGGGCGGCGCGCCAGTGGGCCGCGACGGAGCCGAGCCCGGGCAGGGTGGCGTCGCCGGAGAGACGGTAGGCCGGGATCCGGTCGCCGGGCCGCACCAGCCCGAAGAGACTCGACTGCACGGCCAGTCGCCCGGACGCCCGGCGCTTGCCCGACGAGGACAGCGACGCCACGTCCAGGGCGTCGTAGAGCACGCCGCTGTAGACGGCGTCGGCCCGCGCTGTCGGCGACGTGCGGGCCCGCGCGTTGAGGTCGACCAGGTCGAGCTGCGACTTCGGCACCCCGAGAAGCCCCGCGGCACCGGCGGGGTCCTCGAGGCACAGGGTGACCAGGGCGTCGAGCACCTCGGCACGTGCCGAGGTCAGCTCGGGGGTGGTCAGCGTCGAGAGGTCGAGCGACTTGCCCCGACGCGGAGCGGTCTTGCCCTCACTGGGCGGCAGCAGGATGAGCACGAAGGCATAGGTTAGGCCCATGCCGAGCAACCCCGTGGTCCGGCTCCGGACCGACGACAGCGACGTCGTCACGACCATCCGAGCGGGCATCGCCCGCATCCAGGCCGAGCTGGACGTCACGCCCGACTTCCCGCCCGAGGTCCTGGCAGCCGCCGAGAAGGCAGCCGGGTCACCGCGGCTGCCCGACCTCGACCGCACCGACCTGGACTTCGTCACGATCGATCCCGAGACGGCCCAGGACCTCGACCAGGCGGTGCACGTGCAACGTGGCCCGGGCGGCGCAGGCGAAGGAGACGTGGGGTACGTCGTGCACTACGCGATCGCAGACCTGGCCGCCTTCATCACCCCGGGCGACCCGGTCGACGTGGAGGCCAACGAGCGCGGCGAGACGCTCTACGGCGCCGACTCCAAGGTGCCGCTGCACCCGCCGGCGATCTCCGAGGACGCGGGCTCCCTGCTGCCCGACCAGGTCCGCCCGGCGCTGTTGTGGACGATTCGGGTCGACGCCGCCGGGGAGGGGACCGACATCCACGTCGAACGGGCGTTGGTGCGCTCGCGCGCCAAGCTCTCCTACGAGAGCGCCCAGGCGATGCTCGACGACGGCACCGCCTCCGAGACGCTGGTGCTGGTCAAGGAGATCGGGGAGAAGCGAATCGTCCGCGATGCCGCTCGCGGTGGGGTGTCACTTCCGCTGCCCGACCAGGAGATCGACATCGCCGACGGGCGCTGGCGCCTGGAGTACCGCTCGCTGCTGCCCATCGAGGAGTGGAACGCCCAGATCTCGCTGCTCACGGGATTCGGTGCCGCCTCGCTCATGGTCTATGCGCGGGTGGGTCTCCTGCGCACGCTGCCCGACCCGGACCCGCGCGACGTCCAACGGCTCCACCGCACGGCGCGGGCGCTCGGTGTCGAGTGGCCGGCCGAGATGCTCTACCCCGACTTCATCCGTGCCCTCGACCCGCACCGGGCCGACCACGCTGCGGTGATCCTGGCGAGCGCCCGGCTCCTGCGCGGCAGTGGGTACGTCGCCTTCGACGGCGAGGTGCCGGCCGAGCCGCAGCACTCGGCGCTGGCCTCGGAGTACGCCCACGTGACCGCTCCGCTGCGTCGCCTCGCCGACCGGTACGCCGGTGAGGTCTGCGTGGCGCTGTGCGCCGAGAAGCCGGTGCCGCAGTGGGTGCTCGCGGCGTTGCCCGGGCTGCCCTCGACGATGCAGCGCTCCAGCCAGCGGGCACGCACCTACGAGCGCGCCGTCGTCGACCTGGTGGAGGCGGGCCTTCTCGTGGACCGGGTGGGCGAGGTCTTCGACGCCGTCGTGGTGGCGGTCGACGAGAAGCGCCCCGAGCGCGGAACCGCGATGGTCCGATCGCTCGGGGTGGAAGCTCCCGTCTCCGACGCTGGCCCGCTGCCGCTGGGTGAGGACGTGCGAGTGCGGCTGGACACCGCGGACGTCACCGAGCGCAAGGTGCGCTTCAGCCTGGTCAGCGAGCAGCCGACCCGGAGCTGACCACGAAGTCCCGCAGGACCCGGTCGTCATCGCCCCAGGCCGCCCGGAACGAGGGATGCAGCGGCAGATCGGCCACGTCACCCTCGGGCACCCATCGGTGTCCGGCGCTCTCCGAGCGGTCGTAGATCGTCGGCTGGCCCAGCAGCGTGCCGAGCACCGTCTCGTAGACCCAGCCCCCGCAGTCGGCCGACCGGGACCCGTGCACCTGCACGTGCTCGGCGCCCAGCCCGATCTCTTCCTCCGCCTCGCGCAGCGCGGCCTCGACGGGCGACTCGTCACGCTCGCGGGCTCCGCCGGGCAGCGCCCAGGTGCCGCCGCGGTGCGTCCAGCCGGCTCGCAGCTGCATCAGTGCCATGCCGTCGCGGGCCAGCAGCAGCCCGGCCGCGCCGCGGCGCCCCCAGTGGGAGTGCCCGTGCGCGCACATCGCCCACTGCATCACGTCAGCATCACGTCACCACCAGCTCGCCACCAGGTCGGCAGGTCCTCACGCCGCCATGCTGCCATGCTGGGGTGCGTGAGGATCCTCGTGACGGGCGGCGTGCGATCAGGCAAGTCGCGCCACGCCGAGTCCCTGCTCGACGACGTCGTGCGGGTTCGGTACGTCGCGCCCGGGCCGGTGCTCGACGACGCCGACTGGCGAGCGCGCGTCGCGGCGCACCGGCTGCGCCGACCCTCGACCTGGGACACGCACGAGTCCGGCGATCTCGCGACGGCACTGGGCACGACCGACCCCGTGCTGGTCGACTGCCTCGGCACCTGGGTCACCCGCTTCGTCGACGACGCACACCTGTGGGACGCCCCGATCGAGGAGATCACCGGACGGGTCGACGAGGCCGTGCACGTCGCCGTGCAGGCGATGGGTGAGCGGGTGGTCCTGGTGACCAACGAGGTCGGTCTCGGCGTCGTGCCCGCACACCGGTCTGGGCGGGTGTTCCGAGACCTGCTCGGCAGCGTCAACCAGCGCTTCGGCGCAGCGGTCGACGAGGTGCACCTCGTCGTGGCCGGGCGCGTCCTGCGCCTGTAGTGCGCGGCGGGGTCGGCCTCAGGAGACGCTGACCAGCAGCGTGGCCAGCGCGACCTCCACCCCTGCCCCGTACACGTCACCGGTGACGCCGCCCAGACGGCGTACGGCCCGGGCGGTGAGGGCGGCGACCACCAGGATCGCCGCGACGAGTCCGACCAGTCCGGAGACCGAGGCCACCAACCAGCAGAGCACGGCCGCGACCGCAGTGACCGCGGCCGTTGCCGGGCGCGCGACGCTACCCACGAACGTCGCGCCCAGGCCGTCGGGACGCGCGCCGGGGACCCCACGCGAGCAGAGCCCGGCGAGCACCCCGCGGGAGACGCACACGAGCACCCCCGCGGTGAGCCAGCCGTGGTCGTCCAGGACCAGCGAGGCGAGACCGGCCGTCTGTGCGCCGAGGACCAGCACGACGGCCACGACGCCGGCCGGCCCTGCGGCTCCGGTGCGCATCACCGCCAACGACCGCTCGCGGTCGTAGGAGGCGGTGAGTCCGTCGGCGGTGTCGGCGAGCCCGTCGAGGTGGAAGGCGCGCGAGCCGAGGGTGAGCGTCGCGACGGCGACGACGGCGGTGGCCAGTGGCGACACGTCGGCCCGGGGCCCCGTCCAGACCACGAGGGCGACGACCGCGGCCAGCGGGAGCACGGCCAGGGGCGCGAGGAGCATGGCCACCCCAGCCACCGTGCGGTCGACGTGCCCGGGTGGTCGCACGGGTATGGCGGTCAGCGTGCCGACGGAGAGCCGCCAGGCATCGCGCACGGCGGTCCAGGACACCCGCGGGAGGCTACCAACGTGCCGTGCGAGGCTGCGCAGGTGAGTGAGGTGGAGCAGGTGCTGCGCTCCTGGGACGGGCCGGCCGGACACAGCGTCCTGCAGGTCCCGGTGCCGGAGCTGGAGGGCTTCGTTCGGGCTCGGACGGCGCACTACGACGCGGGCTTCGTGTGCGACGACCCGGGCTACGTCCACGCCCACGTCACGGCCCTGGGACCCTTCGTGCCCGAGCCGACCGAAGAGGACCTGGCCGTGGTGGCGAGAATCGCCGCTGACACGCTGTCCTTCGAGGCCGTGCTCGGTGAGGTCGCGGCCTTTCCGGACGGGATCATCCACCTGCTGCCTGCGCCGGACACGGGCTTCCGGTTGCTGACCCAGCGGCTGGGAGCCGCCTTCCCGGACCACCCGCCGTACGGCGGCCGCTACGGGCCACCGAGCGCCGTCCTACCCCACCTCACGCTGGACCTGGCCTCGGCCGACGTGGACGTGGCCTCGACCCGTCGCCTGCTCGGTGATGCGATCCCTGTGGTCACGCGTGCGCAACGTCTCGATCTCGTCTGGTACGAGAGCGGGAGGTGCCGGCTGATGAGGTCGTGGACGCTGGGCGGGCGCGCGACGCAGTAGCGCGGTGCTGGGCGTGCCCGCTGGGCGCGGACGCTACTTCTTGCCCTTGCCCTTGCCCTTGCTCTTGCCCTGCGCCTTGCTCTTCCCGCGGCTCTTGCTGCCGGGCTCGGCCTTCTTCTTGGCGGCCTTCTTCTTCGCCTTGGCGGCCCTCTTGGCAGCCTTCTTGGCGGCCTTCTTCTCGGCGGCCTTCTTCTTCGCCTTGTCAGCCTTCTTGGCGGCCTTCTGCTCGGCCTTCTGTTCGGCCTTCATGTTCGTCTCCGCCTGGGCGCCTGTCTCCACCGG
>NZ_JAPYPS010000002.1:30053-162135 GCF_029937575.1 Nocardioides sp.
CGGCCTTCTGTTCGGCCTTCATGTTCGTCTCCGCCTGGGCGCCTGTCTCCACCGGCGTCACCGCGGCCGAGGTGGTGCTCGCGGACGGTGTTGCTCGACGCTCTCGCGACGTGGGCTCGTCGCCTGCGGGACCTGCGGAGGCGGTCGGCGTCGCATCCACGACCTCGGCGGAGGCCGGCGCCTCACCGCCGGGGAGCCTGAGCAGTACCAGGGCGGCCACGACCAGGACTGCTGCCGTCAGCACCGCGACGGCGGGTCTCCGCGACCGCCGCGTGGGCGCCAGGGCGACGGCGGTGGTGTGCGTCCCCGTGGTCGCCGACCCGGTGTCGTGAGCCGGCACCGGGGCTCCCGGCGAGGCCAGGCGCCGGGCGACCTCGCCCGCGCTCGGCCGCAACGAGGCGTCGGAGGCAGTCATCGTCGTGAGCAGGGACGCCCAGCCCGGCGGGAGCGAGGCCGGGATGAGCGGCGCCCGGTGCAGTCGGGCGAGCGCTGCCTCGACGGGCGGCCCCGGATAGGCACGGACTGCGGTGAGCGCCTCGAGCAGGAGGAGCCCCAGCGAGTAGACGTCTCCGGCAGGGATGACGGTGTCGCCTCGGACCTGCTCCGGTGAGAGGTAGGCAGCCGTCCCGACGGTGTGGCCGGTACGGGTGAGCCCGGCGCTGGAGTCAGCGAGGCGGGCGATCCCGAAGTCGGTGAGCTTGGCGCTCCCGTCGGGCGTGAGGAGCACGTTGCTGGGCTTGACGTCGCGGTGCACGATCCCACGGGAGTGCGCGTGGTCCAGGCCCGCGGCCACGGCGGCGCCGATCCGTCGCACGCGCGCCTCGGCCATCGGGCCGCGGCCCATCTCGAGGTCGAGCCCTTCACCCTCGACGAGCTCGAGCGCCAACCACGGGGTCTCGTCGGTGACGCCGGCGTCGAGCAGGGTGACGATGCCGGGATGGCTCAGGGTGGCGAGCAGACGCGCCTCGTCGCCGAAGCGTCGGGCATCGACGGACCCGGTGTCACGCAGCACCTTGAGCGCGACGTCGCGACCGAGGACCGGGTCGTGGCCGCGGTAGACGTCGGCCATCCCGCCGTGCCCGATGGGGTCGCCGACCTCGTAGCGGGAGCCCAGACGTCGCGGTGCCGGCATCGTGCGGGAGCTCCATGACGTCGAGGACTTCGGTAGACCCCATCATGGCCCGACCGCGCCGGGACGATCATCACCCGTGGGGGCGACTCCGGTGCCGGCGCGAGCGGCAAATCAGTTGACGTCGAGCAGGAGCAGCCGGTCGTCGCCGGGACGCGGCGAGATCCGCCCGTCGGTGTTGCTCGTCGAGATGAGCAGCTGGGTCTCGCTCAGGGCGAGCACGGTGCGCAGCCGCCCGAGCTCCCCGATCAGGAACGCGCGCGGCCGGGCGACCAGCTTGGTGCCGTCGAGCGGGATCCGCCACAGTCGCTCGCCCCGCAGTGCGGCCATGTAGACCGAGCCGCCGGCCATCGCGACGCCACTGGGGGAGTCCTCGTCGGTGCCGAACTCGGCGATCGGGCTGGTGATGCCCTCGAGGTCGGTCGTGCCCTGGCTCGCCGGCCAGCCGTAGTTGCGGCCGGGGCGGATCCAGTTGAGCTCGTCGGCGGTCTTGTCGCCGAACTCGGAGGCGAACAGGCGGCCCTGCTCGTTGAAGGTCAGTCCCTGCACGTTGCGGTGCCCGTAGCTGTAGACCACGGAGTTCTCGAACGGGTTGCCCGGCGCGGGCTTGCCCTGCGGTGTCATCCGCAGGATCTTGCCTCCCAGCGAGGAGGTGTCCTGGGCCAGCGACGGCACCTCGGTCTCTCCGGTGCCGACGTAGAGCATGTCGTCGGGACCGAACGCGATCCGACCTCCGTTGTGCCGGAAGCCCCGCGGGATCCCGCTGAAGACCACCTCCGGGTCCGAGAGCGTCGCCGGCGAGCCGGGCTGCAGGGTCACCGTCGCGATCCGGTTGTCCGTCGCAGTGGAGTAGTAGAGGAAGATGCGTTTGGTGCCGGGGTAGTACGACGACACCGCGACCCCGAGCAGACCGCCCTCGCCGCCGTCGCTCACGACCCCCGGGATCTCGCCGAGGTCGACGACCTTGCCCGCCTTCGGCGCGACCCGGTAGAGGTGGTGCTCGTCACGGCTGGTGACCAGGACGGTGCCGTCGGGCAGCTCGGCCATGCCCCAGGGGATGGGGATGTCGGTGGCGACGGTGTCGACCACCTGGACCGACCCCCTCGCCGTACCGACAGGGGAGCGCGAGGCGTCGGGAGACGCCGGCGTGCTCGGCTCAGCGGCACCGTCGGGCTCGGTCGTCGGCGGCTCCGAGGCCGAGTCGGGCGGGATGATCGTCGCGTCGCCGGTGGGCTGGGGAGCCGCGGAGGGGGCGATCTCGGAGGGGCTCGTCGATGCCGTGCTCGCCGCGGGAAGGCTGTCGAGATCCCGGCTCGTGTCGCTCTTGGTCTGCGGCGAGCACCCCACGGCCAGCAGCACAGCGGTGGCAGCCAGGGCTGCGGAGGTGACGAGCGGGCCACGATTCATGGGCTCATGGTAGGAGAGGCGAGGTCGTGCGGATCATTCAGGCGACGTGCACCCGCGCGGCCAGTCTCTCGACCACGGCATCGGGCCCGGCGAGCCACTCCGCAACAGTGACCTGTTCGACCCGCCACCCCGATGCCCGCAGCACGCCGGGTTGGACGACACGGCGCTGCTCCGTCGACCCGGTACGAAGCCTTCGCGCGTGGTCCACCAGGACGCCCAGCGTCCAGCGCTCGGCCCCGGGCGCACGCACCGCCAGGTCGCAGCGGAAGTCCGAGCCTCCGAGCGAGGTGACGACGTCGAGGCCGCGGGCCGCCAGCACCTCGGCCATCTGCGTCACGATCGGAGCGGGGTCGCGCACGACCCCGAGACCGTCGGTGCGCCACGCAGCGAGGGTGCGGGCGGCGCCGGCGTCGTCACCGACCGAGATCGCCTCGGCGTAGGCGAGGAAGTCACGCAGCGTGCGCGCACCCGGGTTGTACACGTTGGTGATGGCCGACGGATCGATGCTGGAGGTCAGCACCATGTGCCGTCGCGCGCGGCTGAAGATGACGTTGAGGCGCTTCTCTCCACCTGCGGTGTTGATCGGGCCGAAGTTCATCCGCATCCGGCCGTCGGGGGCCGCCGCGTAGCAGACGCTCATCACCATGACGTCGCGCTCGTCGCCCTGGACGTTCTCGAGGTTCTTGACGAAGAGCCCGACGCCCTGACCGTCCTCCTCGCGAGCGACCTCGTCGTCGTACGCCCGGGCGAACTCCCGGTCCTGCTCGGTCAGGCGCTCGAGGGCGCGCTCGATCTCGCTCTGCTGAGCCTCGGAGAAGGCGACGACACCGATCGTCAGGCCGCTGCGGCGCAGCACCAGGTCACGCACCAGGGCGGCGGTCCAGGCCGCCTCCCGGGCGTTGGTACGGCGGTCGTAGACCCCGTCCTGCACGCGCACCACGCTGATGCTGCGCGTCAGCACCTCGTCGGTCACCGCGCTCGCGACCTCCGGGTCGGGGGCCCCTCCGCCGACCAGCAGGGCACGCCGATCGCGCAGCGCGGGCGTGCGGTCGGGCACCGTGGCGAGTCGACCGTCGTAGAAGACGGTGTTGGAGAACTGGATCAGCGCCTCGAAGCGGCTGCGGTAGTGCCACAGCAGCATCGTCGAGGGGAGCCGGGTCGAGCTGACCGCGAGGAAGCTGTCGGCATCGAGGACGACCCCCAGCCGGGCCTCGGCCTCGTCGTCGAGCTCGTCGGGACCGCCGCTGTCATCGCCGTTCGCCGGTCCGGCGGTGAAGTAGCGCGTCGGTGGCAGCTGCATCCGGTCGCCGACCACGATGACCTGAGCCGCCCGGTGCAGTGCGGGGACGGCCTCCTCGACCGGCACCTGGCTGGCCTCGTCGTAGATGACGACATCGAAGGAGGACGTGAGCGGCAGGGTGTCGGACAGGGACGCCGGGCTCATCAGCCAGACCGGCCGCAGCGCCGCGGTGACCTCGCCGGGAGAGCCCTCAGCGAGCTGCCGGATGGACTTGTAGGCGCGCACCTTGCCGAACTCGTGCTCGAGGACGCGTTGCCCCTCGCTCCACGTCGCCTGCCGTGCTGCGGCTGCGGAGCGGGCGCGGAAGCGGTCGCGCAGGCGCGCGACGACCACCTCGGCGTTGACCGCGTGGAGGTCGGGCTCGACGGCGGCGACTCGGTCGAGCAGCGCGGCGATGCGTGGCCCGTCCACCCTGCCGAGGGCGGGCGCCCCTGCCCGGGCCGTGGCGAGCTCGGCCGCCAGCACCGCGTAGGAGATCTGGTCGGGAGTGGCGTTCAGCCGACGCAGGGCGTCGAGGACCTGTGCCTGGCTGGCTCCGAGCTCGACCATGCGCGGCGCCCCCGACCTCACGAGCGCAGCGCCCGCGTCGGAGCCGAGGGCGGTCGTCCACGTCGTCAGGTCGCTCAGGTCGTGGCCGTCGAGGAGCAGTACGCCGCGCCCCGCGGAGCGCAGGTCGTGCAGGTCGGCTGCCAGGTGGTCCAACGCAGCCCGAGGTGCGTCGTCGTCCGCCGCGAGTCGATCCCGCCACCCAGCCAGGTGGTCGGTGCGACCGCGCAGGTCGTCGAGGGCGACGACCAGGGTGACGAGGTCACCGTGCCCCCACTCGGTGCGCGCACGTTCACGGCTCTCGGCGAGCGCCCGATCAGCGTCGTCCGCGGCCACCAGCAGCGAGAGGGCCGCGGACGCGGCGGGCATCGATGTGGCCGCGGGGACGACGTAGGACTCCTCGACGAGGCGACGCACCCGCCGCCACTCGCCGCTGAAGAACCGGAACGGGGCGCTCTCCTTGGCGCGTGCCACGTCGAGGGCGTGGCGTGCCTCGTCGGGCACGGGACGCTCGGACCAGGCCCCGGCCGCCTCGGTTGCTGCCGTAGAAGCGGCCACGAGACGGGCCTGCGCCTCGCTCGCGGCTGCGAGGTCGGTGGCGGTGGCAGAGCGGCTCTGCAGTGCGCCCAGGCGGCCACGTCGGGCCAGCGGGTCCAGCAGCGCGTGCAGGCGCGCCACGGCCTCGACGTCGGTGAGTGTCAGGCGGGCGACGCTCTCGTCGAGGCCGGGTCCTCCGGACTCGTGCAAGGACCGGACGAGGCTCTCGAGCGCGGTCGCGACACGCCCCGCGACAGCGGCGACCTCGGCGTCGGGGCGGGGCCGGCCGAGCGCCTCGACGGCGACCAGCGCGAGCGGGGTGGTGGCCAGCGGGCCGGGCAGGCCGTCCATCAGGCGGTCGACCTCCGCGCGGGCCGCCGCCCAGGTGCGGAGGCTCGGCAACAGGAGGACCTCGTCGGGGGCGAGGTCCGTGCCCCACCTGTGGTCACGCAGGTCCACGAGCGCGTCGAGGACCTCGAGGGTGCGCGGGTCTCCGGACAGCAGGGCGTCGTCGAGGGCGCCGAGCTCGTCGGTGATCGCGGTCAGCTCGTCGACCAGGCGCCGACGGCGTGCCTCGACCTCGGCCAGGCTGTCGCCCGACGTGGGGTTCGACCAGGACTCGTAGGTGTCGCGCATCCCGTGCACGAAGGTCTTCTTGTCCTGCTGGCTGTCGTGGACCAGGGTGCAGACCTCGTCGAGTCCCCGAGAACGCAACCGGGCGTGCACGACGTCCAGGGCGGCTCGCTTGGCGCACACGAACAGCACCCGCTTGTCCCGCGCCAGGTAGTCGGCGATCAGGTTGGTGATGGTCTGCGACTTGCCCGTGCCGGGAGGCCCCTGGATGACGAAGTTGTCGGCCGCGCGTGCCTGGGCGATCGCGGCCATCTGGGAGTCGTCGGCGGGCACGACGAGGTAGCGGTCCTCCAGCCGGTACGGCGTCCCGGTCGCGGGTGACTCCCGGGGCGCCGCGGAGAACAGCTCGTCGAACGCCGGGTGCGGACGGGGCTCGGCGAGCAGCGCGTCGTAGTCGCGCACGAGGCTCAAGGTCCGGTAGCTGAAGTTGGCCAGCGTGACCGAGCAGAGGTCGACCTCCCAGGCGAAAGGATTGTCGGTCGCCGTCGATCCGACGGTGAACAGGTCGGTATCGGTGGCACCGGGGTCGGGGGCCGCCGTGGCACGCGGGTGAGGAGCGTCTCCGAGCTCCACCGCGACCTCGAGAGGCTGACGGCGTACCCGGTCGGCATAGATCTGCACGCCGAGCGGCGCCCAGTCCGGACGTGTGTAGGAGTAGGGGTAGTGCCGGCGACCGATGACCGGGCGCGTGCCCTGACGTCGCCGTCGGTAGGAGGTGAGCGCCGTCTCTGCCCGGGAGCGGATCAGCTCGATCCTCGGGTGTTCGACCAGCGCGATGCTCAGCCCCGCCTGGGTGGCGCGTCCCTGTCGCTCGACGTCCTCGCGCAGCGCCTCGATCGCGGTCGGGTCGCTCAGGTCGACGGTCTCCGGCAGGACGAAGCCGTACAGCTCGCGGAGCTGGTGGCGCAGGACCGGGTTCACCTCGGCTGCGGCGGCGTCGCGCAGCCGCAGGCGGTGGGAGTGGCGCACGCCGCGGCGCTTCGTGATCTCGGCGCGCGCCAGCACCAGGGGTGAGGTGATGGTGGTGGCGGGGTCGTCGTGCACGTCGTGCCAGCGCAGGAAGGCCACCACGAGCCGCAGCTGGTCCTGACCGAACTCCGAGCGGTCGCGCCGTGCGGTGGCCGCGATCGTGTCGAGGCTCGACTCGGCGTACGGCGCCTCCTCCCAGCGCACCACCGACCCGACGTCGACGGTCCCTCCCGCGCCCAGGCGGCGCGAGGTCGGGCCGCCCCAGGTGAAGAGCGACTCGGGGCGGATGGAGCGGACGTCGAGCACGAGTGGCACGGATGCCTGAGTGAGGTCGAGGGTGCGTGCGGAGGGTCGGAAGTGCAGCAGCGGGTTGCGCCGGCTGAGGTCGAAGAGCCGCTCGCGCAGGTGGGAGAGGACCAGCTCACGGCGCTCGCGCGGTGGGCCGCTCGCGTCGCCGGCCAGGACGCGGTCGAGGTCGAAGTCCTCGGGCTGGTCTCGGTAGGTCCGCAGCCGGGTGACCAGGTCGGGAAGGTCCGCGGGGCGCCGGCGGCGGTCGGGCTGGATCATCGCGGTCAGGATGGCCGCGACCACCGGATCGAGCCGCGGGACCAGGGCGAACAGGTTGCTGCGATGGGTCGCGAGGTCGGCTGCGTCCTGGTGGGTGGCCAGGTCGAGGCCGGCGAGCAGGGCGACGGCCAGCTCCCCGAGGCTCCCGATGTCGGTGAGCTCGTCGTGGTGGTCGAGCAGGTGCTCCCAGCGCTGCCAGCCGGCCACGATGCGCAGACCCGCGGGCGAGGCGGGGTCGACGTCGACGACCGAGGTGGTCTCGGGGCGACCGGAGCGCAGGTCGTGGTGGCGGTCCGCGGCGCGGGTGACGTCGAGAGCGGCGGCGCGCAGCTCGCGCTCGGCGTCGGCCACGGCACGCGGATGCAGCCGAGGTCGTCGGGCGTGGCCGTGGTCGTGGTGGAGCACGAGGCGATGGTCGAGGACGTCGAGCGCGTCGAGTCCCCGCAGCGGCGCCACGAGTCCGCGGTCGTGGATCTCGGCGACGGCCTCCAGGAGCGGGAGGGTCAGGGCCAGGACGTCGTCCAGCGGCAACCCACCACGAGACCCGGCGTCGGCGACCAGTCGGCGTACGGCGTCCTGCATCAGGCCTGCACCGCCCGCAGAGCCTCGGCGTCGGCGACGAGCCGGGTGCGCTGGCGCTCGGAGAGGCCGAGCTCCTCGGTGACGAAGCCCAGCAGGTCGTCGCCGAGGTCCTTGCGTTGCGCGAAGGCCAGCGCGGAGGCCAGCGAGCCGGTGAGGTCGTCGCTGCCGGCCGTGGCGAGGTCCGTCAGGACGGCGCACAGGTAGCGGCGCGTCTCCAGTGGCAGGTCGCCGAGGGTCTCGCGACCGACCTCGGACAGGGGCGAGGGGCCCGGAGGCGCCGTCACGTCGTACCGCTCCACGAGGGCGAGCCCCTCGGGGGTGCGCAGCTGCTCGAGGAAGGCGGCTTGGCGGACCAGCTCACGGGTGATCGAGGCGAGGTCGTCCTGGCCCACGAGGTCCAGGATCGACAGGTCCAGCCGGGGACCGATGGCCGCGGCGACCTCGGCCTCGAGGTCTGCGAGGGACTCGCCGGTGACCCATCGCTGCAGCGCCCAGGCGCGCAGCACGGTCTCGGGGTGGGTGCGCCGAGCGCTGGCCGAGGTGGCGAACGAGATCTCGCCGGCCTGACGCAGGTAGGCCTCCGGGTCGGCGTCGCGCATCCCGGTGGTCACCTTGAGCAGCCCGCCGACGGCCGCCTCGAGGACGCCGCACGCGACCAGCGCCCCGCGGTCGGCGTACAGCTCGGTGCTCAGGCGCAGCCGCCGCGCGGTCTCGAGGTACTCGCTCGTCGTACGACCGTCGTGCTCGGCGGCCTCGAGCAGGCGGGTGGCCGCGAGGTGGCGGCCGCCCGCAGCGGACCACAGGACGTGGTGGGCGAGCTCGTGGCCCATCACGGCGGTCAACTCGTCGTCGTCGAGCAGGTCCATCAGCGAGCCGCTGACCACGATGATGGCCGTCTCCGGCACGAAGACCAGCTCGGCGTTGGGTCCGACGGGTTGCTCGTCGGCGTGGACCTGCACCGGCACGGTGACGCCGAGTGCGCTGGCCGCCCGCAGGAGGGCCTCGTGGGGACGTGGGTGCGATCCGGGCTCGAGGCGGTAGGTGTGGCGGAGCAGGTCGTCGTCGGTGGTCCCGACGGCCCGGGGGAGCAGGGAGGCGAAGGCGCGGGGGTTCTCCCGCTCGAGGATGTCGGCCACCGAGCGGTGGTAGGGGAGCGGGATCAGCTCACGCAGCACGCGCCCCATCCTGCCGTGTCCGGCAGGATGGGGCGCGGATCAGTGGGCGAACCGGCTGCTCAGCGGAGCGCGGCGTACCGGCGGACGACCGGCATGCGGCCCCACGCACGGCCCAGACCCCACGTGCGCCCGGCACCGACGGCGGCCAGGGCGACCAGCGAGATGGCCCCGAGGACGTGGTCGTCGATGACGGGGTTGGTCTCCGGGGGCAGCGCCGCCGACCACATCATCAGGTAGAGCAGCGCGCCGCTCGCGGCGGCTGCACGCATCGCAATGCCCAGCGTGAAGGCGGTGCCGATGCCCAGCAGCCCCAGCATGAACAGCCAGTCGACCCATGCCGATCCTGCGATCGACTGGTAGGCGTCCGCGAAGGGACCGTCCGTGCCGAACGAGAGGAAGCCCGCAGTGGGAGATCCTCCATTGACCCAGGCAGCCTCCCCGAAGCGGTCGAGCACGCCGTCCTGGTTGTACCCGGTGTGGAACCCGAGTGCGAGCAGCTTGTCGAAGAAGGCCCAGAGGAAGGTCAGGCCGAAGCCGATCCTCAGGAGGGCCAAGGCCTGAGCGGCACGTGGAGTGACCTGGCGGGTGCTCTCCTCGGCAGCCGGCCGGCTGCCGCTGGTGGATGCGGCCGAGACGGCGGGGGCGCGGTGCGGGTGCAGGACGGTCATGGCGGTGTCTCCTCGATGGATGGGTGGGACGCGGGGTCAGGACTGGGGGGTGGGAACGACTGCGACGGGTACGGACGCGTGCTCGAGGACCTCGGACGAGACGGACCGGTAGAGGATGCGGTGCATCCGACTCGCCGGGTGGTGGCCGACGACGACCAGGGCGGCGTCGGTGGCCGCCTCGATCAGCTCCTCCGGATTGGTGAAGTGCCGCAGCTCGGAGGTGACCTCGACATCGGGGAACTTCTCGCCCAGGCCCGCGCAGGCCTCGGCCAGGAGCCGGCGTGCGCCCTCGACCAGCTGGGGCTCGAGCTCGTAGGCGGTCCACAACAGGTGCTCGACGTGCAGCGGCAGGGCCATCGCCGACGCGTGCCGGACGGCGAACTCGATGACCTCGAGACCTGCCGGGGTGCCATCGATCAGCGCCAGCACGTGGTCTCCGGCGTCGTGGGGGCCGGGCCGCACGACCACCACGGGGCAGTGGGCGCTCCGGGTCACCTCACGGCTGACGGATCCCAGCAGGAGGCTGGCGATCGGTCCGCGGCCGCGCGAGCCGAGGACGAGCAGGTGCGCCTGCTTCGAGGCCTCCACCAGGCTCACGCGTGGGTCCACGGTGCCGGTGACCGCCGCCAGCTCCAGCTCGGGGCGACGGGCGCGGAGGCGCTCCAGGGCGGAGTCGGTGACGTGGGCGCCGGCCGCGAGCACCGACTCGCGGAGTGCGGGCAGCGACGTGAGCTCGCCGGTGTAGCCGACGGCGTTCCAAGGCACCGGTGGCGCCTCGGTGTGCAGGACCGTCAGGCTGCGGCGGGCACGTGTGGCGAGGTCAGCAGCCCAGTCCAGCGCATCATCGCTGCCCTGGGAGCCGTCGACGCCGACGACGATCGTGCCGTGGGGGAGGTCGTGGAGCTCCAGGTGTGTGGTCATGTCCTGATCGTGCTCGGACCCGGCGCTGGTGCCCACGGCCGAGCGACCCCTTCCCGCGGGACCTAAGGCCCGGAAGGTCCCGGGCCCGTTCCCGGCCGAGCTCCGTCGGGACCGGTGGTGGTCGGTCGGGGCCTGGTGACGCTCTCGAGGGAGCGACGCGACGTGCGGGGGAGTCCGGTGTGGCCGATCGGCTGCCAGCCGACCCTGACCAGCAGCTGGGGCAGGACCAGACCCCCGAGGACCGAGGAGCGCAAGCTCTGACGTGTGTCCTCGATCTCGATGACCTGGCTCAGGGGCACCACCGCGAGCCCTCGCCGTACGGCCGTCAGCCAGAGAGCTCCCAGGGACTCGCCCACGGTCGTCCAGGACTCGGGGCCGTCCGCCTGGCTGCACAGCACGACCAGGCCGTCGTGAACCTCCACCGAGGTCCCGGTCCCGGCGAGCCACCGCGGGCCCCCGGCGCTCTCGACGGGTGCGCCGCCTCCGAGGCGCTGGGCGAGACCGACGAGGTGCTGGACACGAAAGCGGTCGACCACGTCGGGGAGGGACACGGCGAGCCCGCCGCGGTCGCCGGCCGACGCGCACAGGTCCTGGACCAGCTCCTCCGGCACCGGCCAGGAGGTGAAGCGACGACGGTCCGTACGGCGCTGGGTCAACGCCGTGAGCTCGGCGGCACCGTCCGGCGAGGAGAAGGACGGCACCAGGTCCAGGCGTGCGACGAGGTCGTGACGAGCCCCGTCCCGGTGGGGGAACCGTGACACGACCGCTTCCCAGCCGAGGCCCCGCGCGGCCACCTCGGCGTGGTGGAGCGCGAGACCGCAGCTGATCAGCAGGTGCCGCCCGGCCGGGTCGTCCCGCCGCCGCCACCGGTCCCAGTCGGCGTAGAGGTGGATGGTGGTGCCGTCGACGCTCCAGCCCCAGGGTTGGCTGTTGCGGATGCTGGGGGCACGACGCGCCAGGTCGACCACCCGCAGGGCCGGGGACAGGGCCCCGGCCACGGCGTGGACGCCGGTGGCGGCGCGTGGTGTCGACGCCGGTGACATGGCGAGGTGCTCCGATCGTCGCAGGAGGGAGCCACATCGTGCACCTCGCCCCGTGCTCGAGGTCAGGGACGAAGGTCCCGACCTCGCAGGCCGGCATCCCTGGTCGACAGCTGAGGCCACCACTAGCGTGAGGGCGTGACCAGCAGCGACCCGCCCCCGACCTCCACGGCCAGCGACGACGCCGACGGGCGAGCCCGACCGATCACGGTGTTCCTGCTCGATGACCACGAGATCGTGCGTCGGGGGATTCGCGAGCTGCTCGAGGGAGAGGAAGACATCGAGGTGGTCGGGGAGTCGGGGCTGGCTCAGGAGGCTGCTCGTCGCATCCCCGCTGTGCGACCCGACGTCGCCATCCTCGACGGTCGCCTTCCGGACGGGACCGGGATCGACGTGTGCCGCGAGATCCGCTCGCGTGAGCCGGCCACGAAGGCGCTGATCCTGACGTCGTACGACGATGACGAGGCCGTGATCGCGGCCATCATGGCGGGGGCGGCGGGCTACGTCCTGAAGCAGGTGCGCGGCAGTGACCTGGTCGACACGGTGCGCCGGGTAGCGGCAGGACAGTCGATGCTCGATCCGCAGGTGACTGCGCAGGTCCTGGAGCGGGTACGCAACGGGCCCGCCGTCGACCCTAGGCTCGCCCAGCTGACCGCGCAGGAGCAGCGCATCCTCGGTCTGATCGGGCAGGGAATGACGAACCGCCAGATCGCGGAGGAGATGTTCCTCGCGGAGAAGACGGTGAAGAACTACGTGTCGGCGCTCCTCGCCAAGCTCGGCTTGAACAGTCGCACGCAGGCTGCGCTCTTCGTCGCCAAGCACCAGAGCGACACCTAGCCGCAGCGGCGACGACTCAGCTGGATGGCCGAAGTCGTCGACCGCTGACGGAGGTCGGGTCGAGGCGCAGGTGCAGCGGTCGAGCACCCGAGGGCCACACGTCGACGCCCGGCTCGTCGCTATGGGCACGGAACTCGACGTGGGCGCGACCACGGATCAGGACACTCCACCCCGATCGCGCCATCGGGTCGTGTCGGTCGACCTCGAATGCCACCGCAGCGTCGTCACACTCGCGGGCCATCGCCGAGTAGGCAGCAGTACGGACGAGCACCTCGCGTCCGTCCAGGACGAAGTTGACCGGCACGATCGTGATGCCGCCGCTTCCCTGCCAGGCCATCCGGCCGACGACCGCGGACGAGACGAGGTTCCAGCAGTCGTGCTCACTCAGCTCCTGGAGCTGGCGTTCGGCGGACCGGTCCTGGTGCATGATCGCCTCCTCGTGGCGGGTCGTCCCCCTAGTCTGGGTAGGCCCGCTCGACGGCGCAGGGGGCAGAGGTCCTGTCATCGCGGGACCTGGGTCAACGGCGCGGGGCCGAGAGGAGGTCAGGGTGGACGGCGGCACGACGAACGAGCACTCATCGCTGCGTGACACCGCGCTGGACGCCCTGTTGCGCGAGGTGCTGGCGCGGGTCGAGGGAGTGCTGGACGAGAAGGAACGTCTTCGGCTGCTCCTCGACGCTGTCGTCACGGTGGCCGCGGACCTCAGTCTGGACGGCGTCCTGGCTCGGATCGTGACCATCGCGGGTGCTCTGGTGGATGCCCGATACGCGGCGCTCGGCGTGCTCGGAGAGGGGGCGGACAAGCGGTTGCGGATGTTCATCCACCACGGCATCTCCGACGAGGCGGCCACCGTCATCGGCGACCTGCCGACCGGGCACGGCCTCCTGGGGTTGATCATCGACCGTCCCGAGCCGCTGAGGTTGCACGACATTGCCGAGCACCCGAGCTCCTACGGCTTCCCGGCCGAGCACCCTCGGATGCACTCGTTCCTGGGTGTCCCCATCCGCACGCGTGGACGGGTCTTCGGCAACCTGTACCTCACCGAGAAGGCCGGCGGCACCGACTTCACCGCGCAGGACGAGGAGATCGTGGTGGCGCTTGCCGCGGCCGTCGGTGTCGTGATCGAGAACGCTCGCCTCTACGAGGCGACGCAGCGCCGAGAGGTCTGGTCGTCGGTGACGGCCGAGGTCACCGCGCTCGTCGCCGCCTCGTCGACGTACGAGGAGACCCTGGACACGATTGCCGACCGGGCTCGACACACGGCGGGGTCCGACCACACGTGGATCGTCTCCTCCTCCGGGCCGGGTGCCGGCGAGGTCGTGGCCTCGTCAAGTGCCGGCGGCGACCTGCCGGGCGGGGCGTCAGGTCTGCCGGTCCGTCTCGACAGCCCGGCGACGGGGCTCGAACCGTGCCCCTGGCTCTCGGTTCCCGTCGGAGCCGATCGGCTCGGTCGACCCCTGGTGCTGGCGCTCGGGTGGTCGCAGGGGCGTCGAGATGCCTTCGATGAGGTGGATCCCGCCCTGCCGGAGAGCTTCGGCAAGCAGGTGGGCCTGGCGATCGCGGTGTCCCAGGGTCGTGAGACCGACGAGCGGCTCGCCGTTCTCGAGGACCGGGACCGGATCGGGCGAGACCTTCACGACCTGGTCATCCAGCGCCTCTTCGCCGTGGGGCTGGGACTCGAGAGCACGGCGCGGCGTTCGGCCGACCCGGCGACCGCCGAGCGCTTGGCCACCGCAGTGGACGACCTCGACGCGACGATCAAGGACATCAGACGCACGATCTTCGCGCTCGGCACCGTGGGTGACTCGACGGACCTGCAGTCCGAGGTCACCCGGATGGTCGAGCGCGCCCGGGAGACACTGAAGTTTCGACCCAGTCTCACGTTCGAGGGGCCGGTGCGCACGCTCGTCCCACCCGAGGTCGCTCCCGACCTGCTGGCCGTCCTGGCAGAGGCGATCTCGAACGCGAGTCGTCACGCCGAGGCCTCGACGCTCGACATCGTCCTGGCGGTCGGGCGCGACGTCGTGCTCACCGTGACCGACGACGGCAGGGGCCTACCTGGCGCCGTGGTCGAGAGCGGAGTGAGGAACATCCGCCACCGGGCTCTCCGCCTGGGAGGCTCCTTCGCCATCGGGGACGGTCCGAACGGCGGGACACGCCTGGTGTGGGCGGTGCCTGCGGTTCGTGCCGACGCTCCCGAGAGGCCGCCGACCTGATCGACGGTGCGGGTCCGTGGTGTGAGAGTTGCCGGGTGCCCGACCGGATCTTCGTCGACCCGCGCCTGGCGCGGCTCTACGACGCGCTCGATCCCGATCGTTGCGACCTCGTGCTCGCGATCATGGGCGCTGAGGTGACCAGCACCTCGTCCTGTGCTTCCGCTCGCGCGAGAGGTCGAGCGGTTCCTTGCTGACGCCTGCCTCGACCTGGTGGAGGTCCGGAAGGCACCCGACCGGCCCGGCCGGTCCCTGATCAAGCCTCGAGAGTCTCGATGGCGTCGAGGTCGCGCAGCGCGAAGCGGAGGTGCTCCCACTCCTCGCCGATGATCGTGTGCAGGCAGTGGATCGCTGCGACCCGCCGCTCGGGTGCCCACGGGTGCGGGCACTCGGTCGCCAGGCCCTCGGGCGTGGCTGAGGCCAGGTAGTCGCGCACCATGGCCTGTCGCTCGGCCCTCACGGCCAGCACCTCGGCGTACGACGGATGGGTGGCCGAGAAGATGGACACGTCGTAGCCGTCGCTGGCGTACTCCGCGTGGGGCTGGCCGATCGGATGCATCGGGTCCTCGATCCCGTGCACGGCACCACGAAGCCAGATGTCGGTGGCCAGGACGAGGTGGCGCAGCGTCTGGGCGAAGCTCCACTCGTCGTCCACACGGACGTCGACCGTGCCTGGCGGCATGCCTGCGACGCGGTCGAGCGCCGCGGCCCACGCGTCCTCGACCGCGGCGTACGCCGACCGGAGGCCGGCCGGGTCGGCGGCGCGGCGCTCGCTGCGTCCGGGAAACCGCCGGTCCAGCTCGGCCTGCACCAGGGGTGCCACGTCGATGCCGTTGACCAGCAGCGAGCCACCCTCCTCCATGAGCCACGGGGCATCGATGTCGGCGGCCTGCAGGTCGACGGAGCGCATCACCGCACCCGACAGGTCGCACCGCTCGAAGCGGGCCCCGCGCAGGTCGGCGTCGAGGAACTCCCGAGGCTGCTCGTTCGTGGTCATGCGTGCTCCGCTCAGACAGAGGGAATCACACCGTCGCACGACAGCCGCCGGCGTGTCATCCGGGCGCGCGGGCGGGCGAAGGGCCCCGGTGCGGACGGGCTGGCCTGTAGGCCGGGTTCTGTCCCGCTCCGTGAGGAGCGAGGGCGACCATCCATCTACGACGACCGTTGCCGGCCGCCTCCAGCGATCTACCCGTGCACTCGGGCGAGCAGCCCTCTCGGTCGAGACCGTCGTGCACTGTCTGATCTTGCTCCGGGCGGGGTTTGCCGAGCCACGCCGGTCACCCGGCGTGCTGGTGGTCTCTTACTCCACCGTTTCACCCTTACCGCTCCTGTCGTGAGACCGGAGTGGCGGTCTGTTCTCTGTGGCACTGTCCCGCGGGTCACCCCGGGTGGGTGTTACCCACCACCCTGCTCTGTGGAGCCCGGACCTTCCTCGGTGCGCCGATCACTCGGCACAACGCGGTCGCCCGGCCAGCCCATCCGCTCGAGCAGGATAGCGGTTCATCCGGACAGGGTGTCCTTCGTCGCCGGCGGCAGTGTCGCGACTGCGATCAGCGTGGTCAGTGGTACGGCGAGCACCAGGCCGATGCTGGTGGCCAACGTGCGCACGACCTCCTGTCCGATCTCCTCGGTGGCGAGCAGGTCGAGGAACGGGCGGTCGTAGAGGGAGAGCACGAGCAGGATCGTCAGTGCGGTGCCGGCGTAGGCGAAGACGATGGTGTAGATCGTCGAGGCGATGTGGTCGCGTCCGATCCGCATCCCACTGACGAAGACGCGTCGCCTCGAGACCGTCGGGGCGGCCCCGCGGATCTCCCACACCGCCGATGCCTGGGTGATGGTGACGTCGTTGAGGACCCCGAGTCCGGCGATGATGATGGCGCACGTCAGCAGTCCCTGGAACGACAGGTCCCCGGCCAGGGTGCTGAGGATCCGGTCGCCGTCGTCGACCACGCCCGTCAATCGGGACCCACCCACGGCGAGGACGCTGAGGCCTGCGGTGAGCACGATGCCGACGAGGGTCCCGCCGAGCGCCGCGCTGGTGCGTAGCGAGAAGCCATGGGTGGTGTAGAGGACGACGAACATGATCGCCGAGGACCCGACCACACCGACGAGCGGCCCGTTCTCTCCGGCGAGCAGCGCCGGGAGCATGAACGTCAGGATCACCGCAGCGCTGAACGCCAGCCCGACCAGCGCCAGGAGGCCCCGGAGTCGAGCGACCGCGAGGACCACGACCACGAACATCGCGAACAGCAGGGCGACGGGAGCGCTGCGCACGGTGCCGAAGTAGTTGTACGTCGGCTCCTCGCCGGCCTGGGCGGGTGTTCTGATCAGCTTGACGGTGTCGCCCTCGGCCAGCCCCGCATCGAGCACGTCGGGTGGGACGTTGACCTCGAGACGGCTCTCGATGCCCACGCCCTCGGTGACCTGCACGCTGACCCGGCCGCACGCGTCGTCGTCGGTCAGGTCCTCGCACGCGGCTTGTACGGCGAGCACGTCGGCGCGGGGGAACGTCACCCCCGGCGCGGCGAAGCTCACCTCCTCCGAGAGGGAGTCCACCTTCTCGCCGTCCGGCCACAGGGCGAGGACCCCGATGATCGTGAGGAGACCGGCCACGGCCAGGAGTGCGAGCAGGATGGTGCGGGGACCGCGCTCGACGGGAACCGATGCGCCCCCGTGTGCCCCGTGTGCCCCGTGCTGACCTGAGCGGTGCGCGTGCGAACCCGCCACGCGGTGCTGCTCAGGCCAGTCGCACGATGGCGACGTCGGCGTCCAGGCGCGAGGTGCCGACGCCGGAGTAGATGCCGCTGATCGGCTTCACGTCGAGGTAGTCACGACCGAAGGCGACGCTGATGTAGCGGTCGTCGGGCTCGACGTTGTTGCAGGGGTCGAAGCCGTGCCAACCGTCGTCCCACCACTCCACCCACGCGTGGGAGTAGCCGTGCACGGTCTCCCCGATGACGGGCTCGGTGTCGGGGTGGAAGTAGCCGGAGACGTAGCGGGCCGGGATCCCGACCGAGCGCAGGCCCCCGACGACGAGGTGCACCATGTCCTGGCACACCCCGGCGCGCTGCTGCCAGGCGGTCGCGGCCAGGCCGCCGACCAGCGTGATGCCGGGCACGAACTCGACCTCGTCGTGCACGAGCGCACACAGGTCGCGGGCGGCGTCGCCGGGCAGCTCGTGATCGGCGGCGACTTGCTTGGCGCGCTGCTCGAAGTCGGCCGGGGCGGCCACCATGGGCGGCGTGCCGAGGAACTCGGTCCAGCGGTCCGCGACCTCGCGCTCGGCGAGGGCCTCCCACGTGAGCGACGCCGGGGGAGCGGGCGTGCGGTTGGTCTGCACCGTCGAGGTGGCGCTGACCGTCATCGCCTCGTGCGGGTCCACGACCTCGAAGGCGGTGACGTGGGTGCCGAAGTAGTCGCGGTACTCGAAGGTCCACGGCTTGGGACTGACCTCGACGCGGCTGTGCACCACGATCTGGTCGACCGTCGTGACGGGCGTGAGGCGGGCCTGGTTGTAGGAGGCCACGGCCTTGCCGTCGTAGTCGTAGGTCGTGGTGTGGTCGACGCGCAGCTGCATGCTCATCGGTGTGCCACCTTTCGGGTGCTCATCAGTTGCTTCCCATGCCGAGCCAGGACTGCGCCTCGGAGCCGGCGAAGAAGCGCCGGGTGACGGCCTCGGTCGCCAGCGCGCAGGTGCGCTGCAGGCGCTCCATCTCGCTGGGGAGGTCGGCCACGACGTCGGACAGCGATCGGTACTCCAGCTCGGCACGCGTGCGGCCGAGCAGCCGCTGGGCGTCGTTCTGGAAGCCGGCTCGCTGGCCCGAGGACTCGAGGTTGTCGAGGCAGACCTCGGCGCGGTTGAGAGAGAAGACGACCGAGCGCGGGAAGAGCCGGTCGAGGAGGAGGAACTCCGCGGCAGCGCGCTCGGTCTCCTGTCCGCGGTAGGTGCGCAGGAAGGCCTCGTAGGCGCCGCAGGCTCGCAGGGTGTTGGTCCACTGAGCCGTGGTGCTGGAGGTGATCGAGGCGGTCGCGACGAGCCGCGAGGTCATGTCGGCCCGCTCGACGCAGCGGCCGAGCATCAGGAACTGCCAGCCCTCGTCGCGCGTCATCGTCGCATCGGCGGTGCCGTTGATCAGCGCGGCGCGCTCGCGCACCCACTGGAAGACGCCCGGAGCGCGCCGGGCACCGAACTGACCGGAGACGATGTCGCGGTTGGCGGTGTTGATGACCTCCCACAGGGGCACCGAGAGCGTCTCGCGGGCGCGTCGAGCACTCTCGCGGGCGGCACCGATCGCGGCCGCGACCGAGACCGGCGAGGTGGGGTCGTAGGCCAGCGTGTTGAGGACGTAGGACAGGTCGACGTGCTCGGGAGTGTCCTCGACGCCCATGATCGACAGCAGGCCGTGGCAGATCTCGTCCTGGTCGAGCGTGGCGTCCTCGAGGATCATCTGGGTCTGGACGTCGAGGATCCGCGCGGTGTCCTCGGCGCGCTCGACGTACCGGCCGATCCAGAACATCGACTCGGCGATGCGGCTCAGCATGGGGTGCCTCCCGTGACGTCCTCACGGCCCGTACGTCGGGCCCGGGCCTGCTGCTGCTGCTCGGCCTGCTCGTGCATCGAGGTGATCGCGGGGCCTGCCGGCGCTGCGGGAGCAGGTGTGCTCGGTGGTGCGGGCTCGACGGGGTCGGGCTCGACGGGTTCGGGCTCGACCAGGTCCTCGAGGACCTCCGGCTCGGGCTCGCGCGCGGCGGCCTCGATCGGCTCCGGCGGCGTGACGGGGCCGGCCAGCACCCAGGTGTCCTTCGACCCGCCCCCGCGGGAGGAGTTCACGATGAGCTCGCCCTTGGCGAGCGCGACCCGGGTCAGACCACCGGGCAGCACCCACACCCGGTTGCCGTCGTTGACGGCGAAGGGGCGCAGGTCCACGTGACGCGGGCCGAGCTCACCGTCGACGAACGTCGGCACGGTGGAGAGCTGGACCACCGGCTGCGCGATCCACGACCGCGGATCCTCGAGCACCTTGACCCGCAGCTCGTCGAGCTCGGCCTTGCTGGCGCGAGGCCCGATCACGATGCCCTTGCCGCCCGAGCCGTCGACGGGCTTGAGGACCAGCTCGTCGAGGCGGTCGAGGACCTCCTCGCGCGCTTCGGCGTCGCCCACGCGCCACGTGTCGACGTTCTTGAGGATCGGCTCCTCGTTGAGGTAGTAGCGGATGATGTCGGGCATGTAGGTGTAGACGAGCTTGTCGTCGGCCACCCCGTTGCCGACCGCGTTGGCGAGCGTGACGTTGCCGGCCCGGGCCGCGTCGATCATCCCCGGGCACCCGAGGATGGAGTCGGCGCGGAAGTGCACCGGGTCGAGGAACTCGTCGTCGATGCGTCGGTAGATCACGTGCACCGGCGCGAGGCCCTGCGTCGTACGCATCATCACGCGTCCGCGGCGACACTCGAGGTCACGACCCTCGACGAGCTCCACGCCCATCGTCCGCGCCAGCAGGGCGTGCTCGAAGTAGGCGCCGTTGTAGACACCCGGTGTGAGGACGACGATGTTCGGGTCGGTGACACCGGCCGGAGCCGCGGCACGCAGCGCGGCCAGGAGGCGCTGTGGGTAGCCCGCGACCGGCCGGATGCGGTGCTCGGCGATCGTCTCGGGCAGTGCCGCGCTGATCGCACGTCGGTTGGTCATCACGTAGGAGACCCCGGACGGCACGCGGACGTTGTCCTCGAGCACCCGGAACTCCCCGGCGTTGTCGCGGATCAGGTCGATGCCCGAGACGTGGACGCGTACGCCGTTGGGCGGGCGCACGTTGGCCGAGGCGCGGTGGTAGTGCGAGGACGTGGTGATGACCCGCCGCGGGATCACCCCGTCGTCGAAGACGCGCCCGGCGTCGTACACGTCGGCCAGGAACAGCTCCAGCGTCTTGACCCGCTGCTGGACCCCGGCCTCCATCGTCGACCAGGTGTCCTGCTCGATGACGCGCGGCAGGATGTCGAGCGGGAACGCCCGCTCCTCGCCGCCGATGTCGAAGGTGACGCCCTGGTCGAGGTAGCTGGCCTGCAGTGCCTCGACGCGACTCACCAGCTCGGGCGTGGTCATCTGCTCCAGAGAGTCACGCAGACGCAGGTAGGGCGGCCTCAGGGTGTCGCCGTCGAACATCTCGTCGTATGCAGGTCCTGTGCCGCCGTAGCCTTGGAACATCGCCATGACCAGACCCTAGTGGTCCGGCCCGAGCCCGGCAGGGGTGGTGGGGTATCTCATCAGGGGTTGGTGAGGATCTCCGCGCCGTCGCGGGTGACCAGGAGTGTGTGCTCGAACTGCGCCGAGCGCCGTCCGTCGGCGGTCACGACGGTCCAGTCGTCGTCCCACATCTCCCACTCCCGGGTGCCGAGGTTGAGCATCGGCTCGATGGTGAACGTCATCCCGACCTCGATCAGGTCGTCGTGGTAGGGGTCGTCGTAGTGGGGCACGATGAGACCGGAGTGGAACGACGTCCCGATGCCGTGGCCGGTGAACTCCTGGACCACGCCGTAGCCGTGCCGCTTGGCGTAGGCCTCGATCACGCGCCCGAT
The DNA here is from genome assembly GCF_029937575.1 of Nocardioides sp. Lineage (GTDB taxonomy): Bacteria > Actinomycetota > Actinomycetes > Propionibacteriales > Nocardioidaceae > Nocardioides. The sequence continues at coordinate 51,148 of NZ_JAPYPS010000002.1, forward strand.
GATGTTGATGCGACGACCCGGCTTGACGGCGTTGATGCCGCGCTGGAGGGCCTCGCGGGTGCGCTCGACCAGGAGGCGCGACTCCTCGTCGACGTCGCCGGCGAGGAAGGTCGCGTTCGTGTCGCCGTGGACGCCGTCGAGGTAGGCGGTGATGTCGATGTTGACGATGTCGCCGTCCTCGACGACCCGGCTGTCCGGGATTCCGTGACAGATGACCTCGTTGACGCTCGAGCACAGCGCCTTCGGGAAGGCCCGGTAGCCGAGCGTGGACGGGTAGGCGCCGTGGTCGCAGAGGAACTCGTGGCCGATCCGGTCGAGCTCGTCGGTCGTGATCCCCGGCGCGACGTGCGAGCCGACCAGCTCGCGGGCCTGCGCGGCCAGTCGCCCGGCGACCCGCATCTTCTCGATCGTCCCGGCGTCCTTGACCTCCGGGAGGCCGTCCGGCGTCGGGGAAGGTCGGTCGACGTACTCCGGGCGCGGGATCGAGGCGGGCACCGGACGTCGCGGTGAGACGGTGCCGGCAACGATCCGGCTCGACGTGGAAGGTGCGGGGGAGGTCACGCCCAGAGTGTAGTTTCGGCCCCATGCCCACTGATCCCGAGGCACCCGAGTACTGGTACTGCATCAAGCACTCCCGTGTGGAGGGCCACGACGGTTGCCCCAACAAGGACCGGCTCGGCCCCTACGACACCGAGGCCGAGGCGTCGCGGGCCCTCGAGACCGCCGCGGAGCGCACCGAGGCCTGGGACCACGACCCGCGGTGGAACGACGACGAGCTCGAGGACTGAGCGTGCTCGAGCGCCGGCGCGTCGCCCGGCCGCCGAAGGCGGTCTCGTTCTGGCCGTACGGCGGCATGTGCCTGATGGCGGCCGCCTTCTTCCTGTACGGCGCCAGCGCGCTCGTGGCTCCGTGGTGGGCTGTGGCGCTCCTGCTGTTCGTGTGGCTGCTGATGTTCGTCAAGGCGTGCTCGTGGTGGACGCCTCATCCTCAGCGGATCACGGTGCTGGCCATCGCGGCGATGGTGCTGTGGTTCGTGACGTTGTTCGCCGGGGCGGCCTTCCTCGGCTGGAGCGCCTGAGCCACGGCGTCGCAGGTCCGAGGACCGGCGACGCCGTGGCTACCTGCGGTGGGTGACTAGCGGCGGACCCGCAGCACGAGCTTGTCGCTGGTGGCCGCCTCGTTCTCCGCCGAGGGCACCACGTACAGGGTGAGGACGTGGCGGCCCTTGGCGAGCTTGGGCACGGTGACGCGCTTGCCGGCCCGGTGCCCGATCTTCAGGGTCTTCACGACAGAGGACCCGTCGTAGAGGAGGACGGGAACCCGCCCCTTGACCCCGCTGTCCAGGGTGACGCGCAGCTTCGCCTTCGTGCCGACCTTGACCTTGGACGAGGCGAGGCGGGCGTCGATCGTCGGAGCAGCGGGCGAGACGCGCAGCGACGCGGTGGCCGCACTGCCGGCGACCGTGTCGGACCCGCCGTACGACGCCGTCACGAGGTGGGTGCCCACAGGCGTGCGTCTGGGCAGCGTCACCGTGACGCTGCCGTTGCTCAGCGTGCCCAGCACCGTGGTGCCCGCGACCTCGACCTCGACCTGACCGGTGGCCGTCGGGTCGGCGGCAACCGTCACGGTGGCCGTCACCTGGTCGCGATACCCCGTGGTGGACTGGTCGAGCTCGAGCGAGGTCATCGACTCGGCCGGGCCGGTCCAGTCGAGGGCCGGGGCGTACTCGGTGCGGACGTGGGCGTCGACGAGCTGCTCGAGCGCGTAGCCCATCCCGAGGACCTCGGTGTCGGCCCAGGCGCGACCGACGATCTGGATGTTGTTGGTCTGCCCCTCGGTGTTCAGCCCCACGGGGAGGATGACCGTCGGCAGACCGACGCTCTGGGTGATGACCCCCGAGCTGCGGTCGGCGCTGAAGATCGCCGAGGAAGCGTCGTTGTTGCCCATCGAGGACAAGAACCCGGGGTAGATCACGGCGTCGACGGGCGACTCCGCTGCGGTATCCATCCACTCCGCAGCGTTCACCTTGTACTGGTCGCGACGGGCCAGCAGGTTCTCGACACTGGCGTCGTCCATCGGCTGGGCGGTGTAATTGCCCGACACGTTGTAGGGCAGGTTGAGGGGGTTCTCGAAGAGCTCCTCGGTCGTGTAGGGGAAGGTGCCGGGTCGCTCGACGGCCTGGTACAGCTCCCAGCCTTCGGCGCCGGCGGAGCCGCTGGTCGGGAAGTCGCTGGAGGGCGGGTTCGTCGGTGCGCCCGTGATCGGCACCAGCGTCGCGCCCGCAGCCTCGAAGGCGGCGGTCACCTGGGCGAGCACCGTCGGGCCGGCATCGTCGTCGGCGACCTGGCTCGACTGGAAGGATTCCGGCCGGTAGCCGATGACCTTGCCGCTCAAGGCGCCCGCGTCCAGGGCGCTGTGCCACTCGGCGGGGCGCAGGTCGTTGTCGACCCGGCTGGTCAGGAGGTCGGCGGGGTTGTTGCCGGTGGACCGCGTGGCGGTCGCGTCCAGGATCGAGGCGACGTCGGTCACGCTCTTGGCCATCGGACCCGCGTAGTCGGTGGCCCAGGTGAGCGGCATGACCCCGTCAGTGCTGGTCAGCCCGTCGGTGCCGCGGAAGGTGGTCAGGCCCGCCCCCGTCGAGGGCGCGTAGAGGGAGACGCCGGTCTGGGTGCCCATGGCAGCCGCAGCGAGGTCGGTCGCCACTGCCGTCGCCGACCCGCCGCTGGATCCGAAGGATGTCTTGGACGGGTAGAGGCCGTTCCACGTCTGCATGTAGCCGCTCTCGCTGAACGACCCGGAGTTCGCGAACTCCGACAGGTTGGTCTTGCCGATGATGACGGCGCCGGCCTCGCGGAGCTTGGCGACCTGCCAGGCGTCCGCACCGGGCTCCCACGTCTCGAGGGCGCGCGTGCCGCCGGTGGTGGGCATGTCTGCGGTGTCGTAGATGTCCTTAACGCCCATCGGGATGCCCAGGAGGTCTCCGGTAGCGCCGGCCGCACGCGCGTCATCTGCGGCGCGGGCCTGAGCCAGCGCGGTGTCGGCCACCGTGATGAACGAGTGGAAGCCGTACGAGCCACCGTCGTAGGCGGCGATCCTGTCGAGGTAGGCCCGGGTGACCTGCACCGAGGTCACGGTGCCGGCGCTCAGGTCTGCCTGCAGCTCCGCGATCGTCTTGCCCGTGACGTCGTAGGCGACGTCGGTCGAACCGGGTGTCTCCAGGGCCGCTGCCGGCAGGTCGAGGGGGTCGGTCCCGGCACACGTGGCGGCGTAGTCGGTCAGGTCCCAGTTCTGCAGGGTGCAGATCTCGTCGGGGGTCAGGGTGGAGAAGTCGGGTGCGGCGGCTAGCGCCGACGTGGTGGCGACGATCTGTGACGAGTCTCCTCGTTCGCCCGTCAGCACGAAGTGCATCAGCGAGACCGTTGCGCCGGGCTCGACCGCAAGGTCGTGGATGAAGCCGATGTCGTTGGCCTGGCTACCTGAGGTCGAGTAGTCGACCTCGAAAGGGTTGGCCTGCTGGTTGCCGAGGGCCTGGACGCCGTCGCCGACCACGACGCCGGAGGGACGGTAGTTGCCACCGGTGGCCGTGGCGACCCAGCTGTCCGTCACGTCGATCGTGGCGTCACCGCTGGAGGAGTCGATGACCGCACCTGCCGTGTTCTCGGCCAGTCCGTAGCCGAGCGAGCCTCCGAAGGAGACGTCCAAGGTGGCCGACGTCGTCCCGGTGTTGGTGAAGGTGTCGAAGAAGCTCGTGGTGCCCGACGCGGTGTCGACGTCGACCTTGCGTGACATCAGCACGTCACCGAGCCGCACGGACCGCGTGGAGCGGAAGCTGCCCTCGCTTCCGGCGGTGAGACCGTAGCCGCGCACCATCTGGTCGTTCATGCGTGGGTCGTCGACACCCTCGGACCCGTCGAGATGGACGAAGACGTTGCCGAACCCCTCCATCCGCGAGTTGCTGATGTTGCGGATCGAGCCGGTGTCGAGACCGGGTCGACGGGCGTCATTGATGTTGATCGATGCGCCGAGATCGGTAGAGACGGTGGTGATGGCCCGGGCGGGGGCCATCGCGACCGTGCTCAGGCAGGCGGCCGCGCTCAGGGAGGCGACGATGGACCCGGCGATCAGGCGCCGGGGAGGAACGAGTGGCATGGGGGACTCTCTTGCTCGTCGATAGGGACGAGCAAGTTCTATGTCTCCCGTGTAGCGGTAAGAGGCCTCTTCATGGCGCGGGAGGTTACGGTTTGGGGCGCGCGTCGAACGATTGTCCGCAGTGACGCCGTGCCGGGTCAGTCGCGCGGCTTGACGCCCAGAGGGAGCGTTGTCTGAAAAGTTGCCAAGAAGGGCATATCGAGACCGTGCGGGTGGTTCCCGCAGGACCGCTTTGGCGATACCTATTGCTCACGCACCCGCGCCTCGACTCCCGCGCCCGAACCCGAAGGACCCACCGGCATGACTGCGACCGCCGCTTCCCACACCGATCTTCTGCAGGCCCGGCTGGGCGACCTGCGCGCCGAGCGCGACGCCGCCCTCACCGAGACCCGCCAGGAGGCCGTCGGCGACATCGTCGACCGGGCCACCAACGTGGAGGCCAGCATCCGCCTCGGCAGCCTCGACGACCGCATCGCTGCCCTCGAGCGCGAGATCGACGAGGCCCGCCGCGTCGAGCACGTCGACGGCGTCGTCACCCTGGGGGACCCGGTGGTCCTGGACCTCGGCGACGGTCCCGAGGCCTTCGTCGTGGGCTCGGTCGAGCAGGTGGCCGCGGGGATCGAGGCCGTGACTCCGACGAGCCCCCTCGGTCAGGCGATCCTGGGTGCCGCCGTGGGCACGACGGTCACCTACGCGCCGCGGCGCGGAGTCTCGCTCAGCGCCACGATCGTCTCCGTCGGCTGACCGGTACGCCGGGTCAGAACGTGTGCTCCGGGCCGGGGAACGTCCCGGCCTTCACGTCGGCGTCGTAGGCGCGCGCGGCCTGGAGCATCACCTCGTGCACGTCGGCGTACTGCTTGACGAAGCGCGCCATCCGGCCCTGACGCAGACCGAAGGCGTCCTGCCAGACGAGCACCTGCCCGTCGCAGCCCGGCCCGGCGCCGATGCCGATCGTGGGGATCACCAGCTCGGAGGTGATCCGCGCGGCGGTCTCACCGGGCACCATCTCCATCACGACGGCGAAGGCGCCGGCCTCTTGGATCGCGAGGGCGTCCTCCAGCACCCGGTCGCCGGTCTCGCCGCGCCCCTGCACCCGGTAGCCGCCGAGGGCGTGCTCCGACTGCGGGGTGAAGCCGATGTGGGCCATCACGGGGATCCCGCCCTGGGCGAGCTTCTGGATCTGCGGGGCCATCTCCACCCCGCCCTCGAGCTTGACGCAGTGCGCGCCGCCCTCCTTCATGAAGCGGGCGGCGGTCAGGTAGGCCTGCTCCGCCGAGGCCTGGTAGCTGCCGAAGGGCAGGTCGCCCACGACGAGGGCCCGGCTCACCGAGCGGCTCACCGCACGGGTCAGGGGGATCAGCTCGTCGACGGTCACCGGCAGGGAGGTCTCGTTGCCGTAGACGTTGTTGCTGGCGCTGTCGCCGACGAGCAGCACCTCGATCCCGGCCTCGTCGAACGTGGCGGCGGCGTACTGCTCGTAGGCGGTGAGCATCGAGAAGCGCTCGCCGCGCTCCTTCATCTCCCGCAGGTGGTGGGTGCGGATCTTCTTGACCGGCTTCGCCGTGTCGGCCTGGGCGCTCGGGCCGGAGCCGTAGGGCGCGGTCTCCTCGGGTGTGCTCATCGTCGAGCTCCTCTCACCTGCTGGTGGGTCGGTCTCGCGGCCGCCTGGTGCGGTCCACGGACGCCGTCCAGGCTAGAGGTCGTGCGACACGCGGAGGGTGTGTCTCCCGTCACCCGGCGTCGCCGGCTCCGGCGATGTTGAACATCCAGTCGATGCCGAACCTGTCGGTGAGCTGGCCGAAGGAGTCGCCCCAGGGCGCCTCCATGAGTGGCTCCTTGACCTGTCCGCCGTCGGCGAGGGCGTCGAACCAGCCCCGCAGGTGGACGTCGTCCTCGTCGCCGCTGATGCTCACCGAGCCGTTGGCGTGGACGTGCTCGCCCATGTCTGCGGCCATCAGCGTCACGGTGTCGGTGATCGCGAGCTGGGAGTGCATGACCAGGTGGTGCTGGTCGGTGGGCATGCCCATGCCGCCCATGTCGGCGAACGTCATCACACTGAGCTCACCGCCGAAGACGGAGGAGTAGAACTCCATGGCGGCGCGGGCCTCGCCGGCGAAGGAGAGGTAGGGGTTGAGGCGGACGGCCATCGGGTGCTCCTGTGTGAGTGGATGGTGGTGATCGGGAGGTGGGTCAGGCTGCGGCGGCTGCGTCGGCGGCGGCCTCGAGGTCGGCGATGACGATGCGCTGCATGCCGAGCATGGCCTGCTGGGCGGCGTTGGCGCGGGTCGGGTCGGGATCGGAGAGGAGCTCGTGCAGGCGGGTGGGGACGATCTGCCAGGACAGCCCGAAGCGGTCCTTGAGCCAGCCGCACTGCGACTCCTGCCCGCCGGCGACGAGCGCGTCCCAGTAGTGGTCGACCTCGGCCTGGTCGCGGCAGCTGATGCTGAACGAGACCGCCTCGGAGAAGGTGAACATCGGGCCGCCGTTGATCGCGCGGAACGTCGTCCCGTCGAGCGTGAACTCGCCGGCCATCACCGTCCCCGGCTCGCCGGGCCCGACGTCGGGGTAGCGGGCGAGGTGGCCGACCGAGGAGTTCGGGAAGATCGAGGTGTAGAACGCCGCTGCCTCCTCGAGCTGGTCGTCGAACCACAGGCACGGGCTGATGCTGGTCACGGGCTGATCCTCTCGTCGTGGATGTGATGAAGACCAGGACCGCGAGGTGAACTCATCGTTCTCGGCGGAAGTCATGCCAACCTTCTCTGCACTCCCCGGCGTTCTACCGGGTGACACGGGGTTGAGACGTGGACGAGCAGGAGTTCACCGCGTGGGCGGCTGGGTGCGAGCGGCAGCTCGTGCGCTCGGCGTACCTGCTCACCGGGGACCTGCACCGCGCCGTCCTGGTGATGCGTCACTTCGACGACCTCGCTGAGCGGGAACCCGCGGAGGTGCTCGGCGTCTCGATCGCCACCGTCAAGAGCCAGAACGCAGCCGCCCTCGCGCGGCTGCGGTTCGACTACACGACCCGGATCGCGTTTGCGCTGGTCCCGCTCTGAGACACTGACCGGGTGGACTTCTACTCCGCCTACGCGCACGGATTCACCCGCCTCGCTGCCTGCACGCTGCCGGTGGCGATCGCCGACCCCGCGACCAACGCCGCCCGCACGATCGAGCAGGCCCGCGCCTGCCACGACGAGGGTGTCGCGGTCGCGGTCTTCCCCGAGCTCGGCCTGAGCGGGTACGCCGTCGACGACCTCTTCTTGCAGGACACGCTGCTGGAGGCGGTCGAGGACGGCCTCGCCGCGATCGTCGAGGCGAGCCGGGACCTGCGGCCGGTCCTGGTCGTGGGGGCGCCGCTGCACCACGACAACCGGCTCTACAACTGTGCGCTCGTCATCCACGCCGGCCAGGTCCTCGGGGTGGCACCGAAGTCCTACCTGCCGACCTACCGCGAGTTCTACGAGCGCCGTTGGTTCGCCCCCGGCGACGACACGGCCGGCTCGGTCATCACCGTCGGCGGGCGACAGGCGCCGTTCGGGCCGGACCTGATCTTCGCCGCGAGCGACCTGCCCGACCTCAAGATCCACGTGGAGGTCTGCGAGGACATGTGGGTGCCGGTGCCGCCGAGTGCCGAGGCTGCGCTGGCGGGAGCGTCGGTGCTGTGCAACCTGTCCGGCAGCCCGATCACCATCGCCCGCGCCGAGGACCGGCAGCTGCTGGCGCGGAGCGCGAGCGCGCGGTGTCAGGCGGCGTACGTCTACGCGGCGGCCGGCCAGGGCGAGTCGACGACCGACCTCAGCTGGGACGGCCAGACGATGATCTACGAGTGCGGCGAGCTGCACGGGGAGGGCGAGCGGTTCCCGACCGGGCCCGTGCGCACGATCGCCGACATCGACCTCGACCGGATCCGCCAGGAGCGGCTGCGGATGGGGACCTTCGACGACAACCGGCGCGCGTCGGGCGTCACCGGCTTCCGCACCGTCGACTTCACCCTCGACCCGCCGACCGGCGACATCGGGCTGCGCCGCCGGGTGGGCCGCTTCCCGTTCGTGCCCGACGACGCGGAGCGCCTGGCGCAGGACTGCTACGAGGCCTACAACATCCAGGTCTCCGGGCTCGAGCAGCGGCTGCGGGCGATGAGCGAGTCCAGCGGTGGCTCGTGGCAGCCGAAGATCATCATCGGCGTCAGCGGCGGCCTCGACTCCACCCATGCCCTGATCGTCGCGGCGAAGGCGATGGACCGGCTCGGGAGACCGCGCACCGACATCCACGCCTTCACGATGCCCGGCTTCGCCACGGGGGAGGAGACGAAGGGCTACGCCACGCGACTGTCCAACAGCCTGGGCGTCACCTTCGAGACCATCGACATCACCGCGGCCTCCGAGCAGCTGCTCGAGGACCTCAACCACCCCTACTCCGAGGGTCGCGACGTCTTCGACGTCACCTTCGAGAACGTCCAGGCCGGCCTGCGCACCGACTATCTCTTCCGCCTGGCCAACCATCGCGGCGGCATCGTGCTCGGCACCGGCGACCTGTCCGAGCTGGCCCTGGGGTGGTGCACCTACGGCGTCGGCGACCAGATGTCGCACTACGCCGTCAACGCCGGGGTGCCGAAGACGCTGATCCAGCACCTGATCCGCTGGGCGATCTCCGCCGACGAGTTCGACGCCGAGACCGACGAGGTGCTCGGCGAGATCCTCGGGGCCGAGATCACCCCGGAGCTGATCCCGACGCGCGAGGACCAGCTCCCGCAGCGCACCGAGGACTCCGTCGGTCCCTACTCGCTGCAGGACTTCACGCTCTACCACGTGCTGCGTCGCGGGCACCGGCCGAGCAAGATCGCCTTCCTCGCCTGGCACGCCTGGCACGACGCCGATGCCGGCGAGTGGCCGACCGGCATGGCCGACGTACGACGCGTCGCGCACGACCTGCCCACGATCCGGCACTGGCTCGACGTCTTCATCCGACGCTTCTTCGCCAGCCAGTTCAAGCGCTCGGCGCTGCCCAACGGACCGAAGGTCAGCCCCGGCGGGACGATGTCGCCGCGCGGCGACTGGCGGATGCCGTCCGATGCGAGTCCCGCCGCGTGGTTGGCCGAGCTGGAGCGCGTGCCGGTCGACTGACACCGGCGCGGCACGGGATCAGCGGCCGTCCCGGCAGGACGATGGGCACGGCGCCGGTCTACCCCAACCAGTCGCCTGACGCGCTGCGTGGGGGGATTCCGGCGCCACGACCGACACGCTGCGCCGTCATTCGCCGCCAGCCCCTAGGGTGAGCGCATGGGCAAGCAGGAAGACTTCGTACTCCGCGCTCTCGAGGAGCGCGACGTCCGCTTCGTGCGGTTGTGGTTCACCGACGTGCTGGGCTTCCTCAAGTCCGTGGCGGTCGCCCCTGCCGAGCTCGAGGGCGCCTTCGACGAGGGGATCGGCTTCGACGGCTCCGCGATCGAGGGCTTCGCCCGGATCTACGAGTCCGACATGCTCGCGATGCCCGACCCGTCGACGTTCCAGATCCTGCCCTGGCGCCAGGACGGCCCGGCGACGGCGCGGATGTTCTGCGACATCGTGATGCCCGACGGCTCCCCGTCGTACGCCGATCCGCGCAACGTCCTCAAGCGCACCCTCGGCCGGGCGGCGGAGAAGGGCTTCACCTTCTACACCCACCCCGAGATCGAGTTCTACCTCTTCAAGGACACCCCGCAGCCCGGCGTCGACCCGATCCCCGTCGATCGCAGCGGCTACTTCGACCACACCGCGCAGTCGATGGGTGCCGACTTCCGTCGTGAAGCCATCACGATGCTGGAGTCGATGGGCATCTCGGTCGAGTTCAGCCACCACGAGGCCGGTCCCGGTCAGCAGGAGATCGACCTGCGCTACGCCGACGCCCTGTCGACGGCCGACAACATCATGACCTTCCGCACCGTCATCCGTGAGGTCGCGCTGAGCCAGGACATCTGGGCCAGCTTCATGCCCAAGCCCTTCACCACCCACCCGGGCTCGGGCATGCACACCCACGTCTCGCTCTTCGAGGGCGACCAGAACGCCTTCTACGAGGCCGGCGCGGAGTACCAGCTCTCCGAGACCGGTCGCCGCTTCATCGCCGGCGTCCTGCACCACGCCCCCGAGCTCAGCGTGGTGACCAACCAGTGGGTCAACAGCTACAAGCGGATGATGTTCGGCGGCGAGGCGCCGTCGTACGTCTGCTGGGGACACAACAACCGCTCCGCGATGGTCCGGGTGCCGATGTACAAGCCGCTCAAGGGCGCCTCGACGCGCGTCGAGCTGCGCACCATCGACGCGGCCTGCAACCCCTACCTCGCCTTCGCCGCGGTGCTCGCGGCCGGCATGAAGGGCATCGAGGAGGGCTACGAGCTGCCCCGCGAGGCCGAGGACGACGTCTGGGCGCTGTCCGAGCGCGAGCGCAAGAGCCTCGGCATCGATCCGCTGCCCAAGAGCCTCAACGAGGCCATCGAGATCGCCGAGAATTCCGAGCTCCTCGCCGACACGTTGGGGGAGAGCGTCTTCGACTTCTTCCTGCGCAACAAGCGGGCCGAGTGGGACGAGTACCGCGGCCAGGTCTCGGCCTTCGAGCGCGACCAGATGCTGCCGGTGCTCTGAGCCCCACCCGGTGAACTCGCCCGTGAGCCCGCGCATCCTCGTGGTGCAGCATCAGGCCACCTGCCCGCCCGCCCTCCTCGGGGGCTGGCTGGAGGAGGCCGGACTGATGCTCGAGGTACGCCGTCCCGACCTGGGCGAGCCGCTGCCCACCGAGCGCGCTGACCTGGCGCCGTACGACGCCGTGCTGGTGCTCGGAGGATCGATGGACGCCTTCGACGAGGACGGCCACCCCTGGCTGCGCGACACCGTGACGTTGCTGCGCCTCACGATCGAGCAAGACACCCCGACCCTCGGCGTGTGCCTCGGCCACCAGCTCATCGCGCGCGCCTGCGGCGGGACCGTGGCTCGCAACCCACGTGGCCGAGCGATCGGCGTGCTGCCGATCGGCTGGACTTCGGCCGCCGACGCAGATCCGCTGCTCGGTGGTCTCGCTCGGGCCGACGGCACGACCCGGTGCCTGCAGTGGAACCAGGACGTCGTCACCGTGATGCCCGCCGGTGCCGTCCTGCTCGCTGCCTCGCCCCAGGGAGAGCCCCAGGTGGTCCGCTTCGCCGACAGAGCCTGGGGGATCCAGGCGCATCCCGAGGCGGACGGAGCCGTGGCGCAGTGGTGGGCCGACGACTCGGCCCCCGACGTCGCCGCGGCCGAGGCCACGCACACGGTCGCCGCGGTGAGCGACGCGGAGTCCGAGCTGGCAGACACCTGGAGGCCACTGGCCACCGCCTTCGCGGCGATCGTCACCGGGGTCGTGGCACGACCGTGAAGGCCACCTCCGGAGACCTGGCGCGCCTGGGATTCGTCGACGCCAAGGCGGCGCTCGTCGACCTCGCGACCCTGGGTGAGTCCGCCGACCCCCTGGTGGCTCTGCTCGGCCGGACGGCCGATCCCGACGAAGCCCTCGGCTGCCTCCTGCGACTCCTCGACGCGGTGGACGACCAGCAGGAGGACCAGGACGGGGCCGGTGGTCGCGAGGAGCTCCTCGCGGCGCTGGTCCACGACGAGGGCACCGCCATGCGTCTGCTCTGCGTCCTCGGCGCCAGCGAGGCGCTGGCGCACCACCTCACGCGCCACCCCGAGCAGTGGCGCGAGCTGCGCGACCCGACGATGGGCTCCACGCGGCCGGCGGCGTACGCCGTGCGGGCCGGGCTCCTGCTCGCGGTCGGGGCAGAGCCGAGCGATGCCGTGCCCGTGGCGACGGTCGAGGACGCTGCTGCCGTCGACGCCCTGCGCGTGGAGTACCGCCGGGTGCTGCTGCGCCTCGCCGCACGCGACCTCGCCCACGACCTCGGCGTCGACGACGCCGCGGCCGAGCTCTCCGACCTGGCGGCGGGCACCCTGGAGGCCGCCCTGGCCATCGCCCGCGCCCGACTCGGGGAGGCCGCCGCAGAGGCCCGCCTGGGAGTCGTGGCGATGGGCAAGTGCGGCGGTCACGAGCTCAACTACGTCTCGGACGTGGACGTGATCTTCCTGCACGCCGCCACCGATCCCGAGCGCCAGGACGACCCGTCGGTGCTGCGCACCGCCACGCGCCTGGCGACGCACCTGATCCAGATCTGCTCCGACTACACCGGCGAGGGCACGATCTGGCCCGTCGACGCGGCGCTGCGACCCGAGGGCAAGGCCGGACCGCTGACCCGCACCCTCGAGAGTCACGAGGGCTACTACGAACGCTGGGCCAAGCCGTGGGAGTTCCAGGCACTGCTCAAGGCGCGTGCCGTCGCCGGCGACCTCGCCCTGGGGCAGGCGTTCGTGGACATGACCGCTCCCATGGTGTGGACCGCAGCCCAGCGTGAGGGCTTCGTCACCGACACCCAGGCGATGCGGCGCCGCGTGATCGAGCACATCCCTGCCAAGGAGGTCGACCGGCAGATCAAGCTCGGGCCGGGTGGCCTGCGCGACGTCGAGTTCGCCGTCCAGCTGCTCCAGCTCGTGCACGGGTTCGGGGACGACCGGATCCGCGAGCCCACCACCCTCAGCGCCCTGCACGCCCTGGCGGTGCACGGCTACGTGGGCCGCCAGGACGGCGAGTCACTGCACGAGGCCTACAGCTTCCTGCGCTCCCTCGAGCACCGGATGCAGCTCTTCGCGCTGCGCCGCACCCACGTCGTCCCCGAGGACTCCGCCTCGCTGCGGCGCCTCGGGCGCAGCCTCGGCTACCGGACCGAGCCCGAGGAGACCCTCGCCAAGGTCTGGCAGCACCACCGTCGCGAGGTGCGACGCCTGCACGAGAAGCTCTTCTACCGCCCGCTGCTGGCGGCCGTGGCGCGGGTGCACACCGACGAGGTCAGGCTGTCCTCGGAGGCGGCGGGCGCCCGCCTGGCCGCGCTCGGGTACGGCGACCCGCAGGCTGCGCTGCGCAACCTGGAGGCGCTGACGAGCGGAGTGACCCGTCGGGCGGCGATCCAGCGCACCCTGCTCCCGGCGATGCTGAGCTGGTTCGCCGAGGGCGTCGACCCCGACGCCGGGCTCTTCGGCTTCCGGCGGATCAGCGAGCGCCTCGGCACGACGCCGTGGTACCTCAAGACCCTGCGCGACGAGGGCGAGGTCGCCGAGCGCCTCGCCCACCTGCTCTCCACCTCGCGCTACGTCACCGGGCTCCTGGAGGTCGAGCCTGCCGGCGTACGGATGCTGGCCGAGGACATCACCCCGCTCACCGCACGCGCAATCGGTGAGGAGATGCGCTCCAACGCGGCCCGGCAGCCCGACCTGGACAAGGCCGTGCGCTCGATCCGCGCCGTCCGGCGCCGCGAGCTGCTGCGCGTCGGTGCGGGCGACGTGCTGGGCCTGACCGACGTCGCCGACGTGGGAGCGGCGTTGTCGCGGATCACCGACGCCACGCTGGAGGCCACCCTCGAGGTCGCCGGTCGACGCGTGCGGCGCCAGAAGGACATGGAGGAGCCGCCGACGCGCATCGCCATCGTCGCGATGGGCCGCTACGGCGGCTTCGAGCTGTCCTACGGCAGCGACGCCGACGTCCTGTTCGTCCACCAGCCCGAGGAGGGCGCCGACGCCCACGTCGCCAGCACCTACGCCACGGCGGTCGCCAACGAGGTGCGCAACCTGCTCGCCCAGGCCGGGCCGGACCCGTCGCTGGTCGTCGATGCCGACCTGCGCCCCGAGGGCAAGCAGGGAGCGCTGGTGCGCACCCTCGACTCCTACGCCGCCTACTACGCGCGCTGGTCGAAGGTCTGGGAGGCCCAAGCGCTGCTCCGTGCCGACCCCGTCGTCGGCGACGCCGACGTGCGCCGACGTTTTCGGGAGCTGATCGACCCGCTGCGCTATCCCGAGGGTGGCCTGTCGCAGGACGACGTCATCGAGGTACGGCGGATCAAGGCCCGGGTCGACACCGAGCGGCTGCCCAAGGGCGCCGACCCGCAGCTGCACCTCAAGCTCGGCCGGGGAGGCCTGGCCGACATCGAGTGGACCATCCAGCTCCTCCAGATGCGCCACGCCGCGGAGGTCGCCGGACTGCGTACGCCGCGCACGCTGGCTGCGGCGTCGGCGGCGGTGGAGGCCGGGCTGCTCGACGCCGACGACGCGCGCGTGCTGAGCGAGGCTTGGCGCACAGTGAGCCGGGTGCGCAACGCCGCGACCCTGGCACGTGGAAAGCCCACCGACCAGCTGCCGCGCGAGGCCCAGGAGCGCGCTGCGGTGGCCAGCATCCTCGGCTACCCGTCGGGCTGCACCGACGAGATGGTCAACGACTACCTGCGCACCACCAGACGGGCGCGGCTGGTGGTCGACCGCGTCTTCTGGTGACGAGCACGAGCGACGTCCCAGGACCTTGAGGATTTCTTGAGGTTGGCGATACATGGACCAGAGACTTCTGGGTAAGGCTGGGGACCTAGCACCAACGAACCATGGGGGCCCCGACTGTGACGACCGTCTTCGATCCTTCTGCTGTGCACCGGCTCGAGGCCGACACGCAGAGCGAGCCGTTCGTCCGCACGCTCGTCGGCACCTACCAGCGGATGCTCGCGCCGCGGGTCGACCGGCTCGTCGACGCAGTCCTGGCCTCCGACGCCGAGCAGGCGCTCGATGCCGCGCTGAGCCTGAAAGTATCCTCGATCATGACCGGTGCCACCGAGCTGGCCGAGATCGCGACGTTCGTGGTCGACGACCTGCGCAACAACGACCTTCCGTCGGCGCGGTCCCAGGCCCTGCTGCTCCCCGGGGCCGCGTTGCGTGCCCGCGCGGCGCTGGACGTCTACTTCGGCCCGCCCGATCGTGAGTCCGAGCCGGTGGCTCAGGAGTCGACCGACTCCATCCGGTAGCCCACTCCGCGCACCGTCTTGATGTAGCGCGTCCCGGGGTGTCCCTCGTCGAGCTTGCGGCGCAGGTTGCCCACGTGGACCTCGACCAGGTGGGTGTCGCTCGCCCAGTCGGTGCCCCACACCGAGCGCAGCAGCGCCTCGCGCGTCCACACACGCGCCGGCGTGCGCATCAGCTCGGTGAGCAGGTCGAACTCGGTCCGCGTCAGGGACAGCTCCACGGCGCCGTTGAACGCGCGGCGTCCGTCGACGTCGACGCGCAGGTCGCCGTGCTCGAGCATCTCGTGGTCGGGCACGGGCGCTGCCTGCTGCGAGGCCGAGAACCCACGTCGGGGGCGGCGGAAGAGCGCGTTGACCCGGGCCTTGAGCTCGCGGACGCTGAACGGCTTCGACAGGTAGTCGTCGGCGCCGGTCTCGAGCCCGAGCAGTCGGTCGATCTCGTCGTCGCGGGCGGTGATCATGATGACGTAGGCGTCGGCGAACTCACGGATCCGCCGACACGTCTCGATGCCGTCGATGCCGGGCAGTCCGACGTCGAGGGTGACCAGATCGGGGTCGAACGTGCGCACGGTCTCGATCGCAGCCAGTCCGGTGTCGACCGCACGGACCTCGAAGCCCTGGGTGCTGAGAGTGAACTCGATGAGCGAGCGCACGTCCTCGTCGTCCTCGACGACCAACGCACGACGATCGGGCTGTGACTCATGTGACACGCCGGTGAGTCTGCCAGAGTCACCCCTCTTCCTCGGTGGAACGGCGCGTCGCGCGATCCGCGGTCCAGCGTCACACCTACGAAACGTCCGCGACACCGGACAGTCCTAGGTTCGCGGCAACGCCGGCTCCCGAGGCCGGTTCCACGCCCGAGGGAGTTATCTGCATGACCGCCAATCCCGTTCGTCTCCAGGCCATCACGTCGGTCGAGGCCTTCACCCCGCCGCCGATCAGCTTCGACCCAGGGGAGGAGCCGGGCGAGATCTTCGGGGAGAACGTCTTCAGCCTCACCGTGATGCAGAAGCGGCTGCCCAAGGCCGTCTACAAGTCGGTGCTGTCGACGATCGAGCGGTCCACGCCGCTGGACCCGGACGTGGCCGACTCCATCGCCTCGGCGATGAAGGACTGGGCCCTGGAGAAGGGCGCCACGCACTACGCCCACGTGTTCTACCCGCTGACCGGCCTGACCGCGGAGAAGCACGACAGCTTCCTCGACCCGGTCGGTGACGGCACGGCCTTCGCCTCGTTCTCCGGCAAGACGCTGATCCAGGGCGAGCCCGACGCGTCGAGCTTCCCCAACGGTGGGCTGCGCAACACCTTCGAGGCACGCGGCTACACCGGCTGGGACGTGATGAGCCCGGCGTACGTGCTGGAGAACCCCAACGGCAACACCCTGTGCATCCCGACCATCTTCATCTCGATGACCGGTGAGGCACTGGACCACAAGACGCCGGTGCTGCGCTCGCAGCAGGCGATGGCCGTGCACGCCAAGCGGGTGCTCGAGCTCTTCGGGCACGACGACCCCGAGAACGTCGTGGCCTACTGCGGCCCCGAGCAGGAGTACTTCCTGGTCGACAGCCACTTCTTCCTCTCCCGCCCCGACCTGCTGAACGCCGGCCGCACGCTCTTCGGCGCCAAGCCGCCCAAGGGCCAGGAGTTCGACGACCACTACTTCGGCGCGATCCCCGAGCGGGTGCTCGGCTTCATGATGGACACCGAGCGGGAGCTGTTCAAGCTCGGCATCCCGGCCAAGACCCGCCACAACGAGGTCGCTCCGGGCCAGTTCGAGGTCGCGCCGATGTTCGAGCGCGCCAACGAGGCCTCCGACCACCAGCAGCTGCTGATGACGACCTTCAAGGCCGTGGCGAAGAAGCACGGCATGGAGTGCCTCTTCCACGAGAAGCCGTTCGCCGGCGTCAACGGGTCCGGCAAGCACGTCAACTTCTCGCTCGGGAACTCCGAGCTCGGCAGCCTGCTCGTGCCCGGCGACACCCCGCACGACAACGCCCAGTTCCTGGTCTTCTGTGCGGCGGTCATCCGCTCGGTGCACAAGTACGGCGGGCTGCTGCGCGCCTCGGTCGCCTCGGCGTCCAACGACCACCGTCTCGGAGCCAACGAGGCGCCGCCGGCGATCATCTCGATCTTCCTCGGCGACCAGCTGGCCGACGTCTTCGACCAGATCGCCAAGGGCGGCGCGACCCGCTCCAAGGAGAAGGGCACGCTCACCATCGGCGTCGACACCCTGCCGAACCTCTCCAAGGACCCGGGCGACCGCAACCGCACCTCGCCGTTCGCCTTCACCGGCAACCGCTTCGAGTTCCGGGCGCCGGGCTCGCTGCAGACCGTCGCCGGTCCGATGGTCATGATCAACACGATCATGGCCGAGGCCCTCGACTACTGCGCCTCGGCACTCGAGACCGCGGTGGCCGGCGGCACGGACTTCAACGAGGCCGTGCAGACGCTGCTCTCCGACATCGTGTCCGAGCACGGCACCGTGATCTTCAACGGCAACGGCTACTCCGACGAGTGGCCGATCGAGGCCGAGCAGCGCGGGCTGAAGAACCTGCGCACGACGGTCGACGCGCTGCCCGAGCTGATCACCCCCGAGGCGATCGAGCTGTTCACCAAGTACGGCGTGTTCAACGAGGGCGAGGCCCACAGCCGCTACGAGGTGGGCTGCGAGCAGTACATCCTCACCGTCGCGGTCGAGGCCAACCTCACCCTGGAGATCGGCTCCACGACGGTGCTGCCGGCGGCCCTTCGCTACCAGACCGAGCTCGCCTCGAACGTCGCCGCACTCAAGGCCGCCGGCGTCGAGGCGGACCTCTCCACGCTCGAGGCGGTCAGCGCCCCGATCGCCGCGCTCAAGAAGGGCCTGGCCACGCTGAGCGACGCGATCGCCCATGAGCACGCCGAGGACCCGCTGGAGGCGGCCACCTTCACCCGCGACTCGGTGCTGCCCGCCATGACCGCGGTCCGCGAGGCCGCCGACGAGCTCGAGGGCCTGGTGGCCGACGACCTCTGGCCGCTGCCGACGTACCAGGAGATGCTCTACATCCTCTGAGCCGTTCGAGCCGGGACCAGGACCGTCGCAGCCGCGGGCCGGCAACGGTCCTGGATCCCGGTCAGGCGTCAGGTGCCGCCGGCAGCTCGACCCAGGCGGTGGCTCCGCCACCGGGGGTCTCGTCGAGACCGATGCGCCCGCCGTGCGCCTGGACGATCCGCTGGCACGTGGGCAGGCCCATACCGGTGCCATCGACGCGCAGACCCTCCGCGACGCGCACGAAGGGCTCGAAGACCCGGTCCCGATCGGCGGGGGGCACCCCGAGCCCGTGGTCGACCACCTCCAGGCGCCACGTCGTGCCCGACACCTCGGCGTGCACCGAGATGCTCGCGGTGGTGCCGGGGCGGGTGTACTTGGCCGCGTTGGAGACGAGGTTCTGCAGCACGATCCGCAGCTGCACCGGGTCGGCCTGCACCGCGGGCAGCTCCCCGACCTCGATCGCAGCTCCGGCAAGCTGCGAGGACAGGTCCTCGCGCACCTCGCGCATGAGGGCGTCGACGTCCACGCGGTGCCGGTCCAGCCGACCGCCGAGCACCGCGAAGGTGAGCACCTCGTCGACCAGTCGTCCCATCCGCTCGGTGCTGCGGTGGGCACGCGAGATCAGGCCGCGCATCGTCGCGACGTCCGGCTCGGCGGCCACGACGAGGTCCTCGAGCAGCTCGAGGTTGCCGGTGACGGCGGCGAGGGGGTTGCGCAGGTCGTGGCTGACCTGGCCGGCGAAGGCAGCCAGCTGCTGGTTGCTCCGCTCGAGCTCGTGGATGGCCTTGGCCAGCTGACGGTTGCGCAGCTCGAGCTCGAGGACGTCGACGACGCGGTCGGACAGGTCGCGCAGGGCGCGCCGTTGCGCGGCGTCGATCTCGCGCTCGGTGTCGTCGAAGACGCACAGCGACCCGAACGGGACACCAGCAGGGCTGGTCAGCTGGTAGCTGGCGTAGAAGACCGTGCGGCCCTGCTGCACGTAGGGGTTGTCGCGGAAGCGGGGGTCCACGCGCAGGTCCGAGGAGATCAGCGGCTCGTCCTCGTGGAGGACCGCGTCGCACATCGACAGTGCGCGCGGCACGGTGAAGCCCTCGAAGCCGACGCTGGCGAGTTGGAGCAGCTCGTCGTCGGTGATCACCGAGATGAAGGCGGACGAGACGCCGCACACGCGGGCGGCGAGCTCGGCCAGGGCGGTCAGCTCGGGCCGGGGCTCCGCGGACAGGACCTGGTAGCGCTCCAGCTCGGCCATCCGGGCAGCGTCGTGCTCATGATCGATGACGCGATGGTGCACGGAGGGTCCTGCTCTGTGGAGGTGGAGGGAGCAGCACCAGTCTAGGTGACCGGGTCACGCACCGAGCTGAGTTGCGCAGACCCGGCGTGGACGGCGTACGAGGCGTGGTGCCGGATCCCCGAGCGTCGCTGCGCCCGGTCGCCGATCACCCACCAGTCGCACTGGACCCGCTCCGGGGTCACGTCGAGGACGCAGTACCCGTGGTCGTCGAGGTTGGCGTAGCGGTAGTGCGGGTTGCTCGCCCGGAGCGCCGCCGCGATCACGTCACTGGTCGTGTGCGGGGGTGTGTCGGTGTCGTCCTTGAAGTTGTTCGACGTCACCGAGGCGCACACGAACTCCACGCCCACGTTGCCGCCCAGGGGGTAGGTCCCCTTCGCGAGCGGGAGCTCGGCAGCCAGGCCCGTGTGGATGTCGCCGGTCAGGAAGACGACGTCGTCGATCCGCTCGGCGGCGATGTGGTCGAAGAGGTCGCGACGATCGTGGGTGTAGCCGTCCCACGCATCGGTGTTCAGCGGGACGCCGTCGGCCGAGACGGCTCCCTCCAGCAGCCGGTTGAGGGCTGCTGCGGCCTCGGGGGGCAGGCCACCGAGGGACAGCGGCGCGATCAGGACCGGGTTGCCCACGAGCTTCCACCGTGACCTGCTGGTGCTCAGCGAGTCCTTGAGCCACCCCAGCTGCGCGGATCCTGTGATCGTGCGGTCGGGGTCGTCGACGCTGGTGTCGGTGAGATCGGCCACCTGCTCGTCACGGTAGGTGCGCAGGTCCAGCATCGACAGGTCGGCCAGCGTGCCGAACCGCAGCGTGCGGAAGAGTCTAGTGCCGTCGCGTAGTCGTACCGAGCCGTTCAGGCGCGCCGGCATCCACTCGTCGTAGGCGCGATGCGCACGGGCCCGGCGACGCCTCCAGCCGCCCTCCTCCGCGGGGGAGTGGTTGGCGGCGCCACCGCGCCAGGCGTCGTTGGCCGACTCGTGGTCGTCCCAGGTGGCGATCATCGGGTACGCCGCGTGGAGGTCCTGCAGGTCCCGGTCGCGCTTGTACTGCGCGTGCCGCCGACGGTAGTCGGCGAGCCCGAGGATCTCGTGGGCCGGCTCGTGGGGACGCACCACGACGTCGTCGGCGCCCATCCCGTGCCCGTCCGAGCCGTACTCGTAGAGGTAGTCGCCCAGGTGCACGACCGCGTGCAGGTCGTTGCGCGCCGCGAGGTGGCGATACGCGCTGAACCAGCCGGCCTGCAGGTTCGCGCACGAGACGAAGCCGAGGCGCAGGTGCTCGGTCTCCTCGTCGGCGGCGGGCGTCGTACGGGTGCGTCCGACGCGACTGCGATGGCCCTCGTAGGTGAAGCGGTAGTAGTACCAGGTGCTCGGCGCCAGGCCGGTCACGGTGAGCTTGACGGTGTGGTCGCGCCCGGGGCCGGTCGCCGATCGGCCACGACGGACGACGTGTCGCATGCGGGGGTCCTGGGCGACCTCCCAGCGCACCGTGACCCGCGGGCCGTGCCCCGACCCCGGGCTGCTTCGAGGGGTCGGCGTCACCCGAGTCCACAGCACCACCGCGGTGGGGCCCGGGTCGCCCGACGCTACGCCGTGCGGGAAGACCGGGTGCCGCCCGCGCGGCGGGGCCGCCGCCGCCCCGGCTGCTGGGTCGAACGTGGGGAGCACAGTGGCGCTTCCCGCCACGCCGGCGGAGGCGGCCAGGACGGTCCGGCGCGGGATGAGTGGCTTCACACCCGGGTCAACGTCGGAGCGGCGCCGAGGTGCCGGGCGATGGACAGACGTCGGACAGAGTTCACCGGGGCGTCACCGGCGGCGCCGTGGCCGGCGGGGCCTATCCTGCGGCCGTGGCCTCTCTCGTGCTGACCGTCATCGGAGACGACCGTCCCGGACTGGTGTCCGCGGTCTCGCGGCAGGTGGAGGAGCGCGGTGGGAGCTGGCAGCGCAGCCAGATGGCGCGGTTGAGCGGCAAGTTCGCGGGCATCGCCCTCGTGGAGGTTCCCGAGACCGCGATCGCTGCCCTGGAGCAGTCACTGGGCGAGCTGGCGGGGCTGGACGTCCGGGTGGAACGGATCGAGCACGCGGACGCCGAACGGGACGTCGTCCCCCTGCACCTGCACCTGCTCGGTCAGGACCGGGCAGGGATCGTCGCGGAGATCTCGGCCGCCCTGGCGGCGCGAGGCGTGGGCATCGACGAGCTGTCCACCGACGTCCGCGAGGCGCCGATGGCGGGAGGCACCCTCTTCGAGGTCGAAGCGCGACTCTCGATCCCGCGCTCGACGTCCCTGGGCGACGTACGAGCGGACCTCGAACGGCTCGCCGACGAGCTCATGGTCGACCTGGACCTGGGTCCGGCACCCGCTCCGGGTGCGTCCGGCGGCTGAGCACCCGCACCGCGTGCTCGGTCGTCCCCTCGACGCCGAGGTGGGACACGACGTGGCGCACGCGAGCCTCCTCGAGGGGGAGCAGACCGGGCGAGCCCGGTACGTCGGGGGTGAGCCCGAGGTCGAGGTCGTCATGGCCGGCCATGACCTCGAGGTTGAACTCGAACAGCTGCCGGGCTGTGGGGTCGCGCAACCGGTTGAGCAGGCCGACGCTGATCCGACGCTGGCCCGACTCCGCGGCGTCAGCGTCGAGGGCCGCGGCGATCGTGGCGCCGTCGGTGTGCTCGAGATCAGCCCACACCTCGCGCATAGAAGCGACCTGGGCGAGCAGCGCCGCGGCGCCCTTCTCGCCGATCCCGGTGACTCCGGGAAGGTTGTCGCTGGCGTCACCGCGCAGCGCGGCGTACTCGAGGTAGTGCTCGGCGGCCACGCCGTACATCGCCAGCAGTCGGGCCGGGTTGAGCAGCGGCGAGCCGTGGATGCCGCCGTCGATGAGGCGCAGCACCTCGGTGGTCTCGCTGATGTGGGCGAAGGCGTCGCGGTCCGAGGTGATGATCACGCACCGCCAGCCCGACCTGCGTGCCCACGCGGCCGCCGAGGCGCTGACGTCGTCGGCCTCGAGCCCCGGGGGGGTGAGGGTCAGGAGCCCGAGCGCGTCGAGCAGGGCTCCGGCTCGCCCGAGCTGCTCGACCAGCGCGGGGTCCTTCTCGGCACGCCCGGCCTTGTAGGCGGGATAGGCCTGCGCGCGGACCGAGAAGGCCTTGTCGTCGAGACCGAACACGACCGCATCGGGCGCGAACGCCTCGACGGCCTCGACGATCTGGCGCACCATCCCGTGCAAGGCCCAGGCCGGCCGGCCGCCCTGATCCCGCAGGTCGGTGCCGACCCGTGCGTGGTGGTTGCGGTGCAGCAGCGACGGGGCGTCGATGCAGAGGAGGAGGCGGGACCGGGCGGCGGGCGGCATACGGTCAACGGACATGTCGGTGAGGCAGCCTACCCAGGACTCCGCAGCTCGTCAGGCTCGGCGGAGTGTGACGCCGTTGAGCATCCTCAGGGCCAGGTCGGGCATGGTGGCAGCGTGAGCTCTCCTGATTACCGAGCACCAGTGCCCGTCGGTGACGGGGACTTCGACCCCCACGACCAGTACGTGCACGTGCGCGGGGCCAGTGAGCACAATCTCAAGCACGTCGACGTGGACCTTCCACGCAACGCCATGGTCGCCTTCACCGGGGTGTCGGGCTCGGGCAAGTCGTCCCTGGCCTTCGGGACCCTGTACGCCGAGGCGCAGCGCCGCTACTTCGAGTCGGTCGCGCCGTACGCCCGCAGGCTGCTGCAGCAGGTGGGTGCTCCCCAGGTCCAGGAGATCACCGGGCTGCCGCCCGCGGTGGCCCTCCAGCAGCGGCGTGGGGCGGCCAGCTCACGCTCGACGGTGGGCACGCTCACGACCCTGTCCAACCTGCTCCGCATCCTGTACTCGCGTGCCGGTCACTACCCGCAGGGTGCCGGGCACCTGGCCGCCGAGGCGTTCTCCCCGAACACCGCCGCCGGTGCCTGCCCGCGCTGTCACGGGCTCGGAGTGGCGCACGAGGTGAGCGAGTCGCTGCTGGTCCCGGACCCGTCCCTCAGCATCCGCGACGGTGCCGTGGCCTCCTGGCCGGGAGCGTGGCAGGGCCATAACCTGCGCCGGATCGTGCGCAGCCTCGGCATCGACGTCGACCGGCCGTGGCAGGAGCTGGACCGGAGCGACCGCGACTGGATCCTCTACACCGACGAGCAGCCGTCGGTCCTCATCGAGACCCAGCACCGCGACGACGGAGGGAGTGGACGGCCGTACCACGGCACGTTCTGGAGCGCCCGCAAGCACGTGCTCCACGTGCTCTCGGACTCGAAGAGCGAGGCGATGCGCACCAAGGCGCTGCGCTTCATGGCCAGCAGCGCGTGCCCCGACTGCGGGGGCAGCGGACTCATCGTCGAGGCGCTGGCGGTGACCTTCGCCGGGCAGTCCATCGCCGAGGTCAACGACTCGAGCTTCCAGGACCTGGTCGCGGTGCTGCGGCCCTTCGCGGCCGAGAGCGAGAGCAACGAGGTCGCCCGGCGGATCTGCGCGGACCTGGTGGCCCGGATCGAGGTGCTGCTCGACCTGGGTCTGGGCTACCTCGCCCTGGGTCGCAGCTCCACGACGCTCTCGCCCGGGGAGACCCAGCGGCTGAGGATCGCCACCCAACTGCGCTCGGGGCTCTTCGGGGTGGTCTACGTGCTGGACGAGCCGTCGGCGGGTCTGCACCCCGCCGACGCGGAGCCGTTGCTCGACGTCCTGGACCGACTGAAGGCCTCGGGCAACTCGTTATTCGTCGTCGAGCACGACATGGACGTCGTACGGCGTGCCGACTGGGTCGTCGACATCGGTCCCGGCGCCGGGGATGCCGGCGGGCGCGTGCTCTACAGCGGACCGGTCGCCGGCCTGGAGGACGTCGCGGAGTCGGCCACGAGCAACCACCTGTTCGGGCGCGCCGAGCGGCTGGTCCACGCGCCTCGTGAGCCGCACGGCTGGCTCCACCTGCGCGGCATCTCGCGGCACAATCTCGACGACGTGTCGGTCGACGTCCCACTGTGCGTGCTCACGGCCGTGACGGGGGTCTCGGGCTCCGGCAAGTCGACCTTGGTCACGCAGGTGCTCGCCGAGCTGGTGCGGGTCCACCTGGGTCTAGCTCCGGACCCCGACGCCGATCCCGCAGCCGACGCCTCTCACGCGAGCGGACTCGAGGTCGACGTGGACAGCGCGTCCGGTCTGGAGGCCTTCGACCGCCTGGTGCTGGTCGACCAGCGGCCGATCGGCCGCACCCCTCGCTCCAACCTGGCGACGTACACGGGGCTCTTCGACGCCGTACGCAAGCTCTTCGCCGCCACCGACGAGT
The DNA here is from genome assembly GCF_029937575.1 of Nocardioides sp. Lineage (GTDB taxonomy): Bacteria > Actinomycetota > Actinomycetes > Propionibacteriales > Nocardioidaceae > Nocardioides. Next base: position 75,793 of record NZ_JAPYPS010000002.1, read on the forward strand.
CCCGCGCGCGGGGCTACGGAGTGGGACGCTTCTCCTTCAACGTCGCCGAGGGGCGCTGCGCCTCGTGCCAGGGCGAGGGCTTCGTCTCGGTCGAGCTGCTCTTCCTGCCCGGCACCTACGCGCCCTGCCCCACGTGTCACGGCGCGCGCTACAACGCCGAGACGCTGGAGGTGACCTACCGGGGCAAGAACGTCGCCGAGGTGCTGGGACTGACCGTCGACGACGCGGCCGAGTTCCTCGCCGACGTGCCGGCTGCCTCGCGCAGCCTCGAGACCCTGCGCGAGGTCGGCCTCGGCTACCTGCGCCTGGGTCAGCCTGCCACCGAGCTCAGCGGGGGAGAGGCACAGCGGATCAAGCTCGCCACCGAGCTGCAGCGAGCCCGCCGCGGCCACGCGCTCTACCTGCTCGACGAGCCGACGGCGGGGCTGCACCCCGCCGACGTCGCGCTCCTGCTGCGCCAGCTCCATCGCCTCGTGGAGGCCGGCAACACCGTGGTCCTCGTTGAGCACGACCTGGACGTCGTCGCGACGGCTGACTGGGTGATCGACCTCGGGCCCGGAGGCGGAGACTCGGGAGGCCAGGTGGTCGCCACCGGGACGCCCCACGACGTGGCGGGGTCGTCGGACAGCGTCACGGCGCCCTACCTGGCTCGTCGGCTCATCCCCGCTGACCGAGCGAGCCAGGAGTCGCTACGCTGAGCATCCAGAGCGTTCGGGAGGCGACATGGCCCCGGTTCGGCATGATGCGGACCTCTTTCGGCCGATGTACCAGATCATCCGTCGGATCAACCTGGGCGTCGACGTGCACACGGCACTTGGCGTCCTCACCCAGGGCGTGGTGGATGTCGTGGGCTTCCAGGTGGCGGCGATCAGCTGGCTCACCGACGCACTGGACTTCGAGATCGTCTCGGTGGCCGGCCGCGAGGACGCCCGGGCCGAGCTCATGGGGACGCGCGTGAGCCTGGCCGAGATGGAGGTCGAGCTCGCGGCCTCCGACCAGTCAGGCTCCCTCTTCTTCCTCCCAGCCGGTCGCCTGGGAGAGGGCGTGGGAGGGTGGATCCCAGATCTGTCGGACGTCACACGAGGGCCGGGGCAGTGGGAGGGCGAGGACACGCTGAGGTGCCTGCTCAGCTCGCCGGAGGGCGAGTTGCTGGGCGTGCTCTCCGTCGATCTTCCCGACGACGGCATGCGGCCCGCGGCTCCTCGGCGCGAGCTCTTGGAGATGTACGCCGACTTGGCCGGACTCGCGCTCAACCAGGCGCGCCGCGCGACCGCACTGGAGGAGCGGGTCCGGCTCTCCAGCGCTGTTCAGGCAGCCCTTCTCAGCACCGAGGCCGACCACGATCTGGGGAGTCTTGTCGCTGCCTGTGCACCGTCGTTCTCCTCGGTGCTGCAGGCCAGCACGTTCTGGGTCCGCATCATCGACCAGCAGAATCCCGGGCACCCGGGCGAGATGGCGGGCGTGCCGACGGGCACAGTGCCGGCTGCGACTGCAGAGATCCTGGCCCACGCGGCCGCCGATGCCCGTGCGGCCTGGGACGCCGGGGTGGTGGCCACGGCGTTCCTCCGCCACGGGCGCTGGGTCTCCAGCACGTCGCCGTGGAACGAGACCCAAGAACGGATCCGGGTCGTCGAAGGGCGTGCGGGCTGGGTGCGACGTTCCACCAGCGAGTCGAACCCGGTTGCGGACGAGCAAACGGATCTGACCGAGTTCCTCGAGTCGATCGGGGTGAGCAGGCTGCTGATGTGTCCGGTCGGGGTGGGTCCCGACTGCTTCGGATACTTCGTGGCCTGTCGCGACAACGAGTCGGGCTGGTCCGCCGAGGAGCTCGAGGCCGCGGCTCGGCTGGGCCGGCACCTCGGACAGGCGGTGCTGTCGGTACGCCTTCTGGAGCGGGAGCGGGTGCTGGTGCAGCAGCTGAAGGCGCTGGACGGGTACAAGAACGACCTGGTCTCCACGGTGTCCCACGAGCTGCGAACGCCGCTCACCTCCGTGGTCGGCCACCTCGAGCTGATCGAGGATGCGATGACGGCTGGTGCCGTGGTGGGCAGCGACGCCTTCGAGGTGGTGCACCGCAACCTTCAGCGAGTCCTGAGGCTCACCGATGAGCTCCTGATGCTCAAGCGGATCGATGCGGCGGTGGGCTCGGAGCCCGGAATCCTCGACCTGCGGCTCGTCGCCCGCGACGTCGTGTCCTCGCTCCAACCACAGGCGAAGGCACAAGGTGTCTCGCTCCGACTCGCCCCTCACGGAGGGCCGGTTCTCATCACGGGCAATGGTGGCGAGCTCGAACGTGTCGTGCTCAATCTCGTCGACAACGCCATCAAGTACACCCCGGCCGGAGGCCTCGTCGAGGTGGCCCTGGAGCGCAGTGCCCGATTCGTCCGCTTGGTGGTCGCTGACTCGGGTATGGGGATCAGCGCCGACGACCAGGAGGAGCTCTTCGGGGAATTCTTCCGCTCCACGAACCCGTCCGCGCTGGCCTTGCCGGGCACGGGGCTCGGTCTCAGCATCGTTCGCCGCATCGTGCAACGGCACGGCGGGTCGATCCGGGTCACCTCTGCACCTGGCGAGGGCAGCACATTCACCGTTCGCCTCCCCCTCAGTCACACCCGAGACGGCTGAACGCTCCGGCGACCGCCCGGAACGGCTAGTCCCTCGGTCGTCGTCTAGGGTCCGAATCGTGAGTGCCCAAGCCCCTTCCTCCGTCGTCCTGGTCCGTGCCGAGCGCTTCGTGCCGAACCAGGCGACGGCTGCCGACAACGCCTTCCAGGCAGCGCCTCCGGCCGGCCGCTCCGACGAGGAGATCTCGGCCCTGGCGCTGGCCGAGATGGATGCCGTCGCGCGTGCGTTGCGCGAGGCCGGCGTACGCGTGCACGTGTTCGCGGACTCCGACCACACCCGTCCCGACAGCGTCTTCCCGAACAACTGGCTCTCGACCCACGCAGGGGGCAGCGTCGCGGTCTACCCGATGTACGCCTCCAACCGACGCCACGAGCGGCGCGCCGACGTCCTGGAGATGCTCAAGTCGTCCTACCGGGTGCAGACGATCATCGACTACTCCGGCCTCGAGCCGGACGGCATCTTCCTCGAGGGCACCGGTGCCATGGTGCTCGACCACGTCTCGCGCGTCGCCTACGCGGCCGTGAGCTACCGTGCCGACACCCACGTGCTGGAGCGCTTCTGCACCGACTTCGGCTACGAGCCGATGGCCTTCGACGCCGTCGACTCCTCCGGGGTGCCCGTCTACCACACCAACGTGATGGCCTGCATCGGCACGGACGTGGCCCTGGTGGCGCTGGACATGATCCCGGACCACGCCCGGCGGGCAGCGGTCCGCGAGCGGCTCACCGTCAACGGACGCCGGGTCGTCGAGCTCACCGAGATGCAGGTGCGGGAGTTCGCCGGCAACGCGGTCGAGCTCTGCGGCCGTACGTCGAACGGCCGGCGCCGCTACGTCATGGCCATGTCGTCGCGGGCCCGGCGCAGCCTTCGCGACGACCAGGTCGCGGTGATCGAGGAGTCCTGCGAGATCATCGACGTCGACATCCCCACCATCGAGCTGGCGGGCGGCTCGGTGCGTTGCATGATCGCGGGGGTCCACCTCGACCGACGCCGCGACGACGGTCACCGGCCGGCGTCAGCCGCGGTCGCCGCCATCGACGAGGAGCGCGGCCTCGGTGCGTGAGGAGACGCCGAGCTTGCGGATCACGTTGGAGACGTGCACCGAGGCGGTCTTCTCGCTGATCCCGAGGGCGCGAGCGATCTGACGGTTGCTGCGGCCACCGCGGAGCAGGTCGAGTGTCTCGTGCTCGCGTGCGGTGAGTGCTGCGAGCGGCGACGTGGTGACACGCGCCAGTCCGCGGCCTCCCAGCCGGACGAACTTCTCCGCCGCTGCCTCGGCCTCCGGGGCCGCGCCGAGGTCGTCGAGGCTGCTGACCGCTGCTCGAACAGCATCGAGGTCCTCGCTGGCAGCGCGCGCCAGTGCGGCCTCGAGGGGACACCCGATCTGGTTCCACTGGCGTCCGGCGCTCGACCAGTCGCCGGCGAGCATCGCTGCCCACGGCCCGGCGACGTCGATGGCGACGAGGCGAGAGTCTTCGGGGGAGAGGGCTCCGGCCCGGCGCAGACGCCAGGCGAGCTCGCCGGCCGCCCAGGGCTGGTCGCAGGCCACGGCCTCGGCGAAGACCGCGACCGCCTCCTCCGGCACGGCGGCGCCGGTGGCGTGGGCGTGCTCCAGCCAGGTGGCCATGGCAGGCCAGGTGTGCTGCAGCTGGCCGGTGAGGACGGCTCGCGACCAGGAGTCGGTGACCAGCGCACCGGCGTCGGCGTCGCCACGGCGTACGGCCAGCGTGGCGAGGACGCCGCCGGCCACAGCGCTGGCGGCAGCGAACGAGCTGTCGCGACACCGTTGGGCACGGGTCGTGGCCGAGCGCCAGTCGCCGGCCTGAAGGTCCACCCGAGCGAGCCAGGCCATCGCGTAGTGGTCGGTGGAGGGGATGTCTCGCTCCTCGCACCAGCGCAGGCAGCGCTCCAGCCAGTGCCGCGCCAGGCTGTGCGATCGGATCGAGGCGGCACCGGAGCCGAGGTTGACCATGATCGTCGCCGCATGGGTGTCGTCGCCGATCGACATGGCCAGCTGCAGCCCGGCGCGCAGCAAGCGCTCGGCCTCAGCGGGGTCGGAGGTCCACGAGGAGCTGCCGACGACGTTGTGCGCGACCGCGCCCAGCTCGGGGCAGTCGAGGCGGTCGGCCGCGGCGATGGCCTCGCGGCCTCGTTCGCGGGCAGCGGCGTCGTGCCCCGACAGCATCTCGAGGTAGGCGCGGCGGACCTTCGCGTGCAGCTCGCCCATGCCGCCCGGCGCGCGTGACGCCGTACGCTCCGCCTGCACGAGGACCGCCTCGGCCTCCTCGTGCCGGGCGGCCGTGAGGAGACTGCGGTGTTGGTTCGCAAGGGTCTCGGCGAGCAGGTCGTGATTCCCCAGGTCGGTGAGCAGGTCGACTGCCTCGATCTGGAGAGCGAGGGCGTCCTCGCCGCGGCCGACACGGGCAAGGGCGTCGGCGCCCTGGATCAACGTTTCGGCTGATCGGGCCGGAGGCACGTGCCGGCGGTGCGTGAGCACGCGCTCCAGCTGGCTTGCGGCATCGCCGTGCGCACCCGCCCGGGTGGCGGCGGCAGCCGCGCGCACGCCGAACGTGACCGCGCGGTCGTGGTCTCCCGCAGCATCGGCGTGAAAGGCGATGGCGGCGGTGTCCTGCGTCGGCTGAGCCACCAGGGCGGCGAGGACCTGCCGGTGCAGCGCCCGGGCGCGGCCCGGCCCCAACGTGTCGGCCACGGCCCCACGAGCGAGCTCGTGCCCGAAGGCGACGGTCTCGTCGCTCACCTGGAGGAAGTCCGACGCCACGGCCGCGTCGACGGCGGCGGCGTCGTGGTGTGCGAGCAGCAGGGAGAGCTCGGTCCGGCCAGGGACGACCGAGACCATCTCCACCACGGCCACCGCAGCGTCGGTCATCAGGTGAAGCCGCTCGAGGACCACCGAGCTCAACGACGACGAGACCGTCGCGCCGGTGCCCGACCTGAGCAGCTCGGTCGCGTAGAAGGCGTTGCCACCGGTCAGGGCGAGCACGTCGGAGGGGGAGTAGTCGGTGCCGGCCGTCAGTGGTGCGATCTCCTCGATGGCCAGCGGCGGCACGTCGTACGACGTCGTGATGGGCATCCGGCCCAGGTGTGCGACGACCTCGCCGATCCGCCCGCTCGGTCGTCGGCCGGCGAGCACCAGGGTGGTGGGGGAGTCGGCCAGCCGCCGGGCCAGGAAGGTCAGCAGGTCGGCGGTGGCGTCGTCGGCCCACTGCAGGTCGTCGACGACGGCCACGGTCGGCTCGGCGGTCACGACGTCCAGCCAGGCCTCGAAGAACTCGTGGCGGCGGGCATCGTCGGTCCACGCCGGCGAGACGTCGAGGTGGCGCGACCAGTCGTGGAGCGGGAGCAGCGGACGCGCGGTCGCGAGGGGCTCGCACGTGCCTCGGAGGACCCGCTCCTCTCGTTCGGCGAGGAGTCCACCCAGCAGCGTGGTCTTGCCGATCCCGGCCTCGCCCACCAGGAGCACGACCCGTCCGCCGTCCGTGCGCGACGCGTCGATCACCTCGTGCAGGGCGGACAGCAGCGCGGATCGGGATGCCACGGCCACCGATCCAGGCTATCCGGATCGGCGGCCGCGGCCGGGGGCCGTCCAGCGGGCCCCGGGTGGCCCGGAGGCCGGTCAGCGCCTGACGCGCACGGCGTACTTCCCGGTGGACTTGCCGATGACATCGTTGCCGGTGAAGCGCAGGATCAGCCGCAGCTTCTTGGCCTTGCCGATCTTGGAGCGCTTGATCGCGATCTTCTTCACGTACTTGCAGCTCTTCTTGACCTTGACCTTGGTCTTCTTGACCGTCCTGGGTGTGGACTTCTTCTTGGGACTCGCCTTGACGGTCACTTTGATCTTGCCCTGGCAGGCCTGCGCCTTGGAGGTGCCGTCCGGTCGGGCCAGCTTGCCGCGCACCTTGAACCTGACCTTGCCGCCCTTGACGGACGCCGTGCCGCCGGCGACGGGAGGGTTGCTGGTCGGCGGGAGGGCGTTGTCGCCTCCACCGCCTCCACCGCCGGTGGGGGCCTTCGGGTTGGTGGCCAGGGCCAGGGTCCCGCCGGCGCCGGCCACGATCAGCTCGGTGGGGCTGTTGAGCGCTGCGGCTCGCCACTCGGTCGAGGCGTGACCGGGCACGGTGAGCTGCTCGGCGAGTCCCGACCCACCGACCCGCTCGAGGAGCCCGCCGGAGCCGACGGCGTAGAAGCGTCCGGGCGCGGAGACGATGTCGTTGACCTTCTTGGTGTCGTCCGAGCTCCTGATCCAGGCGTAGTCCTCCCAAGCATTCTCGGTGAGGGCCAGGTGCGTGTAGTGGGCCGAGTCCTTCGACTGGAGCTGGCGCAAGGGGTTCGACGGGTCCACGGCGAGCTTCTCGTGGTCGGCGCCCACCCCGAAGGGCTGCACCGTGGCGAAGGCGTCGAGGCTGCGCATGATGGCGGTCCGACTCATCACCCAGACCGTCGGGCCCGTCACGGTGAGGTCGGGGCCCTTGATGTCCTCGAGGAGGCAGCTGCCCGCGCTGTCGCGCGCACTCTCGGCCCAGGTGGCGCCGCCGTCGGTGGTCTTGAGCACGCTCGACTCGACGTCGTCGACGGAGATCAGTGCGGTCTGGTTGTCGAGCCACTCGACGTCGGCGAGGTCGACGGTCGGGTCGAGGCTCGCTGCCGGGAAGTCGCCAGGGGATCCGGGCGTGCTGGGGCAGAACCCGTTGGGATAGGTGGCGCCGGGAGCGGCGAGGTCATAGGTGACGTCGGTCCAGTCGGCCGCGGTCCAGGACGCGCCGTCGTACACGTAGGCGTCGTTGCCCGCGAGGGCCACCCCCTTCGTCCCGTCAGGACTCAGCGAGATGTCGCTGACGACCTCGCCGGGCACGTTGATCGCGGGGGCGAATCCTCCGGTCGCGGTGCCGACGTACACGTCTCCGGTGACGGTGCCGAAGGCGACGGTGTCGCCCTTGTAGTCGACGGCCGTGATCAGATCGGTGGTGCCGGTCGGCAGGACGGTCCAGGGGACTGCTGCCTGGGCGCTCGGGGCGACGAAGGCCAGCGTGGTCAGGGGAAGGGCAGCGCCGATCAGGGCTGCGGTTCGAGACTTCATGGGGACACTCGTTCATGCTCGGGAGTGGGACCCCTCGATCCAAGCGATCACGGCCCCGACTCCACCATGGGGAAAACGCTTAGGGCTGGCCACCTCGCGCTCCACCCGGTGCTCGACATCGGCGCGGCCCAGGGGTGGGCGTTCACCTTCCACCAGGACGCGAGTTCGGCGGGTCGCAGCGGCGGCCGCGAGTACGTCGACGAGATGACCCGCATGCTCGCCTCTCACCCGCACGTGCCGCAGGTCTGGGCACACGCCGGGTGTTCGCGCCGGGTGCGTCCCGATGACCACGTGGATCTCGTGACCCAGCTGGTCGAGAAGCACACCAACCTGCACATCGACCTCTCCTGGGTGCTGTTCGACGAGGTGGTGGAGGCAGGTATGGCGCATCCCGGTTGGGTCGAGCTCGTGGCGCGCCATCCCGATCGCTTCATGATCGGCAGTGACGCGTTCGGCGATCTCGCGGGGCACCATGCGTCGCTCGAACGCTGGTCGGCGCTCACCGACCGCCTGACGCCTGCTGCGAGTGCGCTCGTGGAGAGTGACAACGCCCGCCGGCTCTGGTGGCGGTGACACGACGAGCCGATGCGACTCCAGGTCATCCGGGTACAGGACGCGTGATTCCCGAGGTGCTTCCCGGTCAGTTTGCTGTGGACTCCGACGTCAGGTTCGGGTCTCCTTCGACTTGCGCCGATCAGGACGCACGTTCGCGGTCGGTTGAAGCCAGTCGTTGGGCGAGGCCGTCGAGGATGAGTTCGAGTCCGACCTCGAACTCGTCGCCGAAGTCGTAGCCGGGCTGGAGCGCGTGCTCGAGGGTGAACTCACGGAAGTACGGCAACTGACCTTCCGGCAGTGCAGCCATGATCTGGTGGCCGAGCTCGGCGAGGTCCTGGCCGGGTTCGAAGGGCATGCTCACTTCCTGGATCAGAAAGCCGTACAGGTGCGCGTCGAGGACGGCGAAGGCGTGCCCGGTCAGGGCCAGCGAGAACCCTGCCTCGCGCAGGCAGCCGATCACGGCGTCGTGGTGCAGCAGCGTTTCGTAGCCGGCGTTGCGTCGCGAGTCCATCAGTCCCACGGCCCACGGGTGGCGCTTGAGGGCTTCGCGGGCGGTTAGTGCGCGTCGCCGCAGCTCGCTGTGCCACTCGGCTCCGGGCGCGGGGGCGTAGAACTCGGCGAACACCGCGTCGACCATTCCATCGAGCAGTTCCTCCTTGTTCGCGACGTGGTTGTACAGCGACATCGGCGTCACGCTGAGCTGCTGTGCCACCGAACGCATGGAGAGCGCCCCGAGCCCCTCAGTGTCGGCCAGCTCGACCGCCGCCGCAACGATTCCCCCACGGGTGAGCCGCTCCGCGCCCGAGCGTGGTCTGCCTGTCATTCGCGTTTCCTTCCGAGGCCAGCACGCGCCGGCTTGTTGACAAAACATACACCGTACTTTTACGGTGGTCTCAATAACCTACACCGTACACAAAGGATTCCGGCATGCGAGCCATCCACCAGCACCGATACGGCGGCAGCGAGCAGCTGTCCCTCACCGAAGTACCGGACCCGACCCCCGGTCCCAACGACGTCGTGGTCCGCGTCCGCGCAGCCGGCGTGGACCGCGGCACCTGGCACCTGATGGCCGGACACCCCTACGCCGTCCGTCTCGCCTTCGGACTGCGCCGCCCCAAGCACCCCGTTCCGGGCCGCGACGTGTCCGGCGTCGTCGCCGAGGTCGGGTCCCTGGTCACCACCGTGGCCGTCGGAGAGGAGGTGATCGGCACCGCCGACGGCTCCTTCGCCGAGCTGGCCGTGGTGCCGGAGAGCCGCATGGCACGCAAGCCAGCCGGCCTCTCCTTCGAGGAGGCCGCCACCCTGCCCGTCTCCGGGCTCACCGCCCTCCAGGCGGTCCGAGACGCCGCCCGGATCGGCCCCGGGGACCGGGTCCTGGTCATCGGCGCCTCCGGCGGCGTCGGGTCCTACGCAGTCCAGATCGCGAAGGCGTACGGCGCCGAGGTCACCGGCGTGGCCAGCGGCCCCAAGGCCGACCTGGTCCTTGCCCTCGGCGCCACCCGCGTCATCGACTACACCCGCGAAGACCTCGACGACGGCACCCGCTACGACGCCGTGCTCGACATCGCGGGCCTCCGTCCGATCCGTCAGCTGCGCCGACTCCTGACCGAGACCGGCACCCTCGTCATCGTCGGCGGCGAGGGCGGTGACCGCTGGCTGGGTGGCACCCACCGCCAGCTCGCCGCACTGGCGCTCTCACGGTTCGTGAGCCAGCGCCTCACCGCACTGCTGAGCAAGGAGAAGGGCGACGACCTCGACGTCTTGGGCCGGCTGGTCGACGACGGTGCCGTGCGGCCGGCCCTCGAACGCACCTATGCGCTGCACGAGGCAGCCAAGGCGATCGACCATGTCGCGAGCGGACACGCCCGGGGCAAGGTCGCTCTCACGCCCTGACCCGACCCCCGACCCCCGACCCCGACAGGAGGAGTCACCCCCATGACTGTCACCCCCACCACCAGCACCAGCACCACCAACACTGCTTCTCGCACCGCCGCCGTCTGGGCAGCGGGTGGCTACGTGGCCATCTTCGTGCTCGCCATCTTCGCCAACTTCCTCGCGCTCAGCCCGGTGCTCCAGCCGGGCGACGCCGCCGCCACCGCTGCCTCGCTGCAGGAGTCCGAGACCTCGTTCCGCCTCGGTGCCGTGGCCTTCCTCGGCATCTTCATCATCGACGTCGTCGTCGCCTGGGCGCTCTGGGTGCTGTTCCGCCCGGTCCACCGCGACCTGTCACTGCTCGCGGCCTGGTTCCGCTTGGCCTACACCGTCGTGCTGGGGGCCGCGCTCGGCTTCCTGTACGCCGCGCTCTGGCTGACCTCTGCCCCCGGTGCCCTCGGCGAGGCCAACGATGACGCCGTCCTGCTGGCGCTGCAGACCTTCGACTTCACCTGGGTAGCCGGCCTGGCCGCCTTCGGCGTCCACCTCGTCGTGCTGGGCGTGCTCATGCTCAAGGCGCGTGGCCCTCGGTGGATCGCGTGGTTGCTGCTGGTTGCCGGAGCGGCCTACGTCCTCGACACCGTCGCGCACCTGCTCCTGGCCGACTACGAGGCCTCCGCCGATCTGTTCCTCGCTGTGGTGGGCATTCCGTCGGTGATCGGTGAGATGAGCTTCGCAGTCTGGCTGCTGCTCCTGGCCACCGGCCGCCGGGCAGCACCGGGGGCACCCGTCGAGCGGACGACCGACTGGACACAGAGTCGGTCCGCGACCCGATGATCTTGGCGAAGACCCTCGCGGTGATGGTCGCGCTCGGGCTGAGCAGTGCCGTGCCGATGAGCGTGCCCAGCGGTGCGATCGACGACGTGATCGACCGGGAGATGTCTTCGTCCGGCGTACCCGGGCTCGCCTATGCCGCGGTGGTCGACGGGGAGATCACGTCGGTCGGCGCGCGGGGGGTGGTCAGGCTCGGCGGCGAGACCGCCGTCACGCCGGAGACGCCGTTCCTGACGGGCTCGATCTCCAAGAGCTTCACGGCACTGTCCGTCATGCAGCTGGTCGAGGCGGGCGAGATCCACCCGGACGACCCGTTCTCCCAGCATCTCGGCGACTTCTCGTCCGGTGCCGCGCAGGACATCACCGTCCGTCAGCTGCTCAGCCACACCAGCGGCTACTCCACGCTCCAGGGGAACGTGTCCCACACCGACAGGTCCGGCGGGACGGATGAGCTCGCCCGGCGCGTCGACCAGCTCGCATCGGCGGCTCCTGCTCACGCAGTCGGAGAGTGGGAGTACTCCAACACGAACTACCAGATCCTGGGCCGCGTGGTCGAGGTCGTGAGCGGGCAGGACTACCAGTCCTACGTCGCCGAGCACATCCTCGAACCGATCGGCATGAGGAACAGCTTCGTCGCCGACGGCGAGGTCCATCCCTCCATGGCGACCGGCCACAGACCATGGTTCGGGACCAAGAGGCCGTTCGCTGAGAACAGGACGTACCGAGGCACGGCCCCGCAAGGGGGGATCGTCGCGAGCGCCAACGACCTGGTCCGCTACCTGCAGACGATGATGAACGGCCACGACGACGTGCTGAGCGCAGAAGGCAAGTCGGCCATGATGCGGCAGGCCAGCGCAGCATCGCCCTTCTACGGCCTGGGCTGGTTCGTGGACTCGGACAACGGAACCGTCTCGCACTCCGGAACGAGCCCCGGCTTCGAAACGCTCGCCACGATGGTGCCCACCGAGAAGAAGGCCGTCGTCGTGCTCGTCAACGCCGGCAGCGGAGTCGGGTTCGGTGAGACGACCCAGCTCCGCAACGCAATCACCGCCCAGGCGTTGGGCCTCGAGTACGACGGCGAAGGGTCGCGCCTCTCCCAGAAGACCCTGTTCGTCGCCCTGGTACTCCTGCCGTTCCTGTACGCGCTCAGCATGATCTGGGCGTGGCGGCACCGGATGGCCATTCGCGCCAAGTCGGGCACCTTCGGCCGGTTCAGCCTGTGGTTCCCGCTGCTCACCACGCTTGGCGCAGCGTGGGTCATCCTGCGCCTGGTGCCGAACCTGTTCGGCACGCCCTTGGCCAACATCAGACTGTTCCAGCCCGACCTCGGTATCGCGCTTGTCGCCACAGCAGTGACCGGTGTCCTCTGGGCCGTATTCAGGCTGGCGGTCGCCTACACCGGCAGCACGGGTACTGCCCGGCGAGCGAGTCCCCCTGGGGGAGTTGGTCGGTCCTAGCCGGCTGCACCAGTCACCGAGATCACAGGGGAGCTCCGCCTGTCCCTGAGCACCGTGAAGAGCCACATCAGTGCACTCATGGCCAAGCTCGGGGCACGCAACCGGGTCGAAGTCGTGATCTGGGCCTATGAGAGTGGTCGCGTCGGCGGTGGACACAGCCGTTGAGCCCAGCACAAGAAGGCGGGCGTCGCACCACCTCCTCGCCACCCACTCCTGAACAGCGCCGCCGGGCAGGACGCACGTCCGGGGTTCGCTACCACCACCTGCTGGGTGGGTTGGCGAGCAGCACCGGGTGCCCTCGAGTGGACGACCGACTCAGTCAGGGAGCTGGCCTGAGACCCGATGATCGTGGTGAAGGCTCGGTGCTGATGGTCGTGCTCGGCCTGAGTAGTGCATTGACAAATGGGCGTGCCCTGCGGCTCGATCGACGATCTCATCGACAGGGGGTGCCTGCGTCGGGCGCACCCGGCCTGACCTACGCCGTGGTCGTCGACGGGGAGATCACGTCGGCGGTGCGCGAGGTGTCGTCAGGCGGGGCGGCGAAAGCGTCACGCCGTATACCCCGTTCCTCACCGGTTCGATCTCCACGAGCTTCACGGCGCTTGCCGTCACGCAGCTGGTCGAGGCAGGCAAGATCGACCTGGACGACGAGGTGTCGCAGCATCTCGATGCGTTCTCGAACCGGGCGGCCGGCGCCATCACCGTCCGTCAGTTCCTCAGCCACACAAGTGGCTACTCCACCGGGCAAGGAAACGTGTCCCACACCGACAATGTCGGCGGCACCGACGCAGAACACATCCTCGAACCGATGGGCATGAGGAACAGCCTCGTCGCCGACGGCGAGGTCCATCGCTCCATGGCGACCGGGCACACGCCATGGTTCGGCAGGCAACGGGACCGTCTGGCACTCCGGAACGAGCCCGGGTTACGAATCGCTCGCCACGATGATCCCATCCAAGGGGAAAGCCGTCGTCGTGCTCATCAACGCCGGCAGCGGAGTCGGGTTCGGTGCAGGTCGACGTCGCTGTCTTCGTGGTCGTCGCCCCGAGCGGCGCTACCGAAGATCTCCGGGTTCGTTACACCGTGGCGGCGCAGCACCTCGAGCAGCTCGCCACTTCGGGCGGCCACACGTTGAGCGATAGGGCCGCTGAGCGGCTTCCGGGCAGGCGACGCTGTCTCGGACATGTCTCCATCGAATCTGCCGCGCTGAGGCTTTCGCCGATCTACAGCCCCAGCGATGGACCGGACTGGGTTTGGAGGCGACCACGACGTCGAGGTCCTCGGGACGCAGGACGAACTTGGCGACCATGGCGTCGACGAGCACGCTCTCGGTCTCGATGTCGGGGTAGTCGACCGCCACGCGCTTGAACACGTCGTCCCAGAGCCGAATGCCGTACTGCTGGGCGTTGCTCTTGGCCAGATCGAGGCGCGGTTCTGGCTCGGCGGCGACGACACCCCCGCACCGCGGGTGCAGACAGTGAGCCCTCAGAGCGGCATGAGCGAACGTCGCCCGCCAGGGTCGTGTGTCTGAGCCCGGTCCATGGACCGGGCTGGGGCACACGACTCGCCCCGATCCGGTTCGGGCGCCACCCGGCTGGGCCACCCCACCAGGGTCGTGTGCCTGAGGACGGTCCATGCGCCGTGGTGAGGCACACGACCCGATGCCTTGGGGAGGGGGGAGGAGGGGGGGTGCGTCTCGCGGAGCGCCCCAGCTTGGCCACGTCCGCAACTCGGCATGTCGGGGCGTTCGCCGTGGGCCGATGGATGCCGTCCTATGACCCACGCGTGACCAACGAGGCCGAGTTCGCATCAAGGCTGGTCAGACCTATCTGGCGGACGCTAAGCGCGGTATACGCCCAGGTCAGAACGCTAGAACGCCCCCGCTCCACCGCAGGTGAGCGGGGGTGCGGGGGCGTTCTCAGGGGCCGGTTTTAGATGTCGTAATACAGCTCGAACTCGCCCCACGGTGGTGGTCGTTGGTGGCTGTCGAGGCCCTCCCGCCTCTGACCAGGCATAACGCCTGTTTCGGTCAACGGCCGTCGGTGGCCGTTGGTGAACATCTTGCGGACTGTCTGCGGACTGCAAGCCCCAACCACTCGAACACTTTTGAAGGAGCACAACCATGAGCATGACCACCACGACCACCCGGCCCACTGAGGCCATCTGCCCGCCCTGGTGCGCGGGCCACGAGGGCGGATACCAGGGCTGGGAGACCCTGACCGACACCGGCAAGAAGGTGCGCGACCACTCGCCCGCCGAGTACCCCATCATCGGCGGTCTCGCCGTGATGCTGGTGCAGATCGAGCACGAGGACACGGGGATGAGCGCACCCGGTGTCGCTGTCGACTCCGACACGATGGACACCGCTCACACGATGACCGACGCCGAGGCACACGAGTTGGGCATGGCGATCGTGCGGGCGGCTGACGTCGCACGGCGCTACCGGATGGCGGCTCAGGCATGAGCGCGACCCATGTCCAGAGTGACGCTGAGCGGCTGACGTCGCCCGCCAAACCGAAGCGGGCCAAGGTCGTGCACATCGCGCCTGGCAACTCCTTGACCCTCGCGCAGGAGATGGGAGTCCAGTACAAGGCACGGTGCGGTCGTTGGATCTATCCGACAGGCACCGTTATCGCCAAAGTCCACGCGCTTGGGGACATGCGGCCCGAGACGTGCAAGGCGTGCCGCCGCGTCGTGGCATCCATCCTCGCGAGGGCGAACCAGTGAGCGCGCTGCGGGCCTGGCTCACCGAGGTCGACTGGCCCATCGTGCGCCGCTCGACGATGCGGAAGCGGACACGCAACGCCTTCGAGCTGGGCTACGACGCGGGCGAGGCGCGGCTGCGGGAGAGGATGTACTCATGACGTTCTACGACGACGCCGAGTTCGCCGCAATCAATGCCGCCCGACTGGCGCTCGAGGAAGATGAGGGCGAGCCACGGTCGGCAGCGATCGTGGCGGTAGCCGTCGACCTGGCGAAGCGTCACGGCGAAGAGGGAGTGCAAGGTCTGGTTGTCGCACTCACTAGGCAGTACGCCTCTGCTCTGACGGTGATCGCTGGACACCAAGGACGGACGGCCAGCGAGGTACTCGACAGATTCGAGCGTCACAAGCTCGAGCAGATCGACGGCGAGGACGGCCTCTAGATCAACACCCACGAACGCCCCCGACTCGCAGGTATCGAGTCGGGGGCGTTCTGTGTGTCAGGTGCGCCGGATCGTCTTGACTTTGTCGGTCTTCATTGAGAGAACGTCAACGCCCTCAGCGTCGACGAAGACCGTGAAGCTCCCGCGCTCCTCGTAATCCTCGGCATCGACCTTGACGTTAGTGTTGGGCATCTCGCCCATCGGGCCGCTGGCCTCATTGATCAGGTATTGAGTCATGGCGACATCATCTCTCAGCTTCGACGGAGGTATGCCTCAATGCGGTCAAGTCGCTCGGTGTTGCTGTCGACTTGTTCGGCGACCGAGTTGAGGCAAATCTGCAAGGCAATATGCCATGTCAAGATCAATCCGACCGGCCCAGCTCTGCGGCCCGCTTGCGCGCCTTCTTCCGACCCGAAATCCGGCCGCACTCGCAGCACTTCCAGTGGCCGTTCTCGAGCTTCTCGCCGTACTTCGAGCGGGGGTGTCCCGAGCGGCACTGCTCGGTTCCGTCTGTGCGCTTGATCGACCGATCCGGGGGCGACTCGAGATCGAACCAGGCGGCGCGAGCGGCGAGCCTTGCCCGACGAACTCGCTCGTAGAAGGTGTTGGTGCTGATGCGCAACGCGGCGGCTGCTGCTGCTGGGGTCTCGTGCACGGCAAGCGTGGCGATCGCCTCGTACTCGGTGGGGGTGAGTACCGAGAGGACCTGAGGGAGTGCCATGCGTTCACAGAGCGAGTCGGTGAAGTCGCTCTTGGGACCGGAGACCGGCAGCCAGTACTTCCCAAAGGAGGGGCGCTGTCCGCCGAGTTCCTCGCCGTACCCGTGAGCACGGTTGTGCTGGCGCACGGCGATCTGTGTTGCGCGCAGCCCGGTCGTGTAGAGCTCGAGGCTGGTTGGCGGGGCTTCGTCGCCGTCGTAGAGACGCATCACGATCGCGTGCCAGGCGGCGTCGTGCGCCTCCTCCGGGTCAAGCCACCTCTCTCGGTGGGCAGCCTTCCACGCGATGTTCTCGATGTGCGCCATCGTGTAGCCGTGCGCCAGTGTGGCGGTCTCGGCGACGATGCTCATCTCGGTCTACTCCTCAGGCTCGGCGGTGATCATCAGTTCCTGCTCTCTCGGCGGGCACGGGCTACGGCCCCGTTGAGCGCCTGCCCTAATGCGCTCCCAGTGGCCTCGGCCTGCTGGTTGGCACGACGGTCCTTGTTCCGCTCGTAGTCACCGAGCCGCCTTCCGATGGTCTCGACCGTGCCTCGGAGTGCTTGGAGCTCGGCGAGGAGTGCCCGGTCGTCCATCCCAGTGCTGTATCGACCGTTGAGCGGGATGACGGCCTCGGGTCCGGCTTCACCGATGACGGCGAGGGTTGGTCGGGTGACGATGCCGCCGTCGGCGAGGTAGGGGATGTTCGGGGTGCTGATGCTGAACGAGTCGGGTAGGCCGGGGATCACGTCGGGGATGTCGAGCGAGAACGAGAGGTTGTTCCACCACCCGATGATGTCGTTGATGACGCCGCGGAAGCCTGATGAGAGTCCGTTCCAGAGTCCCGACACGGCGCTGGCGATGCGAGAGGGCATGCCGCGGAAGAAGTCGACGACGCCGTTGAACTTGTCCTTGACGAAGTCCACGACCTTGCCGGCGCCGGCTTTGATCTTGTCCCAGTTCTTGGCGATGGCCAGCACGGCCAGGCCGAACGGTCCGGTGAGGACAGCGAGGATGGTGGGCCAGTTCTTCTTCACCCAGCCGAGGGCCGATTGTGCTGCACCGATGACCTTGTCGAAGGCGGCGGGCACCTTGGTGGTGAAGAAGGTGGCGACGGCTGCGGCGGCGTTCTTGACGACCGCGAAGGCCTTGTCGACGATCCGTCGAAACGTGTCGGACTTCTTGTAGGCGATCACGAACGCGGCCACCAGTGCGGCGATGGCGATGACCACGAGGGCTATCGGGTTGGCCGACATGACGGCGTTGAGCGCGAGCTGGGCCACGGCCCAGGCCTTGGAGGCTGCGGCGGCACCCTTCTGGGCGATCGTGGTGCCGATCGTCTGGGCCTTCAACGCGATGTTCTTGCCGATCTGCGTTTCGGTGACGACGTTGAGGAGGTCACCGGCGTCCGCGAGCGCCTGGGATGCGCCACCGGCGGCGATCATGGCCCCGCCCAGGGCCGCGAACGGGCCACCGGCGGACTCGGCGACGCCACCGAGCCCGGAGAGCGCCCCAGCGGCCTGAGAGCCCTTGGAGGCGATGTTGTCGGAGGAGTCGGCGACCTTCTCGAACGAGGCGTCGATGTTGGCAGCAGCCTTCTTGGCTGCGGCGGCGGCCTTGGTGGTGTCGGAGGAGAACGTGTCCAGACCACGACTTGCCGAGCGGGTGTCGGCTAGGAGTGCGATCTTGATCGAGTCAGCCACGTCGTGCCTCCTTCACGGTGTCGGTGAATGCCTCGCGCTCGAGGCGGGTGAGGGTGCGCCAGGTCTCGGGACTCTGTCCGGTGCTGATGCACCAGCGGGCCATCGACCGGGCTACTGCGCTTTTCCCTCGTCGTCCACGTCCTCGCTGAACGAGTCGTTGACCTCGCGCACGGTCAGCCCCAGGGCGTGCTCTCGGGCCTTGGCGTCGCTCATCCCGTCGCGGCGGGCCTGGACGAACAGCAGAGCGCGCATGAACGTGAACGGCTGCTCGCGCATGGTGGTGATCTCGGCGCCGAAGCTGCGGGCGACGGCGATCTCGTCGAAGCCGGTCATCGACTCGAACAGGTCGTTGGGGGTGGGCTTGTCGACCTCTGTGGGGGTCGCCTGGGCCTTGGTGGCGGTCATGTGAGTCCTGCTCTCTGGATGGCGTTGTTGACCTCGTGCTCGAGGTCCTGGGCGGCGTAGCGGGTGATGTCGGTGTCGATGGCCTTGGCGAACCCGGCGGGGCTGATGACGCCGAGGTAGGACAGGGCGGTGCTCGAGCCACTGACCACGGTGCCGTCGAGGCGAGCGCGCGATGGGGCGTAGAAGGCGGCGCGGGCTCGGGCGGTAGTTGCCAGGGCGCCGCCGAGGTCGGCGAGTGCGGCTGAGAGGTCGTCGAGGGCGCGGGCGACGTCGTCAGCTCCGGTGACCGTTGAGGTGGCCATCAGAGCGTGACCCGTGTCGGCTTGGCGGTGAATGCCCAGTCGATGTCGAAGGTGAACCGGGTGGTGGGCGATGCCTCGGCTGCTCCTCCGAGGAGGTCGCCGTCGGTCTCGGTGATGAGCACGGTGCCGGTGAACCAGGGCTGGTCCTCGGTGGGCATCTCGCCGCCGGCCGGGCGTAGGTCGACCTCGACGAACTCGCCCGCGCGGTTCCAGATGAGGCTCCATAGCGAGTCCTCGGTGACGTCCTGGGCGGCTGTGGCGGTGAGGCGGTACTCGCGTGGTGGGAGCTGGTAGAGAAGGCGCGGGCGATTGGCGGTCGTGCTGACGATGCGGCAGTCGGAGACGTCGCTTGTACGCGAGACGCCGTCCACGCTCAGCGTTAGCGACCGGGTCCCCAGGTGCATCTCAGGTCGCCCGGGGTCAGGAGGTGACGCGGATGGGCTTGGCGGTGTATGTCCACTGAGCGGCGAAGGTGAACCGTGCGGTGGCCGAGGTGTTGGCCTCGCCGCCGAGGAGGTCGCCGTCGGGCTCTGAGATGACCACGTTGCCGGTGAAGTGCGGCTGGGTCGGGGTGGCGGTGGTGTCGCCGCCGTTGGGCTTGATGACAGCCGCGACCGTGGAGCCGGCCTGAGTCCAGACCAGGTCCCAGATCGTGTCCGCTGCCGGGTCCTGCACAGCGGTGAACGCAAGATTGTAGTCACGAGAGCCACCACCGGCGGCGGCAGCGAAGGAGAGGAATCCGCCGTCGGAGTCGCCCGCGGTGATGCGGCAGTCGGAGACCTGGGCGGTGTACTCGTCGCCGCCGATGGTGAGAGTGAGCATGCGTGTTCCGAGCGCGGTCATTCGTCCGCCTCCCTGTGTCCGTTGAAGAAGGCGACCGGCAGGAGGCCGACGCCGTCGAGCTGTAGCCGCTGCGGGGTCACCGAGGTGACGACCAGGTGCGGGGCCAGTGCCTCGCGTAGCGGGTTGATCGTGTCTGCGAGGTAGCGCTCTGCGTCGGCGATGTCCTGGGGCAGGACCAGGACGACGTTCCAGTGCGCCACGCCCCCGAAGGTGTTGGGGTACTCGATGCGGTCCAGTCGCGGGTAGACGGTGCCCGGTGTCGTGTCGCCCACGACGTGCTCGTGAGCGGTGATGCCGCCGACCTCGCCCGCGGCTGCGGCGATGTCCTCGCGGGTACTCATCCGATCACCACCCGACGGTAGGGACCCTCGAGCCTGCGGACCTCGGGGTCGGTCGAGCCGACGCGGGTCGCGCCGGTCTCGTCCTGCAACAGGCCCAGGGGAAGGTTCGCCATGTTCACCGCGCGCAGGACCCGGCGGCACAGCGCAGCGGCCAAGGCGTCGGTGTAGGGCTCCACCCGGCACCGTGAGGCCTGGTCGGTGACCTCGGCGAGGTAGGCAGACCCGATGACCGAGGCAATCTTCCCGATCTCGTTGGCCACCTCCTCGACGGTGGGCACCGGCACCTCACTCACTCGACTGTGACCTTGGTGCCGTCGACGATGAACGTGCCGACCTGGTCAAGGTAGAACGCGCCACGGATGACGATGTGGGTCGTGCCGTCGGGTCGGGTCACGACCCCGGCGGGCTTGACCGCGATGACGTCGCCCAGCTTGTGGTTGGCCTTGCCGGTCATCGCTTGGCCTTCCGTGCGGTCGGCTTGTCCTCGGCGCTCTGCGGGGTCCGCACGACCGCCGACTCCTGCTCGGGGTCATGCAGCTCGTAGCGGTCGTCAGCGGGGCGCACGTTGCCGTGCTCGTCGTGGCCCCGCTTGCCCTGCCGGTCCTGCCGGCGCTCGCTCGCGCCGGACATCAGGAGTCCGAGGTGGTGTAGTCGATCGGCTTCACGTCGGAGTCGCGCAGGACCGCACCGGCGGCGTAGCCCCAGATGGCCATGTCGACGGACTTGACCTGGTACTCGAACGTGAACTTCTTCGGCGCCGAGGCCCAGGCCCACACGCTCGAGGGCACGAAGGAGAACGACTTGGAGGCGGTCGTGGCGCCCAACGCCCAGGCGGCCTGGATGGTCTGGTTGCCGAGCTGCACCCGGTCGAAACCGCCCTCGGTGGAGCCCTGAGAGTTCATCGGCCCCACGATCGGCAGTAGCGGGCGACCGGCGGTGTCCTTGGCGCCCACGAGCGCGGGGAAGAGCTGACCGTCGGAGACGAACCGGGTGAAGCGGTTGCCGCCTCGGACGAACTGGAGACCAGCGAAGTAGGCCGTCAGGGCGTCCACGAGTGCGGCGTCGACCGCGCCGGCCAGGTTCAGCTCAGCGGTGCCGACGGCGTTGAGGACGGTAGCGATCCGGGCCTCACGGGCCTCGAACCAGGCGTTGAGCATCTCGCCCCAGATGATCCCGTCGGCCTGCGGGGAGCCGCCCTGGTCGAGGACCTCACGGTTGATCTCGATCTTGCCCGACAGTGCGGTCGGAGTGACCGTCTGCGATGTCGCGGCGAACGCGCCCGGCGTGGGCTCGGTGCCCTCGACGTGCGCGCCGACCAGGCTCGAGGCGCTTGAGAACTTCGGGACCGTGAACGGGGTGCGGTCCTCGATGGTGCCGTTGGAGACCGAGTCCCACAGCGGCGTCGAGTACTGCAGGTTGGGCACGTACAGCTCAGGCCGACTCGGCGTCGGGTTGAGGCTGCCGGTGTTGGTCGTGGTGACCGCGAACGCCTCGGCCACGAACGTCTCGAACCGCTGGCGGGCCGTGGCGTCACCCTGCTGTGCCGAGCGCATGTCCTCGACGAGCGAGTGCGGACCCGCGACACCGTCGAAGCGGTAGGGCAGCTCCTCGGTGACCTGCGCGGGCGAGTGGCCGGCAGACACGATCTGGCGCACCGGGTGCGAGAAGCCAGCATCGGACGAGGACTGGCTGAGTGCGGCTGCGGGCTCGCCCTCGGTGGGGACCGCGGACACCTCGCCAGTCAGCACGCCGCTGACCTGGTAGGCGCCTTCGGCCATGTTCGTGGGCTCGGTGGGAGCCTCGGTGGCGGAGGTGGTCATGTCGTGCTCCTCTGTGATGGTGTCGAACGTGACGCTGCTGACTCGCGCCCCACCGAAGACCGGGGCAGGCGTGAGGCTGATTTCGTGGATGGGGATCTCCACGGAGTGGTAGACGCCGTCGCGCAGGACGTACTTGGCGCCCTCGCTGGGGCCGATGGACATCCCGTCCCACACGCCGCTGTCGGCCTGCTGCAAGGCGCGGTCACCCTCGGGGGTCGGTGCGGCCTTGACGGCGACCATCAGTCCGGCGTCGGTGTCGTCCCACTCGGTCACGACGCCGTAGGCGTGGGCCTGGTCGTGCAGTGCCCAGCCCTTGACCTTCATCCCCTCGCGGGGGTGGACGGTGTCCTTGGAGAACTGGAACCGCTTGCCGGCCTTGACGCCGACCACGCCGTAGGGCACGGCCATGCCGCGGATGGTGCGCTTCTCCATGTCGACGGAGAAGACGCTGCCGCCGGGGATCGCGGTGGCGTCCATGGTCTCGCTCATGCGGTGACCTCGATCGGGTTCGGCTCGGGCATGGGCTCCTCCGTCGGAGACGTCGTGGTTTCGGGGGGCGCGTCGAGCGCGGGTCGCCCCTCGCCCTCGCGGACCTCCTCGGGGGTGATGGCGCCGACCTCGATCCCGACCTTGGCTGCGGACCAGCGCGACAGGGCGTCGGTGCGGAGGAAGGCGTCGAGGTCGAAGCGGGTCGTCGTGCCGTTCGGGGTCACGTCGCCCATCGACAGGCGGTCCTCGATCGCGGCGCGGTAGCCGCCGAGGGTGAAGTCGAGGAACTGGCGGCGGCGGTCATAGACGTTGGCGTAGGTGCGGCTCGTGGTCGAGACCGACAGCTCCTCGGCGTCGACCCCGGCTACGCGGGCGATCTCCAACACGGCGTGGTCGCGCTGAGCGGCAAGCTGGAGCTGCTCGGGGTTCCAGCCGCCCAGGTTGTACTTGAGCGCGGCGGGCACGTACCCGGTCGCGCGTGCATGGCGGGCGGCGTTCCAGTTGTCGAGGATGCCGGTGACCTCGTCGGTGTTGAGCTCGAGGCCGTCGTCAGCGGGGGTGAAGTAGTCCAGCGGCGGGGCGCCCTCGGCGTAGCGCTGCGCGGCGGCGTCGAGGATCAGGCACTGACGGATGGCGCGAGCGCCGGCCACGAGGAGGGCGTCGTTCGGGGAGTCGAAGCGGATCAGCTCGGCGTCGGTCGGCCACTCGTCGGCCATGCCGCGGTGACCGTCGCCGGTGACGTGGATGCGGCCGTCCTTGAGGACGTCGACCGAGCGCGGGTCGAGGCGCACCACGTTGGCCGGGTAGCCGTCCCAGGCGAAGGAGGTGATCTTCCACCAGGCGACACCCTCGTAGAGCAAGTCCTCGACCAGGCGCGTCATCGTCACCGAACGCGGGATGTCGCGCTCAGGCTGCGTCAGCCACGACGTGCGGTCGACCGACAGATCAGGCTTGACGGTGACCAGCGGCAGCGTGCCCAGCGATCCCGCGATCAGGTCGCGCGAGCGCTTCACCGCCGGAACCTGCGCGGCCTCGCGGCGCGAGACACGAGCAACCGGCGCGGTCGTCGATGCGTAGGACGTCAGCCCGAACACCTCGGGCGGCACTGAGTCGGCGTCGACAGCGAAGGCGGTAGGCGCCTCGGTCGTGGCGATGGCGGCGGTGATGATGGGGTCGGGTCGGCCGTTGAACACAGAGCGCCAGAAACCCGTCACCACCTCAGGTTGGAGCCCTCGCGCGAAGCGTGCTGGAACCTCCGGGTGGGAGACGGAGTGAGTCCGTCTCCCACCCGTACTAGGAGGCCGCGACCCCCGTCGGGAGCACGATCTCGGTCAGTCGGCGGTGCCCCGAACGCGCCGAGGTGAGCGCCCAGACCGCGGCCTTAACGGCGTCCGCGCGAGACGACGACACCACCCGCGCACCGTCGGGACCTGGCTGGGTTCGGACCTCGAGGATCTGGGTGCCCAGGTGCTCACCGCCGTCGTGATGGAACGCGCCCTCAGCCAGGAAGCGGGCGAGGTCCCCCACCGCGCCCGCGGTGCGCTGGGCCGATGCCTGACGGTTGACCTTGCGCACGGCCGGGTCGCCCATCAACGACTTGCCGATCGTCGTGCGACCTCGGAAGCCCGACGCCTTGAGCGCCTCGACCGCGCCGGCCATGTCGGGGTGACCGGAGACGGACACGACCACCCGATCGCCCTCGCGGTAGACCAGCGCCAGCGACGTGCCGCGCCCAAACCACGACTCGATCGCAGCCGCGACCGGGACCGCCTCTACGTCGGGCAGGACCGCGAGCGCCGACCAGTCCTCGGCCGAGACCAGCTCCTCGCCGCGCACGACCGGTCGTGCGCGCAGCGGCCACTGGTTCAGGTACTGGGCACAGAAGCCGGCCATCGGATTGGGGTCATCCGCCTCGGGGTCGACCTCGCCGGCCACCGCCTTCTCGTACTTGGCGGCGATCATCTTGAGCCGCGCCGGGGTCCAGTGCGGTGACGCCGCGCGCCACACCTCGGGCTGGGAGACATCGGCACCAGGAGGAGCAGCCCAGATCAGAATCAGGGTCTCCCCGTCGTCACGGGTCAGCGCGTCGATGATCCGTGAGCGCATCGTCGAGCGGGCGCGCCGGTGCGCGGTCGACGTCATGTGGAGCTGGGGCGAAGAGCGCTCCAGAAGAGAAGGCTCGAGGCCGTCGTCGATCGTGCTCGGCTTCACGTCCCACGCCTCATCGACCAGACCCAGGGTCGTGTCCCACCCGTAGGTGGCGTCCTGGGCGCGGACGTACCAACCATCACCCTCGGGCGTCTCGATGGCCTCCTTGCCGTTGCCCTTGGTGACGGTCCAGTCCTGGGCCAGGCACCACCGCCACGCCTCCTTCTGCGCTTTGCGACAGACCGCGATGTCGGAGCCGGTGTGGACGATCTCCTGTTTCTCACCGAACAGGGTTGGACCCGTAGCCATACGCCACAGGGCCACGCCACGGATGCGCACCGACTTGCCCGAGCGGCGAGACGCGGACTCAAGGACGATCGGCCAGCAGAGCGAACCGTCGGCCCGGTGCTCGAGCTGACGGACGATCGCCAGACGCTGCCACCAGCGCAACGACTTCCGTTCAACCTTCTCGATCCACGCCACCGCCGCAGCGCCGTAGGAGTCGACCGCCTCGGGGTGCGGAGGACTCATCCACAACGGCGGGTTCGCGTCGTCCGGGACGGCGGCGAACTCAGCCAGCCACGCACAGGCGCGCATGGTCTCGGGCTGCCACGACAGGCCGTCACGAGCCTCGACCAGGACGCCCTGAGCCGCCCCAGGAGCCCCGGGGAGAGAGGACGGCAGGCCGGAGGCCTCCCGCGAGCCCGCGGCGTGGGAAGAAGCGGCCCCCTCGGCGCGTGCCTTGTCGATCACGGCCGCCATCGAGGAGGCGTCCGAGCACGGCCGGCACTCGACTTGCCAGTTGCTGATGACCCAGGTGAGGTCGGGCCGCAGCGAGCGAGCGACCTTGTGCCCCACGACCCACTCCTTGCTGCCATCCACGGTGACCCCGCACCGAGCGCAAGGTGCAGGCAGCCAGGTGGCGACGAGGGCTCGGGCTTGGGTGACCCGTCGACCTGACCACTCGCTGGTCATCGGCGGTCCTGGTTGACGTAGTAGTGGTGGCCGGGGCGGTGGTGTGGCGGGGCGATGCAGACGAAGGTGGTCGAGCCGAGTGTCTGCGTGTGGCCGCAGTCGGGGGCGAGCTGGTGAACGGCTCTCATCGGTGCTGCTCCTCGCATGGGTTGTTGGCACAGCCGGGCAGCACGAGGCACCGGGCTGTTGATGCTGGGTCGAGCCAGCCACGGCGACGTGCCACAGCGATGGCGTCGGTGACTTGGTTGACCGACAGGCACAGCTCACGGCCGGCCTGTCCGGTGGCCATGCGGGCGTGGCCGTGCTGGTCGGCGTGGACCCAGGCCAGGCAGCCGAGACGGTGCCAGTGCTCGAGGTCGACGTTCTCGGATTGGACGCGCATCTGGGCGCGCACCGTGACGGTGCTGCTGAGCACGATGGTCGTCATGATGCCCGCCTGTTCTCACGGCGGTTGGGTCCGCCAGACGGTGGGTTCCCTAGTAGGTCGGACACCCGTGTGTCCGACTGAGAATCCAGAGATGGCGCAGCCACGCGGTTTCCGAATTTCTCAACCGGACACTTCTGGTCATTCTCAACAGGCTGTAATCCGTCCGGTTGAAACTCATTGTCATCAGGACACCCGTGTGTCCGGCTGACCGGATCGGGCATGAGTCCCTGGTAGACCGAGCGGGCGTTCTTCTGCCCGCGCGAGATCCGGTCGAGGAGCCGCGTCTCGTAGTTGCGGCGCGCCTTCTCGGGATCAGGCTCAGGCTTCTCGCCCACGGCCTCGCGGAAGCGTCCGCCGATGCGACGCTCTGACCTGTTGAGCTTGCGGGCCAACTGGTCATGGGAGACCGACACCTTGAGGTCGGTCGTCATGTTGTCGGCCAGCACGAGGAGGAGGACCCGGCACCCATCCGAGATGTGCGGGTGCTTGAGGACAGCGTTTCGCCACTTGTCGATGTCACGCTTCGGTCCACTCATGCCACCGCCCCGGTGTCGCCGGCACGGGCGCCGAGAACGAAGCGAGCCACGGCGTCGACCTCGGCGCCTCGGATGGTCAGCTCCAGCCGATCGGCGTGTCGGTTGATCCACCAGGCGGTGTCCTGATTCAGGTACGTCCGTTTGCCGATGTCGACGACGATTCGCACGCCGTCGGGGTGGTCGAGGATCGACAGGGCCTTGCGGTCCCGGGTCAACTCCTCGGCCGACGGCTCGGTCCGCAGGTCGATGTAGACCTCTCCTCGGATGCTCACCAGAGACCACGACCAGGGTCGGGCTGCTCGGGTTGGTGCGGCGGTCGTTGATCGGGTTCCGGTCGGGGTGACCTACCGCCGGTGATGACGATGTCGCAGTTCCTCGCCTCGGCGACCGCGATGACGTCCCTGGCGGTGTCCTCTTGGCAACTCCATCCCTTGCGGACGCTCGAATACGTCGGCGGGCGTCCCGTGACGGCCTGCACCATGTCGCGGCTGCCGTAGCCGCGCACCAGGCTCGAGTAGCCGTCCAGCACGACCGTGATCGTGGGACGGCGGCTCACAGCTTGGCCCCGTACTCCGCTCGGGCCTTCTGGAGGTGGTCAAGCGTGATGGCCCAGACGTTCTCACCGGCGAATCCCCATGCCCGCATGGCAACGAAGCGCTGACCGTAGTCGCTGAGGTCGTCGAAGATCTCGGGGAACTCGTCGGCCAGTCGGCGCTTGGGCGACGCCTTGCGCGCCTTGTCAGCGTTGGCGATCGCCTTGTTGGCGGTGGGATCGCTCTGGTTGAACTTGCGCGCCATCAGCTCGCGCTCTCGAACTGGGCGTCGATCCACGCCTGCACGTCGGCCTCGCGGTAGACGACGCGGCGGCCGAGCTTGCCTGCCCGCGGTCCGATCTTGTTCTGGCGCCAGTAGCGAAGTGTGTTGATCGGAACGCCGGTCCGCGCCGCGACCTCGTCCATCCGCAGAAGCTCATCCATGGTGACCGTCTCTCCTCGTTGGTGACTGTGGTTCAACGGTGCTTGCCGTGACGTGTCATAGCAACTACAGTCCGTTGCAGGATGAAACGAGGAGGCCCAGGTGCCGAAGGCGAATCCACCCCGGACCATCAGGTCCGAGACGAATCTGGCGAGCCGCATGGCCGTCGAGCGCTCCGAGCGTGGCCAGAGCTACGAAGTGCTCGCGCGCCTCATGTCGGAAGCGGGCTGCCCGATTCAGGGGTCCGCGCTTTACCGCATTGAGAAGGGAGACCCGCCACGAAAGGTCGCAGTCGACGAACTGATCGCCCTGTCCAAGGTTTGGGACCTCCCGATCGAAGACCTGCTGATGCCGCCCGAACTTCGTGACCAGCGGCGGGCGCAGGCTCTCGTGGGTGAGCTGGTATCGGCCTACGTTGACCTGAATGTGGTGATCGAGCGGCTCTTCGATCTCGAACTGGCCTTGCTAGAAACTGACGAAGACTCATTCGAGTACGTGGTTCGACAGCGACAAGCCAAACTCATGGCGCGGCCTGACCGCCCAACGTTGCAGGGCACTTGGTCCGAGAAGCCGTTCCTCGTGCCCCTGGCTATGGACTTTCTGGATCTTCTCGACATTGCGGTCGACAAGCAGGCGGCATGGTTGGAACGGATGGAGTCGGCGGTGTACGACGAGAACGGGACTCCTCGCGACCCTGAGACAGGCGAGATGATTTCGATCCTGCTTTCGCTCACGGACGACGAGGAGGCCAAGGATGGCTAGCGTCAAGAAGCGCCCCGACGGCAAGTGGCGCGCCCGTTACCGGGACACGGCCGGCAAGGAGCACGCCCGTCACTTCGATCGCAAGGTCGACGGGCAGGCGTGGCTCGACCAGCAGACGGCGAAGTTGGTCACGGGCAGCCACGTCGCGCCGAGGACGGCGAAGACGACCGTGGGGGAGTGGTGCGAGACGTGGCTCGAGGGCTACGGCGGCAATCGCTCATCGACCGTGCGTCAGGCCGAGGTCCACCTAGCGCGCATCAAGGTGACGTTCGGGCACCTGCGGCTCGACGGCGTGCGCCCCTCGCACGTCAAGACGTGGTGCGCTCAGCTCGCCGCCGAGGGGCTCGCGGACTCCTACATCTACGCGCTGCACGCTCGGCTCTCGCAGGTCTACTCCGATGCCGTACATGACGGGCTCGTGGCCAAGTCGCCGTGCTCTAGCCGGACCTCGCCGCCAATGGGCAAGCAACGCGCCTACGTCGCGACCACGGACCAGGTCTGGGCGCTCCACGACGCGATGCCCGAGCATCTGCGAGCGGCGATCCTGCTGGGTGCCTTCTCCGGGCTGCGGCTCGCCGAGGCGTGCGGGCTGCGTGTCGCCGACGTCGACTTCATGCGCGGTGTCGTGACACCGGCGGTGCAGTATCCGGCCGAGCCGTTGAAGTCGGAGACGTCGCAGACGGCCATCCCGATCGGTCAGGCCCTCGCGCTGGAGTTGTCGGCCCACGTCGCCGAATGGTCGGCCGACGGCGGCACCGTGCTGGTCGACACCTGGGGCAACCAGCTCGCCCCGTGGACCCTCGAGCGCGCCATGCGCACGGCCAGGGCCAAGGTGCCCGGTCTGTCGCCGGACTTCCGCTACCACGACCTGCGGCACTGGTTCGCGTCGTTCCTGATCGCCAGCGGCGCCGACGTCAAGGTCGTGCAGGCAAGGCTCAGGCACGCGAGCGCCAAGACGACGCTCGACACCTACGGGCACCTGTGGCCGGACTCTGACGACAGCACACGAGCCGCCATCGACAGCGCGATGACGGCTCGTGCGGACTATCTGCGGACTGCGGGGGGTGCCTGATGGCTCCGTCGCAGGTCAGCGGGGGTGTGTCCTCTAGATGTCGTAGTAGTGACCGACTGACCCGGCCTGACCTGCGCAAACGCTGTCGGTCAGGGCGCTGGGTACGCTTTGGGTACGCTCGCCGTCGCGCTCCAAGCGAGCTGCTCGGGGTCCCAGATCGCGGAATCACCCGCGGTGGCGAGGGCGGGATCGACGAACCGGGCGGCCAGGTCTGCAGCCGCCGTGGCCGTGTAGGTCTGGGCAGACGGAACGCCCTTCGCGGTGTTCGGGTAGGTGCGGTGCCAGGTGTCGGGGATGGTGAACGCGGCGAACGGGGCCATGCCGCTGAGCGCCTGCTTGGTAGCGATCGCGACCCGCAGTTCGCCCAGGTCTACCGACTGGGTCTGAGCGAGCACGACGAGGTCGACCAGGTCCTTGACCCGGCTGCTGCGTCGCCCGCCCGGATAGTCGGTTCTCATGGTCGCGCAGACCTTGTCAGCGATCTGATCCACGACCGGGAACAGCCGGTAGGGGTGGGTGACGAGCTGACGCTTGAGGTGCATACGGTTGGCCGGTTCGACGTACTCGGGTGTGCCGATGGGCGCCGGACCCACGACGACGTC
The DNA here is from genome assembly GCF_029937575.1 of Nocardioides sp. GTDB lineage: Bacteria > Actinomycetota > Actinomycetes > Propionibacteriales > Nocardioidaceae > Nocardioides. The sequence goes on from NZ_JAPYPS010000002.1 coordinate 105,473, forward strand.
CACGGTGACCGTGTCGATCTGCGCGCCGGTGTCGACGTCGAGGCAGGCATAGATGAAACGGCGCGTGGCCAGACCGGGTTGGTTCTCACCTGCGCCGGTCGGCAGCGACCGCGTCAGACGGAACGTCAGGTGATCGCTCAGCTCGACGGCAACCAGCGCGGACAGCTGCCGTTCGGCCTCGTCGAGGTCAGCCGCTCCGCGTGCTGCGAGATCAACGTCCTTGGTGGTCCGCGAGCGCGGGACCCGGGCCAGCATGCTCAGGCCGCCCTTGAGCATCCACTCGGTGGCCTCGCCCTCGGCGAAAACGCGGGACAGGAACCGGTCGTAGCGGGCTTGGCGGATCTGCGCGTCCACGGTGGCCGCGCTGACGCCGGCACCGGCTTCGCGCGCGGCCTTCTTCGCGGCGTCCTTGATCGCCAGCTCCACGGCGCGCCAGTCGCCATACCCCTGAGCGTCACCCATGGAGAGCCGCCTCTGCGTTGGGAGCCAGGATTTCGTTCAGCGAGTCGAGCAGGACGCCTGCATCGTCCCGGAGGCGGGCCGGGGCTGCAGCCAGGTCGGCCCGCAGCTGCCGCGGATCGGTGATCTTGCCGAACCGGGTGGCCTCGCGCAGGGCGTCGTCGACCAGAGAGGTGTCTGTGCCGAGGTCGAGCAGGTCGGTGATGGTGCGTTCGACCGTGAGCGTGGGCAGCCCGTTGACGGAGATGGTGTCGGCGGGAGTGAGCGGGCGGATGCGCAGGCGTACGTCGGACAGGCGCGTGGTCTTGCGGGAGCCGACGATGAAGTCGATGCCGTCGAGGAAGAAGTCTCCGATCTCGTGCACCACGGCGGCCGTGACCCCGGCCGCGGCCAGGGCGGGTGCGCCGGTCTCGGTCGGCTGGGAGGTCGCGCCGCCCAGCGCCAGCCAAGTCGCGTAGACGCTCTCGTGATCCTGCGGGGGAGTGCCGGCCATCCGGTAGACGCCCTGGGCCAGGCGTTCGAGCACCCCGCTCGCGGTCATTCGCACCAGCTGCTTGCGTGACACCCCGACCGCCTCGGCCTGGGCGGTGGTGAACATGCCCCAGCGACGTTCGGCCAGGATACCGAGCCGGGACACCGTCGAATCACTCACGACATCGATTGTACCCACTTCGGGGAACAAATGCTGTAGTGGCAACCCGGAGCCGACGGACGATCTAGTCATCGTTCGCTTCGCTCTCTGCCGCAGTGTCGTCGCTGTCGTGCCCGAAGACTGCGTCGATCGTCTTGCGGGTCCGCTCGTTCGAGGTCGGCAGCAGGTGGGTGTAAGTGCGCAGGGTGAAGCCCGGGTCGCTGTGGCCCAAGTGCTCGCTGAGCGCCTTGATCGATTCCCCGCCGTCGAGGAGCGTGCTCGCGTAGAAGTGCCGCAGTGCATGGCATCCGTTCTCACGCTTTGACTCGATGCCCGCCTTCTCCAGCGCGGGTCGCCAAATCCGGGTGTTGAAGTAGTTGCGATTCAGTGCGCCGCGTTCGCGGGTGGTGAGCAGCAGGGAGACTGTACGCTCGGCGCCGTCGAGCCGGTCCCACGCCATGGTGACGTCCCGCGGAGGGAACTTGGTCATGTGCACGTTGATGGCTTCGAGAACAGAGTCGGGGAGCGGGACAGTGCGGGTCTTGCGCCCCTTGGGGAGTCCGAAGAGGAGCTTGTTGCCGGAGCGGATCTTGACCTGGCGGACCACACGCACCTCGGCGTTCTCGATGTCGATGTCGTCAGGGGAGAGGCCGAAGATCTCTCCTTGCCGCAGTCCGAGTCCTGCTCCGAGATGCGCCACCAGCCGATACTTCTCGGTGAGCGCTTCGCGCACGTCGTCGACCTGCTCGACCGTCCAGGGCACCATCTTGCGCGGTTCGGTCTTGGGGCGTCGGACCGATGGAGCCTTGCACGGGTTCTTCTGAATCAGGTTGTCGTCGACCGCCGCGGTGAACACCGTGGACACATTGGCGTAGAGCACCTTGCGATACGTCGGCGCAAGCTCGGACAGACCGCGAAGCCAGTTCTGGATCGTGGACGGCTTGACCTCAGCCAGCAACTTCGGGCCCAGCGTCGGATAGGCATGCAAGCGCAGCCGAAGTTCGACGGCCTCGTGGGTTCCTTCGTCGAACGTCTGCGCAGCGAGCCACCCGACGGCGTACTCCTTGAAGCTGATCTTGCCGGCGTCGGGATCGTAGTAATGGCCACGGACGATGTCCGCCGAGATCTCGGCCGCAAACCGATCGGCATCGACCTTGCGGGGGAACGTCTTCGCGCGTGCTCGACCATCGGGATCACGCCAGCGCACCCGGTAATTGACGACCCGCTTGCCCTTGGCTCCCGTCCGCGCTCGCCGCTCAACCCACGCCATGACTCACTCCTGCATGGGCTTCAAGCCAGACCCGGACGTCGCCGGGGTCGTATCGCAGGAACCGGCCTACTCGGAAGGCAACGGGGCCGGTGCCCTTGTGGCGCCACTGATAGAGCGTTGCGACGGGGACGCCGAGGAAGTCTGCGACCTCCTCGACGGTCATCAACCTGTCGCTGACGGGGAGGTGCATGCCTTCGTGGCTGTGGTCAGAGGCTTCGCTCATGGTGGATCGATCCTTCCTGCGTGGGTCCATTGACCGAGCGCACGAACGCCGCCCGTTCTGTGGCTGAAGTGGGAAATACAGGCCTGCGTGGCTCCGGTGCGCGAAGTCGCCGGTCGACGGTCACCAGGAGGCGCGCCTTGGTGGGGACGTCGAGGGGTACGTGTCGTGCACGCTGTTCCTTGACCGCGCCCGGGGCGGACTTGTCGATGCGCGGGATGGTGACGCGCAGGAGGTAGCTGCGGTCGTTCGCGCCAGCACGGGTGATCGCAGCGATGCGTCGGTCGATGTGCGTGAACAACGCATCAAGCTGGCGGAGTTGGTTGCCGCTGACGGTGTCGGCCGGAGAGAGGTTGTTCATGCGGGCAGCGGCGAGAGCGCCGTCGGCTGCTGCGAAGCCGTTGCCGACCAGCCCGCGGAGGTTCCGGGACTGATCGATGAGTTGGCGATAGGTCTCGTGTCGGTGGTCCCACTTCGCTGCGATCTGCTCGCGGTTCGGGCTCTGGTAGCAGAGCTCCACGGCACCCCGGCTGACGATTCGTTGGGAGTCGAAGATGAGTCGAAGGCTGTAGGCGTCGGGTTGGTGGCGCAGATGGACGAGCAGGTTGTTCTGCGCCTGCAGCACACCATCGAGTCCGGGGAGTGCGGGTCCGTCGACAAGTTGGACCGGGGGACGCCAGCCGCGCTGGTCGACGCTGTAGTCGGGTTTGTCGTAGCCGGCGTGGGCGGCGCATACTACGGCTGCCCGGCCCAGACCGTCTGCCTCGGTGATCGGTTCCCAGCCAGGGACTGCAGCGGTGTAGTGGCGGTCGAGTCCGGTGAGTGCGCGGGCGACCTCGGAGGCGTCCTTCAGAACGGTCATGGCCTGGTGCTCGGTGAGGTTGCCGTAGTCCAGCCCGGCAGGGAAGTCGTGCTCGCCGAGAGCGGCTGCTTTCGCCGCCCGCCGCCACAGGTCCACGACGTGATTGGGGTGTGGCGTGGTGAGCTGATCCAGGCCCGGGAGGGGAGCGGTGTATGCGGTGCGGGCCTGGTCGAGTCGGTGCCGGAGTTCCTCGGCCGGGCCACGGCTGCGAGGGGTCGCTCCGCCGAAGTCACCATCAGGGTTCGACGCTCGGACGGCTTGCTGGCACCACAGGGTGAGGCTGGTTCGAAAGGACGCGATCAGGACGACATCTTCGGGTGTGAGCGTGTCGAGACCTTGCTTGTTACGGGTGAGCTGCAGGAGCGTGGCGAGTTCACCGCGCAGTGCCGCCGTGTTGTCGCCGTACATCAGAACCCACTGGCCTCGGGGTTCGGGTTGTCGCGGTCGCGGGCGACGTCGAGCATGTCGAGGAGCAGTTCGACCTGGAGTTTGTCGACGCCGTGGTCGGCGAGTTCTTTGACGGCGCTGACGGCGACGGCGTGCAGGATGGCTCGGTCGTCGGTGAGCCCGTGGGTGTCGAGGGCGGGGACGTCGTCGCCGTGGATCAGGTCGAGGTAGAGAAGTGCGTGTTCGTACTCGACCGAGCCGTCGAACGTGGCTGCCTCATCGGCCAGGGCTGCGATGTAGGAGCGGGCCTCGGCCAGAGTGACCGCGTGAGCGAGAAGCATGAGGGTGTCCCTTCGTTGAAGATCAGGTGCGCGCAACGCCACCGTCGGCCCGAGGACTGACTCCGGGACGGGCTGCTTCGCTGGGCTGTGGACAGCGGCTGGTTGTCCACAGACCGAGTGATCAGGGTCAGGAGGCGTGGCGTTCGAGGTCGGCTTCGATCTGGCGGCGTGCGGTGACGTCTTCCATCACGAACTGCACGAAGTCGGCGTCCCGGTCGGTGACCGAGGCTTCGGCAGTGGGAAGTGCGGCGGGTTCGCCGGGCCAGGTGGTCTGGCGGGTGGGTCGGTCGCGGTCCAGTCGGGTGCCGCAGGCGGCGACCCAGTCCCGCAGCCGGTGCCGGGTTTCGGCGAAGTCGCGATGCCATGCCAGCGGTGACGAGGGGGAGGCGTCGGAGCTGTAGGAGTTCAGCCAGTGCAGGTGCAGGGCGGACAGTTCCCAGACGAGTTCGTCGTGGCGGTGCCACATCGGCGGGACCTCGTTCGGCGCGAGGCCGTAGGTGCCGCGCAGCCAATGCACCCACGCGTTGAGGTCGAGCCACTCGGTCTCGGCCTCATCAGCGGTCAGGGTGTTCCAGTTGATCGGCCCCAGGGGCTCAGCCAGCGACGCCGACTCGAACGATCCCGGCCACTCCTTCTCGGTCCCGTTGTCGGCAGTGTCGTTCGCTCCGAAGTTCTGCCAAGTGTCGAAGACCGGATGCCGTTCCACATCGAGGACCGACGGTTCCGCGCCGGTCCGTTCGGGAGTCTCGTCGGTCATGATCAGATCCCGACAGCGGTCGAGGACGGCTCGACCGTGCGCTGGGCGTCCCTGCCAGACTCCGGCCTGGCGGCGCGTTCAGCAGCGGGGCGTTCGACGCTGTAGCGGGTGCGGGCGGTGTCGTGTCCGATTCGGCGGGCCACGAACTCCTCACGCTGGACGGTTTCGCCCTCGCGGTCGAACTCGTACTCGTGGACGTAGCCCGACGCCACGAACTGGTCACCGGCACGGAACCGGGCGTAGGCGCGCTCGGCCGCAGCCTTGAACATCACCATCTCGCAGAACTGCGGGTGGAGCTTGGTGAACGAACCGTCGGGCTCCTTGCGCCACTGCTCGACACCGACCCGGGCGCGGAACCTGGCGACGTCGCTCTTGCCGTACGTCAGCTCCGGTGCGGTGGCGATGAAGCCGTGCAGGCTCACCTGGGTGGGGATCGTCATCATCGACTCCTGACCTCACGCGACGCCGTGATCGGCGATCGCTCTCAGGAGTCAGGTGCGCGTGCAGTCCCCACGCGAGAAACGCGCTCAACGGTTCCAGCAGATGCGCTCGGATGTCTTCCGGGCCAGAAGGAAACACGAGCCTGCTGGACAGAACTGTCGGCACTCTCAGGCATGCTCTTCTTGGAGTCGCAGCGCGTTCTGGTCGGCGCGACCCCCGGTCGACGCCCAGACAAGGAGGAGTTCGGTGCCCGAGAGTCGCCACAAGTATCTCTATGAGCGCCTGGGCGACCAGGGCTTCCAGCTCTTGGTCAACGCACTTCTTATCGCGCAATTTCCTGACTACCGACCACTACCTGTTCGCCAGTCGGACCGAGGACGCGACGGCATACGTAGGTCGGATGACGAAAGCTTGATCTACCAAGTCAAGTGGTCGGTCAGCGGCAGCGAGAAAAAGTCCGTCTCATGGTTAACGAACGCCATCAAGACAGAAGACAAGAACATCAAGGCGCTCGTCGCCGAAGGGGCGAAGCAGTACGTCCTGGTCACCAATGTTGCAAGCACGGGCGGCAAACGAGGCTCGTTCGATGCGCTCGATCGGGAGCTTCAGGCCCTGAGCAAAACCTATGGCGTTGAGATGCAGTGCATGTGGAGGGAGACAGTTGACTCGCTCGTCGACAATGCCGACGACGCGGTCAAGTGGTCGCACGCTGACATGCTGGCCGGTTGGGATCTGATCAGCTACCTCATCGACCGCCGGTTCAAGGCCGATCGGGACAGTGGGCTCCGCGAGCTGTTACATAAGGTCGCTGCTACTCAGTGGGATGAAGACGACACCGTCAAATTTAGCCAAGTCGACATTGAGAGGGAGCGCGTCGCGGATCTGTTCGTTGACGTGACCGCTGAGCGTATCCGCGGCCCGCTTGCCAGCAAGAACGATCACCAGGTTGAGCCGTTCGTCGGCGGCGCGGCCGCCTACCTTCTGCGCGACAAGACACCGTTCACCTTGATCCGGGGAGCACCGGGGCAAGGAAAGTCGACGTTGAGCCAGTACGTGTGCCAGGCCCATCGGGCTGCGTTCGTCCAGGGCACTGACCGGAAGGAGGCGCTCCCGCGCGTCAAGACACCTCGATTCCCCATCCGTTTCGATCTCAGCGACTACGCGGTCTGGACGAGAGGTGTCGATGTCTTCGAGACGTCAGAGACCACCCCGAGACGGACCAAGAGCCGATCAGCCGCCCAAAGCACGATCGAGTGCTTCTTGGCGGACCTGTTGAGCCACGCGAGCGGTGGCTTGCCTGTTACTGCGGAGGACGTCCAGACGTTGCTTCAGCGCGTGCCCTCCCTCATCGTGCTCGACGGTCTCGATGAGGTCGGCAGCCCGACGATCCGGGCCAAGGTGGTTCGGGCCATCGACAGCTTTACGAGCCGAGCTCGGTCGTATCACGTGCCGCCAAAGATCGTGGTGACCACCCGGCCAAGCGCCGGTGAGCTCCCGGAACCGTCGCCCGACCGGTTCGAGGTGCTGATGCTGGCCCCTCTCGATACCGGCCAGCGGAACGAGTACCTCAACAAGTGGTGTCTGGTGCATGGCATCCGGGCCGCAGATGGCCGAACCCTCCGGAAGACGTTCAAGCAGAAGAGCGCCGAGCCGTACATCGGGGAGTTGTCCAGCAATCCGATGCAGTTGACGATCCTGCTCGAACTGCTGCACCAGCAGGGTATGGCGACGCCGACGCAGCGCACTGAACTCTATGACTCGTACATGAGTCTGTTGCTGGCTCGTGAGGCCAACAAGCATCCCCAGTCGGTGAAGAAGCATCGCACCGACTTGATGGAAATCATCCCCTTCCTCGGCTGGTACCTACAGTCTCGCAGCGAAGAGCGGGGGCTCGGCGGTCGGATGACGAGCCAGGAACTGGACGCGGCGATGCGCCACTTCCAGCGAACCTACGAGAAGCCAGAGTCTGTTGTCGACGAGCTCTTTGAGGCAACCACCGACCGCCTTTGGGCGCTCACAAGTAAGGAAGAAGGGGTCTACGAGTTCGAAGTGGTCTCGCTTCGGGAGTACTTCGCCGCTCGGTTCCTATACAAGTTCGCTGGAGAGGGCGACCGCGACTTCGATAGTGCGATCGTGTTTCGCGAACTGTTGCGTCGCCCGTACTGGCTGAACACCGCCCGGTTTTACAGCGGCAACGCCCACGGTAAGGAGATTTACGCCCTGACCGCGGGTATCCGTGAGGAACTCGCTGAGAACCCCAGCAAGCATGTCCATGTCGCCATCTGGACGCTGCTCACTGACGGAGTCTTCACAAGTCGCCCGAGCGAAGCCACCGCGATCATCGACCTGCTGCTGAGCGATCCGGGCATCGACCACCTTCTCAGCGCTCTGGAGCGCAAGGAGATTCGTCCACTGCCAGACCTACCTTCGTCGTTCGATCGCAACCCGACCTGGGCGAGGCTGACCGCGGCGATCGCGGCGAGGCCGGGTGACCCCGAGAACCGCCAGCGGGTGCGTGTGCTGCGCGAGTTGATGTCCCTGCGCACTCCCTTCGGGAAGTGGTGGGCCGGGCAGCTCACCACGGCTGTCGGGACGGCGACGGAACGCTCCTGGCTCGAACTCGGTGCGGCATGCGAGGTGGCGGCCGGCCTGACTCTTGATTTCCCGAGCATCGATCTCACCCACGGCGGCGCTGAACTGCTACTCAACACCGGCGTCGCCCCACCGGAAGGCAGCGCTCTAGAGAAGGCTCTTCTGCAAGCAGTTCTCGACGGCGAGTGCCCGTGCGTCACCTCGATCCGGTCGCAGCCAGCACAGATCGCCGCGGCTTTCTCCCCCTCTGCCTTTAGGACAACCTCTCACGTCGGCTTTGCAGGCCAGGAGGAGACAGCTAACCGTCGACGGACGGATGCCATCGCCGCACTCCGCAGAAGCGGATCGCCGTTCGCGAAAGCAGCTGCAGCACGCCGCTTCAAGGCGGGCGAACGGGGCACCACCTACCCCTGGGCCAATGCCGCGACGCTCCTGTTCAACGAGGCCGGACGCTGCTGGCTAGCCTCGGAGATCGCGATCATCGGCGGCGCGGCACCACACCGATCCGGCCACACCACTACATCCGGCCCGACTGCCTTCGGCACGAACAGCCACCCCGCAACGATGCTTGCGCAAGGTCGCGCCAACGCGAAGTCAACTGAGTGGTGGCGACAGCAACTCAACCAGACCACCGATGACCTCTCGAAGGCGGAGTGGACGCTCGCCCTGTGGGCGATGGCATCGGGCGAGGTACTCAGCAACATCTTCACCGAATGGGAAGCCATGCTGGATGCGTTACCTCCCGTCCGCCGATCCGTCGTTCAGTCGGCTGCGCTCCGACTCGGCACGTGGGGGTTCCTCGCGCCGCGGAGGGTTCGGACGACGCCCAGGTCCGAGGATGCGCGCGCGCTGCTCGATGCCCGTGATGGCACGGTTGGAGCCCCGGATCCCGATGACCCGCAATCACCGCGCCGATCGGCACGCTGGCCGGCGCCGGGAGGTCGGCCTGCTCGCGGTCCGTCCGCTCCTGCGAGCGCGCCGCGATCGAATGCCCTGCTCGCGGTGGCGAAGCAGGAAAAGTGGTTCCTAGTCGACAAGGCCCCCACATACCAGTAGGAGGCGATGTCCGGGCCACCGTCATAGCCGGTGACCTCACCATGAGGAGCTCTCGCCTGTTTCGTCCAGCCCTGCCCCTTAACCTGACCTGCATGGCGTACTGGCAACACACTCCCGAAGGCCTCGCCGATCGGCTGGGCGAGATCGCGGACCTGTTCGTCGCCAGCCGCAATGCCTTCTTTGATTCGGCAGACCGCTTTCACTGGAACCCTGCCCCGGAGTCCCCAGCAGCACAGTCGGCGGCCGAGCTCCCATCACCTGACCTCGCAGTCTCCACGCCACGAGGAGAGACTGGGCACCGGCTTGTCGCTGAGGTCGTTCAGACCTACCTTCTTACTGCAAGCGGTCATCTCGGGGGACTCGCGAGCCTCTACGGGAGTGGGGAGGTCATCTTCTCAGCACCAGCGCTCATCCGCTCAACGATTGAGAACTGCGCACATGCGGTGTGGGTCCTGGGCGAAGACACTGACGACTCGCCCGAGAACCGCCTTGCCCGCGCCTATCTGGAAGAACTAGTGAGCGCGGAAGAAGCGAAGAAGAATGCCGGCCGGATGCGCGACAAGGCACACCCGAGTTACGTCTCAGCCAACAGGTACTACAAAGCCCTCAAGGCGGAGATTCTCGAACGCTTTCCCGGCACGACGCCTGCGAGCCTGGGTGGCTCACCTCGGACGTTGATCGGGCAGTCCCTACCCAACCTGGAGGCTGCCGTGGAGTGGATGTATGAACTGACCAAGATCTACGGCGGAACGATCGACGGCCGAACGGCGACTGGCATCTACGGGTATCTGTCCAACATGACTCATCCGACTCTCTACCCCGCACGGCAGCGACGGGAGTGGACTTCAGACCCAGCGACTGGTCACCCTGTGGCCCATCTTCGGGTCGATCTGGGCTCCGCCGAAAACGAAGCGAGGGCAGCACTCGCTGCGTTTTACAACGCCCTGACCTACACGACGTCCTACTTCGGCTGGCCCACGACAGTCGTCGATGCCCTGACTACGACCATCGAGGATTCGATGCCAACCTTCTTTGTGTGAACGTTCCGCGGCAGGGAATCACCAGCACGCTGGGGTTGCCAGTTCCGGCCTCGACTGGTCCTGTTCTAACGCCATTGAGGTTCGCGCCTTTTGGAGGGATCTCCGTCGGATTGTTCTTGTCGTCCCGCTCGATTCATTGACCAAGCGCGCTCTCAGTCGCCGCACGATCCGCTCGCATCTGTGAAGCATCACTGCGATCGGTCCAGGGCCGGAGATCGGTCACCAGTGGTGACGAGCTTCTCAGGAGGACCAGCGCAGTACCAAACGGGAGTGTCCTGATCGCTTCGGGTGGCAGAACCGCTACGCGGCGGGTGGAGCGTTGCAGGGAGCGGGAGCCATAGTCGCCGACGGAGATGGTGTCGGTCTTCTCGTCGCGTTCGCCGATGAGGGCGGAGAGGTCTTGAAGGTCGCGGGCGGAGGAGGTGCCGCCGAGAATGATCTTGGCGATGGAGGCGTCCCAGATGGCTCCGGCTGCGTGGTCGCCCCACTTGTCGCGTGCTTGGGAGAGGGACTGGAGGACGGGCATGGTGGTGATGCCGGTGCCACCACCTTCGGCCATGAGAACAGGCAGAGACGGAAGCGGGGACAGGTTGCCGATCTCATCGAGCGCCAGCAGCAGGGGCGGGTCGAGGCGGGCTCCGGCAGATGCGGCTGCGAGACGGCGGGCGGTTTCGACGAGGTCTTCGATGAATGCCACAACCAGGGACCAGGAGGCGCCAGCGCCAGCTCCGGTTGCGAGTAGGTAGAGGGTGCCGTTGCCGGTGAGGAACTCGACGGGGTCGAAATGCTCGCCGAGGCGTGGGGTGACCGCGTCGAGGACGCGGGGATCGGCGAGGCAGGACAGGGCGAGGGAGACACCCATCCAGATGGAGTCCCGCGTTCGGGCGTCTGAGTGGATCATCGATTCGAGTGATTCGCCCCAGCCGGCCGCCGCGCTTGGGTGGGAGGCGAGGATCGCGACGGCGTCGCTGGCCGATGATGGGGACAGGGTCCAGGCGAATAGTTCGGCCGGGGTGCGGTGGTCGAGCGCCGCAGCATGGAGCAGAGATTGCAGGGCAGTGCGGGTCTTGCCTTCCCAGAAGCCGCCGGATTCGACGCCACCGGCCGACAGCCCGGTGGCGGAGGCGAGGCCGGTGGCGCGGATCATCGCGGTTAGTGGGTCTTCGCATCCCCGTACGGGGGACCAGCGCAGCCCGGAGGGAAGTCCTGCGGCGAGCCGTTGCGGGTCGAACACTGCGACGGGCCCGACCTTCTGGCGGGCGGTGATGGTTGCGGCGATGTTGTCGGGTCGGGTTGCGGTGGTCACGACTGCGCCAGGGGCGTCGAGGATGGCGTTGATGACGACGTGCAGGCCCTTGCCTGAGCGCGGTGGTCCGAGGAGCAGGATCGAGTCCTCGACCGAGGCCCAGACCTCCATGCCGCGGGATCGTCCGAGCAGGTAGCCGACGTCGCTGGCTCGGGCGTTGGTGAGGCTGGGTCGCAGGGTCTTGCTCCGTGCGAGTAGCGCCTTCTTGGATGCCACGGTGGCGACGTCTGTGCGGGTCGCGACACCTACCAGTCGACGCGGGTCGTGCTGGGTCTTGTGGTGTAGCGAGTCGACCTTTCGCCAGACCACGAACCCGGTCGTGAGCAGAGCGGCGACGAGTACGGAGAGGACGGGCCAGTAGACCCAGGGTGAGATGTTGGCTCCGAGAACGCTGCCTGGGTCGGCGGGGTCGCCGAGCACTCGGAAACCTGCAGCCCAGCCGGCGGTGGGCTGTTCAGTTCGGCTCGCCCAAGCGGTGAGTGCTGCGGCGCCGCGCAGGAGCGCTGCAACCGCGCTGGCGACTCCGATGGCGATGAGTGCGAGGTTGACGAGGGTGTCGTCGACCGGACGTCCAGCGGTGTTCACGAGGCCTCACGTCCCGATGTCTGGGCATCGTCCTGGTTCGGTCTGGTGGCCCCGGACTGTTCGCCGACGAGCACGACGTCTCCGGCGGTCCGGTCGAGTAGCGCCACTGGAAGGTGCAGGTCGAGCGTGCCGTCGGAGTTGCTGGTGGCACGGTGAACCACGATCGCGACCACGACTTCCTCGCCGGGTTGGAAGCCTCCTCCGGTCAGAGCGCCTGCCCGCACGCTCACTATCGGCCTTTCGTCGCGGGCACTGCGTTTGTGGCTGACCGGCTCCGACGTGGGCTTCGGCGCAGCGGTCGGCGACGGGGTGTGGAAGTCGGTGAAGACCTTGCCGTCGGGTTCGTGGATTTCGACGCGTAGCGCTGATCCGCGTTCGTTGGCGATGCGGTCCAGGAGTGGCCGGAGTTCGCCGCGCGTGAACGCCGAGGTTTCATCGGAGAGCGGTTCGTCATCGATGGTGACGCTCAAGGATCCGGTGTCGTCAACAGTGACACGGACCAGCGGCAGGACGACGGGGATCCGTGGCCGCGACGTGGAGCGGCGGTAGGCGGTGGCCGGGTTCAGGAGACTCATAGTCCGACCACCTGCGGTTCGGCAACCTGCTGCTGGTGGCGCTCGGGCGCAGCTCGGCTAGCGGTAGCGGTGCGGTCGAGCCCCGGGGGATCGCCATTGCCGACCTGTGCGGTGTCGAGTTGGTCGAGGACGCGGACGGCGGTGGTGCGGACCCGTTCGGCGGTGGACTGGATGACCTCGACCGGTTCGCTGCCGGGAACGCTGCTGGCCCAGCTCGACACATACGGGATTGTGTAGGCGCTGGTGTCGAGGCCGTGGGCAGCACCGATCATCAGGGCTACGGACTCGGCTTCGACTTCGGCGATGCCGCGGTGCAGCACCGCGTCTCGAGTGGCGGTTTCGTCGCCGCTGCGAGCTTCGGGGGAGTGGAGCATGACGTGGCCGAGTTCGTGGGCGAGTGTCTTGACCTGGGCTGCTTCGTCCATGTCGCTGCGGACGCAGACCTCGTGGGTGGAGAAGTCGGTGATGCCGTTCGCGCCACCGATCGCGTCGGCGTCGGGAACCTGCTTGAGGGTGAACCCGTGGGCTTCGACTTGGGCGGCGAGTCCCTCCCAGAGCCCCAATGGTGCTTGCCCGGACAGCAAGGTGGGTGCCGGTGGTTCGGGGACCGGGTCACCGTCGGTCTGGGTCACGTCCCACACGTACGCCGGCCGCAGCCCGACCAGCTTGGTGCGGGTTGTCTCGCCGGGTTGGGGTCGTTCGCCGCGGCCCAGGCGCCGCCATGACTCGGCACTGTTGGGGGTGCGGGAGGCGAACCGAGCGGTGACGGGAGCGAGGATCCCGTAGCCGGACTGTCCCTTCATCACCTGTCGGCCCAAGGTCTGCCACTGCTTGAACCCGGCGACGTACGTCGGGGTCGACGATGGGACGCGTCCGGACTGGAAGGCTGCGTAGTGCTGCAGGTAGATCAGCATCGTGTTGTTGAACAAGGATGCTGAATGGCATCCGATGCACGATTCAGGGGCTCGTAACCAGCCCGCCCCTTGGCATCGCGGAACCACTGCGATCGGCGCTTGAGCGCAGTTCCCTGGCGCTCTGACGCACAGACAGACCGGCACCGCCGCACGCGTCTTGCATCTGATGAATGATATCGTCTTCTGGTGTCGTCGAGTCGGTTCGGGGAAGTCGGGCAGAAGTGGCCGTCGGGGCCCGCGGTTGGGGGTTCGGCAGAGCGGCTGCTGGGCGCTGGCGTGGTGTTGCTGGCTCCGGAGGAGACGGTGATGGAAGCGATGCTGTCGGGTTGGGAGACGCAGCAGCGCTCCAGAATGCTCGCAGGCCGAACGATCGAGCGTCGGTCGCAGATCGTGCGACGGTTCGTGGAGTTCACGAACGACTATCCGTGGCGATGGGGACCGGCTGATGTCGAGGAGTGGACCGCGAGCTTGGTGGGCACGGGGATCGCGCATTCGACGATCCGGAACTATCAAATGGCGACCTCGCTGTTCTGTGGGTATCTCGCTGATGCCCGGTACCGGTGGCACGAGGTCTGCGACCGGTACTTTGGTGAATATCCGGTGCAGGTCTTCCACGAGTGGAACACCGTTGTTCACCGAGGTGAGTATGAGGGTCGACCGGGCAATCGTCCGTTGTCGCGAGACGAGTTGCAGGCGTTCTTCGACTATTGCGACGCTCGCGTCAGTCAAGTAGGCGCCTCGGGGCGTAAAGGCTGGTTGGCGGCGTTCCGCGACGCGACGGTATTCAAGGTCATTTACGCATGGGGGCTGCGCCGCCGGGAGGCGTCGATGTTGGAGGTCGTGGACTGGTCGGCCAACGCCGCTGCCGGCGAGTTCGGCCGCTATGGGGCACTGTCGGTCCGCTACGGCAAAGCGCTCAAGGGCGGACCACCTCGGCGTCGGACGGTGCTGACCACGATGGGTTGGGCCGCTGAGTCCGTGGCCGAATGGGTCGAGGAGCTCCGGCCGCTCTACGCGGCCACGGGCACCGCTATGTGGCCGACCGAGCGGCGCGCTCGGGTCAGCGTGGACGCGCTTTCGCACCGGTTCGCTGAATATCGCGATGCGATCGGCCTGGACCGGAGTCTGGGTCCGCATTGTCTGCGGCATTCCTATGCCTCGCATTTGTTGGAAGATGGCTTCGACCACCTGTTCGTTCAGCAACAGCTCGGTCACTCGTGGGGGTCGACGACCGCGATCTACACCAGCGTCGGTACGGACTACAAGAACAAGGCGCTGCGCCGCGCCCTGGACCGAGCTTTTCAGCCAGACGTCGACTGAGATCGCCAGGAGGATCACGATGCCCCGAACGTCAAGACCACGACTGGGATACGCGTGGCATCTGCGAAGGCTGATGGCCGAGCGAGGAATGTACGCCACCACTGAGCTGCGTCCGCTGCTGACCGAACGTGGCATCGAGCTATCAGAGGCCCAGATATACCGGATGGTGACCGGCACCCCGGAGCGGTTGAGCCTACGCATGTTGGTGGCGTTGTGTGACATCCTCGCCGTTACTCCCAACGACCTGATCGAGCCCGTCGCCGAGACCGCCGCGACCCGTGCGACCGGCACGAACGGGGCCAAGCCGGCGAAGGTCTCAGCGACGTCAAAGGCGCGCACCCCGCGGCGCGCCGAGATTACTCCCAAGAAGTGACGCCCCCTTCGTGCGAGCTGTGTGAGCGCCCGCCGATGTCGGGGCGCGGACTCTGCTCGCGTTGCAGCAAAGGCGTCGGCCGTGAACGCGGCCACTGCCGTGAATGCGGCAAAACCGATCGGCTGCTCGATGCTCACCGTCGTTGCCGTTGGTGTCGTGACAAGGCCCGTAGCCGCTGCCCGGATTGTGAAGCCACCGGGACCGCGCTGGTCAGCATCAATGGTGTCCGGGTCTGTGATCGTTGTGCGCTGCGACGCCGCCTCGACCACATCTTGCCTGCCGATCGATTCGGGCCGTTGCATCTGTTGCGGGACGTCATCGTGCGTGCCGAACCATTGACGGCGAGGCGGTGGCTGAACCGGTCCGAAGAACTGCTGCGCGACCTCGACACCGGACGCATACCGCTGACTCACGAGAGCCTCGACGACCTGCCCCAACGCAAGGCCATCGAGCACCTGCGCTCCTTGTTGATCGCCGCGGACATCCTCGGGCCCGACCCGGGGCGTGCGCTGCGGCACTTGGAGAACGCGATCCCCGACCTGCTCGCCCCACTCGCGCCTGAGCACCGCAGACTGGCCAGCAGGTGGGCAACTTGGGCCGTATTGCCGCGCTTGCGAGCGCTGAATGACGACAGACGACTCGCTACAGCGGTGATCAACTCGCGCCGCAAGATCGGACAAACCGCCAATTTCCTCGCTGGCCTTGAGGATGATGGCCGCGTCTTGCCCGACTGCACTCAGCACGACATCGACATGTGGTTCGCAGGCCCCGGCGCCGCTCGCTGGTCGGTCGGACCGTTCCTGACCTGGGCTCGCCGCCGCGGGCATCTGCCTCGAAGCATCAGCCTGCCTCCGGCCTACAAGGGAACTCCCGAAGCACCGGCCGAAGCCGACGAGCGCTGGCAGATCGCCCAACGTCTGGTCCGCGACGATGAACTCGACCCCGTCGATCGCATCGCCGGCGCACTGATCGTGCTCTACGCCCAACCACTCGCGCGCATCGTCACGCTGACGACCGAGGACGTGATTGTTACCCCAGCCGGCACGCGTCTCAAACTCGGCGATGACGCCCTCGAACTGCCCGAACCGTTCGCCGCGACCATTCAGCAACTGCCCCACCGAAGACGCGCCAGTACCGTCGAGCAGCTGCCCACTCGCTGGCTGTTCACCGGAGGCCATGCTGACAAGCCACTCTCGGTCAACGCGCTTGCTGTTCGAATGCGTGCCATCGGCATCCAGCCCCGCCGCCACCGCATTGCAGCGGCCGAGCAACTCGTCCGAGAGATCCCGCCAGCCATGCTCGCTGGCGTTCTCGGTCTCACAATCGGGTCCATCAACCGCCACACCACCACCGCGAAAGGCCAATGGGCGACCTACGCCGCCGACCGCCAAGGCTGATCGAACGACGTGCGACAACGTGTTCATAACGCTCAGGTGTGCTCGAGCGTCCTCGCTCGGTCCAGCTCACCACCGACGGGCGCGTCGCGTCGCTCGATCAGAGACCAAAAGCTCCCCCGGTATAGAGGATGACGAGGCCGAGCCCGATCAGGACGAGTGGGAAGAGTACGTGTTCCCAGCGTTCGAGGATCTCGTCGATGCCGGGACGGGTGGCGACGAACTTGGCCAGCATGACCAGTGCTCCGACCAGCAGCAAGAAGACTACGCAATAGGCCACGGTGGCAGCGGTACCGACGCTGAGGAAGACCGGAACGTAGACCCCGATGTTGTCGCCGCCGTTCGCGAAGGTAACCGCAGCAACCGTCCAAACGGCCACCGCCTTGCCGCCGACCTTGCCTTCATCATCATCGCCGTCAGCACGCCAGGCTTGCCATCCAGCCCACAGGCCCAGCAGCAGCGGGATCAGACCAAAGTAGGGGATGGCGTCCTCGGGCAGAAAGGCCCCAGCACCCAGCGACACGAGTACGGCTGCGGCCAGGATGCCCGCAAACCCGACGTACTGGCCAGCCAAGATCCGCGTCGTCGTCCCGCGTTTTCCAGCCCCCCGCGCGAAAAACAGCGAAAGCACAATGACGTCGTCGATGTTGGTGGCGATGAACAGGCCGATCGCCTGCAACGCAGAGGTCAAGATCATGCCGGCACTCCGCTGCTGCACTCAGCCACGGTGCAGGCCGAATCGATGCAGGGAGCGTGTTCATCGACCGCCAAAGCGACCTCGAGCAGCGCATTGAGCGCCCGAGTCAGGTGTGGGTCAGCGATGGCATAAAGCGTCTGCCGGCCTTCAGGTTCGGGCGCGACGATCCCGCAGTCGCGTAGACACGCCAAGTGGTTAGACACATTCGATCGCGTCAGACCCAGCTCGCGAGCAAGTTCAGCCGGGTACGCAGGCCGCTCCAACAAGATCATGACAAGTCGTGAACGAGTCGGATCAGCCATAGCTCGACCCAAACGATTCAGCACGTCCAAACGAGAGGCATTGGTCAGCATGCACTGAATAGTACAGCCGCGGCTGAACGGTCATTCGTCGCGGTGGATGGAGGAATGGAGCGGACGTCCCGCCGGGCGCCGCTACGTGCCGCGACCGGTCAAAGCGCTGACCATTCACGGACTTCGAATACGCCCCTCCTGCCAGTTGATCGGCTGCGGAACCTCGCGGAGAACTCGAGTGCGCGGCGCCAGTCATCGCCGCTGACCAGCGTGCTGACTGACTCGGTCAGTTTGGTGTGCAGCGCGTCGAGCTTGGCCTCGCGGGCCTGCTGCGCTTCGGGTGTCTGGTGCCGCATCCCGACCTCACCTCCTGGACGACGTTTCGTCCATCAGGTGCGTCGTTGCTGTCGCAGGTGGGAGTCGAGGTCGAGTTAGTGCCCTGATCCAGGACACACGGACTGCACGATCGGAGCGGCCGTCTGGTCGTGGGCCGATCGATGGATGGTGGCTGCGTCGGGCGACTTCGTGTTGAGCATGGAGGAGTTGCGAGCGGTGGCGCGGGATGCGGCCGAGTTGGCCCAAGGAGTTTTGGCGTTGTTCGAGAGCGCCGATCCCGACGGCGCACGGCCACGCTCGGCGATATAGGCGGCTTGGGTGTCGCGGATGGCGGGGCTCGAATCCGCCTCCAGCGGGTCACCGCGCTAGATGCGCACCGGGCGGCGAGCGAAGCGTCGAC
Source organism: Nocardioides sp. (assembly GCF_029937575.1). Classification (GTDB taxonomy): domain Bacteria; phylum Actinomycetota; class Actinomycetes; order Propionibacteriales; family Nocardioidaceae; genus Nocardioides. The sequence continues at coordinate 123,722 of NZ_JAPYPS010000002.1, forward strand.
AGATGAGGCCCGGCTGGCTGCCAGCTGCGTCGGTGACGCTGCGGGTGCGGCTCACCTGCATCCGATTGCGAGAGCCACCCAGGTAGGGCACATCCTCCGAGCCGCGGCGATCGCTGCGCTCCTCGCGGAACTTCGGTCTGGAGGCGATCTAGCAGTCGGTGACCAGGCGATCAACGAGGCACGACAACGCGCCACCCCGGTTGTTATCGACGTACTCGGCCGTTACCCCGGGGCCGTTGGCGGCAAGAATCAGATCGCGCAATTGGTGGCCCAGCTCGACAGGGCGTTGCGAGCATGACGTTTCGTGAGGTTCCGACACGAGAGCTATCGCCGTCAGAAGCGCTCGACGGGCAGCGGCAGATTCTTGTCGATCACGGGGTTGCACCCGGCGCGGATGTTCGGCGGGCTGTGTCGCGGTTAACGATGGCCCGGCGAACCTCGCTAATGGCCGTCCGGATGGTGTTGCCGTAGGCGTCATCGGAAAGGGCCGAGCTGTGGAGCCTTGCCTGTTCAATGTGCTCGCGAGCGGCTTTGAACGCTCCCAAGCGGCGGAGGTTGTCGGCGATGTTGAGGTGGAGACTCGGGTAGAACCCGGCCACTTGAAGGTTGACATGGTGTTGTTCGACCCGTTCATCAGTGAGGGCGTCGGCGGCATCGAGAGCGCGGACGTCCCAGACAAGAGCCTCGGCGGGTTCCTCATGGAGATCGGCTAGGTAGTGAGCGAGCGTACAGCGGTGGAACGGGTCGCCTGCACTCCCGATCTGCTCCCAGATCGCGAGCAGGTTTCGCCGAGCTGCTTCGGGGTTGCCCGCGCGTCCGAGGATCACGGCGTTGCCGATTGCCTCCATCATCGGATCGGGAGTGGCGGTGGCTTCAGTCATGAGATGGGTCAGTCCTTGTCGTCTTGGATGGGAGGGGCCATCGAGCAATCGCTCAGTGCGGGGTCGTTCGTCAGGACCGGTGGGGTCGGCAGGGCATTACGAGCGTGGTCAGGTCCCCGTTGTCGGCTGATCGGACAGTCGCTGGCTGGTCAGGTCCACGAAGATCGAGCATCAAGTCGGTGCCTAGCGCGTGGCTCAGCGCGGGATACAACGTGGTCAACTCGAACCAGAGCGTTAGATCAGGCCCGGTGGCGGTGCCGCACAGATCCACCACGGCGTCGGGCAGCAGGAGACTCGGCTTGCCGGCAGCGACGCGCAGCTCGACGGTCGCGGGCGCTCGTTCTAGCGCCTTGAGGATCTGCCGCGTCTCGACCGTGACTCGATGCGTCACCGCGGGGAGTGACGCCATCATGAGCCTGTAGTCGGGAAAGACCTCGCTGAGCACGCGACAGTGGGCCACGGCATCGTCGGCCATGCGGAGGTCCAGCGTCAGCTCGCCCGCTTCCAGCGTCACGGTGGGGCTCCGCCGGAGCCGCGATGCGGCGGCCTGGAGGTCCTCTCCGGCCAGCGTTCCCGCCCAAGAAGCGGCGTAAGGGCGGCTGGGGACCAGCGTCCGCGTGGCGAGGCGGTAGCGATCGGTGGCAGTTAGCGAGATTGCGTCGGGAGCTGCTTCCAGACGTACGCCTCCCAAGGCCGGGACCTCGGGGTCCTGAGTTGTGGTGGACAGGACTTGGTCGACTGCTGCCGCGAGGACTGGACCCGGCAGAGCGCACAGGGTGAGGCGTGCGCCCTCGCCGAGAGATGCCTTGAGTGATGCTGCGGTTTGCTGAATCCCGGCGGACTCCGCAGCGACCCTGGCCACCTGCTCGTCGATGAGCAGGGCGGCGTCCTCGCCGGTGGCGGTGAAGAACTCGCCGATCGTCGGCAGAGACATCCCGATCTCTCGCAACTGACGTAACTGCAAGGCAAGCACCAGTTGCGACTCGCGGTAGAACCGATACCCGCTCACCGGGTCCACCCAATCGGGACGAAGCAAGCAGGCGTCGTCATAGAACCGCAACGCGCTCGCAGTCAGTCCGGCGAGCTTGGCGAATGCGCCGATCGACATCATCTCCGTGTTTGCCACCTGAACATCGTCGGGCCTCAACCCACTCGAAGGTCAACCTCGGTGCCAGTTGCCAACAATCTCACCCCGAAGTTCTAATCTGCTGTCATGCGGCCCGTGGTGTCGAACAACTCCAGCTCGGCGGGATGAAGCTGATGTTGCACAACGAACGAGCGGTGCTTGATCCGCCAAAGGCCCTGTCCGGTTCCCAACGTCGGCAGCAGAGATTGTTCGGTGCCGGTCAGCCCGAGGGCAGTGGCGGTGCTCCCGAGCTGGTCGGACTCTTGGCGGTAGACGACGCGGGTCTCTGCGTTCGCCAGCAGCGATGCCGCGAGTGCGCGCATGGCTGAGCCGGAGTCGCCGACGTTGTCGAGGTCGGAGAGTTTGTGGAAGATCAGCATGTTGGCGATTCCGTAGTGCCGGGCGAGGCGCCAGTGGGCGTCCATGCGCCGCAGCAGAGCTGGGTGGGACATCAGTCGCCACGCTTCGTCGTACACGACCCAGCGTTGTCCGCCGTTGGGGTCGAGGAGCGCGGATTCCATCCAAGCCGACGCGCACGTCATCAGCACCGAGACCAGGGTGGCGTTCTCGGTGACCCGTGACAGGTCGAGGGAGATCATCGGCAGCGTGGGATCGAACCGGACAGTCGAGGGGCCGTCGAAGAGTCCGGCGAGGTCACCCGCGACGAGGCGGCGCAGCGCGTGGCCGGGCAGCCGGCCGTCCTCGGTCAGGCGACCGGTGGGATCGACGGACGGGTCGGGTTCTAGGAGCCGGTCGACCACCAGTGGAAGCACCGGTACCTCGGCGGTGCGGACGACCTCAGCCAGGGCGATGTCGATAGCGGTGTGTTCCAGCGGGGAGAGTCGGCGGTCGAGCACGGTCTCGGCCAAGGCGCCGAGCAGGTCGCGACGGCGTGCGCTGACCTGGGCCGCCCACTGCACGTCGTCGAGACCGCTGGGGCGGTGGCCCTCGTCGAGAGGGTTGAGCCGGGCAGACATGCCGTGGCCGAGAGCGATCGCCTTGCCGCCGACCGCCTCAGCCACTCCCGTGTGCTCACCTTTCGGGTCGCCGGGGATGTAGACGCGGCGCCCGAACGGGATGGAGCGGGTGTACAGGCTCTTGGCCAGAGAGGATTTCCCGGAGCCGACGATCCCGGCGAGTACGACGTTCGGGGCAGTGATCAGGCCGCGGGCATAGAGGACCCAGGGGTCGTAGACGAAGGAACTGCCGGAGTAGAGGTCCTGGCCGACGAACACGCCGTCGCTACCGAGCCCACCTTCGGCGAGGAACGGATAGGCACCAGCCAGGGTGGCGGAGGTGTCTTGGTGGCGGGGGAGTCGTAGCCGGCCCGGTGTTCGCAAGGCCGCGGTACCGCGCTCGCCGGCCTTGGGCAGCAGCACGGTGGCCTTGCGTTCGGCGGTGAGTGCGTCGGCTTTGGCTCGGGCTACGGTCTTCTGTTCGGCGCGGTCGCGGGCGAGGAGGTCCCGTGCTGCGAGTTTTCGGGCCTTGCGGTCACGCCGTCGTTCGCGTTTCGGTGATACGAGTACGGCGCTGTGCAGCCGGGAGGCGTCGTGGTCGTTCACAGCGACAACCCGTCGTGACTTCGACCGGCAGGGCGGGATGTGGAGACCGGGTCTGGGTAGACGATCGTGGCTTCTGACTGGTGTGCGCTGTCGATCGACTTCTGGATGCTGGCCAGCATCTCGCCGGCACGGTGCAGGTCCCAAGACACTCGGTACGCAGCGCCCGTCTGCTTCGGATCGACGATCGTCGCCTCAGCGCGTGCCCCGTGGTTGTCGTGATACGACCCCAACTGGTGCAGCGCCTGACTCAGCGACGCGGTCACTCGGGACAGCGATCCGAGCACCCCGTAGATCTGGGTCGGATCGTCGATCCGCCGGGTGGCGTGGGCGAGGCCACGCAGGGCTTGCTCGGCCTCGGAAGCATCAGCAGCGGGGTTGTCGAAGGTCGGCATTGATTCCTCCTGGAGGGCGAACGTCACCAGTCAGGTGAGCCGACGGGCTCGCCACGCGGCTGATGAGCCAGTGGCTGTGAGGCGCTCTTGCCCAGGGAATCAGTCGGACGGCAGTCATAGACTCCGGAGGCGGAGAGCAAACGGAGGACGGTGGGTCGGTGGCGGAGCAGCAAAGCGCGGATCGAATGAGCGCATACGAGCGTGGGGCGTGGGAGAAGAGCCTGACGCGCTTGCACGAGCCGCCGCACAAGGCAGTCGTGCCCAGGAAGGTGCGTGAGATCGCCAGTACCACGACGGAGCGGGCCTCCGATTTCGCTGATGCGCACTTGCCGACGGCCGCAGTCAAGGGAATCGTCGAGAAGACCATGAATGGGACTCTCGAGCTCACCTTCAATCCCGCCCTTCGGTCAGCGAGCGCCGAGGGGGCGCTCCGTGGGTACCAGAAGAAGCACGATGGACTCCTTGGTCTGGACGATCTGAAGCAGTTGGACGTTCGCGACCTTGATCGCTTCAGGCGTCGCAAAGGGTTGTACGTATCGACGTCCGCCGTTCAGGGCACCGCGACATCCCTCGCCGTACTGGCACCGTGGTTTCTACGACCGTAAGCGGAGGCGTTGCGTCGGGCGCCGTGGTTGCAGCAGTAGCTGCAGACACAGTTGCGTCGCTGGCGATGATGGGTCGAAGTGTTGGATCAGTCGCAGTCAGATACGGGTACGACGTCCGGCTTCCTGACGAAGAGCTCTTCGCAATGGGTGTGTTGTCCTTGGGGATAGCGGGGACGCTGGAAGCCAAGCACACGGCGCTCGCTGCCTTGTCGCGACTTACGCAGCAGATGATGCGGCAGGCAACCTGGAAGCAGCTCAATGAACAGGTCATTGTCAGAGTCATCGGGCGCGTGTATCAGGTGCTGGGTATCAAGTTGACTCAGCGAAAGCTTGCGCAGACCGTGCCGTTCGTCGGCGTGGGTATCAACGCTGCGCTCAGCGCGAATATGACGAGGCACGTCTATCAGAGGGCGGAGGATGTGTACCGAGTCCGATTCCTCTCCGAGAAATATGATCTTGACCCGCAGGATTGGGTTCGAGAAGGTCCTGCGGTCGACGAGGATTCGGAGTCGGAATCGGATGTGCTGGATGTAGCGGAGATCCTCGACGAGGAACGAGAGTTGGAAGCATGAGCTTCCGTTTCGCCATCTCGCAGGTCGAACCGCTCGTTTTGAAGCGCCTACGAGTCACACTGTGCGGCACAGCGGCAGTGCAGCGGCGGTGAACGCCTGGGCCTGCTGACCCCACAGACGCCGGGTCTCACACGAGGCTTGGATGGCGGCTTGTTCGATGTCAGCGACGGCGCGTTCGAGTTCGTCGGGGTCGCTGGCGCTGACGGCGATGAGGCCGGTGACGCGGAGGATGCCGTGGCCGGCGGTCAGGTCAGCCTCCTGCTGGAGGACGTCCTGGTATTCGGCGCTGTGCTGGGCGTCTTCGATCTGGCCGATGCGTTGACGTTGGGCGGCGTCGGAGACGTACTCGGTCTTCTTCTTGCGGATGTCGCGGGCGGCTTGATCGGTGCGCAGCGGCGTGTAGAGCAGCGTGAAGGTGCGTCGGATGCCCGAGGACAACAGGACGGGTGCAAGGAACCCGGGGAAGACCAGGGATCGTGGCCATTCGCTGATCCACAGCACGCAGTGGTGTGCGGAGTCCGAGCGCAGCATTGACCAGCTCTCGGTGACGGCGACTGGGCCAGCAGTGGCGAGGTCGCGGCCGACATCTCCGTGACGCTCCAGCGCCGCGCCGACATCGGGGTCGTAGGCACCGCGCAGGATGACGGCGAGTTCGCCGGGGTCGAGCCAGTCAGAAGGGGCGAGGTCGGCTGAGCGCAGCGCGGCGATGATGGTCGACATCTCGTGGCGTAGGACGGCGGCGGCTCCGCGGTTGCCTCCACCGGCTGCGCGGATGGCTCGGTTGGCGGTCTTGAGGTTCAGCGACAACGAGATGGTCGAGGCGTGGCGTTCACCGGCTGGTCCGGCGCGGTCGATGAGTTCGCCGTACGTTGTGGCGGTGAAGCTGTCGTCACCGGAGCCGTGCTGGTGCCACCATTCGGCCAGCCCTTTGCCGGAGTCGGGCAGGGTGCGTTCCATGATCTGCAGGCAGGCGAGCCGTCCCGATCGGCATGCGGTGGCCAGGACTCGGCCCCAGCCGGTGACGCGGCGTTCTTGTTCGAGCGGGTCGAGCAGGATGAACGCTGGATGGGAGACCGCCACGATGGCGGTCAGCGTCGAGCGGTGCGGGTCGTGGACCATGACTGCGCCGGTGTCGGGGTCGAGCCACTGACGCAACCGGGCCGCATCCCCGGGAAGCGCGAGGGTTCCGACCGGTCGTGGGGCGACGACGCGACGCCGGTAGATCAGTTGGCCTCCGGTGGAGCGCCACAGCCAGACACCGACGATGGGCAGCCATTGGATGAGTTTGCGGCCCCCGACGCTGACCCAGGCCAGGGCACTGCAGCAGACGATGACCGGGAGGGCAACGACCAAGCTCGTGCCACCGCCGACGTAGAGGGAGAACACGAGCGTCACGACTCCGATGCCGACCACCACCAGTTGGGAGGCGGTCAGGCCGAACAGGACCCCGCGGCGTGCCAGTCGGGAGAACTTCACCGGCTGCAGCTCGTAGTCGCCCGACCGGGTGGTGTTCGTGGCGCTCGTCGTCCGCCTCCCGAGTCATCCGAGCGGCGGCCCGTCATGGCAGGGGTCGGATCGGCGGTGTGGGCCGGAACTGTCCCGGCGGCGCCGGTGGGTGCGCTTGCTTGCTCGGCCTGGCCAGAAGACTGCGCGGCCACGTAGTTGCCCATCTTCGGACCGGTGGTTGCCGCCTCCTTGGCTGCCACGGCACCGGGGGCCCCGACGCCGCCAGCCGCAGCCCCACCCGACGAAGCACCGCCCGCGCCGCTGGTTCCGCCGCCTCCGCTGGGGGCGGCAGCGGGCGCGGGGCCGCGCCCTCCACTGCCAGACCCTCCGTCGTCGCCACCGAGGATCTTCGGGACCACGCCACCCGATCCTCCGCCGGTCCGGATCGGAAGGGGACGGTTCATCGACGACTTGGTCTCCTGCTCAGCCGACATCGCGTGGTACATGTCGAAGCCCATGAAGCTGATCGCCTTGTAGGTCATGTACGGCGCGAACCCGGCCATCAGCATCAGCACGACGCCGGCGATCGGTTCGCTGACCGACTGCAGGTCGGCGTCGATCGGAGCCGAGACCTGGGCGGTGGCGAGCAGAAAGATCACCACGAGCACGAGCTTGGACAAGATCAGTGCGATCACGAAGGTCGCCCACTTGCCGATCCAGCCGCGGGTCTGGTCCCAAGAAGCTCCGGCGAGGGCGATGGGTGCGAACACGATCGCGACGAGCAGCAGGGCCTTGCGGACCAGGAGGCTGATCCACACGATGACCGCGGCGCCGATGGCGAGTCCGGCGAGGAAGATCGTCAGGATTGCGGCCGCGCCGGGGGCTTTGAGGCTGAGTCCGCCGATTCCGACGGCGAGCAGGGCAACGCGGTCGCCCATCTCGTTCATGTTGGTGCCGGCCGCGTTGACGATCCCGATGGTGAGCTGGTCGGTGATTTCCAGTGCGAGGGCGAGGAGGGTGATCGCGACGAAGGACCCGAGGATTGATTTGGCAAGGCCGGTGAGTGCGCGGGTCAGGGCTGCGGGTTCTCGCCGGATCATGCCGCCGATGACTTGGAGGAGGAAGAAGCCGAGCATCACGAAGACCGCGACGCCGAACAGGATGTTGTAGACCTTCATGTACTCGTCGCTGGTGATGTCGACCGACGTGGTGGAGTCGAAGACGTTCCACACGGACTTGAACATCCACTCCGCGGCGTTGCCCATACCCTCGGCGAGCCAGTTGAAAGGGGCGGTGACCAAGCTGGCCGCGGCGTCGCCAGCCTTGTCGCACACCGTGGAGATCACGGGGACGTCGCACACGTCGACCATCGTTCTGCTCCTTCTCGATTCGAGTTCGAGTCAGACCGCTTGGCCGACATTCCAGAAGAAGTTGACCAACGCGACCGAGGCGCCGGTGACGATCGCGGCACCGAGCGCGATGACGACTCCGAATTTCCCGCGCCCAGCCAGGTGCGGGTTAGACGAGTTCGCGCCCATCGCCCACACGACGGCCGAAATGATCAGGGCCAAGACGGCCAGAATCAGACCGACGGTCATGGATGCGCCGACAATCTTGCGGAGCTGCCCGATCCCAGGCAGGCCGTTGGAGTTCGGGTCGATGGTGATGTCCATCGGCAGGAGCTGAACGATCGCGGGCAACAGGTCGAGTTGAAGCATGATTCCTCCTAGGAAGGTCGCAGGACGGTCTGTCCCACAGGTGCGTCAGCGGGCGCGGTCAGAGAGCGGCGCCGACGTCGAGTAGCCAGTTCGCCCACGCGAGCGCCCCACCCGTCAGTGCGGCGCCGCCGAGGGCGACGAACACGCCGGCCTTCGCCTTCGCAGCTGATTGCCAACTGCCGTTGGACGACGAGATCGCCCAAGCTGCGGCGGAGATGATGAGCATCAGACAGGCGAACATCAGCCCGTAGGTCAACAGAGCGCCGATGACAGACCGCATGTCCGCCGACCCGCCAACCGCACCGAAGTCGGGTCCTACAGCACGCTGGATGATCTCGATGGTGGCCATGTTGCTCAGGTGCGCCGAGCGGGCCCAATCGCTGCCTTGCAGTCAGGGGATGGCAGTGAAGTGCAGGTGATCGTAGTGGCCGCCGGTGATGCTGGCGGGGTCGTGCATGCCTCCGCCGTTGTAGGGCCGCCAGCCTTCGGCTGACCGTGCGACGGACCAGATTTTCCCCTGCCAGATGAGGTACTGGACGCCGAGCGTTTCGGCGTTGGCCTTCATCCAGTTGGTGACTTTCCAGCCCAGGTCGAGGGCCGGTCCTTGGGCGGCCACGCCGATGGAGTTGCCGAAGGTGCCGTCGCAGGCGCGGCCCAGGGAGTGCTCGGAGGGTTGGCCCGGGCGAGGGGAGAAACACGACCAGGCAGCGGTGGGGAACTGCTGACGGACTTGGGACAGAATGTGCGCGGTCCGTTGGGTGATCTTGCCGGTGGTGGTCGGGTCATCGACCATCCCGGTGGGGTTGACTCCGTTGTACGTCGTCGCGTCTCCGTCGGGTCCGCATTCGCCGGTGGCGCTCGGCGTGCTGGCGGCCAGGTCGACGGCTCCTTGCGCGTTGAGCCAGGGCACTGGGTCCGCGCTGGCGGCGTTCGCGCCGCCCGGACGCAGTTCGAAATGCAGGTGTGGCCCGGTGGCGTATCCCGTCGAGCCGACGGAGGCGATCTGTTGGCCGGCGGTCACGCGATCGCCAGCTCGGACGATGATGCTGGCCTCGGTCATATGCGCGTACCCGGTGGCCACGGTCTGCCCGGCGGCGGTGTGCTCGATCAGGATCAGGTTCCCGAAACCCGCCGACCGACCTGCGGAGGCGACCCGGCCGTCTGCCGCAGCGAAGATCGGCGTTCCCGATGGGGCGGCGAAATCAACGCCCGAGTGCAGCTTGTAGATGCCGGTGATGGGGTGGAGACGCATCCCATAGTTGCTGGTCTTGACCCAGGTGCCGGCCGGAAGCGGGAACACCACCCGTGACGACTCGCCGACCGGCGCCGGCGTCGCGTTGTCGTTCTTGCCGAAGAAGTTGACCGATGTCAGCGGCATGCAGGATGCTTCGGCTGCCGGATTGAGGATGGCGGTGAGTGACAGCAGGATTGCTGCAGGTCCCACCATGAGTGCGACGAGTCCGCCAATGACGGCCTTCTGCATGGGCCCCACCTACTCCAGCGGCTCGTCGAGCAGCGAGAGTCGCAGCAGCCGGCATTGTTCGTACGTCGGCCCACAGGTCATAAAGACGGTGAACGCCACGTCGTGCTGGCTGGCGACAGGTTCGCCATCCCACAGGCCGTCGCGGTGTCGCACTCCGGTGATCGTGTAGGCGGTCGTCCCGGGCGCAAGGGCACCACCGGCCTGGTCCAGGGCCGTGTCCCACTTGGCAGGGATCTCGACAGTCTCGATCTCGATCCACTGGCGCGTCTCGTACTCACGCAGGTCGATCCAGATCTTCTCCGCCGGTAGATAGGCGTCGACGTCGCTGATCAGCCCGGGTGAGGACTCGCCGGTCGGGTCGGCCACGGTCGCGATGCGCTGCAGGTACGCCGCCCGCGGTGCCAACGATGAGGTGTCCCAATCGAAGATCGCGTGAGCCACTAACTCGGCGAACTGCTCCGGATCTGTGACGGGCAACAACTCCGGCAGGGTGCCGTCGTCGGGTGTGCCGGACGGAACCGCCTCCGAGTCAGGCGCGTGGGAGATGGACTGCGTGCTGGGCTGAGCGGTGTTCGTCGACCCGCGGGTCAGCAGCGCGTAGGTGACTGCAGAGATGAGAAGAAGGGTCGTGACGATCGCCAGGACGATGAGACGGCGCCGACGAAGGTCGGGATCGTAGGTGGGGGAGCGGAGCATGATCAGGTTCCTCCTCACGCGTCCACGAGCGCGTCGCTCGGCTGGTTCTCGCGTGCCTCGCGCGCGGCTTCGGCGAAGGCCACTGATTCGGTGAGGGTCTGCTGGAAGGAGTCCCACTGTTCGTCGGTGAGTTCACGGCCGACCTTGATCGGGTCGTACCGATTGACCCACCCGGCCAGGTCGTCCCACATCAGTGTGAAGGAGTGCACGGAACGACGGGCGGCCTCGGCGGCAGCCTCGCGCTTGAGCCGGTTCTCCCGGATGCGCCGTGCTCGATCTGCCTTGGCTTGGACCAACGCCCGAGCAGCCAGTTCCTCCAGGTCCTCGGTCGACTCATCGTTGTCTGGTGCCTGTTCGGCTGCGGCGATGGCGGCTCGGACTCGCTGATAGCTGGGGTCGACTGCGCCTCCTTCGCGGATCCGCTCGAGTTCTTCTTCGGCGACCTTGCGCACCGAGGTGGGCGTCGCCTCGTCGGCGGCGATGCTTTCGATCGTGCATATCTGTTCGAGTCGCGTGTGCGATGCAGAGTTCGTGATCGCCTGGGCTGCCTGGCGAGCAGCTTTGCCGGCACCCAGTTGCGGTGGTCCCGAATCGGGACCACCGGCGCCCTCCTCCCCGTCTTCGGCACCGAACCGGGTGGCCCGCTGACGGCGGGCTGCATCCTCAGCTAGGAGTTCTTTCAGTTCCCGATACAGCCGTGCAGCATCCAGCGGTGAGAGGGGCCGGTGCATCGTGTTCTCGTCCTGCTCGGCCAGCAGTTGGGTCAGGTGGTCCGAGACCCCGGTTCGGACCCAGACCCGCAGAGTGGGCCAGCCCAGCTGCTTCACGGCCGCTAGCCGGCGGTGTCCGCACACCAGCATGCCGTCGGGAGTGATGGTGACCGGCTGCAAGAGTCCGAGGCGTTCGATCGACCTCATGAGGGGCGCGAGGTCTCTCTCGGCGTCGGAGCGGTGCCGTACGCCGACCTTGATGGAGTCCACACGACGCTCCAGCTCGATGTGCCCGTGCGCGTCAGACATGGGAGACCCCCTCATGGCTGGGTGCGGTCGTCTCGAAGACGTCGGCGAAACACGGCACGCCGCTGAGTTCGCCCGGCAGGTAGCCGAGCGCCAGCAGTTGCAGGAGCCCGCGGCCCTCGCGAGCGCGTTCGTGCGTGGGGAGCTGGTTGCCCAGAAGCGCCTGCAAAACGGCGATCCAGTGATCGTGCGACAGGTCGAGCAACGCCTCGGCGTGGTGATCACGCGTCAGGCGGGCGTACGCCGTGGCGCGATTGCCCGAGCGGATCAACTGGCTGCAGACGTACTCGACGCATCCCGTGGCCGTGGGTTGTGGCCATCCGTTGTCGACCATGATCGACGCGGCGTGCTCGGCTGCGACCCACGCGTTAGTCGGCTCGTCCGCGTCTGGTTCCTCAACTGCGTGGTCGTCGTACTCGTCGCCGAGATCGTCGGTGACGTGGAAGGCCGGGTGGTAGTCAGTGAGGTCGTTCTCGCGTTCACCGATCCGTTCCGCGTCGTGGTGAGCCGCGACTTCGGGACGGCGTGCCTGGTGGTTCGAGCACAGCAGTCCTTGGGCGCGGGCCTCGTAGATCAAGGTGACTTGGACGGCCCGGGTGACGACCGCCCATGGGTCGATGGCGGTCCGGACCGCGCGGGTCCGCATCGCTTCGAACGCGGCATAGGCAGCGTCTTCGGGAGCCAGGTCGTACTTGCGTGCCAGGGCGGCGTACTTCTGGGTCGCGAACTGGATCAGTTCGTGCGCGTCCGGGTCTTGCTGCCAGGTGCCGGTCGGTGAGTAGTGCAGTCGCACGAGCAGGAGCCGCAGGCCCTGCGCGGTGGTGAACGATGGCGTCTTCACAGCTCCACTCCTTCGTGTGCAGGGGGCGTGGCTGGCCTGGCGATCGCCGACCGACTCGTGCGGTGCCCCGACTTGGCCACGGAGGACGGGGCGCGCCGGGCTCGAGTAGCCAACGCTGTTTGCAGGTCGATGCCGCGACCGGCAACGGGTGAGCCGACACGCATGGCGAGTTCGGTGGGGCGCACCCAGGCGATGCCGTGGGCGCTCTGCTGGCTCGGCATGAGTGGCTGTTGGGAGGGATCGCGCCGCACCGCCAGCGATGGAGGTTCAGCCGACTGAGTGGCCTTGGGGTGAGGCGCGGCTTCATCAGGAAGTCGGTCGAGTCGTCGGTCGTAGGGGTCAGGTCCGTTCATGGAAGGTTCCTCGTGAGGTCTTGGTGGGTCGGCGGGTCGGGGGTGAGCGTCAAAGGCGCACCCCCTCAGTCGTTCGGGAAGGGCCCAGGCGTTCACCCGCCACAGACGGAGGTCCCAGGCGGTTGGCGATGCGGTAGGCCGAGCGGATCGTGGTCATTGCCTCGCGCTCGGTCAGACCAGCCGACTGGGCAGCCTCGCCCAGCACAGTGGCTGTGACGTCGAACCGTTCGCCCGACTCGGCCATGCGGCACGATGCCCAGAACAGGCCGTGATTCCTTTCGCCCTCACTCCGCGCGGCGACCCAGGATGCGAGCCGATCCGGGCGAGCTCCGCGGGTCGGCAGATCAGCTGGCGGACAGGTCGGGCGGGGCGGTTCCAAGAATCGACGGAGCGTGTTCGCGTCGACAGCATCGGGTTGGTGCGCGGCAACGTTGACGACTCGATAGGTGCGAGCTTCGCCATCGGGCTGGATGACGGTGGATGGCGGCAGTACGACGTACCCGCCGTCGCCGCGGAAGTCGACGTGTCGTCCGGGAACTTGCCATGACCGCTGCTCGACCGAACCCGTCCGTAGAAAGCACGCGTGCATGCCGCCCGAGGGGGTCGAGACGACCCACGCCGGCGCGCCAAGGAGGCCGGCTGACCGAGCCTGCTGCAGCGCGTCGAAGCCGCTGCCGGAGGCATGCACGTCGATGTCCACGACATCGACGCCTGACGCGAATCCGGTCGGCATGGCCACGTTCGCGTCCGGCCACCGGCGCCACCATTCGGCCACGACGGAGGTGTCGGTCGAGGCGTCGTGGAACCCGTGCTCGGTGAGCGGGTTCTTCTGAAGCGGAACGCACGGGAATACCGGAATGCCCGCGCAGGCGAGCACCGTCGCAGCGTCCGCGGGTGTCGCAGACTGCTCCAGTTCGGCCACCAGCGCTGGAGACCAGCGTGGGGACTTGGTGGCGTGGAGGGTCGAGTCGGTCATGGGCTCGACGATCCTCAGAACCCGTATCCGACGTCGTACCCCTTACCCGCCGGTAGTGGTGGGGGTACGCCCGTACCTCTACGCGTTTGTGCAGGTCAACGGGCGTACCCCCAATTGAACGGCCCAGTGGCCAAGTTGCTTGCGGTGGCGCTCAGGCGAGCAGGGAGGGTGGGAGGTTGTGGTCGGGAACGAGTTCGTGGATGAGGTTGCGGACTCGGGTGTCGATGTCGGTGATGATGCGGCGCACGGTGGTGTCGTCTTGGCCTTTGGGGTCGTCGAGGGGCCAGTCGCGGTAGTGGGCGCCGGGGACGTAGGGGCAGTTCTCGCCGCAGCCCTGGGTGATGGCCAGGTCGCTGGCGGCGATCATGTCGGCGGTCAGGAGGGTGGGGTGTTCGTTGCTGGTGTCGAGACCGAGTGACTCCAGGACGCGGGCGACTTCGGGGTGGATGTCTTCGCCGGGTTCGGTGCCGGCGGACAGGGCGACGATGCGGCCTTGGGCGTAGTGCTCGGCGAGTAGCCGGGAGGCCACCGAGCGACCGCCGTTGGCTCGGCAGGCGAACACGACCTGGGGACGCGGGCTCTGGGGGGTGAGAGGTTCGGTCATGGTCGTGCCTCGGTGCTCGATGTGTCGATGGTGGATGTCGGGAAGAAGCGTCGGGTCCAGAGGCTGACGTAGACGAGTCCGACGAGGATGGGGACCTCGATGAGGGGGCCGACGACGCCGGCGAGTGCTTGGCCGCTGGTGACGCCGAAGACGGCGATGGCCACGGCGATGGCGAGCTCGAAGTTGTTGCCTGCGGCGGTGAACGCGACGCTGGTGGAGCGTTCGTAGCTCAGGCCGACGCGGTGCGCTAGCAGCATGGATCCGCCCCACATCAGGGTGAAGTAGATGACCAGGGGCAGGGCGATGCGTGCGACGTCGAAGGGCTGGTTGGTGATGGCGTCGCCCTGAAGGGCGAACAGGATGACGACGGTGAACAGCAGCCCGTACAGCGCCCACGGTCCGATCCGTGGGAGGAACTGGCTTTCGTAGCGTTCGCGGCCCAGTCGGGCTTCACCGAGCCGGCGGGTGAGGTAGCCGGCTGCCAAGGGGATGCCGAGGAAGATCAGCACGCTGCCGGCGATCTGCCACGGGGAGACGTCGAGTCCGGTGCTGGTCAGGCCGAGCCAGCCGGGGAGCAGGTCGAGGTAGAACCAGCCGAGGAGCGCGAAGGCGAGGACCTGGAAGACGGAGTTGATGGCGACCAGGACCGCGGCGGCTTCGCGGTCGCCGCAGGCCAGGTCGTTCCAGATGATCACCATGGCGATGCACCGGGCGAGGCCGACGATGATCAGTCCGGTGCGGTACTCCGGCAGGTCGGCCAGGAACACCCAGGCCAGGGTGAACATGAGTGCGGGGCCGATCAGCCAGTTCAGCACCAGCGACAGGATCATGGTGCGGGTGTCGCGGGCGACGTGTCCGACTTCGTCGTAGCGGACTTTTGCCAGGACCGGGTACATCATCACCAGCAGCCCGATCGCGATCGGCAGTGACACTGATCCGATGGTGATGGTGTCGAGGGCGTCGGCGATGCTGGGTATCCACCGGCCGAGCAGGAGGCCGGTGACCATGGCCAGCCCGATCCACACCGCGAGGTACTTGTCGAGAGTGGACATCCGCGCCGGTTTCCCGATCGCGGGTGCCGGTGTGGTGTTGCTGGCGGTCATGCGGCCGGTTTGGTGGCGCGGATGATGGCCCCGTGCATGCCGGGGACCGCTTCGTGGGTGAACTCCACTTCGGCGTCGATGAAGCCGGCCTCGGCCAGCCCCGTCAGGTATTCGGCGCGGGACAGCGCACCGGCGATGCACCCGACGTACGAGCCGCGTTCGGCCCGATCGGTGGCAGTGAGGTGGTCTTCGGCGACGACGTCGGAGATCCCGATGCGACCACCGGGCGCCAGGACACGGTGCATCTCGGCGATCACCTTGGCTTTGTCGGTCGACAGGTTGATCACGCAGTTGGAGATCACCACGTCGACTGTCGCATCGGGCAGGGGGATGTCTTCGATGGTGCCCTTGAGGAACTCCACGTTGGTCGCGTTCGCCTTGGCGGCGTTGCTGCGAGCCAGATCGAGCATTTCGTCGGTCATGTCGACGCCATAGGCGAAACCGGTCTCGCCGACTCGACGGGCGGAGAGGAGTACGTCGATTCCACCACCGGATCCCAGGTCCAGGACACATTCGCCGGGCTGGAGTGCCGCCACCGCGGTCGGGTTGCCGCACCCCAAGCTTGCAGCCACTGCTTCTGCGGGGAGTTCGGACTGCTCGCCGCTGCTGTAGAGCGCCGCGCCGAAGGACTCGTCGACTTCGGTGGTGCCGGAGCAACAGGATGACTCGCCACACGACTCCTCGATGACCTGCAGGCCGTCGTTGAGTGCGGAGTTGGAGACGCCGCTGTTCACTGCGTTCGCGGCTTGGGCATAGCGGGCGCGAACCTCTTCTCGTACGTCGTTGCTGGTCGACATGGAACCGCTCCAATCGCATTGATGAACGTCGATGCATCGAGAATGATCTATGCATCGACGTTTGTCAATGCGTTGAGTAGAGTGGGCTCATGCCTAAGTCATTGCCGCTGCTCGAGGAGGCCACCGTGTGTTGCTCGTCGGTCACTGGCGGTGCTCTGGATGTCGCGGAGGCTGAGCGTTTGGCGCGGATGTTCAAGGCGCTGGGTGACCCGACGCGGGTGCGGCTCCTGTCGATGATTGCAGCGGCCCCTGGTCAGGAGGCCTGCATTTGCGACTTGGTCGAGCCGGTCGGGCTTTCGCAGCCGACGGTCTCGCATCACATGAAGCAACTGGTCGATGCCGGCATTGTCGAGCGAGAACAACGTGGGCGCTGGGCTTACTACCGGCTCATCGGCGACACGCTCGCCGCTCTCAGCGGAGCATTGCGTCCCTGAGACTTCGTCAGGCCCCGTTCCTCCTAGTTGGGTTCAGCCGCTTGATCGCTTCTGCGGTGTGGTCCGGCAGGTCGATGGGGCCCAGTTTGTCGTCAGACCGGCCGACGACTGCCTCGTCGAGGTACTTCCGTGCTGCTGTGTCATGGCCTTGCGCCATGAGCACGGCAGCATGATCGACGCGGGCGACCTCGTCAAAGGGAGCGGCGTTGGTCGCGACTTCCACGACCCTTGCTGCGCGGTCCAGATCGCCCGCCTGAACCGCGGCGGCTACTACATCGTGCGAGACGTCGACGATCGCGCAGGCCAAGATTTCGTCATCGCGAGACTCGGCGTCGAGTAACCAGCTCCAACCTGTTTCGCGGAGGTCGGAGAACGGTGGCCCGTCGACGAGCCGGAGAGCGGTGTCGAAGTCTTCTTGGCCCTCGTCTCCGCGGGCCTGGCCGCGAGCTCGAAGGCGTCGGAACAGGTCAGCGTCGACGAGCACGTCGTCGACTTGATAGGTCCAGACTCCCGCTTCGCCGGCGGCTCGTGTTTGTGTTGCGGGCGGCAGGTAGGGGCGGCCGGTGTGCGGGTTGTCGCCGAGCCACTTGCGGACCACGCCGATGTCGATGCGGACCCGGTCCTTGCTCATGGAGAACGCCTCAGCGACTTGCTGGGATGAGACCCCTTCGGGGTGCATGGCCAAGTAGGTGAGGAGCTCGACGTAGTGAGGCTTGCGGCGAGCGACTGCTGCTGGGTTGCCGTGTGCAGTGGCGCGCACGGGTCCGAGTATGTGCAGCTTGGGGACCCGGCTGTCACCGTCGAACCACGTGGCGACGTCCTCGTCGAGCAACGCATCGAGTACCGCGGGCGCTTCCTGCTGCGCGGGGTAGGAGGACTCATCCACGGTGTCGGGCTGAGCTGCGGCATCGGCGGTGTCGTCAGCTGTGTGCAGGACTTCCTGGGCTGCGGGCGGGGCGTCGGCGTACGCTGTCACGAGGTTCCCCGAGCGGTCAGTCGCTGCTCGCCATGCCGGCTCTTGAGAGTGCTGGCTGGGCGGCGGTACTGGAGCAGCGTCACGGGTGACTGCGACGATGGCTGCGGTCGCGGCGGCCTCGTCGGTCGTGAGTCCGGCGCTGGTGAGGTCGAGTCCGAGATCTTGGATGTGCAGGCGGCCGTCCCCGGTTAAGTGGAACGAGACAGCATCGGGGACAGGGGTGTCGCTTGAGGTCACCACAGTGGCGCCGAGCCGGCCGGTGTTGTTGGCGATGACTCGGATCAGCGGCTCGGCCACCTCGACGTTGCTCGCGATGACGGCGTGGAACATCTCAGGCTCGTTGTCACCGCGGGTCGCAAGCTCAGCCGTGAGTCGGTCGAGGACCCCGACGTCGCCGGGCTCATGGTGGTGGAGTCGCGCCGGATCGAGGTCGGCGAGTTGGGAGGCGACGCCGACCGTGTCGATGTCGGTGAGCAGGCTCCACGGGCTGAGCGTGAGTTCGGCGGTCATGGAGCGCGCGAGTGCGGCTGCCACTTCCTGGTCACCGGTGAGTGCGATGGTGCCGAGTTCTTCCAGGTTGGCCAACACCAGGTGCCCGTCGTCGGTGGCGCCGATGGTGCACAGCAAGGGCCAGGGCGCCGGGCTTTCGGGGTCGGGGAGCGGTTGGTCGAGTTCGAAGGTCCAAGCTTCGTCTGTGCCACTCCATCCGGGCGGTGGCGCGGCCGGTTCGGCGAGGTGGAGAATCACATGCTGGTCAGCGAACTCGATGTGCTGGAGTCGAGGCCGCGGCTGGCGCGTCAGCTCTAGCTCGTCGGCGAGGTGCCGTAGCAGGCGGTCGAGGTCCTGGAGTCGCGGCACCGTGCTGGCGCTGAGGCGTGCGGTCTTCTCGGCAGCGACCAGGTCCTGGGGAGGTGGTTCGATTACTTCGCCGGGGCTTCGGTAGCGCAATTGGGTACGGCGCTGGGCACGCAGGACGAGGAAGAGAGATCCTGCGAGGACGGTGCCGGCGCCGGTGAGGCCGGGCAGCAGCCAGGTGGGTGGACCGGAGATCTGGTCGACGTCGCTGGATTCCTCTTCGGTGGCTGTGTCTGCCGGTGCTTCGAGGTCGAGGGGTGGGGGAGCGGTTGTGGCTTCTGGAGGTGCGGTGGGTGCGGTCGCCGATGGAGGTTCCGGAATCGGATCATCGGGTGGGGTCTCCTGTGGCGGCGTCTCGACCGGTGGCGCGTCGTCGGGGATCTCGAGTTCCCAGCCCGGGTAGATCAGATCGGGATCGGTCAATGTGCGGCCATCGGGTTGAACGATGTCGTCGGAGGCTTCGAAGATATCGTCGTAGCGGGTCGGGTCGCCGAGCTCCTCATCGGCGATGTCCCACAACGTGTCTCCGGGTTCGACCACGTAGAGGTTGTCGGGATCGACCGCCGTGGTGGCTTCGCTTGCGGGGAGTTGCAGCACCGTGCCGGTGGTGAGGAATTCCGGTCCGTCGGGGAACAGGTCGGGGTTGAGGTCGACGATGTCGGTGAACCGAGTGCCGTCGCCGAGGTGCGCTTCGGCGATCTTCCAGAGGCTGTCATGGGCCCGGGTGGTGTACGACGCCGTCGCAGGAGCGGACTTCGCGGGGAGGACTGACGGCGAGGTTGCCTCATCGATCGGCTCTGCAAGAGATGCAGCAGGAGTCGGAGCCTGGACCTCAGTGATGCTGTCGGCGTGTGCCGGGGTAGCAGCCAGGGTGATGCTGAGCGGTTGTGCGACGGCGAACAGGACCGCGGCCGAAGCAACCAACTGGGATGCCAGCTGCTGCCCGGCTCCGAGACCGCGCAGTTGTGGTGCGCGCACGCCACGTACGGCAGCGA
Organism: Nocardioides sp.; assembly: GCF_029937575.1. Taxonomy (GTDB): domain Bacteria; phylum Actinomycetota; class Actinomycetes; order Propionibacteriales; family Nocardioidaceae; genus Nocardioides. The sequence continues at coordinate 143,153 of NZ_JAPYPS010000002.1, forward strand.
CGATCTCGGTGAGCAGGCAGAAGGCCATCACAGCCCACGCGGTCCACGCGGTGGCGCCGATGATGATGAGCGCGACGCTGCCGTCGTCCGGGCTCAGCAGCCTGAGCCGCAGATCAGCCAGGTCGACGGTCCACGGAGTGGCGCCCAGGGCGATGAGCAGCAGCGGCACGCCGGCGAGCGCGGCCACGATCAGGAGGGCGGCAAGAAGGCCTCGGGCACGGGGATGGGTGCGATTCATCGCTCGACTCCTCCGGTTGTTCTGATCAGGCGTGCTGACGCGTCACCGGTGACCGTGAGATTTCCGATGCCGACCATCGACAGGAAGGTCGGTTCGTAGGTGTCGGTGACGCGGACGACCAAGGTGGTGCCGCCGGTGATCGTGACGGTTCCCTCGACCCCAGCGGCGACCAGGTACTGCTCCGCTGCACGTCGGGCAGCGGCGGTGTCGAGGGCGACGTAGCGGCCTTCCACCGCCGGAGCCGCCTCCACCTGCTGTCCACCGGCGCGGGCTGCTTGGGCGGCGACGTCGTGAGCGCGCTGCTGCGCGTGGACCTGACCGCCGAGGTCGACGGCCAGGCCGACCAGCGTCATCATCACGATGGTCGCGGTGACGACCCAGATGCTGATCGAGCCGCGTTCGTTGTCGTGTCGTGTCATGGCGATCGCTCCCGCCACGTGTCGAGCGGGCTGGTCATCGTGGCCGAGATGGTCCGGGTGCCAGGCACTCCGGGAACGGACAGATCTGAGAGGTCGAGAAGGCACGAAACGGTGACGTCGACCTGTGCTGGTGTGCCGACATCGTGGGAGAACTGCTGGGTGTCGATGGCGACGTCGACGCGGAGGCAGTTGATGCCCTGGTTGGCGAGGTTGGTGACGGCCGCGTCCTTCGCTGCCTTCTTGGCGTCGGCCTCGACCCGGAGGATGGAGGCCGAACGTGCTGCGTCCGCGGCGGCGGACTCCAAGGAGTGACGTACGACGGCAGTACGGCCGCCGAAGATGATGAGTCCCACGAACAGTGCGAAGGCCGGTACGGCGATGGCGGCCTCGATCGAAGCAGATCCCCGGTCATCTCGGCGTTTCATGGTGCGGTCACCCGTTCGACAGGGACGGTGGCGCTCTGGCGGATCACCGGATTCCAGCCGGGAATGACGCTGAGGCTGCGCGCTTCGACGATCACGGTGGCCGTGGTCGCCGTACGTTCGGCTTGGGCGACGGCCTGCTGGAGGACGTCGTTGCCGATGTCATCGATGAACGCGTTGGCAGCGTCGACACCGCGAGATTCGCTTCCGGTCTCCGCGCCGGCTGCTCGGGCGCCCTCCTGTGCGGCGGCGATCGCGACCGTTCGGGCGTGGTAGTAGAGCGCGGCCTGCAACCCCAGGAAGAGGACCGCGAACAGAGCCGGCAGCAGGATCACGAGTTCGACCGAAACCGAACCACGCTGATCCCGTCGTCGCTCAGTTGATCTTGCCGGCCTGGATCTCGACAAAGGTCTTCACCGCCGCGACCACGATCCCGACGATGGCGATCACCGCCACCGCCCACAAGACGTGCTCAGTGGTGACCGAGCCGCGCTCGTCACGTTTCAGTCGGCCTTCCCAGACGAGCATCAGTGTCGTGACCGCCGTCATCAATCGCTTCATGGCTTCTTCCTTCCTTCTCACATTCAGGTGCCGCTGAACATCCGCAGCAGGGACGGCGCCACGAGCAGCGCCATGAAGATGACTCCGAGCAGGGAGCCGGGGATCGTCATCCGTTCGCCGACCGCGTTGGCCTGGGCGATTTCGGCATTGAGCATTGCCGTGCGCATCGCGGCGGAACGAGCCCGCAGGTTGCCGTAGACCGCTGCGCCCTCCTCACCGGAGAGCCGCATGATGTCGGCGAAGTCCTCCAACTCAGGCAGCCCAAGCTCCTCAGCTAGCGCATGCAACGCATCCCACGGCGGAAGCCCCGACCAACGGGACCGGCCGAGCTCCTCACTGAGCCGCCGGAACACCCACGAGTCCGCCACCTCGGCAGCCGACTCCATCGCCTGGCGTACGCCGGAGCCGTTGTGGCGCTCCAGCGCAACCAGGTCGATATAGGCACCGAGCGCCCGCGCGAACTCCACCCGCGCCCGCTTCGCGTCGTCGACGGCGTTGTAGTTCGGGATGAAGAAGCACACCGCCGCCAGCGCGACCGAGGCGAACGCCGGCACCATCAATGGCAGCCCTATGCCCAAGACCTCGAAGAAGGCGCCGAGCAGGGGCGGCGCCACCAACCCGAGTGCGGCGAACGTGAGCTTGTCGCCGTAGAACTTCGCCAGCGGGATCCGCAGCAGCGCCAGTTCCCGAGTCGGCGTGCGCACCCACATTCCGGGAGGCAGAACCCGGATCGCCCACACACCGAGGCGTTCCTTGCCCGAGGTCGACTCGGTGGAGGCAACCAGATCGGCATGCCGGGATGGTGTGAGCCGCCCGAGTGCCTCGGCGAGATCCACCTGAGCTGGTAGCAACCGGGCGACCAGCAGCACGGCGCCGAGCATGAGCAGCGCGCCGGCCGCCATCGCCAAGGGCAGGCCCGCGATCATGACGCCCGCCCCACAGTCCCCGAAGCGCCGACGAGAAAGCGTGCCAACGGCTTGCCGATCGCCATTCGCTTCATCCACACCAACGTCGCGACGTACGCAGCCAGCAGCGTCACCAGGATGACCTGGCCCAGGGGATTGCGGTATGGCTCGACGTACGTCCCGGAGATCGCGAGGATCACCAGGACCCCGACGCTGATGATGGTGACCCAGCGGGCAGTGGCGCGAGGCTTGGCGCGGTCGGCCTCGATCTGACGTCGAGCGCGTACGTCGGCAGAGACCGACTCGGCCAGACTTTCCAGCACCTGCGCCAACCCAGCGCCCCGACGGCGTGCCGCGAGGATCAGGTTCGCAGCCACCAGATCTCCGGTCGCGTCATCGAGCTCGTCAGCGAACGACCGGATCGCCTCCTCGGTGTTCCACCGCGAACGCAAACGCGCGACCAGTCGCTGCACCTCCGGCCGGATCGCGCTCGGAGTCGACCGTTCAGTGGCCACCAGCGCCTGCTCCAGACCGATGCCGACAGTCAGCACACCGGACAGCGATCGCGTCCATTCCTCCATGGCTTCGAGCCGGTCGATCCTTGCTGCGGCACCGGAGTTGGACAGCAGCATCGGCACACCAATGCACGCCACCGGAACGGCGATCAGCGCGAGAGCCCAACCCGTCACCAACCACGCCAAGCACCCGCCGACCACGCCCACCAGCAGCAGCCGCTTCGTGGCAGCGCTCATCGGCTTGCGCCGAACCGGACGAGACCGCGACGGACGCACCGGCGCCGGTTTCAGCCCGACGACCAACCCGATGATTCCGGCGACGATCAGCGCTCCCGCAACGGCCGGCACCAAGGCGATCACGACAACACCTGCTGCTCGCTGAGGAACGCGCCCAGGTCGAATCCGCAGGACGCCAACGCCCGGTACTCCTCGGGGAGGATCGCGGGCCGTGCGGTGCCGGAGGCATCGGGGGAGAACAGGTGTGTCGTGGCGTAGCCGGTCTCGCGTTCGCCCGGAGCGACCGCGATCACCTCACGCACACAGCGGCGCCGCTGGAACCCATCCGCTGCACGCTCGGTGGTGAGATCTAGTTGCACGATCAGGTCGATGGTCGAGGCGAGCTTGCTCGTCGCCAGTTCGTGGGTGACGTGGGGCCCGGCCTCCATCGCGCACGTGACGAGCTTGCGGATCGCGGCAACGGCATCAGAGGCGTGGGTGGTGGAGATGGATCCGGTGCCGGACTCCATCGCCTTGATCATCGCCCAGATCTCCCGGCCGCGGACTTCGCCGACGATCTGGCGCGACAGGTTGAACCGGAACGAGTCGATCAGCGCCTCGTCGAGGCCGAACTCGCCGGCCAGGCGACCGTCAGCACCACGCTCGCCGGAGCCGGGGCGTGCCTCCCAGGCATGCACGATCTTGTGACGGCCCAGTTCGTTGAGGTGGAGTTCGTACTCGGTCTCGAACGTGCCGATCGCCTCGTGCTCATCGATCTCGCTGCACAGAGCACGCACCAGCGTCGTCTTCCCGGCACCTTGGCATCCCGAGACCACGATGCTCTTGCGGGCACGGACAGCGGCACGCAGGAACGAGGCCAGCAGCGGTGAGAGCATTCCGCGCTCGACGAGGTCGTCCAGTGTCACCTGCATCAGCCGGTGGCGTCTGATCACGACCGATGGTCGGGGCGTCACCCACGCCGCAGCCGCCAATCGCGAGCCACCGTCAAGACGCAGGTGCAGCCGAGGTTGTGCTTCAGAGAACCCGCGAGCGTTCACCTCGCTGCGTGAAGCGAGGAAGACCAGGAAGTCGATCAGTTCGGCATCGGAGTCGGCGACGGGTGGTCCCTCGATGAGAGATCCGTCGATGAGTTCGAGCATGACGTTGTCGTGCCCGGCGATGATGATGTTCTCGACCCGGTCGTCGTCGACCAGTGGTTGAAGCCGGCCAAGCCGGAACAGGGAATCGAACACCGCTTGGGCCAGCGCCGCTTGGGCTGTCGAGCTCCACGCGCCGCGCCCGTCGTTGACCCGATCGGCCATCGTCGACTCGATCAGATCCAGCACGATGGCGCGGCCCAACTCTGTCTGCGCCGTCCTGTCCAGACGAGAAGATTCCGCGCTCACCGCCTGACTCAGTTGCTTCGAGGCAAGTGTGCGCAGTGAGGCGACGACGCCCCAGTCGATCTCCCCGTCGTCGTACGACGACGCAACCGGTGGCTCGGGCAGCCGCGGAGGAGTCGCAGCGGGGGTTCTGGGCAGTGGTTGGCCGAACAGCGGCAGGTCAATCAGCCGCGGATCGGCGTTGGTGGGACGGACAAGGTGGTCACTGGACATCGGAGAGCACCTCCGTGCCGAGGCCATCACGCCGGACGTTCACTGCGGCGTGGATCGCGGAGATTGCGGCCTGAAGGCTGCGCACCAATGGACTGCGATCGAATCGGTCGGGGATGGTGACGCCGCGGTGCAAGACCGCGGCGGACTGCGGATCGTCTGCGACGACTGCATGGACCGGCAGCCCGAGGACGTTGCTGACTTCCTTAGCCGAATACGGCTGCCCCTCGCCCACGAGCATCACGCCAGGGTTCGCCCACGCCGGATGCCCACGCTGGACGGCTTCGGCCCACGAGCGGGTGGCTGCGATGGCAGGCAGGTGCGTCCTACACAGCATCAAGGAGAGATCTGACTCGGCAAGCACGGGCTCGGGCCATCCGACGAGACCGAGCCGACCGCAGTCGACGATGGCGTCCTGGCCGGTCGCTTCGAGGTCCTGCAGGGCCGTCATCAGCGGCGTCCACAGTCCGGTGAGTGCCGGCGCCTGGGTGTGGGCCCGTGGACCGGGGATGAACGCCGCGGTAGAGGACCCGATCGGTTGGGCGATCCGCGGCAGCAGGTCGGCCACGTCGTCAGCTGAGAGGGCCAGCTCAACCAGGCCCTGGTCGTAGGACTTGATGCCGCGGAAGTAGCCCGCCAAGATGCCAGACCCTCCGGTGGCGTCCGCTTCGACCAGCAGCACCGGTCGTGGCCACAGCAACGCCATCCCGAGAGCGGTCGTCGTGACTCCCGGGGAGCCGGAGGCAGAGCCGAGCGCAATGACAGTCATGACGTCACCGCGCCCTGGAGTCCAGCACGATCACGACGTTCCCGCTCGCGATCTGGGTGGCCAGAACGGCCGCCTCGGCGTGGGGGACCAAGAGATCCACGACGAGCTGACCGGTGTCATCGGAGATTCGAACGCCGACCACCTCGGCTTCGCTGAACGAGGGAACCCCAGTCGGAGCCTCACTGCCCTCGGCCGGTGTCGCAACCACCCGCACCCGATCACCCGTCTGCAGGTCCATCCCGGGTGCCTGCGACGACGTCAGCGCGACGCCGACGACCGACATGTTCTCGGCCGGCACTACCGAGTCGGCGTACGACGACGGCGTCAGCAGCGAACCAGCTGCGATGTCGACGGCGGCTCGTTGCCCGACCACCGACTCCAAAGAACTCGCACCGACCGGCTTCAAGGCGGGGTCACTGTTGACCCGGACCCGGACCAGGTCGTCGGCCTCGATGATCGCCCCGCGCTCGATGTCGGCACGTGAGGCGAGGACTTCTTGAGTGTTGGTCGTGGCGGTCCACGCCCAACCGCCAAGGATCGCGCCCAGACAGATCGCCACCACCGCGGCAGCGATAAGGGCCGGACGTCGTCGCAACTTCGGAGGTGGAGGCAACGGTGGCTCGGCAGAGGACGGAGGGGGGATCTGCGATTGCTCATACCGTGTCGCGGTGCTGCTCATCTTCGTCTGCCCTCTCGCCGCTGCCCGTTACTCCACGAGCACCTGTGCCTCGCCGATGGTGATCTCGACTGACCTCTGAAGGCCGTCGAGGCGGATGGTTCCGGTCTGGCCGGCGCCCTCCCACGTGATCACCCACGACGACGTCGCCGTCACCGTGTAGGTGCCACCGGGCTCTCCGGCGCTCGACTTCGTGTAGACGTGACCGCAGTCCGGGGACGGCTTCTTGCCGTATGCGGCCTTGTACGGGGTCCCTGCCGTTCGGCACTCGACGGTCGTGCCGTCGCCCATCTGCCAGGTCACCTTCTGCACGTTCGCCGTCGCGGTGATCGTGATCCCACCTGCAGTGGCGGTGGCTGTGATCGGCCCGTAGGTGTGGTCGTCAGGGTTGGCCGCCCACATCCACACCGGCATGCCGACCAACCCGATCCGGTTCACCCCTGGCTCTGGCGTGATGCCGACGTCGATCGCCCGCAGCGCCATGTCGTCGATGGCCAACTGCGCGACGTCGCGCGGGCTCGGTCCCGTGCCCGAGTTCTCCGGAGGGTTATCAGCCCAGATGTGGATGAGGAGATGGGCCTGCGGTTGGTAGCAGTCGTACACCGCACCGTCGCCAGGCTCGTGTCCCTCCCACGCTGGGTCGCCGGCGGGCGGTTGAGGGTCGAGGAGGCGGATGTAGCAGCGATAGGTGTTCGACCAGTATCCGTACTCCGACGTGCAGGGGACCGGTCCTGGGGGCGGCTTGGTGATGCCCTGTTTCGTGCCGTCCCAGTAGCAGCTCTGGCCCGAGCCGGTGTCCTTCGGGCCGTCGTCGACGTTCTCGTTGCTCGGCACTTCGACGACCACCCACACCACGCAGATCCCTGACAATGGGTCCTGCTGCTGGCACACCGTCTTGCTATCCGCCGTCGCGGCTGGCGTGCTGGCGCCGATCAGGAACCCAGCGAGTAGTCCTGAAAGGACAAGGAGTTGCAGACCTACGCGGTGCACGGCGATTTCTCCATGTCCTTGCCTCCGGCAATACGCCAGCCACCCTTGGGGTCGGTGTCCCAGGTGTAGTTCGCCACGGTCAGACGTGTCCAACCCCGGTCCGCGCGGTCTGATGGCACGACGGACTTGCCGTCGACATCGAGAAGGTCAGCGCCGCTGACGTCCCAACACACATCGATGGTCACCGAGGGAACCCGCCCCGTTGACGGATCAGAGTTGTCCAGACTGACCGACTGGATCTTCGTCTCGATGACTTTGGTGTCGCCGACTTGGTAGAGCCCGTCATTGCGTTGGCTCGCCAGGAACTTCTGCTGTGCCGAGAGTTGCGTGCTCACAGCCACGGCTTCGAGGTTGCTGATCGGAGCTTCAGGGTCCTGGCGGAGCGAGTCGATCGTGGCGTAGTACGTGGTCACCGCCTCGACCGCGGAGGCAGACGCCTCATCCTCAGGTGAAGTCGGAGACGGGCTGGGGGAGGTGATCGTTTCGCGGGCCCCTGGGGACCGCGTAGGCGTGGAGTCTGTGTCATTGTCCGAGCCGCAGGCAGCCACCGCGGCGAGCATGAGACCTGCTGTCGCGACCGAGAAAGCTCTGCTGAATTTCACCATGGCCGAGTCCAACTGCTCCACCGAGAAAGTCCCGGGTGAGCAATAGACGGCGCCCCGATAGCGGTCCCACCGAGTTCACCGCCTGCAACCATTGAGCCATTGAAATGTGATCTGCGCAACATCCGTTCCTCCTGTCTGCACCTCATTGATCAGGTGCACAGCCGGCGCCCGCCACTCGCAATCGCCCGAAAATCGACTGCTCCGCAGCCCGCTGCTCAATCCGGTCACACCTCTGGCACAGCGAGGCGGAACACCCGGCACACCTTCGTTTCGAGGAGGTGCGTCGTGACGGTGTCGCTGCGGAAGATGAGCCCCGGACACGGGTGCGACTACCTGCTCAAGAGCGTCGTCGTGGGCGACGGCAACCGGGCGTTGCGTACGCCGATGACGCGGTACTACGCCGAAGCCGGCACGCCGCCAGGCGTCTGGCTGGGCTCCGGTGTCCGCGAGTTTGGGGCAGGCCAGCTGACAGTTGGTGCGGAGGTGACGCCATCGCAACTCGAACTGCTCCTCGTCCACGGCCGCGACCCGATCACCGGCAAGCAACTGGGACGGGGCTATCCGACCTACCCGTCGATGCAGGGGCGCATCGACCAGCGCATCGCAGAGCTCGACCTTGCGTTGACGGCGGAGACACGAGCGAACGTGGTCGCCCGGATCACCCACGAGGAAGAAGCCCGGGGGCCGAAGACTGCGGTGTCTGGCTTCGACCTGACCTTCAGCGTCCCAAAGTCAGTCTCAGCGCTGTGGGGACTCGCGGACGCTGACCTGCAGACGCAGCTTGTGCAGGCCCACCACGACGCCGTAGCCGAGGTGCTGGAGTTCTTCGAGCGTGAAATCGCTGTCACGAGGGCGGGTGCTAACGCCCGCAACGGCGCCGTCGCCCAGCACGAGGTCGCCGGCGTGGCGGCGACGGCATACGACCACTGGGACTCACGCTGCGGTGACCCGCAACTGCACACCCACGTGGTCGTCTCCAACAAGGTCCGCACCGTCTACGACCAGAAGTGGCGCAGCCTCGACTCGATCCCGATCCACCGCAGCGTGGTCGCGATCTCCGAGCACTACAACGCAGTCCTGGCCGACCTGCTCACCCGACGCCTCGGCCTCGCCTGGGACCGCCGCGACCGCGGCGCCGACCGCAACCAGGCACTGGAGATCACAGGCGTAAGCGACGACCTGATCCGCGAGTTCTCGAACCGCTCCCGTGATGTCGACATCGAGACCGACCGACTGATTGAGGAGTACGTCGCTGAGTATGGTCGGCGACCATCGGCAAAGACGATCATCGAACTGCGAGCGACGGCGACAATCGCGACCCGCCCCGAGAAGGAACTGCACTCACTGGCTGAGTTGACGACGGGGTGGCGTGACCGAGCCCAAGGTCTGCTGGGTGCGGATCCGACTGGCTGGGCGCACTCGGTTCTCGCCCATGCGGGCAGCATCGGGCTGCGCGCCGAAGACGTGCCGCTCGACATGATTACCGAGGTCGGGCGTCAGGTGGTGGCGGTGGTGGGGGAGAAGCGATCGACCTGGCGGCACTGGAACCTGTGGGCCGAGGCGTCAAGGAAGACGATGGAGTGGCGCTTCGCCACAGCCCGCGACCGCGAGGCCGTCGTTGCCCTGATCGTCGACGCTGCCATCGGCGCATCCATTCGCCTCACCCCACCTGAGCTCGCGGCCAGCCCTGAACCCTTCCGATGGGCTGACGGTTCGAGTCGGTTCCGGCCGCGCCAGTCGGTGGTGTTCAGTTCCGCTGACCTGCTCGCGGCCGAAGACCGGCTCCTGGTCCGCGCCAACACGGCGACCGCACCCGCAGTCGATCTTGCCACGGTCGAGGGCGCCACCAGTCGCGACGTCCTTGGCCACCACCTGTCCGAGGGGCAAGCGAACGCGCTGGCCCAGATCGCCACCTCAGGCCGGCAGGTCGACCTCTTGGTTGGCCCGGCTGGGGCGGGGAAGACGACCGCGATGCGTGCCTTGCATGCCGCCTGGACCACCACCCATGGCCCCGGATCGGTCGTCGGGCTCGCTCCGTCGGCTGCCGCAGCGCAGGTTCTGGCTGACGATCTGAGCATCGTGTGTGACAACACCGCCAAGTGGCTCCACGAGCACGACCGGGGCCGAGCCCAGTTCGCCCGCGGTCAGTTGGTGATCATCGACGAAGCCACGCTGGCCGGCACGCACACGCTGGACCGGATCACCGGTCTGGTCGCCGACGCAGGGGCGAAGGTGCTCCTGGTCGGGGACTGGGCCCAACTGCAGTCCGTCGACGCTGGTGGGGCGTTCTCGATGCTCGCCGCCGCCCGGGATGACACCCCCGAACTGGTGGAGATCCTCCGCTTCGACCATGACTGGGAAGCCACCGCCACCGCTGCGTTGCGGGTAGGGGACACCGACGTGATCGGCATCTACCTCCACCACGACCGTGTCCACAGCGGCGGCACCGACGAGATGACCGACGCCGCCTACGACGCCTGGCGCACCGATATCCGGGCCGGGCTGTCGAGCGTTCTGGTCACCGAAGCCACCGCCACCGTCACCCGACTCAATCAACGAGCTCGCGCTGAGCGGATCCTTACCGGTGAGACCGAAGCCGGTCGCGAGGTCGAGCTTGCTGACGGCAACCGTGGGTCGGTCGGGGATCTGATCATCACCCGCCGCAACCAGCGGCAGTTCCGGTCGCTTCGAGGGGGCTGGGTCCGCAACGGCGATCGCTGGCGGATCACTGACGTCCTGCCCGACGGCTCCGTCCTAGCCACCCGCCTCGACCAGAGAAGCGCGGGTGCGGTGGTCCTGCCCGCGGCCTACGTCCGCGAGAGCGTCGACCTCGGCTATGCGACCACCGCGCACCGGGCCCAGGGCATGACGGTCGACACCGCCCACGTGGTCGCCTCGGAGCGCACCAACCGGGAGAACCTGTACGTCTCGATGACCCGTGGCCGTCGATCGAACACTGTCTACGTCGCACTCGACGACCCGGACGACACCCACACCCCGCCGCAGGACGGAGAGGTCACCGCCCGGACTGTGCTCTACGGCATCCTCAAACGCTCCGGTGTCGAGCTGTCGGCGCACCAGATGATCGAGGCCGAGCACGAGCACTGGTCGTCCATCGCCCAGTTGGCCGCCGAGTACGAGACCATCGCCGCCGAAGCCCAACGCGACCGCTGGACGAAGCTGGTCCACCAGATCGGGTTGGACGAGGCAGACGTCGAACGCCTCCTGGCTTCTGACTCCTTCGCGCCACTGGCTGCGGAGTTCCGCCGTGCCGAAGCCAACGGCTACAGCCTCTCCATCGTCCTCCCTCGGGTTGTCGCGAGCCGGGGACTCGCGGACGCCCACGACATCGGCGCCGTGCTGATCAGCCGCCTCCACCATGCCACTGCACGACCCAAGCGAACCGGCCGCCGCCGCGCAGCACCGAACCTTGTCGTCGGCTTGATCGCGGCTGCTTCCGGACCGATGACCGCCGAGCAGCGTCAAGCGCTCGACGAGCGCCGCGAGCTGATGGAAGCCCGCGCCGCCGCACTGGCCGAGCGCGCAATCAAGGACCGTGAGCCGTGGGTTGCGACCATCAGTCCGACTGAGGGCGCATCTGCCTTACACGTCTGCTTCGACCAGATCCGCATCATTGCTGCCTACAGAGACCGCTACGGCATCACCGGAGCTCACCCGCTGGGACCGGTGCCTGCGAGCATCACCCAGCGCGCCGACCGAGAACGCGCAGCGGCCGCTCTACGGCGGACACAGGAGTTGGTCAGCGACCCCGTGGATCCCCGTGTCACGGGGATCCAGCCGACCGTCATGGCTCGCTGACGAGTTTCCACAGGCGCTCGCCAGCCGTCGTTGTCCACAGGTGCCGGAGATTGTTGCTCTCGCCAGTCGGCTGGCGCGCTACCCCGGAGAGACAACATCGGTTCGTCTGAAGGGGATAACGCCATGATTCTGATGGTCTCGGTCCGTCTGGCCGCAACCGTCCACGCTTACCTCGACGCCTACGCGCCAACCAACATCCTCATCCGCGCACTGCGCACTACCGAGGCTCAACGTCTCGCGCTTCCGGTCTCAGCGGTCCTGACGGTCGCCTACGGTCTTCTCGGGGCCTGTCTGACTTCAATCATCAACTCAGACGGTCCCGGCTGGCTTAACCCGATCGCACTTCTTTGCGCGTGGAACACGATTAAGTGCGGCTGGGTGGCCGTGTGCTCAACGGCCGGTAGGCGAGCGATTGGTCAGAGACTGTGATCTCGACAGACGACGACACTGCGCCGATGTCGACTCCCCCGATCGAGGGGATGAGGACGGCCTCCTCGACCGGAAACCTCCTAAGCCCCGTTGCATGCGGCTGTTGCCCCAGATCGACGCGACCGGTTCCATGCGTTGCAACTCGCGGTGAGTCCGCTGGCTGCACGAATCGAGCAACAGTGACCGCGGTGCGGCGTCGTATTTTGCGAGTGGTCCGCAAAGGGTCCGCTGTCGTCCGCCGATTACCTGCATGGTCACACGACCTCGTGTGCACGGTTCAATTTGAACGGGGCACATGCAAGTCCAAGAGGGAATCTGCCCGCTCCGACCGCGGTGCGGCTCGCAAACTGTCGGCACTTCTTGGAAGACTAGCGCGCGTGACCATGAACGAGCGTGAGACGCGCGAGCAGCTGATTGACCCGTTGCTCGCGGATGCGGGTTGGACGCCCGCGCTGATCGAGGAGGAATACGTCTACCGAGCCGGGCGTCTACGCCTGCTGGGCGAGCAGACCGTTCGCGACGAACCGCAGTTCATCGATTATGTGCTGAGGGCAGAGCCGAGAGGTGCGATTTTGGCGTCGCTCGAAGCCAAGGATGAAGCTCACGCTCCGGGGGCCGGACTACAACAGGCGCTGGCGTATGCGTTCGATGTGCAGGCCCCGTTTGCCTTCTCTAGCAACGGCCACGAAGTCGTGGAGCAGGACTTGAGAACGGGAGTCGTTCGTCGACTCAGCGCCTTCCCAAGCCCGGACGAACTTGTGACAAGGTGGCGCGAACGGGTGACATGGAGGGGACCCACCGTGACGACGCCAGACGGGCGGCAGGTTGCGAATCCGCTTCTGCAGTCGGCGTTCGCTCTCCCAGGAGCGCCCTCGATGCGCTACTACCAGGAGCGAGCCGTCAGCGCGTCGATTGAGCAAATCCTGTTGGGGCGGCGCCGGGCACTCCTGTCCTTGGCGACAGGGACGGGCAAGACATTCATAGCGTTCAACTTTGTTCACAAGCTGCTCTCAAGTCAGTACGCAAGGCGCGTGCTCTTCATTGCAGACCGTGTCAGCCTGCGCGATCAGGCCTACAACGAGTTCGGAGGCCTGGGTGATCGGCGGGGCGTCGTGACTGGCGGCGCGGTGCCCTTAGAACGTGACGTCCACTTCGCGATCTATCAGTCGCTCTATGCAGACGCGGTCGGAGGCGGTCGCGTCTACGAACAGTACCCACCTGACTTCTTCGACGTGGTGATCATCGACGAGTGCCATCGAAGTGGCTACGGTGACTGGTCTGCGATCCTCGAACACTTCCAAGGCGCGTTCCACCTGGGCATGACTGCCACTCCGAAGCAGAGTGACTCGGTCGATACCTATGCCCATTTCGCCTCGGAGAATCTTGATGCGGAAGGGCAGCCTCGCCCCATCTTCGAGTACTCACTCGGTCGAGGGATCGATGACGGATTCTTGGCGACGTACAAAGTGATGAAGATCAGCACCAGCGTTGACGAAGGACTCGTCATCCGTGACGAGATCGAGCGCGGTGCGGAACTGATCGTGCCGGAAGGTGCCACGCCACGCGACAGCTACGACATAAAGGAGTTCGAGCGAGCGATCATCGTGCCAGACCGGACAAGGTTGATGTGCGAGCACCTGGCCGGGCTGTTGCGCACCTACGGGGCTCTCGACAAGACCATGATCTTCTGCGTAACGATGGAGCACGCCGAGTTGGTTCGTTCTGAGATGCAGGCGTTGTTGGGCTCCGAGACTGGCAGGAACCTGTATGCGGCCCGCATCGTTAGTGAAGAGCGCGACGCGCAGCCCCTGCTTGAGCAATTCCAGCTCGCTTCGAGCGCTGAGCCTGTTGTCGTGACTACCGTTGATCTGCTGTCGACCGGCGTGAATGCACCGTCGGTGCGCAACATCGTGTTCATGAAGGCGATCGGTTCGGTGACGACGTTCAAACAGATTATCGGGAGGGGCAGCAGACTTGATCCGACGACCGGTAAGACATTTTTCCGGGTCATCGATTACACCAACGCCACTCGGTTGTTTGACGACTGGGATCTTCCCACTGTGCCTGCGGTCGCTGGAGCGACCACAGGCACGCACTCCTTGAGCGGAATTGTTCAGGACGAGGAATCGGGGGAACTGATCCCGGGAGCCTCAGTCTCGATCCGTGTCGTTAGCCGTCTGCTTGCGGAGTGGCGGGCCGACGATGACGCGCGCTTCCGGGTCGATGAGCTGCCTAGTTCTGTACTCGATCTCTTCGTCGCTGCCACCGGGTACACCCGTCGCCACCTTCGAGTGGATCCCACCGATACCGACGCGCAGCCGCTGGTGGTCGCGCTCCGTCGCCCGGCTCAGGGAGAGCGTCGCCTTCGCATCTCGGGTGTCGAAGTCGCCATCGCCGACGAGATCGAGGTCGATCTTGGCAACGGCAACACATTGAATCCTGCCGAGTATCTGAGCCGTGTCCGGTCGGTCGTGAGTGAACGCACCCCGTCCCTTGACGATCTCAGAGCCACGTGGCAGTCGCGGGCGAGTCGCCGCGAGCTTGAGGAGTATCTATCTGTGCGGCAGATCACGCCGGAGCTTCTCAGCGTGGTCCTTGGCCGATACGACCTCGACGGGTTCGACCTGCTCGGGCACGCCGCGTTCGACGCTCCTCCGCTCAGCCTGGATGCCCGCGCTGTCGCCGCGCAGGCTAAGTTAGTCCGGCGCTACCCAGCTCTGCCCGACGGGTTCGTCGCTGCCGTCCTCGACAAGTTCCGTCTCGGTGGCGTCGCCGAAGTTGCGAGCAGTGAACTCTTCAGCCTCGCCCCGTTCCTTTCCGAGTGGGGTGGTGTGCTTGGAGTAACGTCAGTTCTGGGTGGCGCTGAGGCGGTCGGCACCTTCCTGTCTACCGTCCAATCCGTGCTGTTCGAGTCAGAAGTAGACGCATGACCCTCTCCGAACTCCAGTCCAAGATTAAGTCCGCATCCGACCGGATGCGTGCAGACGACAACACCAAGAATGCGCTGAAGTATCTTGAGCAACTTACTTGGCTCCTCTTCTTAAAGGTCTTCGATTCACTCGAAGAGAACCGCGAATTGGTCGCCGAGATCGACGGTACGACGTACCGGCCATTGATTCGCCGCGAGTTCCGTTGGGCCACGTGGGCGCGCAATCGCGACCTCACAGGAGATGCGCTTATCGAGTTCGTCACGGAACAACTGTTGCCGTACTTGCGCGAATTGTCGGGGAGTTCCCGCGCCGAGCGAGTGGGAGCGATCTTCGGAGAGATCCGCACGGTGATGAAGTCGGGATACTCGCTCAAGGAAGTCGTTAACATCGTCGACTCCATCGACTTCCACGCGCTCGACAACCACCACGCGATGAGCGTCATCTATGAGTCATTGCTCGCGCAGACAGCTGATGCTGGGTGGTCGGGGGAGTTCTACACGCCCCGACCAGTTGTTGAGGCGATGGTCCGCATTGTCAACCCGACGCTCGGAGAGACTGTGTACGACCCCTGCTCGGGTTCGGCGGGGTTCCTTGTGGGATCCGCTGAGCACATGGCTCCGGATACCAAGACCACCGAGCAACGTGCGACTTTCAACTCGAAGACTTTCTTTGGGCAGGAATCCGGAGAGATCGCAGCGCTGGTTGGCACAATGAACTTGATCCTGCATGGGGTCGAAGACCCACAAGTCGTGCGGAGGAACACGCTTGAGCAGGATGCCCGCAACGTTGCCCCGAGCCAGCAATTCAGCGTGATCTTGACAAACCCGCCATTCGGCGGCACCGAAAACCCCCAGGTTCAGCAGAACTTTCCCAGCAAGTCTGCAGCGACGGAGTTGCTGTTCTTGCAGCACTGCATGGCTAAACTGCGCGACGGTGGACGCGCCGCCATCGTTTTGCCTGACGGCATCCTTTATCGCACTGAAACGGCCTTCTCAACTGTACGACGCCGACTGATCAACGAGTTCAACGTAACGGCCATCGTACGGCTGCCCACTGGCGTTTTTCCGACTGCCCCTGACACACGCACGAACATCATCTTCTTCGGCAAGAATGGCCGGACCGAAACGATTCGCTACTATCAAGTGCCCGCGCCACCTGGGAAGCGCTCCTACAGCAAGACCAACCCGATTACGGCAGACGTGCTGAAGGGGGCTGAAGCGTGGCTGACTGAAGGCATGGCTGATGACTGCGCTTGGGAGGTCGCCTACGACGCGTTAGTCGAGAGCGGCTTCGATCTGGATATTCCATGGCCCAACGCAGCTCTGGTCACAGGCGCTGACACGGCGGGCGAACGCATCGAGGGTCTTCACACTCGTCTTGGCGTGATGGTTGAACTCACGCAGGCGTTAGCCACCGCTCATAGCTCCATGGAGCGTTTCCCCCTTGCTGAAGCTCGCCCAATCGGCGACTGGGTGGTGGAAGCTGGACCACGTGCGGGCGACCAGCTGCCTGAGCGCTACGTCGGTGTGAGCAATACCGGCGGACTTGCGCCCTTCAAAGGCAAGACTGCAAAGGACACGAGTCGTTATCGGGAGCTTCGGCCGGGCGACTTCGTCTACAACCCAATGCGTGTCAACGTTGGCTCAATCGCGCTGTGTCGTCGCGAAGACGAGGCAGGGTGGGTCAGTCCTGACTACGTCGTCTTCCGCCTGGCAGACGACACCCCGTTCGATGAGGAGTACCTCCTCATGTTTCTCAAGAGCGAGCAGGGCAGGGCGGAGATCGAGCGGGAGAGCCGCGGAGCAGTACGTCGGCGCCTCTACTTCGACGGCGTCAAGAAACTGAACGTTCCGGTGCCTGGCGACCGTGAGTCATGGTCGGCGCTGATCGCATCTTTTGCTTCAATCCGGCGACATCTTCGCGAGCTGCCGACGGCGGCCTTTGGGGCGTTGGCGGCGTTCGAGTCGGCAGTGTTCGACACGGACCGGGAGAGTAGTTCGAACTCTTAATCGTTGCTGGTACTTCACCAATAAGTTAAGGTGAAGCACCAGCAACTATTTAGGAGGGCGCTGTGCGGCTTGGTGGATCGAGTGAGGTGGCTGCGGAACTAGGCGTCTCCCTGTCGCGGGTAACAGCCTTGCGTCAACGTGCAGATTTTCCGGATCCGATCGGCGAGATCGCCCAGGGGCCGATCTGGGACCTGGATGTCATTGCTGCGTGGGCCGGCTCCAGCCTCCGGCGCACCAAGGCCGGCCGTCCGTCAGCTGAGGATGCTCGCCGAACGCTCGGAGGCCGCTTTCTGCTGGAGTATCCAGCAATTGGTAGTGGGGGTTTCGCTGATGTTTACCGGGCCGCTGACAAGAAGACCGGCGACACAGTCGCGATCAAGGTTCTTCGTGACGTCGGGAGCATTGACGCCGAGGCGATCAAACGCTTTCGACGTGAACTACGCATCATGCAGGATCTAACCCATTCAAATGTGGTGCCAGTTCTGTCCGATGGAGATACTTCTGCGGACCAGATTTGGTATGCAATGCCGATCGCGCAGGGCAGTCTGTCTGACTTCGCCTCAACCACGGAACTGACACCACCCATGATCGTCGACATCCTGCGGCAGGTTTGCGCGGGTTTGGCCCACGTCCACGAACACGGCGTCTATCACCGTGATCTCAAGCCGGCGAATGTCTTGCGTCTTAGCGCCGAGGACGGCAGCACGGAGACGTGGGCGGTCTCTGACTTCGGACTAGCCGTGCAGGCGGAGCGAGATACGGATCCACTCACCTCGACATACCGCCAGGGCCTCGGGTCGTGGGTCTATACGGCGCCAGAACAGTGGCAGCAGGCGAGGACGGCGGATCATCGCTCGGATGTCTACAGTCTGGGCAAGATCCTGCAGGAACTGGTGACTGGTGAGATGCCGGTGAACGCTGAGATGCCTGTCAGTGTGCTACGCCCCGTGGTCGAGAGGGCCATCGCCAACGCTCCTGACGCTCGTTACCAATCGGTCGAGGAATTCGTCGAGGCTATGGATCGTGCAATGGGCGCGAAGGCATCGCATGGGTCATGGGAAACGAGAGAGGAGCAGGCTGAACGGCTGCGAGACAGGCTTCTGAGTCGTCCAGGTGGAGAGGACCTCATCAACGTGGTCGAGTGGGCGCTGACGCTGGATGAAGCCAGCGACGAGGACATGGCGTCTTTGGTTCGTGTTCTCCCCTGGATGGATCTCGCCTCGATCAGGTGGCTATGGGAATGGGACCCTTCTGCCTTCGGCCGTGTGATCCAACGCTTCGCCGCACACGCCGGAACCGGAAGCTTCTCATTCGAATACTGCGACACCCTTGCGAACTTTTTGCGTCGCGTGGCGCGGGGAACCCAAGACCCGAAGGCGCTGGGGCAGGTAGTCCGTGCTCTTGCGCGACTCGGGACTCACCATAGCCGCTGGCACGTCCGGGATGTCCTGGTGGAGGTTCTGCAAGACATCAAGTCTGAGGCAGGTGCCAGCGCGGCGGTGGAGGCGCTCCGCTCGATCCCCCTCGATGAGTTGCGATGGTCGATCACTGATTTCACGATTCGAAGTCTCCCCGCGGCCGTTCGGGCTGGGGTCGGACCGCTCGTCGCGACAGCTTCTTAGAGGCGTACCGCGCAGCCCCGGTTTTCCAAGGGTCACCTTGGCTGTGGCCGCGATTCTTCCATGCTTGGGCTGGCGAACACCGATGAACGCTGTGTCGTTGGAAATGGGCTCGGGGCCGACAGCTACTCGCTAGAGGGTGCCCTTCGTGGCGCTCACCAACCCCTCGAGCGACCGAGCCATGGGGTTTGAGGGCTCTTCCCAGATGAGGGTGTAGGTCGGCCGGGCGCGTCGGTCCGCAGATAGAC
>NZ_JAPYPS010000101.1 GCF_029937575.1 Nocardioides sp.
ACGGATGCCGCAGGCACCGCGCAGCGGTCGAGCGCAGCGAGATCCTTGACGGCGAAGCCCGGTCGACTACGCGCGCGGGCGCCACACCAACCACGCCCACCCCGCAGCAGCCGGTCCAAGCCGACGCGGCACCCCGAGGCACCCGCGTCACGCGAACGCCACGACCCCCAGCTCCGCCGGGGAGGCCAACAGGTCGTTCCTCGGCAGGACCCGCACGGTGTAGCCGAAGGCGCCACTGCGGACCAAGGAGATCAGACCGTCGAACCGGTGCCGACCGCCCTCGTAGCTCTCGGCGAGGGTGAGGTCGAAGGCGACCGCATCGGCCAGGGAGTCGTCGGCGAGCGCGCGCCCGTGCACCAGCTGGACGTGGACGTCGTCCGGAGACAGCGGGCCCAGGCACACGAACGCGCGCACGGCCAGCTCGGCACCGACCTCGGGGGCGTCGCCCACACCGCTGGACTCGACGTGCTCGACCGAGACCCTGGGCCAGCCTGTCCGGACGGACTTCTTCCACGACGCCAGCTCCCGAGCTCCCGCGTAGTCCGCGTTGAGAGCCTGTGCCGTCCGGGTCGCAGGGAGGTACAGCTGCTTCGTGTAGTCGCGCACCATCCGCGTCGCCAGGACCTTCGGACCGAGGGACTTCAAGGTGTGGCGCAGCATCTCGACCCAGCGTGTCGGCACCCCCTCGTCGTCGACGTCGTAGAAGCGGGAAACCACCTCGCGCTCCAGGAGGTCGTAGAGCGCGGCGGCCTCGAGGTCGTCGCGCTTGTCGGGCCCCTGCGTCTCGTCGATCCCGTCGGCCGACGGGATCGCCCAGCCGTTCTCGCCGTCGTACCACTCGTCCCACCAGCCGTCGAGGATCGAGAGGTTCAGGCCGCCGTTCAGCGCGGCCTTCATGCCTGAGGTGCCACACGCCTCGTAGGGGCGCAACGGGTTGTTGAGCCAGACGTCGCACCCGGGGTAGAGCGGCTGCGCCATGGCGATGTCGTAGTTGGGCAGGAACACGATCCGGTGACGCACGTCAGCGCCGTCGGCGAAGCGCACCATCTCCTGGATCAGTCGCTTGCCGCCCTCGTCGGCCGGGTGCGACTTGCCGGCGATGACCAGCTGGATCGGGCGTTCAGGGTCGAGCAGCAGCCGGCGCAGCCGCTCCGGGTCGCGCAGCATGAGCGTCAGGCGCTTGTACGACGGGACGCGGCGGGCGAAGCCGATGGTCAGGACGTCGGGGTCGAGCGCCTCCTCGATCCAGGTGAGCTCGGCCTTGGCCGCGCCCCGCTTCTCCCACGAACGGGCCAGGCGCTTGCGTGCGTCGAGCACGAGACGCTCACGCAGCTGCCGCTTGACCGACCAGATGTCACGCCCCGACACGTCGTCCACCGCCGCCCAGAAGGCACCGGTGTCGTCGGGGTTGTCGGGGTCGCGCCCGGCCCCGCGTCGGGTGGCCAGCGCCATCACCTCGCGCGCGACCCACGTCGGGGCGTGGACGCCGTTGGTGATCGAGCCGATCGGGACCTCGGCCTCGTCGAAGGCCGGCCACAGCCCGTTGAACATGCCGCGGCTGACCTCGCCGTGCAGCAGGGAGACGCCGTTGGCACGCTGGGCCAGACGGAAGCCCATCACCGCCATGTTGAACACGCTGCGGTCGCCCCCGTCGTAGTCCTCCGACCCCAGCGCCAGGACTCGCTCGGTCGGCACGCCGGGCGTCGCGCCGTGGTCACCGAGGTACTGCTCGATCAGAGTTCGCGAGAAGCGGTCGATCCCGGCCGGCACCGGCGTGTGCGTGGTGAAGACCGTCGAGGCCCTGCCGACCTCGAGTGCCGTGTCGAAGTCGAGCCCGGGTCCGTCCGGGGCGGCAGTCAGCTCGCGGATCCGCTCGATGCCAAGGAATCCGGCATGTCCTTCATTGGTGTGGAAGACCTCGGGCGCCGGTGATCCGGTGATCCGGGAGTAGGCCCGGAGCGCGCGCACGCCCCCCACCCCGAGCAGCAGCTCCTGGCGCAGCCGGTGCTCCGAGGTGCCGCCGTACAACCGGTCGGTGACCTCGACGTAGTGCTCAGGGTTGCCCTCGACGTCGGTGTCCAGCATCAGCAGCGGGACCCGCCCCACGCTCGCCACCCAGATCCGCGCCAGCATCTCGGGACCATCGGGCATCGCGATGGCGATGGTCGCGCGGGATCCGTCGGCCTCGCGCAGGGCCGAGATCGGCAGCTCGTCGGGGTCCAGGACGGGGTAGGTCTCCTGCTGCCAACCCCCGAGCGAGAGCGACTGCTTGAAGTAGCCGTGGCGGTAGAGGAGCCCGACCCCGATGATGGGGACACCCAGGTCGCTGGCCGCCTTCAGGTGGTCGCCGGCGAGGATCCCGAGGCCGCCGGAGTACTGCGGCAGCACGGCCGTGATGCCGAACTCCGGCGAGAAGTACGCGATCGCGGCCGGCCCCGCCGCACCCGTACCGTCGGGGTCGGCGACGACGGCCCGCTGGTACCACCGCTCCCCCGACAGGTACGCCGCCAGGTCCGTGCGTGCCTCGTCGAGGCGGGCGAGGAAGCCGCCGTCGGCGGCGAGCTCGTCGAGCCGCTCCCGGCCGACGGCGCCGAGGAGCTTGACCGGGTCGCAGCCAGTGGACTCCCACAGATCAGGGTCGACCTCGGCGAAGACGTCCTGCGTCTCCGGGTGCCACGACCAGCGCAGGTTGCCGGCCAGCTCGCCGAGTGCGGCGAGAGACGGGGGAAGCACGGGACGGACGGTGAAGCGACGAAGGGCGCGCATTCGGGTGACGCTAGCGGCTTCCCTGGATCGATCCAATATGCGTCACGTCGATGACGAGCAGGTCACGCTCAGCCGGTTTCGCCACGTCACGATCATGTTTCGTCTGACAATCGCCGCAGCTCCGGCCATAACGCCGACCCCATCTGCCCGTTGGAGACTTCATGATCTCGTTGACCTCACGACGTGGCCGCTACAGCGCCACGATCGCCGCCCTCGCGACCGCCACCCTGGTCCCCGGCCTCTTGCAGCTCCAGGCACCAGCCGCTGCCGAGGACCCCGCCGTCCCCGCCGTCCCCGGCCTCTCCCGGACCAACGGGGTCGGTGAGCGGATCCTGCCGGGCTCGATCGGCGACGCCGTCGGCGGACTCCTCGACATCGACCGTCGTGGCTCGGCGCTGCCGTCGCTGGCGCAGCAGAGCGCGGCCTCCCGACTGGGTGTGCAGGACCTGCGCTGGAACGCGTTCGGCACGCCGTCCTCGATCCTCCCAGCCGACGGGGTGCTGGCGAAGGCGACCTCGAGCAACCCGGTCACCGCTGCGCGCAACTACCTGGTCAGCAACGCCGCCGTCTTCGGGCTCTCCGCCGACGTGATGCGCGGCCTGGAGCTCGTCAACGACCAGGAGCTGGTCTACGACGGTGGTCACGCGGTCCTGTTCCGCCAGACCTTCGGCGGCCTGACGCCCGCGCTGGGCAGCATGGTGACCGTCGGGGTGGCCAACGGCGAGATCGCCTACGTGTCGTCCTCGCTGACCAAGACCACGCAGCAGCCCCCAGCGGCCAAGCTGTCGGCGTCCCGCGGTTGGCTGCTGGCCGCGGAGAACGTCGGGATCGACCTCGCCGACAACCTCGTCGCGGACATCGTGCGCTCGGTCAGCGATGGCTGGACACGACTGAACGTCCCCGGCCTTGCCCAGGAGCAGCAGGTTCGCCTGCGAGCCCTCGCGCTGGCCGACGGGTCGGTCCGCCCCGTGCTCGAGGCCAACGTCGTCGACGTCGCCGGCGGCCACGCCGAGGCCTACACCGTCCTGGTGGACGCCGTGAACGGCTCGATCCTGCACCGCGAGAACAAGGTCGAGAACGCCGTCGGTGGCGTCGCCGACGCTCCCAGCACCATGCCGCAGGCGATCGGAGGAGGTCTGGCCGCGTCCAACAACCTCTTCCCGTTCACCGGCGAGTACACCGCCCAGGCGTGCGGGCCGGACCACGAGTTCGAGATCACCGACGACAGCACCAAGTCGATCCTGATGGTCGGTACCGCTCTCAATCCTGCCAACGACATCACCCTGGAGCTGCGTGACCCCTCCGGAGCCGTCCTCGCGAGCGCGGACCTCCTCACCAGCCCCGAGACCCTGACGTACTCGGCGGGCCAGATCCCGGCCGGCACCTACTCCGCCGCGGTCTGTCCCTTCGACAGCACCGCTCCCATCGGCCCGGGTCTGTACCAGCTCACCGTGGCCACCAGTGACACCAGCACCGGCGGAGGCGGCACGCCCGGCGGTGGAGTCACCGGCACGGCAGGCAACCCGCGGTGGCGCTTCTTCGCCGCCAACCCGACGCTGGACAGCCCGTCGCAGACGCCGAAGAACAGCGTCGTGGCCTGTTGGTTCAACGCCAACGCCAAGGAGTGCACCCTTCCCTCGGGCTCGGTGCGCAACGTCGCGGCCCCCGGGCCGTGGGACAACATCACCACGACGGGCCTGCCGTCCTTCACCACGATCGGCAACAACGCCAACACCCACGAGGCGTGGGCCTCGCCGCTGACGCCCGGTGGCCTCTTCCAGGCCCCCTACGCGGTGAACCAGAAGTACACGACGCGCTTCACCGACGCGTGGAACAACTCCGAGTGCAGCCCGACCGAGCTCATCCCCGGCGGCAACGACATCAACTTCTCGGTCGGCAACCTGTTCGTCACCCACAACCGGATGCACGACTTCAGCTACTACCTCGGCTTCAACGAGGGCAACTACAACATGCAGCTCGACAACCTCGGTCGCGGCGGCGTAGAGGCCGACCCCGAGGTCGGCAACGTGCAGGCAGGTGCCCTGAGCGGTGGCCAGCCGACGTTCCTCGGTCGTGACAACGCCAACCAGATCACCCTCCAGGACGGCGTTCCCGGGATCACCAACCAGTACCTCTTCCAGCCCATCGCCGGCGCCTTCTACGCTCCCTGCACCGACGGCGGCCTGGACATGGGCATCGTCGGACACGAGTACACCCACGCCATCAGCAACCGGATGGTCGCCGGCCCCGACGAGGGCCTCACCTCCGAGCAGGGTGGCGCGATGGGCGAGTCGTGGAGCGACCAGGTCGCAGCCGAGTACCAGTTCAGCCACGGCTACTCCAACGGCGGCAACGTCTGGGCCGTCGGTGCGTACGCCACCGGCAACCTGACCGTCGCCATCCGCGACTACGCCATGAACAAGAACCCGCTCAACTACTCCGACTACGGCTTCGACACCACTGGTCCCGAGGTCCACGCGGACGGCGAGATCTGGAACGGCGTGAACTGGGAAGTGCGCCAGGCGCTGGTGAAGAAGTACGACAAGAAGTTCCCCTACGGCAACAAGGCCCTCCAGCAGCGCTGCGCCGAAGGCAGCCAGAACAAGGGGCCGCAGCGTCCGGCGCTGTGCCCCGGCAACCGTCGCTGGTTGCAGCTGATGTTCGACTCGTTCCTGCTCCAACAGGGTGCCACCTCGATGCTCGACGCCCGCGACGCCTTCGTGGCTGCCGACCAGATGCGCTTCGGCGGCAAGAACAAGTCGGTCATCAACGCAGCCTTCGCCCGCCGCGGCATGGGCAAGGGCGCCAGCGTCAAGGACGGCGAGGACACCTCGCCCAAGCCGAGCTTCGCCAGCGCGACGGGGAAGAACACCAAGGTCGTCTTCAAGACCTCGTCGGGGGGTCGGATCTTCGTGGGTGACTACGAGGCCCGAGCAACCCCGATCGCCGACACCCTGAAGAAGACCAAGAAGGTGGGCAAGAAGGCCTCCTTCACGCCCGGGAAGTACGACATGCTCTACGTCGGCCCCCGGCACGGCTTCATGCGCTTCCACATGACCGTCACCGGCAAGAAGAAGAAGCAGGTGGTCAAGGTGAAGACCACCAAGAACCTGGCCGCCAAGAAGTCCGGGGCGAAGATCATCAGCTCGGCCGCCGGAAGCGTCCACGAGAACTACCTGATCGACGGCACCGAGGCCCTCTCCTGGGGTGCCACGACCAACGGCAACGTGGATGCGACCAAGCCCAAGATCGCCGTCGACCTGGCCGGCAAGAAGGCGCGCAAGATCCGCACCGTCGCCGTCAGCGCCATGCTGAAGCGCAACTTCGGAGACCCCGACGGCGGCTCGCGCTTCACTGCGCTGCGCAAGTTCGCGGTCGAGGCCTGCACGAAGAAGTGCACCACCAAGAAGGCGTCCTGGAAGCGGGTCTACGTCTCCCCCTCCAACGCCTTCCCGTCCCAGCGTCCGAGGCCGGTCGCCCCGACGCTGATCATGCGCTCCTTCAAGATCAAGCCCACCAAGGCGTCGGCCCTGCGTCTTGTCGTGCTCGAGAACCAGTGCACCGGCTTCGCCGGCTACGCAGGCGAGCTGGACAACGACCCGATCAACGACACCGACTGCAAGAGCGGGTCGGACCGGGGCACGATCGTGCACGTGGCGGAGTTCCAGGCCTTCACCTCGACGTTCCCGAGCTGGAAGTCGTCGTACGGCATCGACAGCCCGCAGCGGTCCTTCCGCTGAGGTCGCGCTGAGGCCCCGCGAGGTTCCGTTCAGACGGTCTGGGCCTGGCCCCACCCCGCCCGGGGCAGACACCACGTGTCTGCCCCGGGCGCCACTTCCCTCGCGTTTCGTCGACATCACGTGCACCGGTCCGACCGCGGCCGAGCCCACCTGCCCGGGTGAGAAGGTTGCAGCGCTTGGTGCGACCCGCAAAGGTGGAGCAATGGTTGGACGCATCCCTGTCATGGACGTACAACCGGTGGTGGACCTGGGACGACAGTCCGCGAAGGCCACCGTCGGGGAACCCTTCCCGGTCTCCGCGACGATCTTCCGCGAGGGCCACGACAAGCTCGGCGCGGAGGTCGTGCTCGTCTCCCCCGACGGCATCAAGCAGGCGCCCGTGCGGATGGAGAGGCTCGTCGACCCCGTCGACCGCCACCGGGCCTGGGTGACTCCCACGACCACGGGCGCGTGGACCTTCGAGGTGCACGCCTGGTCCGACCCGATCGCGACGTGGGTCCACGCCGCCGAGATCAAGATCCCCGCGGGGATCGACGTCGAGCTGATGTTCACCGAGGGTCGGCTCCTGCTCGAGCAGGTCCGCGCGTCGCTGCCCAAGAAGGCCAGGGCCGAGGCGAAGGTCCTGGCCGGAGCGATCGAGGCCGCCGACGACACGACCCGGCCCGCCGAGGCACGCCTCGCCCAGCTGCTGGCCGACGACGTCGGCGCCATCCTGGCGTCGTACCCCCTGCGGGAGCTGCTCAGCGTGTCCGGCCCCTACCCGGCGTACGCCGATCGCGAGCGCGCGCTCCACGGCAGCTGGTACGAGTTCTTCCCGCGCTCCGAGGGAGCCGTGCAGGACCCCACCACGGGCGCCATCACCAGCGGCACGTTCGCGACGGCGGCCCAGCGGCTCGACGCCGTGGCCGCGATGGGCTTCGACGTCCTCTACCTGCCGCCGATCCACCCCATCGGCGAGGTCAACCGCAAGGGACCCAACAACACCTTGACGCCGGGGCCGACCGATCCCGGCTCCCCGTGGGCGATCGGCAGCAAGGACGGCGGCCACGACGCCATCCACCCCGAGCTCGGCACCTTCGAGGACTTCGACGCCTTCGTCGCCCGCGCGGGCGAGCTCGGTCTCGAGGTCGCCCTGGACCTCGCGCTGCAGGCGGCTCCCGACCATCCCTGGGTGACCACCAACCCGGAGTGGTTCACCACGCGCGCCGACGGCACCATCGCCTACGCGGAGAACCCGCCGAAGAAGTACCAGGACATCTACCCGGTCAACTTCGACAACGACCCGCGCGGCATCTGCCGCGAGGTGCTGCGCGTCGTCCGGCTCTGGATGAGCCACGGCGTGCGGATCTTCCGCGTCGACAACCCGCACACCAAGCCGCTGCAGTTCTGGGAGTGGCTGCTGGCCGAGGTGCGCCGGACCGACCCCGACGTGCTGTTCCTGTCCGAGGCCTTCACCAAGCCGCCGATGATGCACGGCCTGGGCTCGGTCGGCTTCCACCAGAGCTACACGTACTTCACGTGGCGCACCGCGAGGTGGGAGATCGAGGACTACCTGCGCGAGGTCAGCTCGGAGTCCGACCACCTGATGCGGCCCAACTTCTTCGTCAACACCCCCGACATCCTCCACGAGTTCCTCCAGTACGGCGGCCCGGCGGCGTTCAAGATCCGCGCCGCGCTGGCGGCGATGAGTGTGCCCAGCTGGGGGGTGTACGCCGGCTACGAGCTGTTCGAGCACGTCGCGCTGAAGCCGGGCAGCGAGGAGTACCTCGACACCGAGAAGTTCCAGATCCGGATCCGTGACTGGGAGGGGGCCGAGGCGGCGGGTCGCTCGCTGGCGCCGTACCTGACCCGGCTCAACGAGATCCGGCGCTCGCACGTCGCCCTGCAGCGGCTGCGCAACATCACCATCCACCACGCGGACGACGAGAACGTCCTGGTGTTCTCCAAGCGAGCAGCCGTCAGCGAGGCCGGCGACGACATCGTCATCGTCGTGATCAACCTCGATCCCCACGGGACGCGCGAGACGACGGTCCACCTCGACATGCCCGCCCTCGGGCTGGAGTGGTCGGACTCGTTCGTCGTCCACGACGAGATCACCGGCGCCGACTGGACGTGGGGGGAGCACGACTACGTGCGCCTCGACCCCGGTCACGAGCCGGCACACGTCCTGACCGTGAGGAGCCCCGCATGAGCGAGAGCACGACCAGCGACCCCTTCCCCGCGAGCCCGCCCACCGGCGAGATCGTGATCGACCCGACCCACGACGCCGCGACCGACCAGACCAACCCGGTGCCCGACTGGTTCAAGACCGCGGTCTTCTACGAGGTGATGGTCCGCAGCTTCCGCGACTCCAACGGCGACGGCACCGGAGACTTCAAGGGCCTGACCGAGAAGCTCGACTACCTCCAGTGGCTCGGAGTCGACTGCCTGTGGATCCCGCCGTTCTTCACCTCGCCGCTGCGCGACGGTGGCTACGACGTCGCCGACTTCACCAACATCCTCCCCGAGGCCGGCACCGTCGAGGACTTCCACACCCTGCTCGACGAGGCCCACGCCCGTGGCATCCGGGTGATCATCGACTTCGTCATGAACCACACCAGTGACGCCCACCCGTGGTTCCAGGCCAGTCGCGAGGACCCGGAAGGGCCCTACGGCGACTTCTACGTGTGGTCCGACACCGACGAGCTCTACCAGGATGCGCGCGTCATCTTCGTCGACACCGAGCCGTCCAACTGGACCTGGGACCCGGTGCGCCAGCAGTACTTCTGGCACCGCTTCTTCTCCCACCAGCCCGACCTCAACTACGACAACCCCGCCGTGCACGACGCGATCCTCGAGGCGATCTCGTTCTGGTTCGACATGGGTCTCGACGGCTTCCGTCTCGACGCGGTGCCCTACCTCTACGAGCGTCCCGACACCAACGGCGAGAACCTCCCCGAGACCCACGAGTTCCTGCGCAAGGTGCGTCGCTTCGTCGACGAGAAGTACCCGGGCAAGATCCTGCTCGCCGAGGCCAACCAGTGGCCGGCCGACGTGGTCGACTACTTCGGAGACTTCGACAGCGGTGGCGACGAGTGCCACATGTGCTTCCACTTCCCGGTGATGCCACGCATCTTCATGTCCGTGCGGCGGGAGTCCCGCTTCCCCATCTCGGAGATCCTCGAGCAGACGCCGGCGATCCCGCACAACTGCCAGTGGGGCATCTTCCTGCGCAACCACGACGAGCTCACCCTCGAGATGGTCA
>NZ_JAPYPS010000026.1 GCF_029937575.1 Nocardioides sp.
AGCCTCGACACCACCTACACCGGCCGCTACCGCCTGGCCGGTGGGCCCTGGACCGTGATCCCCGAGACCCTCACCGTCGGGGGAGCCCCGGAGCAGCTCGAGGCTGTCGAGGCAAGCCCCACCCTGGTTGACTACTGATCGTGCAGCTCGAACTCAGCGGTCCGGTCTTCGAGTGGCGCGGCCCGGCGCCTTTCTACTTCGTGGCGGTGCCCGACGACGGCTGTGCGGCCATCGACGACGCCAGGTCGGTGGTCACCTACGGCTGGGGGATGGTCCCGGTGACCGTGACCCTGGGTGCCACGACGTGGACCACGTCGCTGTGGCCCAAGGACGATGCGTACGTCGTGCCGCTGAAGGCGGCGGTCCGGCGGGCCGAGCAGATCGAGGAGGGAGACGTCGTCACCGTCACCCTCGCCGTCACGCTCTGAACTCAGGAGTAGCGGTGACTCTTCGCCGCGTGACCCTGCTCGCGGGTGCACGTGCGCCCGCTCATGTTGCGGTGCCCGCACAGCGCCTCGCCGCTCGGTGCAGCGTCAGGTGCCGCAGCCGGGGCCGCCTTCGCCGGGGCGGCCTTGGTGGCCGGTTTGACGGCCGGTTTCGCGGCACCGCCCTTGGCCAGTTTCTGCGCCGCCTCGTAGCGCGCCT
This sequence comes from Nocardioides sp., assembly GCF_029937575.1. Lineage (GTDB taxonomy): Bacteria > Actinomycetota > Actinomycetes > Propionibacteriales > Nocardioidaceae > Nocardioides. The sequence continues at coordinate 646 of NZ_JAPYPS010000026.1, forward strand.
CGCGCATCGCGCGCAGGTTGTCCATCTTGCTCATCGTCGACTCACCTGCGCAGCCTAGGGCGTGGCACCGACAGCGGTGAGCACCGCGCGGTAGGTGGCGTCGAGGTCGCCGTCCACGCTGGTCACCTCGACGGCGTCCGGGCGCACCGCGAGCACCTCGCGCAGACGCCGGTGGTAGTGCCTCAGGACTCCGTCACCGCCCGCCCCCGCGAAGTCGTCCTCCCAGCCACCGATGAGCGTGCGCAGCACGTCGATGTCGCAGTTGAGGACGCCAGGATGTTCGGCGGCGTAGCGACGCGCCAGCGTCGACTTCCCGATGCCGGGCGGTCCGTTGAGGTGGAGCAGGCGCGCCACCAGCGCTACCCGACGACGCCGCGCGCCACCGCGCGACCGGCCTTCATCCCCGAGAGGATGCACCCGCCGAGGAACGTCCCCTCGAGCGCGTTGTAGCCGTGCATCCCACCCCCACCGAACCCGGCGACCTCGCCGGCGGCGTACAACCCGGGGACCGGTTCACCGGTGGGCGACAGCGCACGTGAGTCGAGGTCCGTGGCGATGCCGCCGAGCGTCTTGCGCGTCAGGATGTTGAGCCGTACGGCGACCAGGGGGCCGTGCTCGGGATCGAGCAGCTTGTGGGGCTTGGCGACGCGGACCAGCTTGTCGGTGCGCGAGCGGCGGGCGTTGTGGACCAGCATCAGCTGGGCGTCCTTGGAGAAGTCGTTGTCGACCTCGCGGTCGCGCGCGGCGATCATCGCCTCCATCTCCTCCAGATCGAGCTGTGGTCCGCGCCCGAGCTTGTTCATGCCGGCGACCAGGTCGGCCAGGTTGTCGGCCACGACGAAGTCCTCGCCGTGCTCCTTGAACGCCTCGACCGGGCTCGGCGCGCCCTTGGAGAGCCGCTCGCGCAGCAGGACCCGGAAGTCCTTCCCCGTGATGTCCGGGTTCTGCTCCGAGCCCGAGAGGGCGAACTCCTTCTCGATGATCGACTGGGTCAGCACGAACCAGGAGTAGTCGTGGCCGGTCGCGAGGATCGCGCGCATCGTGCCGAGGTTGTCGCACCCCGGGAAGTTCGGCGCCGGGAAGCGGCGCCCGTGGGCGTCGAGCCACAGCGACGACGGGCCCGGGATGATCCGGATCGCGTGCGCCGGCCAGATCGGGTCCCAGTTGTGGATGCCCTCGGGGTAGTGCCACATCCGGTCCCGGTTGGCGAGTCGCGCACCGGCAGCCTCGGAGATCGCCAGCATCCGCCCGTCGACGTGCGCCGGGACTCCCGAGATCAGGTGCTCGGGCACCGCGCCCATCCGCTCGGTCGGCCACGTCTCGCGGACCAGGTCGTGATTGCCGCCGATCCCGCCCGAGGTGACGATCACCGCGGGGGCGCGGAGCTCGAAGGTGTCGATCACCTCGCGCGACGAGGCGACACCTCGCTCGGCGGTGCTCATCTCCAGGACCGACCCGCGCACGCCCACGACCGAGCCCTCCTCGACGACCAGCTCGTCGACCCGGTGCCGGAACGAGAAGCTCACCAGCCCGGCCGACTCCCCGGCCAGCACCGGCTCCTCGAAGATCCGCACCACCTCGGGGCCGGTGCCCCACGTCAGGTGGAAGCGCGGCACCGAGTTGCCGTGGCCCTGAGGATCGGCGGCCCCACGCTCGGCCCAGCCGACCATCGGCACCGACTTCAGCCCGAGCTCGTGCAGGTAGTCCCGCTTCTCGCCGGCGGCGAAGTCGACGTACGCCTCGGCCCACCGCCTCGCCCACACGTCCTCGCCCGGCACCCCGTCGGGGCCGTCCTCGAGCCGGTCGAAGCCGGCCGAGCCCTGCCAGTCCTGCCACGCGAGCTCGCGGGAGTCCTTGATGCCCATGCGGCGCTGCTCGGGCGAGTCCACGAGGAAGAGCCCACCCAGGGACCAGAACGCCTGGCCGCCCAGGTTGGCGCGGTTCTCCTGGTCGAGCACCAGCACCCGCTTGCCGGCCTTGACCAGCTCGTGGGTGGCGACGAGGCCCGCCAGACCGGCGCCGACGACGATGGCATCAGGTGATCCGTCTCTCATGCCCACGACCCTAGGCCCCGGCGCCCGTACTTTCCGGCACACTCCTCGCGTGAGGCTCACGATCAACGGCCGGTTCCTGACCCAGCCGGTCACCGGGGTGCAGCGCTACGCGCGCGAGCTCTGCGCGACCCTCGACGAGGCGCTCACCGAGGGGGAGGGCGTGCCCGACGTCGAGGTCGAGATGCTCACTCCTCCGCTGGCCGCCCGGCTGGCGGTGAGCCTTCCGTCGTACGACGCCATCTCGCTGCGCGAGGTGGGCCGCGGCGGCGGGCACCGGTGGGAGCAGACGGTCCTGCCGCGCCACCTGTCCGGCACCGACGTGCTCTTCTGCCCCGGCAACACGGCGCCGTTGCTGTCCTTGGTCCGCAAGCGCCCGGCCGTCGTGGTCACGGTCCACGACCTTGCCTTCCGCGACTTCCCGGAGACGGTCAGCGGCTCGTTCCGCCGCGCCTACGAGGTGATCGTCCCGTCGGTGATGCGGCGCGCCGATCGTGTCATCACGGTCTCCGAGGCCGAGCGTTCCCGGATGCTGGCGCACTTCCCGGCGGCCGCAGAGCGGCTCACGGCCGTTGCGAACGGCGGCATCCCGCGCGTGCGGCCGGTGCCGGCCGAGGATGATCCCGTCCCGCCGGACGGCCCGTTCGTGCTGTACGTCGGGGCGCTCAACCCGCGCAAGAACGTCGCCGGCGTCATCGCCGCCTGCCGCTCGCTCCTCGCGGATCGGCCCGACCTGCGGGCGGTCTTCGTCGGGGACCCGGTCGGGATCTACCAGGCCGTCGACCTCGGCCCGGCCGACGAGCGGATGATCTTCGCCGGCAAGCTCGGTGACGCAGCGCTCGAGGCGCACTACGCGGCAGCGTCCCTGCTGCTCTTCCCGTCCTTCCACGAGGCCTCCGGCCTCCCGCCGGTCGAGGCGATGGCGCAGGGCTGTCCGGTTGTCGTCTCCGACATCGCGGCACTGCGCGAGCGCTGCGGCGAGGCGGCTCTCTACTGCGACCCCCACGACGTCGAGTCCATCGCCGCCCAGGCCGGTCGGGTCCTGGACGACGCCGCACTGGCCGCGGACCTGGCCGCTCGCGGTCGTGCCCGGGCGGCCACCTACACCTGGGAGAACTGCCTCGAGCGGACCCTCGAGGTCGTCCGGGATGCAGGGGCCCACGTAGCATCCGCACGATGAGCACGCCACCGACGGGACGCACCTGGATCACCGCCGAGTGGCTCTCCGAGACGGGCGGATCGGAGCGGGTCGTCGAGCGGCTGGCCGCCGCGATGCCACGGGCCGAGGTCTTCACCCCGGTCGCCTTCGCCCAGGGTGCGCCCTCCATCGCGCGCGAGCGGATCCACGCAGCCTTCCGACGCCCGGAGGCGCTGATGAGGCGCCGCGAGGCAGCGGCGGCGATGAACGCGGCAAGCTGGTCCACCTGGGGACGCACCCTCGACCGCAAGGCCGACCTGGTCGTGGCGAGCCACCACATGTCGAGCCACTGGACCGCGGCGTACTCCGACGTACCTCATGTCTCCTACGTGCACACGCCGGCGCGCTACGCCTGGTTTCCCGAGCTCGACGGACGCGCCTCGAGCCTGCCGGCGCGGGCGCTGTGCGCCCACATCCGGCGGATGGACCGCAAGGCGGCGCCGCGAGTCCGGGCCTATGCCGCCAACTCCGAGGCCACCCGGCAGCGCATCCAGCAGGTGTGGGACCGCGACGCCACCGTGATCCACCCCCCGATCGACCTCGGTCGGTTCGCCGGGCTGGAGCCCGCCGGTGGAGAGCCCTTCGTGCTCGGGTTGAGCCGCTTCATCACCTACAAGCGGCTCGACTTCGTCATCGAGGTGGCGCAGGCCGCCGGCGTCCCCGCCAAGATCGTCGGCGGGGGAGCGCTGGAGGAGGAGCTGCGGGCCAAGGCTGCCAGCGCCAGAGTGCCGGTCGAGATCGTCACCGGCACCACCGACGCCGAGGTCGCCCAGCTGATGGCCGATGCGGCGGTGCTGGTCTACCCGGCCGTGGAGGACTTCGGGCTGGTGCCGGTGGAGGCGATGGCCGCCGGTACGCCGGTGCTGGCGCTCGACGAGGCGGGGACCCGCGAGACTGTGGTGGACGGCGTCACCGGCTACTTGCTCGGCGGTCTCGACGCGTCCGCGTGGGCCGACAAGGTCGGAGCCGCCATGGCACTCGACGCGGCTGCCTGCCGAACGCGCGCCGACGAGTTCTCGGAGGAGTCGTTCGAGGAGTCGATCCTGGAGTGGATCAGCGCTGCGGTGGACTCGTAGTCCTCAGCAGTCCGGCCTCGAGCACCGCCAGGTAGAGACCACCGGCGAGGAGTGCCCAGAAGGCGGCTCCGACGCCGGCGATGCTCAGTCCCGAGGCCGCGACGACGAAGGTGATCGCGGCGGCCTCACGACGTCGTTCGTCGCCCAGCGCCGAGGCGGCCGCCGCCCCGAAGGTGCCGAGGAGGGCCACGCCCGCCACCGCCGCGATGACGCCGGCGGGGGCTGCGACGGCGACGGTCGAGACCAGCGCCGCGAGCGGGCCGAGGACGACGTACGTCACGCCCGTGGAGACTCCCGCGACCCAACGGCGTGCCGGGTCGGGGTGCGCGGCAGGCCCCGCGGCCAGCGCCGCCGAGATCGCGGCCAGGTTGATCGCGAAGCCTCCCAGGCCGGCGGTCGCGACGGTGGCGCCACCGGTGTAGACGAGGGCGGGCCGCAGCGGTGCGCGGTAGCCGAAGGACGCGAGCACGGCGGTGCCGGGGATGTTCTGGCTGGTCATCGTGACGAGGTAGAGCGGCACCCCGATCGCGACGATCGTCAGGAGGTCCACGTGCGGGGCGGTCCAGGTGAGGACGGGCGCGAGGTCGGCGCCGTCGACGTCGCTGAGCGAGCCGGAGGCGATGATCACCACGACCGCAGCCCCGAAGGCTCCCGGCACCGCCCAACGACGCGCGACGCGCAGCAGCACCAGCCAGGTGGCCAGGACGGGCGCGATCGCTCCGGGCGAGTCGGTCAGGGCGAGGAAGGGCTGCACGCACAGTCCGAGCAGCACGCCGGCGAGCATCGCGTTGGCGAGGGAGGTCGGGATGCGTGCCACCCAGTCGCCCAGTGGACGGACGACGCCGGTGAGCGCCAGCAGGAGCCCGGCGACCGCGAAGGCGCCGACCGCGTCGGCGTACCCGCCATCGGGGATGGTGGCGCCGGCCAACAGCGCAGCGCCGGGTGTCGACCAGGCCATCGTCACGGGCAGGCGGGTGCGCCACGAGAACGCGATCGTGCCGAGGCCCATGGTCAGGGACAGCACGAGCAGACCCGAGGCGGCCTCGCCCGCCGAGGCCCCGACCGAGGTGAGCCCGGTGAGGACGACCGCGAAGGAGGAGGTGAAGCCGACGACCGCGGTGATGATGCCGGCGAGGACGAGCCCGGTCAGGTCGGCCCGATCAGTCGACTCCCGCACAGACGAATCCTAGGGAAGCGGGAAGGGGTTCCCTAGTCGGCGCCGGGTGCGGGGTGGTGGCGACCCCGTGTTGCCGGCCCGTGCCACGATGGCTCCCTCCGAATCGGTCGAGGCAAGGAGCGTTCACCGGTGCCGTCACCACCGCCTGCTGCGTCCTCACGTTCGCGGTCCCCCCGGCAGCGGGTGCGGCTCCTGGGCTTCGCCTTGGCCCTGAGCCTGGTGCTGGTCGCGGTCGCGGTGGTGGTCGCGGTGGTGCTCGAGCGCTCCTTGAGTCCCGACCCTGACGCCGGGGCCCAGGGCGACGACTCGGTCAGCAGTGAGCTGCAGGACCTGCCGAAGCCGCCGCCGCAGGTGGACGATCCGCGCGAGGCGCTGCCGGTTGCCCTGCGCCGGCGGGCGATCGACTACGTCGCTCTCGGCGACTCCTACAGTGCCGGGCCCGGGCTGGAGCCACAACGTCCCGATCCCGTCGCCTGCCAGCGCACCGGCTACAACTGGCCGGCCTACCTCGCCGACTGGCTCGACGTCGCCACCTACCGAGACGTGACGTGCACGGGTGCGACCACGGGGGCGCTGCTGGGTGGACAACGGCGTCCGGACGGGACAGTGGTGCCGCCACAGATCGAAGCACTCACCGAGGAGACCGATCTGGTCACGGTGAGCCTCGGGGGGAACGACAACGCCCTGTTCGCGACCCTGGTGGGTGTCTGCTCCGACCTGGCGGATCAAGACCCGGGCGGTGACCCGTGCCGCGCCGAGTTCGGGGGCGCCGGGGGAGCCGACCGGGCGCTGGCGGAGCTCCCGGTCCAGCTCGCGCTCGTCATCCGGCGGATCCGGCTGGCTGTCCCCAGTGCCCAGGTGGTCGTCGTGGGTTACCCCCAGATTTTCCCGCGCACCGGGACGTGCACGGAGATCTCCCTGGCCACCGGCGACGTCGCCTGGGCGGCAGGCCTCGTCGACAGGGTCGACGAGGCGATGTTGGAGGCGGCTGACACGGAGGGTGTGCGGTTCGTCGACGTGGCAGTCTCGGGTGAGGACCACGACGTCTGCGCGGCGGAGCCGTGGGTCACCGGGGCGCAGAGCGAGCCGGAGGCCAGCACCCCGTGGCACCCGTATCCCCTGGGGATGCGAGAGGTGGCCCGCCTGGTCACCACCCAGCTGACGGGTGAGGTGGTGACGCCGAGCGGCGGTCCGCCGCAGCTCGCCTCGGGCGTGGCCGAGGCCAACGCCGTCCGGTAGGTCGCGGTGGGGACCGCATGGTCTAGACCGCGCATCCCCCTGGGAGTAACCAATGCCGGGTCGCCTCGTTTGCGTGACTAACCGGCAAAATGAGTGTGACTCCACTCACCCCCACAGATGAACGCAAGACAGACTCCCCCCGAGTGCCCCCAACACTGCCGGTCGCGAAGGATGAGGATGAGGATCTCGCCCGGCCCCCCAGACCACCGGGTCCACGCCTCGACGGCTGAGACCCCGAGTCACGCGAGTGACGCGGCGTTGCTGGCAGGGGTCCGCGACGGCGACGACGCCTGCGCTGCAGAGCTCAGGCAGCGGCACGGAGCGGCAGTGAGCCTGCTCGCCGACGACATCGGGGTGGGCTCGATCGCCGCCGCGTGGGACCGCCTTCTCGACGATGTCCGCGACGGCAGGAGCGTCCTCGCCCCGGTCCGCGTGCGCTGGCTCGCGGACAGCCTGGCGACGCCTGCAGCGGCGCTCGTCGAGGGTCGGGACGGCGACGCCGTCTGGACCGCCTTCGTGCACCAGTCGCCCGCCTGGCAGACCGCCCTGTGGCATGCCCTGGTGGAGCACGACGACGCCTCGACCGTGGCCACCCTCCTGGGGACCGACTCCGACGATGCTCGTCGCAGCGTCACCTCGGCCGTCGTGGGTCTGCGCCGAGGAGTGGCGCTTCGTCACGAGGCCGGCGCGACAGCCGAGTGCGCGTGGCTCTCCGACGAGCTCCGTGGCGCCGACGAGGCAGCGCTGGGGTGGAAGGTGGTGCGCCACGCACGGGAGCACGGTCGCCACTGCGACGCCTGTCTGCCCATGATCCGAGCGGTCTTCCGCGTCGAGCACAGCTTGCGCGACATCCTGGCGGCCCGGGTCCTGGGCGCCCACGCCGCCGAGTACCTCCGCACCAGACCTGCGGCTCGGGCGCTCACCCTGGCTCCCCGTCATAGTGCAGGAGCGGCTCTGCTGGTACGCCGCGCCGGCCGCCCGGCGCTCGGGGCGCTGGCCAGCGGAGTGGCTGCTGCTGCGGTGATCAGTGCCTTCGTCGTCTCCACCCCGGACCTTGGCTCCGGCTCGACTCCCGACACCGCGGCACCCTCGCAGACCCAGGACTTGGCCGAGGAGCCGGGTGTGGTCGTCCCCGGAGGGGTCAAGCGGACCTTCGGCGCGCGCGAGGACGAGCGGATCTCCCTGGTGGCCGGCACCGACGACCCGGAGGCTGGCTCGGAAGTGGAGGCCAAGGGATCGCGCGACAACGCAGCGACCGACGGGGTCGCCACGCCCGTTGCGGCCCCAGCCCCCGAGACGGTCCCGGAAGCGGACCCCGGGCCTGTCGAGCCGCCGGCGCCGGTCACGCCGCCGGTGGCGCAGCCGGACCCGGAGCCGACCGTGCCGTTGCCCGACCCCGGCACGTCCAACAACGCCCAGCCCGAACGAAACCCGGTTCTGGGCGTCGACGTCGAGGCGGACGAGGACACCGGCAGCATCGGCGTGACCGTCGACCTGCCGATGGCCGGCCTCCCCCCGATCGTCGTCGTGACGCCCCCGATCCTGCCCGGAAGTGCCGGGGGTCTGCTGCCGTGAGCTTCACGACGCCCGCCAGCCACCTCGTCGTACGACGCCCGCTGCTCGGTGCTCTGCTCGTGATCCTCGAGCGTTCAGCGGCCCTGGTGGCGTTGGTCCTCCTGATCCCGGTGCTGGTCCTGCTCGTGATCACGGTGCGCCTGACGAGCCCGGGGCCGGCGATCTTCAGGCAGGTGCGGGTGGGCCAGTACGGGCGCCACTTCACGATCTACAAGTTCCGGACGATGACGGTGGGCGCCGACGCGGAGCTCGAGGACCTCGTGCGTGCCCAGCAACGTGAGATCGGGGCCTACGTCAAGCTGGACCGCGATCCTCGGATCACCCGTGTCGGTGCCTTCCTGAGGGCGTGCTCCCTCGACGAGCTGCCGCAGTTCTTCAACGTGCTGCGTGGTGACATGAGTCTGGTCGGGCCGCGTCCCCAGACCCCGGCCGAGTGCGACACCTACGACGTCGCCACCTGGCGACGGCTCCTGGTCCGGCCCGGCATCACGGGCTTGTGGCAGGTCAGTGGCCGCAGCGACCTCGAGCCCGAGGATGCGCTCCAGCTCGACGTGACCTATGTCCAGCAGTGGTCTCCGTTGCTCGACGTGCGGGTGCTCCTGCGGACGGTCCTCGTCGTCGCTCGTCGCGAGGGTGCCCGCTGAGCGACTGACCGGTCCCCGGTCGGTCAGCCTCGTCCGTTGATGGACGTACGCACGTGCTGCCAGCTGGCCGCCGCCGGGTCGGAGGTCGACGTGTGCAGCAACGCGCGGCTCCGCGAGCGACGTTCGGCCCCGGACGTGGGGTGCTCGAGTGCGAGTGCGAGCTCTGCCAGGAGCTCGGCGCGGCTTCTGGTCACCGGGCCGGGGAACCACTCCTCGTGGGGCTCCAGCGCGAGGCCGCGATCGTCTCGGTAGCGATCGAGGTCGGGGCAGAAGGCCACGAGGGGTCGGTCGCACAGCACGAAGTCGACCCAGAGCGAGGAGTAGTCGGTGATGAAGCAGTCCGCCTCGGCGAGCAGCTCGTAGAAGGTGATGCCGAGGTCCTCCAGGTCGGTGTTCGCGGCGCTGCGCGCGAGCGGTGCGACCAGGCGCCCGGTCTTCTGGGACGCCGTGGGGTGGGCTCGGTACCACAGAGTGGCCCCGTGCCGGTCGAGGAGGTCGAGCAGCTCGGGGTCGTCGAGGGGCAACGTGTGCTCCAGGGCGTCCGGGTCGCCGTCGCTGCGGATCATCCCCGAGACCGACGTGCGGTACGTGGGTGCCCACACCACGATGCGTCGCGGCTGCTCCCCACGAACGAGGGCCCGCTGTCGACCGCCTGCGATCAGGAGCCGCTGGCGAGGGCTGCCCACGACGTGGATCCGCTGCGGGTCCAGCGCGAACTCGGCACTGCGCACGCTGCGGGAGAGCGGGCTCGAGACCGGTACCCAGTCGAAGTAGCGAGGTGCCTCCCCCGCGAAGGTGCCGATCAGCTTGCCGAACTCACCGTGCCACAGACCCACCACCTCCTTGCTCCCTCCACGTGGTCGACAGCCGAACATGCCGTGGGTCGAGACCAGCACCTGGGAGCGGAGGTAGGCCCACGTGCCGCGCGGCGAGCGTCGGGGCACCAGCCGGACGCCGTCCAGGCCCAGAGCGGCCATCCGGACAGCCGCCGAAGCGGGGTCCTCGGCGAGCACGACGACGTCGAGATCGTCGGGACGCGAGGCCAGGAGGGCAACGATCGAGTCGTCGAGGTCGGGGGAGGAGTGGATCGCGGCGTAGCTCCCAGCCGGGACCAGGGCGTCGAGGAACCCCACCGCGCGGTCGAGGATCCGCCGAGCGAGCGGTCGGGTGGTGGCCATGAGCCTCCGTTCTTCTGGTCTGACAGGCGATGTGCGGCCCTGCGAGGCCGCCGAACGTTACCATCGGGCCCGTGACGTCGCCCCCCACTCCGACGCGTTCGGGCTCGCGCATCGGTCGCGGCCTCGGTGTCGTGCTCGTCCAAGCGCTCAACTCGGCCACCACCGTGGCGCAGATGGCGATGTTCGCCGTCGTGCTGCCGCGCGGGGACTTCGACGACTACGCGGTCTGGATCACCAGCAACATGTTCCTCGTCGGCCTGGGCCAGGCGATCGGCACCGACCGGGTCATCATCGGACGGCGGACCGAGGCGGACGGCGTCCGCTCGGCCCAGGTCATCGCCCTGGCCGTGATGCTGGCGCAGCTCGGGGTCGCCGTGGCCCTCGACAACCCAGCGTTGATGGTCTGCTCGGTCGCCGTGTTCTGCTACACCACCTACGACTTCCAACGCTTCGTGCGGTGCTTCGACGAGGCGTCGCGCTTCCTGCGCTACGACCTGGCGGTTCTGGGGGCGCAGGTCGTGGTCACGGTCGGGGTCTGGGTCCTCGTCGGCGACTCCGCCTGGCTCGTGCTCGGCTGGTGGGTGGTGGGCGCCCCGGCGTGGCTCGTGCTCAGTGGTCGCGAGAGCGGCGGGGTCCGCGCCGGCCTGCAGGTCCTGCGGGCCGATCTGCGCGAGTGCCTCCCGCTGCTGGGCGACGCAGCCCTGGCGGGCGTGCCACTCGTTGTCGCGCTGGCGCTGGTTCGTGCTCAGGGCGCCGAGGGTGACGCGTCGGCGGCTCGGATGGCGTTCACGATCCTGGGACCGATCACGGTCCTCGGCATCTCGGCGCGCCGGATGGTCTACCAGCGCACGGCCTCGGGACCGTTGAGCGCCGGCTTCGCGCTGAAGTGGGCCGTCGTGGTCGTCGTGACCTTCATCGGCTGTGCGGCCCTCCTCAGCCTCACCCGGACCCCTCTCTACCCATGGGCCTTTCCCGGGTTTCTCGGCCTGACGTGGTGGGCGATCCTGGGTTTCTCGACCAACCACGCCGCCATGTTCTCGACCCTGCTGCCCGCGGCGAGCCTACGAGCCGAGCAGCGCTCGCTGCAGGTGGGGATCGCCCGCGTGCTGGCGACGTTGAGCGCTGCCGGGGTGGGCGTGTTCCTGCTGCCCTTCGACGCCGCCTCCGACGTCGCCTGGTGCGTGGCCGCCGGCTCGATCGCCTACGCCGGCTCGCTCTACGTCGCGCGCAGCCTCACCCCGCGCGTCGCCGTCGAGCCGGCCCCCGGACCCTAGGGTCAGGCGCTCGAGGCCTCGTCCTCGGCGGCAGCGTCTGCTTCGACCGTTCCCCACCGCAGCGTGGGCTGGTGGTAGCCCTCGGGCCAGGCGAGGACGGCAGGCTCCTGCGCGGTGATCAGATGGCCGAGGAGCGCGTCCGGCGCCGCGAAGTCAGTCGGCTCGATCGGGTCGCTGAGCTCCAGCCACAGGGTGCCGTCGCTCTCGCACCGAGCGAAGAGCATCACGATCGGGCTGTTGGCACCCATCGCCAGCCGCGCCGCACCCGAGGACCCGAGTCGCTCCCGGCCGAGGAAGGGCAGACGCGTCGTACCCGGCACGTCGGTGGCGATGCCGAGCACGTCGCCGCGCTGCAGCATGCCCACCATGGCCTTGGCGCCGACTCCGGCGTCCACCGGGTTCGCCCCGGTTGCACTGCCCGTGATGACGTGCTGGCGCAGGAAGGACGGCGCATCGGGCGCCAGCATGTCGGGTGACACGACGATCGAGAAGGGCGGAGCGACCTTGCAGACCGAAGCCGTCGCACCCTCGTAGTGACCGTGGTGCAGAAAGCTCAGCACGACACCGCGGCCCAGCGACCGGGCACGCTCCAGAGCAGCGACGTTCTCCACGGGCATGCTGGTGATCAGCTTCGGGTGGTAGCGCAGCTCCGAGCGCCAGACGTCGCGCTCGAGGTAGGCCTGGGTCGCGCGCTCGACGTCCTCGGGGCGTGCTGCCCCCAGGAGGAACTCCATCTCTCGGCGCGCGCGCGCAGCGGCGGTGGCCTTGCGCTGCTTGGCGCGGATCCTGGCCTTGACGACCAGTGGGACGAGCGCATCGGGGACAGCGCTGCGCATCCGCATGCTGGGCGTGGCGGTCTGAAGAGGCATCGTGGGCTCCTGGGGGTGAGTCCGGCGGGGGGGGAGGGGGTGAGTCCAGTCGGGGAGAGTGCGCACCGGGGTGGTGACGCCGGTGCCGCAGCGTAGCGTCCGCCCGTGCTGCGAGTGCTGATTCAGGCCAGCTCACCGACGCGTCGTTCGACCGAGCCCCGCACCTCTGCGGTGATCCGTCGTACGGCGTCCTCCTCGACCGGCTCCAGGACACGGTGCCAGTAGGCATTGGCCTGGGTGACGTTGCGGGCTCGGTCGTGGGTCTTGCTCGACGGCTCCGCGCTGCCCTCGTCGCGGTAGTCCCGGGCGATGGCGTCTCGGACCTGGGGCGAGAGCTCCAGGTCCAGGGCGTCGAAGAAGCCCGCGTAGGTCTCGAGAGGCTCGGCCAGCAGGCGCCGCGAGTTGGACCAGAGCACGGGAGCGGCGCCGGCCACGGGCGGGCCGTCGGAGCGGGGCAGGACGGTGTCGAGGTAGCCGTAGACCATCCGCCACAGCAGCGCCCCGATCATCGGCGGGTCCTTGACCCACGCCGCCCACTCGGGCTCCTGCACCAGGTAGGCGGCGCCCGGGGTCAGTCGCGAGAGGTGTGCGTGCACCCGGTCGAGGTCGAAGGTCCACCCCAGCCGCTTGAAGCTGGCCGCGGCGGCCTCGGGCGGTCGGACCGTCACCACCGAGCTGATCCCGCGGTAGGTGCTCAGGTAGGGCACCAGGAAGGAGGCGAAGGGGTCCTTCCAGATCACCGTGTCCACCCGAGGATCGAGGCGGATCTTCACCGCCGAGACCCGCGTCGTGTTGCCGGTGACCTGTTTGACGGCCTTCTTCCAGGCGGGGTCCTCGGGCCAGATACCGCGCCGCATCCGCAGGCTGACGCGGAAGACCTCACGAAGCTGGCGGTCCAGCTCGGGTCCCGGATCGCGACCCGTGCTCTGGGGGAAGACGAAGTAGTCGTGCACTGATCGCAACCCCGACTCGGGGTTCAGCGGTTCGTACAGCTTGGCTGCTCCAGAGGCATGGCTGAGCGCAGCTCCCACCCCGGTCGTCCCGGACCGGGGCATCCCCGTCACCAGGATCCAGCGTCGCCGACCGGGAGGCGTGACGGGGGCGACGGAGGAAGGCATGCGGCGGAGGGTACCGCCGCGCCGCCCTCGCCTCCCGCCGAATCGCGATATTGACGGTGCGAGGGACCTAGTCTGTGCTGGTGCTCCCGGAGGTGTCCCCCCAGTCCCATCCACCCCCGCCGACATCGTCGGCGCTCGCGCGCGGTCTCAGGTCCGACGTGCAGGGCCTGCGTGCCCTGGCCGTGCTCCTGGTCATCGCCGACCATGTCCTCGGTGGACCGGTGGGCGGGTTCATCGGCGTCGACGTCTTCTTCGTCATCTCGGGGTTCCTGATCACGTCCCTGCTCGTCAGGGGACACGCACGCCACGGTCGGATGGACTACGCCGACTTCTACCGGCGACGGATCCGCCGGTTGGTGCCCGTGGCCGTGCTGGTGCTCGTGGTCACCGTCGTGGCCACCTACCTGCTCTACAGCCGCGCCCGGGGCGAGGACGTCCTCGTGGACGGCGCCTGGGCGCTCGGCTTCCTCGCCAACTGGCACTTCCTGGCCATCGACACCGACTACTTCCTCTCTGCCGGACCTGTGTCGCCGCTGCAGCACTATTGGTCCCTCTCGGTCGAGGAGCAGTTCTACGTCGCCTGGCCCGCACTGCTGGCGCTCGGGCTGTTGGTCGCCCGGCGGCGTGGTGCCGCCTGGGCACTCCCCGCGCTGGTGGGAGTCCTGTTCGCGGGGTCGCTGGGATATTCGGTTCTGCACTCGCAGGCCTCTCCCGTGGCGGCCTACTTCTCGACCCTGGACCGCGCGTGGGAGCTGCTCGCCGGCGCCGCGCTGGCGCTCGCAATCCCGCGCCTGAGCCGGATCGCAGACAGGTGGAGGCCAGTCCTGGGCTGGGGAGGCCTCGCGGCCATCGTGACAGGGGCGTTCCTGATCGAGCCGGGCTCCGCGTTCCCGGCTCCCTGGGCGCTCTTGCCGGTGGCCGGCACGGCCGCGGTCATCGCGTCGGGGACCGGGTCGGACCGTGCGCGTGTGATGCCCCTGACCAACCCGGTGGCTGGGTACATCGGCGACATCTCCTACTCGCTGTATCTCTGGCACTTCCCGGTGGTCATCCTGCTGCCTGCCTACCTGCCCCAGCGCGGGGTCACGTTCGACGTGATCGCACTGCTGGTCATCGCGATCCTCTCGGTCACCACCTTCCACCTGGTCGAGCAGCCCGTGCGCTCGTCGCAGTGGCTCGAGCCGGCCTGGCGCAGGGAGACGATGACGTACTCCCCGGCCCGGCGCGCGAGCCTGGCCAACGGGTGGCTGGCCGTCGGCCTGCTCGTGACGGTCCCGCTCTCGGCTGCGGCACTGCGCGCGCCGAGCTCCGACGACGGCCAGCAGATCCTCGCGGCCCAGCCGGTCTCCGATCCCTCGCGCGAGAATGGCGCCGTCACAGGTGCCGAGAGGGACGGTCCCTCGACGGCTCCGGACGACTCGGATCCGTCGGAGTTCGAGCCGTCGACCGAACAGGTGGACTACCTGCAGCAACGCATCGAGCAGTCGCTCTCCCTGACCTCCTACCCCGAGCTCGACCCCTCGGTCGACGAGCTGGGCATCGAGACGTGGTACGACGACATCCAGTCCGACGGGTGCCTCAGCGTGGCACCCTCCCGAGTCGCCGAGTGCCAGTTCGGACCCGCCAAGGCGCCCCGGACGGCCGTGGTGCTCGGCGACTCCTTCGCGATCGCCTACATGCCGGCGATCCGTGAGGCCCTGGGCAAGGACTTTCTGATCCAGCAGCTCACCCTGCAGGAGTGTCCGGTGTGGGATGCCCCGACCAGCAAGACCAACGGGTCTCCCTACCCCGAGTGTGGTGAGTACCGCGCTTGGACCTGGGAGCAGGTTGCCGACAGGCAGCCCGACCTGCTGATTCTCGCGACATCCTTCAACGAGGTCGTCCTCCTGGAGTCCGGAGCCACGGGTCAGGAGGCTCTCGACGAGCTCAGCGAAGGCTACGAGCGCACGCTCGAGCAGGTGGTGCCCAGTGCGACGTACACCGTCGTGGTTCAGCCGCCCCCGGGGGCTCCCGACCTGCAGACCTGTGTCACGACGGTGGGCGAGCCGCAGGACTGCCTGGGGACGATCTCAGGTCCGTTCGCAGCCATCTCGGAGGCGGAGCGCACGGCGGCGCAGGATGCCGGCACGAGCTACATCGAGTCCGAGTCCTGGTTCTGTCGAGGTGACCGGTGTCCCGGCTTCGTCGGCACCACCCCGGTCTACGCCGAGGGCAATCACCTGACCGTGGCCTACGCGACCGAGCTGGGCCCGGTGCTGCGCGAGGCTCTCGACAACGCGGCCGAGGTGGCCCAGCGCACGAGATGACCCGCGGTCGCCCTACTGGTCCTTGACCTCGCAGATCACTGCACCGCTGGTCACCGTGGCACCGATCTCGGCCACCAGGCCGGTTACGGTGCCGGCCTTGTGCGCCTTCAGGGGCTGCTCCATCTTCATCGCCTCGATGACGACCACGGTGTCGCCCTCGGCGACCTCCTGGCCCTCCTCGACGGTGACCTTCACGATGGTGCCCTGCATCGGGCTGGTCACGGAGTCGCCGGACGCGGCGGCGCCGGCCTTCTTGCCCGCAGCACGCTTGGGCTTCTTGGCAGCACCGCCTCCTCCGGAGGACAGCCCTCCGAGACCCGCGGGGATGACGACCTCGACCCGCTTGCCACCCACCTCGACGACGACGGTCTGGCGCTCACCAGGCTCCTCACCCTCCGCAGGCGCGCCGGCGAAGGGCTCGATCTGGTTGTCGAAGTCGGTCTCGATCCAGGTCGTGTAGACGGTGAAGTCGCCCTCACCGCTGGGGTTGGAGGCGCCGACGTACGCCGGGTCGCTGACGACTGTGCGGTGGAACGGGATCACGGTCGGCATGCCGTCGACGACGAACTCGTCCAGGGCGCGCCGGGAGCGCTCCAGCGCCTGGGTGCGGTCGCGGCCGGTGACGATCAGCTTGGCGATCAGCGAGTCGAACGAGCCCGGGATGGTCTCGCCGTTCTCGTAGCCACCGTCGAGGCGAACGCCGGGGCCGCTGGGCGGGCTCCAGGCCGACAGCGTGCCGGGGGCGGGCATGAAGTTGGCGCCGCCGTCCTCGGCGTTGATCCGGAACTCGATCGAGTGGCCGCGGATCTCCGGGTCGTCGTACCCGAGCTCCTCGCCGGCGGCGATGCGGAACATCTCGCGCACCAGGTCGATCCCGGTGACCTCCTCGGAGACGCAGTGCTCCACCTGGAGGCGGGTGTTGACCTCGAGGAACGAGATGGTCCCGTCCTTGGCGACCAGGAACTCGCACGTGCCGGCGCCGACGTACTCCGCCTCGCGCAGGATCGCCTTCGAGGACTCGTAGAGCCGGGTCAGCTGCTCCTCGCTCAGGAACGGCGCAGGCGCCTCCTCGACGAGCTTCTGGTGGCGGCGCTGCAGCGAGCAGTCGCGGGTCGAGACGACCACGACGTTGCCGTGCTGGTCGGCCAGGCACTGGGTCTCGACGTGACGCGGCTTCTCCAGGAACTTCTCGACGAGACACTCGCCGCGACCGAATGCGGAGACGGCCTCGCGGACCGCCGACTCGTAGGCGTCCGGGATCTCCTCGAGCGTGCTGGCAACCTTCAGGCCGCGACCGCCACCACCGAACACCGCCTTGATCGCGACGGGAAGGCCGTTCTCCTTGGCGAAGGCCACGACCTCGTCGGCGTCCTTGACCGGGTCCTTGGTGCCGGGTGCGAGCGGCGCGTCGGCGCGCTGCGCGATGTGCTTGGCCTTGGCTTTGTCGCCGAGGTTCTCGATCGCTGCCGGCGGCGGTCCGATCCAGATCAGCCCGGCGTCGAGCACGGCCTGGGCGAAGTCGGCGTTCTCTGCGAGGAAGCCGTAGCCGGGGTGCACGGAGTCAGCGCCGGTGTCCTGGGCGACCTTGATGATCTTGGCGATGTCGAGGTAGGAGTCGGCAGGCGTGGAGCCACCGAGCGCATGGGCCTCGTCGGCCAGCCGCACGAACTGCGCGTCGCGGTCGGGCTCGGCGTACACAGCGATGCTGCCGATGCCGGCATCCTTGCAGGCGCGGATCACGCGGACCGCGATCTCACCGCGATTGGCGATGAGGACCTTCTTCAGCGGCTTGACCTCGGGCACCTGGCAACTCCTGATTGTCTGGCAGACGGGTTGATTCGCACGGAAGGCTACCGCTTCGCAGGAGCGCGTCAGGGCGTGGCCCGCCCAGTGATCTCGAATGCCCGGCAGGCACCTGACACGCGCGGTGCGCGGTGACACACTGCACCGGTGACTGAGTCGGGACCGACGCAGGAGTCGTCGGAGGAGTCGTCGGAGACGACCTCCCGGCCTCCTCGGAACGCCGCGCACCGCTTGGCGCACGTCGACGCCCTGCGGGCGGCGGCGGTGATGCTCGTGGTCGTCATGCACGCCGGGCTCACGGTCGTGCCCGGCGACGGCGGAGTGGTGGTCTTCTTCGTCATCTCGGGGTTCATCATCACCTCCGTGCTGATCCGGGAGCTCGAGGTCAGTGGCAGCTTCCGCCCGCGGCGGTTCTACGTCCGACGAGGTCTCAAGCTGGGTCCGCCGCTCGCGGTGCTGGTCGTCGTCCCGACCCTCGTCTACGCCGCGTTCCGACCAGTCAGCTGGGCGGCTGCTCTGTCCCAGGTGGGCTTCTCCTACAACTGGTACGCCGTCGCCGAGCCCGAGTCCGCCGAGCTGGTCCTGCCCGGCTCGGACGTCGTGTGGAGCCTGGCGATCGAGGAGCAGTTCTACATCGTCTTCGCAGTCCTGTGGATCGGACTCGTACGCACGCGGCGGTGGCGCGCGCTGACCGCGGTGGTGGCCGGAACGGTGATGGTGTGCTCCTTCGCGACCCGCTGGAGCCTGGTCGCGGGGCTGGACGGGCCGGCGCGCACCCTTGACCCCTCCGTCTTCAACCACGTCTACCGGGGGACCGACACCCGAGTCGAGGCCATTGCTCTCGGAGTCCTCCTGGCGCTGGCTCTTGACGCCCACGCGCGAGGCCGCTTGCCCGCGCTCGGGTGGCTGCGCCGAGATGCGGTGCTGGTGGGCTCGGGGCTGGTGTTCGCGGCCGCCTCGGTCGTCTTCCGCAATGACTGGACCGAGGTGGTGATGCGACCCACGGCGCAGGGACTGTGCGCCGCGCTGGTGATCGGGTACGGACTGATGCCCACGGGGAGCGCGGTGCAGCGCGGGTTCTATCGGGTGGCCGGGGTCAGGTGGGTCCAGCTGGTCGGGCTGGCGTCCTACAGCATCTACCTCGTGCACTTCCCACTCATCGAGATGGTCGGCGCGCTGGCTCCCGGGGCGCCGCCGGGGCTGCAGTTCGCGCTCAACATCACGCTGGGAGTCGGGGTGGGCGCGCTGTGCTACCGCTTCGTGGAGGTGCCGGTCCTTCAGTGGCGTCAACGTCGCGGTCTGTGACGGCGGCGGGGCGCGCACGGGTGATCGCATTGGCTGCCAGCGCGATCCCGAGCATCAGCAGCGGCTCGGAGAGAAAAGAGCCGGCGACCGACTTCGTCACGACCAGCGAGATCACGACGGTGGCGGGGCCCAGTCCGTGCGGGGTGACCACAGACCGGAGGACGACGGTGGCGACGAAGGCGACGAAGAGCAGCGTTCCGATCACGCCGACGCAACTGAGCAGCATCGGCACCAGGCTCGAGGGCTGGTTGCTACCCAGCCCCACACCCAGCCCTCGGGTCTCCAGGAAGAGCGACAGTGCGAACCGGTCTCCGAAGCTGCGCTGGTCGTAGCTGTTGCTGTCGACCTTGGTCAGGAACACGTCCTTGCCGTAAGCCAGGATCGGCGACGAGAAGACGAGCCCGACGACGGCCGCAACGCACCCGGAGATCACCACGGCGGTCATGCCCCGGTCACTGCGCAGGGCGCGTCCGATGATGAGGACGACGACCACGACCAGGACCAGTCCGCCACCGATCACCCCGGTCCCCGAGCGCGAGAACACGATGTTGACTGCGGCCAGTGCCCCGAGCAGCAGGTAGAGCCCCCGCAACTGACGCCCGCGGGAGTGGGCGACGAGCATGACCGCGCAGAAGGCGAGCGTGGCAATGGAGTAGTGGGCCAGGGTCGAGGGCTCGGTGAAGACGCCGCGCAGGCGGTAGTTCCCCGGCTCGTCGATGTAGGCCCGGGTCGAGTTGTCGACGATCTCGCTCGGGAAGGGGAGCCCGACCTTCTCGCTGAGCAGTCGCCAGGTGCTGATCCCCATGCAGGCATAGAGTCCCGGCAGCAGTAGGTGGGGGGAGAGCCTCTCGCGGTTCGCGAACCAGATGACCACCAGCGCGGAGATCACGAAGTAGGCCACCTGAGCGACGTTCGACCCCGAGTAGCCGAGCGGGTTGGGAGCGACGAGTCCACCGCCGCCCGAGGTGTTGAGCACGGTGATACCGCTGAAGAGAGCCGGCCCCGCGAGGGTGATGAGCGTGGCCCAGCCGATGAAGCTGAGCAGCAGTGCGGAGCCGGGCCAGCCGGTGAGGGGGAGCGCGCCGCGCATCCACTCGTAGGTCACCAGGACGCCGATCACGAGAGCGACGAGCAGGTAGGGGGTCAGCGGCAGGGCGGCCACCGGGACGGCGCCCGACGCCGGGAGGGCCAGGCTCAGCGACAGGAGCCAGGGCAGTCGCCGCCGCCAGTCGGGCAGGCAGGCCACGACGCCGACGAGGGTGAGGGCACCCAGGACGGTCTGTGTCATCGCACGTCGGCCATGTCGGTCATGTCGGTCTCAGCCCTGCGCAGAGGAACGACGAGCGCGCTTCCTGTCGGTCCTGGCGGGACGGGTGGAGGTGTACTGGTAGTAGCTGCCCGAGGCGCCGGAGACGCGGTTGAGGACCACCCCGGCCACGTTCGCGTCGACGGCACGAAGTCCGTAGAGCGCCTTGAGCAGCTCGGGCTTCTTGGTGCGCCGGGCCTGGGTGACGAGGATGACGGCGTCGGCGGCCACGGCGGCTACGGCGGCGTCGGTCACGGCCAGGAGCGGCGGGGTGTCGATGACGACGTTGTCGTAGGTCTCGCGGAGCTGCTGCACGATCTGGCGGAAGGCCTGTGAACCCAGGAGCTCACTCGGGTTGGGTGGGATGGACCCACTCGTGATGACGTCGAAGTCGCCGAAGCGTTGCGTCACCTCGGCAGCCTCGGCGCGCCCTGCCACGACAGTGGTGACTCCCACATCCGGAACCAGGCCCAGCAGCTTGCTCAGGGTCGGCCGCCGGAGGTCCGCCTCGACGAGGATGGTGCGGCGACCGCTCTGCGCCAGCGAGGCCGCCAGGTTGGCCGCGGTGATGGACTTGCCGTCTCCCGCCAGCGCGCTGGTGACCAGCAGGGTGCGCGGGGGGTTGTCCGGGTCGAGGTAGCTGATGTTGGTCCGCAGCTTTCGATAGGACTCCGACCACACGGGTGCTGCCGTTGCCGGCGTCAGGACCGGAGTCTGGCCCACGTCCGGGTTGATCGGCACTGCGGCGAGCGTCGGTAGGCCCGTCGCCGACTCGATGTCGTTCTCGTCCTTGATGGTGGTGTCCAACGCCTCGCGCACCGCGGCCGCGGCGAGCCCCAGGCCGAGACCGGCGAACAGGCCCACCGCGATGTTGAGCGCGGGGATGGGGGTGCGCGGCGAGCCCGGGGCGGTGGCGGGCCGGGTGATGGACACCCGCACCGGGGACGGGTCGCTCGATCGAATCCGGTCGAGGTCCTCGACGACGGTGATGAAGTTCGCCGCCACGGCGTTGGCGATCTCGGAGGCTCGCGCGGAGGACGAGTCGTCGGCACGGACCTCGATCAGGACCGTGTTGGGCGGGACCTCTGCCGAGACCCGCCCGGCGAGCTCCTCCGTGGTGACGTCCAGGCCGAGCTCGGCGATGACAGGATCGAGGACGAGCGGACTGTTGACCAGGTCCGGGTAGGACTTGACGCGGTTGGCGGTGAAGAGGCTGCCCTGCGACAACGATGCTGCATTGTCGTCCGAGGAGGCGAAGGCGACGAAGAGCTGTGCCTGGGCCCGATAGGACGGCTGCACCTGGTTGGTCAGCACCGCGGCTGCCGCGATCCCGAGGATCACGAACGCCGTCACCACCCGCCAGCGTCGCGACAGGAGGGTGAGGAACTCAAGCATGCGGTGGCCTCTCGGTGCTGCGGGGGGTGTCACCTAGACGGTGGGGAGTGCGCCGGTCGCGTGACGGCCGTCGCAGGGGATCACTGTAGTGCCGGGAGGGTAGTGGCTCGGGTACCCGCCGCGCTTCGTGGGCGTCGCCGCGCAGGCGTGCCCGGACGGTCTTCACCCAGGGTCTATGGTCGAGACGTGTCCGAGTACCAGCAGGAGCGCAAGGGGTTCTGGTACGAACCCGACGGCACTGGCACCTCCGAGGCGATCGCCCTCGAGACGTGGGCCAAGGCGACGCACACGATCCTCGAGGAGACCGCGGCGACGTACCACGCCACGATCACCGAAGGCGCCCTGGCGCACCGGCTGATGACCGAGACCGGCATCGCGACCGCGCGGCCCCACCCCAAGTGGCTTCCCAAGCTGATCCTGCCGCTGGCGGCCCTGCACCACCGCGACGACTACCCGGCGCTGACCGCGCTGGTGGTCGACGGGCGCGGATGGGTCGGCGAGCGCTACGACGACGTACGGCGTGCCGCCGAGCAGCTGCCGATCACCGACCCGGCCGAGCGCGAGCGACATGCCGCTCGTGCTCGCCTCGAGTGCTACCAGTGGGCGGGCTCGGCGCCGGAGGACGGCGGCTTCCCCGCGAGCGTCGAGATGACCCGCCCCCGGGCTGCTCGGGCGCCCCGGGAGCCGCGCGAACCACGCGCCTCTCGAGCGTCCCGCGCCGACGGGTCGGCGACGCCACGGGGTGCTGGAGCACCACGCGAGGCGGCCGCGCCGCGTCGTACGGCCGCCTCCGACAAGCCGGTCAACGTCTGCCCCCGCTGCTTCATGGCCATCCCGGCCACCGGTCTGTGCGACAACTGCGACTGACCAACCGCCCCAGACCGTTTCGAAACGGAGCATGCCCGTGTCGCTCTTCCGTCATCGCTCCACCTCTTCCGACGACCCGGTGGCCGGGGTCGAGGCCTTCTGGCGCTGGTGGGTCGACGAGGGTTCTGCAGCGTGCGCCGGCGCGATCGCGCAGCAGACGCCCGATGCCATCGTGGACGTGCTGACCGAGCGGGTCGGCGCGGTGGCCGAGGGGCTCGCCTGGGAGCTGGCGCCAGGCTCCGAGGCGACGTACCTGCTGGTCGTCACCGCCGAGGGCAACCCGGACCTTCGGGCCGCCGCCCGCAGGTGGCTGCTGGCCGGACGCCAGGTGCGCGTGACCGATGACGGGGGTGGGTTGCTGTGGGAGTACGCCGACACCCGTCGCCCCGGTGACCTCGACGGGGTGCTGCGCCTCGGCACGGCCTCCGACGACCTCGAGATCCACCTCGAGGAGGTCTCGGTGCTGATCCACCCCGGCGCGCACAGCCTCGACGTCGTCGTGCAGCACCCGCTCCTGGGGCAGCTGCCGGAGAAGGAGGGTCGGCAGGTCGCCTTCCTCGCCCTGGACGAGGCCGTGGGGGAGGAGGGTGTGGAGACCTGGCTGGGCTCGGTGGAGATCGCCGCGACCCGCGATCCGGCTGCGGTCCCGCTGGGTGAGCTGCCGCGACGGGTGGCCGAGCTCGCCGCTGCCAACGTGGACGCGGACGGGAACCCCACGTGGGCGTTGTTGCGGGGAGAGGGCCCGCGCGGGCCGGTGGTCGTGGCGACCGTCGTACCGCTGCGGGTGACCCTGGCGCCGCACCTCGACCAGCACCTGGCCGTCACGGCACCGTTCAGCGACCAGACCGCCGAGGGCATGCCGACCGAGTCGTCGTTGCTGGCTCTGCGCGAGCTCGAGGGTCACGTCACCGATCGGATCGGTGGCGCGGGACGGCTCGTCGCGCACGAGACCTCGGCCGGCAGGCGCACCTTGCACTACTACGTATCGGGCACCAGCCCCGCGGGTGCCGTGGCGGAGGCCGCGGTCACGGGCTGGCCCGACGGTCGGGTCGCCGTGGAGGTGCAGCCGGACCCCGGCTGGGAAGCGGTGGCTGCCTTCCGGACGTGAATTCAGGACTGGTTAACGAACGCTAACCGGCCTAGCATGTCGCCATGACTTTCGAGCTGTCCCGTGAGCACGAGGAGTTCCGCCGTAGCGTCCGCGAGTTCGCGGAGGCCGAGATCGCGCCGTACGCCGCGCAGTGGAACCGCGACCACCACTTCCCGGTCGACGTCGTGCAGCAGATGGGCAAGCTGGGGCTCTTCGGCCTCACCGCTCCCGAGGAGTACGGCGGGGCCGGCGACGAGGGTGACTTCACGAGTCTCTGCGTAGCGATCGAGGAGCTCGGACGCGTCGACCAGTCCATGGGCATCACGCTGCAGGCCGGTGTCGGCCTGGGCATCAACCCGCTGGTCAACTTCGGGACCAAGGAGCAGCAGGAGACCTGGCTGCCCGCCCTCGTGGCCGGCGAGAAGCTGGCCGGCTTCGGGCTCACCGAGCCGGGCGCGGGCTCGGACGCCGGAGCGACGCGGACGAAGGCCGAGCTGGTCGGTGACGAGTGGGTGGTCAACGGGTCCAAGCAGTTCATCACCAACTCCGGCTCCGACATCACCAGCCTCGTCACGGTCACGGCCCGCACCGGCACGCGCGAGGACGGGCGCCCGGAGATCAGCGCCATCATGCTGCCCAGCGGCACTCCCGGCTTCGTGGCGGAGAAGGCCTACGACAAGCTCGGCTGGCACGCCTCGGACACGCACCCGCTGAGCTTCGAGGACGTCCACGTCCCGGCCGACCACCTGCTCGGCGAGCAGGGGCGTGGCTACGCGCAGTTCCTGGCGACGCTCGACGACGGCCGAGTCGCCATCTCGGCGCTGAGCGTCGGCTGCATCCAGGCGTGCCTGGAGATGTCGGTGGCCTACGCCGGCGAGCGGCAGACCTTCGGCGGCCCGATCGGGCGCAAGCAGGGCGTCGCCTTCCAGATCGCCGACCTCCAGGTGATGCTCGAGGCGAGCCGGATGCTCACCTACAAGGCGGCCGCGCTCAAGGACGCCGGCGCGCCCTACCAGGCCTTCAAGCAGGCCGCCTCGATCGCCAAGGTCTACTCGACCGAGTCGGCGGTCAGCGCGACGCGGATCGCGACCCAGGTCTTCGGCGGCTACGGCTTCATGGAGGAGTACCCCGTCGCCCGGTTCTACCGCGACGCGAAGGTGCTCGAGGTCGGGGAGGGCACCTCCGAGGTGCAGCGGATGCTCATCGCTCGTGGCCTCGGGCTCCCGGTCGAGTAGGGGGACCAGGCCGCCGTCTCAGGGGGCTTCTCCCACGTCCGGCCGGGCCTCACCCCTAGGGTTGGCCTCGTGAGCGACCGCTGGCGAAGCCTCCTGGGTGAGGTGTGGCGCTTCTTCGCCGTCGCCCAGGCCGCCACGTGGGTCTCGTTCCTGCTGTTCAACATCGCGCTGCACGGGTGGCTCATCGGCGACCCGCTCTTCCCGAACCAGGCGATCCCGGTCTACGTCGTCGCCAACTCGATCGGGATGATCATCAGCTACCACGGTGCCCGGGGGTGGGTGTTCCCCGACCGTCCGCCGCAGCAGGCCGACGGCGGCTGGACGGCGTACGTCGTGATCAACCTGGCCGCGATGGCGCTACCCGTCGGGTGCCTGGCGATCAGCAGGCATGTGTTCGGTCTCGACGATGCCCTCTCGGACAACCTGTCGGCCAACGGCGTCGGGCTCGTGCTGGCCTTCGGTGCGCGGTTCTACCTGTTCCGCCGCTTCGTCTTCCGGCGGCCCCAGGAGCCGGTCTCCTCAGCTGTCTGAACTGCTCGATCCGCCGCCGGTCGGGCTCCAGAGGTCGACCCAGCGGTGGCCGAGGTCGGCGACCATGGTGCGGACCAGCGGCAGGCTGACGCCGACGACGTTGTGGAAGTCGCCCTCGATCCCGGTGACGAACGCCCCTCCGAGGCCATCGACGGTGAACGCGCCTGCGACGTGCAGCGGCTCGCCCGTGGCGACGTACGCCGCGATCTCGTCGTCGGAGACGTCGGCGAAGTGGACGGTGGTCGACGCCGTGGCCGAGACGTGTCGACCGGTAGTGGTGTCGTGGAGGCTGTGCCCGCTCCGCAGCACCCCGCTGCGCCCGCGCATCGCCTGCCAGCGCTTGGTCGCGGTCTCGGCGTCACCAGGTTTGCCGAGCGCCTCGCCGTCGAGCTCGAGGACGGAGTCGCAGCCGAGGACCAGGGCGCCGCGTGGCAGGTCGTCGCGGGCAGCCACCGCCGAGCCCTTGAGCTCGGCGAGGCCGCGGGCCAGGTCGACGGGCGTCAGGCCGGTGAGCTGGGCCTCGTCGACTCCGGAGACGATCACGGTCGGCTCGATGCCGGCGCTGCGCAGGGTCGCGAGGCGGGCGGGGGAGGCGGAGGCGAGGACGAGGTGGGTCACGGCACCAGTGTGACGGCAGGTCCTCAGGCAGCTGCGACGTAGTGGATGTCGAAGGCTGGTCGGTAGTAGGCGACCGCGGGTCTGGTCGCGGGTCTGGTGGCCGGTGTAGGTGGTCGTGCCGGCGTGGGTGGTGTGGGTGCTCGGGAGCGGTGGTGGTGGCCGGTGGGGGTGGTGGTCTCGACGGTGTGTCGACCTGAGTCGTCGTGGACGGTGGTCTGGGTCCAGCCGTCGGCCTGTTTGGCGTGGTTGCAGGCCTGGCAGAGGCCTTGGGTGTTGTCGTCGGTCGTCTGCCCGTCGGCTGCGTGGGGGTCGATGTGGTCGATGTGGCGGATGGGGGCGTCGCACCAGGGGGTGCGGCAGATGCCTTGGTCGCGGATGGCGAGGAAGTCGGCGAGTCCGTCGGGGGCGAACCTCTGCCGGCTGGTCATCGCGACCAGGCGCCCGGTGGAGTCGGCGTAGAGGTTGCGGATGAAGGAGATGGTCTCGGCGCGCAGGGCGTGGGCGATGAGCTCACGGGCGATCTGGGCCGGGATCACGCACCCGGGCACGTCGGGGACGCATGCGGGCTCGTGGCCCGCACCCAGCAGCGCTTCATCGGAGATGACGATGTCGACGGTGACGCCGACATCATGGGCGTGGGTTTGGCCGGTGAGGCGTTCGACGAGGAGGTCGGCCATGATCTGGCCCTTGGTCCGCTCGTCGCCGTCGGAGACGAGCCGGTCGGCTTCTTTGGTCAGGCACGCGAACGCCTTCACACCCTGAGCCACGGGGAGGAGTCCGGTGAGGTAGACCATCGTGTCAGGGGTCGGGCGGATGTTGACCCGGCGGGCTTCCTCGGCCTTGGCGTTGCGACGGGCCACAGCCGACGGATCGGCTGCCTGGACTCGCTTGCGGATCTCTCCGGCCAACGCACCGGTCCCGAGGCCGTCGATGACGTCGGTGCCGCACACCTCTTCGTCGATGACTGCCCGGTCGTCGCGTCCCAGGCACCCGGACTCGCGGGCCACGACCTGGGCGCGGAACTCGTTGAGGCGGCCCTCACGTAGAGCCTGGTGCGTGCAGCCGAGGTCGGTGGCGAGGTCCTTGGCCAGCCCGAGCAGCATGCTCGCGCGGTGGGGTGACTCCTGGCGAGCCATGGCGACCTGGGCGGCGACGCCGCGGCCTTGCCGCTCGGGTGCGACGCCCTGGCGGGCGTCGCGGGAGCGGACCGAGGCGTCCAGGTCGACGGTCAGCTCGGCCTGCAATGCGCAGGCCGCGGACTTCAGCTTCTCGAGCTCGGAGAGTAGGTCAACCCTGGCTGCGTCGGTCATGACCTCGTCACCCGCTGGTCGCACGGCTGCGAGGGCGTCGTCGCGGAAGCGACGGACGTCCTGAGCGTCGAGCAGACCAACTGACATGATCACACTATATCGAACATATGTTCGAAAGGCAAGATGGTCATGGGTTGAAGCTGCCTGTGCAGCCAATTCGCGTCGGTATGACGCGGCTGGCCGCGGGCGTCAGCAGCCCGGCGCTGGCCTCGAACATCGCGCAGAGCGTGCCACGGCGAGATCAGGTCGGGGCCTACGGCAGGGTCGTGTGCCTGAGACCGGTCCATGCGCCGGGCTGGGGCACACGACCCGATGCCGTGGCGAGGAGGTGCGTGTCCACGTATCCGATGCCTGCTGCTTGTGCGGGGACCGATTGCGAGACCTTGACCGGCGACGGCCCACGCAAGACCACGACCGAGGGGCCCGCCCGCCAGGGTGCGTCTCGATGGGCCGCTTGACGCGCGTACTCCTGCGCGCATTCACCCCGTCGCCCCACTGACGTGGCAGCTGGCCGAGCATCAGGGCAGCCAACATGGCCTACGGGCCAGATTCCGAGGACCTCTCCGCACGACGCCTCGCGAGCATGACCCGCACAGTTCGCGCGGTGAGCCACACTGCGCCGACGACCCCCATCGTGAGCCCGAGGGGGCGGGCCCACGGTCGGGCCCAGTCGAGCACGCTGAGGATCACGAGGGGCGCTCCTGCCCAGAGCAGGACGTCCGGGGCCCAGCGGCGCCACCACTCGCGACTCATGACCCGATCGCTCAACGCGGCAGCGCGCTCGCGCGCCAACCTCCGGGGCCAGCGGCGACGGGAGGCCGCGCCATCCGGTGCGGGGCGTTCCACTCGGGACGCCGCTTCGGCGCCGGAGCGTCACCGCCACCCAGCGCGGAGAAGACCGCCACGATCGCGGCGACCTCCTCCGGCGTGGTCGAGGGGGTGACGATCTTCAGCAGGGGGGCTGCCGGCGCGGGCGTTGCGCCGTCGGCCGGGGTCTCGTCGGCCGGGGTCTCTTCGCCTTGAGTCCTGTCGGTCACCGTGGGCACCTCGTCTCGCCGGTCGAACATGGAGCGCCGGCGGATGTCCCCTGTGAGGGGGCGCTCCGCTGCCCCCTCACAGGGGGATGTTCCCGTGCTTCTTGGGCGGGAGCGTCGCGCGCTTGGTGCGCAGCAGGCGCAGCGCCCGGACGACCTCGACGCGGGTCTCGTGAGGGGAGATGACCGCGTCGATGTAGCCGCGCTCGGCCGCGATGTAGGGGTTGGCCAGCGTGGTCTCGTACTCGTCGACCAGCTCGGCGCGACGGGCCTCGACGTCACCACCCTCGGCCTCGACCTGGGCCAGGGTCTTGCGGTGCACGATGTTGGCCGCACCCTGGGCGCCCATGACGGCGATCTGGGCCGTGGGCCAGGCGACGTTGATGTCGGCACCGAGGTGCTTGGAGCCCATCACGTCGTACGCGCCGCCGTAGGCCTTGCGGGTGATCACGGTGACGAGCGGGACGGTGGCCTCGGAGTAGGCGTAGATCAGCTTGGCGCCGCGCCGGATGATGCCGTTCCACTCCTGGTCGGTGCCGGGCAGGAAGCCGGGGACGTCGACGAACGTGAGGACCGGGATGTTGAACGCGTCGCAGGTGCGCACGAACCGTGCGGCCTTCTCGGAGGCGTCGATGTCGAGGGTGCCCGCGAACTGCATCGGCTGGTTGGCCACGACTCCGACGGGACGACCCTCGACGCGGCCGTAGCCGATGATCAGGTTGGGAGCGAAGAGCTCCATCACCTCGACGAACTCCTCGTCGTCGACGACGGCGCTGATCACGTCGTGCATGTCGTACGGCTGGTTCGGCGAGTCCGGGATGATCGTGTCGAGTGAGCGGTCCAGGTCGGAGAAGTCCAGGTCCGCCTCGTCGTCGTAGACGACCGGCTCGTCGAGGTTGTTCTGCGGCAGGAACGAGAGCAGCGCCTTGACGTACTCGATCGCGTCCTCCTCGTCGGAGGCCATGTAGTGGGCGTTGCCCGACTTGGTGTTGTGGGTGCGCGCGCCGCCGAGGTCCTCCATCGAGACGTCCTCACCGGTGACGGTCTTGATGACGTCGGGTCCGGTGATGAACATCGCCGAGGTCTGGTCGACCATGATCGTGAAGTCGGTGACGGCGGGGGAGTAGACGTGGCCGCCGGCGCAGTTGCCCATGATCATCGAGATCTGCGGGATGACGCCGGAGGCGTGCACGTTGCGGCGGAAGATCTCGCCGTACAGGCCGAGCGAGACGACGCCCTCCTGGATGCGCGCGCCGGCACCCTCGTTGATGCCGATGATCGGGCACCCGGTCTTGATCGCCAGGTCCATGACCTTGACGATCTTTTCGCCGTACACCTCGCCGAGCGAACCGCCGAAGACGGAGAAGTCCTGGGAGAACACGCACGTCTGGCGGCCGTCGATCGTGCCGTAGCCGGTGATGACGCCGTCGCCGTACGGCCGGTTCTTCTCGAGGCCGAACGCCGTGGAGCGGTGCCGCGCGAGCTCGTCGAGCTCGACGAAGGAGCCCTCGTCGAAGAGCATCTCGATCCGCTCCCGGGCCGTCTGGCGACCCTTCGCGTGCTGCTTCTCGACAGCCTTCGCCGATCCCGCGTGCACGGCCTCGTCGAGGCGGCGGTCGAGGTCGGCCAGCTTGCCGGCCGTCGTGTGGATGTCGAGATCGGCGGGTACGTCGGTCCCCTCGCCTGGGGTCGTTGCCTGGGCGCTCACGGTTCTCCTGCTCGGTGTGATGCTTGGTCTTCTCGGTCCGGTAGGACAGGCTAGTGCTCGTGACCTCGGACTCGGGCGCGCGCCCACCCCTCGACAAGGCCCGGCTCGCCGGTACCAACCCGGAGCTGCTCCCCGACCTCACCATCGAGGTCGTCGACGAACTGCCCTCGACCAACGCCGCCGCTGCCCAGCGCGCGCTGGAGGGAGGCCCCGACGGCCTGGTGGTCGTGGCCGAGCACCAGAGCGCCGGGCGGGGGCGACTGGACCGCACCTGGGAGACGCCTCCGGGCACCGCGGTGACGTTCTCGCTGCTCCTGCGTCCCACCACGCCCACCCGAGCCTGGCCCTGGCTGCCGCTGCTCACCGGCTACGCCGTCGACAAGGCGTTGACGTCGGTCGGGCTGGAAGCCGGGGTGAAGTGGCCCAACGACGTCCTCATCGGCGAGAAGAAGGTCGCCGGGATCCTCGTGGAGCGGATCGAGACGCCCGACGGACCCGCGGCCGTCGTGGGCGTCGGGATCAACGTGGGGCTCCGCAGCGACGAGCTGCCGGTGCCCCACGCCACCTCCCTGGAGATCGAGCTCGGGCGGCCTGTCGATCGCACCGACGTGCTGGTCGCGGCGCTCAACGCGATCCGGGAGGCCTTCGACGCCTGGGAGGCCGGCGGGGACCTCAACGGGATGCGCCTCGCCGACTCCTACGCGGCCGCCTGCGTGACCGTGGGACGCGACGTCCAGGTCGACCTCCCCGACGGCTCGGTCCTGGCCGGGACCGCCACCGGCATCGACCCGGCCGGTCAGTTGATCGTCGAGTCCGACGGCGTACGGCGTGCCGTCAGCGCCGGCGACGTGGTGCACGTCCGCGCCGCGGAGTGACATGATCCTCCGGTGGTGATCTCCCAGAAGCTGCTCAACCCCGGCGAGAAGATCGTCGTCAGCACCCGCACGCACCCCAAGGCGCTGATCCTGCCGATCCTGACCCTCGTGGTGCTGCTCGCCGCCGGCGTCGCCTTCTCGGTCTTCGTCGACAACGGCACCGCGCGCCTGGTCGCGTGGCTCCTGGTGCTCGTGCTCGTGCTGTGGCGCGTGCTGTGGCCCCTCCTCGACTGGATGACGTCGTCCTACACGATCACCGACCGGCGGCTCATCACCCGCAACGGGATCATCACCCGGCGCGGGCACGACATCCCGCTCGGACGGATCAGCGACGTCGCCTACGAGCTCGACCTGATCGACCGGGTGCTCGGGTGCGGGACGCTGGTGATCAGCGACGCCAGCACGCACGGACAGGTGCTGATCTACGACATCCCTCAGGTCGAGGCCACCCAGCGCAAGCTCAACGAGCTCCTCCACGGTCTGCACGGAGGAGAGACCCGCGCGCACGAGGGGCACTGATGCGTCCGTGACCGACGACGAGAGCGAGCTCACCGCGTCGCTGCTCGGCGACGTACCTCGCTTCACCGCCCAGGAGGTCGCCGAGCAGGCCGGCGTGACCCTCGAGCAGGCCCAGCGCCTGTGGCGCACCCTCGGGTTTCCGGAGGGGGACGGCAGTCGGCTCTACACCGGCGCCGACACGGAGGCCATGCAGTCGCTGATGGGTGCGGTCGACAGCGGCCTGGTCGACTACGAGCTCGCGCTCAACCTCACGCGGGCGCTGGGACAGACCATGGCTCGGCTCGCCGACTGGGAGGTCGGTGCCCTCGCCCACCGCGTGGAGGAGCTCACCGACGAGAGTCCCGAGTCGTCGCGGGCAGAGACAGCGCTGGAGATGTTCAACCAGCTGGGCGACTCGTTCGAGGACCTGATGCTCTACGTCTGGCGACGCCACCTCAACGCGGCGGTCTCGCGGATCTTCGCCCTCGGCGAGGCCGACCTCGACACCACCCGCCTGAGCATCGGCTTCGCCGACATCGTGAGCTTCACCGCGCTCAGCAACCAGATCTCTCGTGGCCGGATCGGCGACCTCGTCGAGCTCTTCGAGTCCCGGTGCGCCGACGTCGTGGCCAGCAAGCACGGCCGGGTGATCAAGAGCATCGGGGACTCGGTGCTCTTCGTGAACGACGACCCGATCCGCGCCTACGACACGGCCGAGGGCATCATCAACGTGATCGGGCGCGACTCCCGGATGCCCGACGTGCGCGTCGGCCTGGCCAGCGGTGACGTGGTGATGCGGCTCGGCGACGTCTTCGGACCTCCGGTCAACATGGCCGCCCGACTCACCGCGGTGGCGCGGCGCAACCGGATCATCATCGATGCCGCGACGGCGGCCCTGCTGCCGGCAGACCAGTTCGAGACCCGTCGCCTGCCCGCCCGTCCGGTGCGCGGGTTCGGCGTCATCGAGCCGGTCGCCGTACGACGCCACTGACCCGGTCCCGTACGGCCAGCTGGTCTAGAGCACTAGCCCCAAAGGCTGAGCCTTTTGTGCATCCGAGCCCACGGAGGGCGCGGACTTCCCTACCGTGGATCGATGCTCGAGGCACAGGACGTCCGCGTGGACCCTCGGCAGCGCCGGGCGTGGCGTGGCGATGTCGAGCTGTCGCTGTCCCGCAAGGAGTTCGACCTGCTGCATGCCCTGATCGTGCGAGCAGGGGAGCTGGTCTCGCGCGACGAGCTGATGCGCGAGGTCTGGCACACGACGTTCTGGACCTCGTCCAAGACGATCGACGTCCACCTGGGGTGGGTCCGTCGCAAGCTGGGGGACGACAGTCGACGGCCCCAGCTGATCACGACCGTGCGGGGCAAGGGTCTGCGCTTCGAGGTCGTCGCACCGACGCGCCCGCCGGCGGCGTCGGCCGCCCCGTAGGGGGGGACCAGGTACCGCCACGGCGCCGGCGGCAGGCAAGTAGGGTTGCCACGTGCCTGAACTCGCTCCCGTCATCGCGGTGATCGGCGGAGGACAGCTGGCCCGGATGATGGCCGAGCCCGCCGCGGCGCTGGGGATCCCGCTGCGGCTCCTCGCCGAGGCCGAGGGAGTCTCTGCGGCTCAGGTGATCCCCGACCAGCAGGTCGGGGACCACACCGACCTCGCCGACCTGCGTCGGGTGACCGCCGGGGCAGCCGTGGTGACCTTCGACCACGAGCACGTGCCCGCCGAGCACCTGCGCGCCCTCGCTGCCGACGGGCTCGCCGTACGACCCGGGCCCGCTGCCCTCGCCCACGCCCAGGACAAGGCGGTGATGCGCGAGCGGCTGACCCGGCTCGGGCTCCCGTGCCCGCGCCACGCGGTCGTGGCGAGCGTCGAGGACGTCGTCGCGTTCGGACTCCCGTGCGTGCTCAAGACCACCCGCGGCGGGTACGACGGCAAGGGCGTCTGGTTCGTCGACGACGCGGCTGACTGCGACCCCGCGTTCGCCGCCGCAGCAGAGTCCGACGTACGCATCCTCGCCGAAGAGCGGGTCGACTTCCGGCGCGAGCTCTCCGCGCTCGTCGCGCGCTCGCCCAGCGGACAGGCGGCGGCCTACCCCGTCGTCGCGTCGACCCAGCGCGACGGCATCTGCCACGAGGTGATCGCCCCCGCGCCCGACCTCGACCCTGCGCTCGCCGTGGCTGCCCAGGAGATCGCTCTGCGCATCGCCGGCGAGCTGGACGTCACCGGCGTCCTGGCCGTCGAGCTCTTCGAGACCCGCGACGGACGGGTGCTGGTCAACGAGCTGGCGATGCGGCCGCACAACACCGGCCACTGGTCGCAGGACGGCGCGGTCACCTCGCAGTTCGAGAACCACCTGCGCGCGGTGCTCGACCTCCCGCTCGGGTCGCCTGCTGCGCGCGCGCCCTGGACCGTGATGGTCAACATCCTCGGCGGCCCCGACCAGCCGGGTGCCCCGGTCGGTCGCCTCTACGACGGCTACCCGCACGCGATGGCGCGCGACCCGCGGCTGCGCGTGCACCTGTACGGCAAGTCCCTGCGCCCCGGACGCAAGGTCGGGCACGTCAACGCCTACGGTGACGACCTCGACGACTGCCTCGAGCGCGCCCGGCACGCGGCCGCGTGGTTCCGGGGCGACCTGGGCAACGAGAGTGAGTGACATGACAGCAGGCACGGCAGGCATGAGGAGCGCGGCACGCGTCGGCATCGTGATGGGGTCGGACTCCGACTGGCCGGTGATGAAGGCGGCGGCCGAGGCCCTCGGCGAGTTCGACGTCGCCCACGAGGCCGACGTCGTCTCGGCCCACCGGATGCCCGAGGAGATGCTGGCCTACGGCCGGGAGGCCGCCGACCGGGGCCTCGAGGTGATCATCGCCGGCGCCGGCGGCGCCGCCCACCTGCCCGGCATGCTGGCCGCGGTCACGCCCCTGCCCGTCATCGGCGTCCCGGTGCCGCTGAAGTACCTCGACGGCATGGACTCGCTGCTCTCGATCGTGCAGATGCCGGCCGGCGTCCCCGTGGCCACGGTCGCCGTCGGCGGCGCACGCAACGCCGGGCTGCTCGCCGTACGCATCCTGGCGGCGGGCGATTTCGCCCTGCGGGCGCGGATGGTCGACTTCCAGGCCGAGCTCAGGACGGCCGCCCAGCAGAAGGGCGCCGTGGTGCGCGGCGACTCCGGTGCGCGCCGCCTCGGCTTCTGACCGAACCCGCCTCGTCGGGGTGGACGTCGCCCGCTGCCTCGCGCTGCTGGGCATGATCGCGACCCACGTGGTCGACCCACGAGAACCCGACGGCGCCCTCACCTCGCTCCAGTGGCTCGCCGGAGGGCGGGCATCGGCGCTCTTCGCCGTGCTCGCCGGAGTCTCGCTCGCGCTGGTCGCTGGACGCCGTACGCCGTTGCGCGGCGCGGCCCGGGGCCGACTCAGCGCAGCGATCGCCGTCCGTGCCCTGTCGGTGGCCCTCATCGGTCTCCTCCTCGGCCAGCTCGAGACCGGGATCGCGGTCATCCTCACCTACTACGGCGTGCTCTTCCTGCTCGGACTGCCCTTCCTCGGCCTGCGCGCCCGGTCGCTGCTCC
Organism: Nocardioides sp.; assembly: GCF_029937575.1. Lineage (GTDB taxonomy): Bacteria > Actinomycetota > Actinomycetes > Propionibacteriales > Nocardioidaceae > Nocardioides. The sequence continues at coordinate 35,495 of NZ_JAPYPS010000026.1, forward strand.
TGCTCGCGGTCGGGTGGGCGATCGCCGCCCCGGTGATCTCGCACCTGGTCCGCCCCGAGCTGCCCGACCGTCGGTTCGCCAGCCCGCGCCTCGACCAGCTCGCCGACCCGGGCCGGCTCCTCGCCGAGCTGCTGCTGACCGGCTACTACCCGGCGTTCGGCTGGCTGGCCTATCTCCTGCTCGGCCTGGGGATCGGACGTCTCGACCTGAGGCGTGTCGCCGTCCAGCGACTGCTGGCCGCCGGGGGACTGGTGGTCGCCGTCGTGTCGACGTTCGCGTCCGGGGTCGCCACGCGCGCCGCCGGCTTCACCGACGCCGAGCTCCTCGACCACGCCGGTGGGAAGTTCGGCCAGACCCCCACCGACCGGTGGGACTGGCTGCTCCTGGTGGCTCCGCACAGCACGACGCCGTTCGACCTGCTGCAGACCGGAGGCAGCGCTGCCCTCGTGCTGGGGACGTGCCTGCTGGTGGTCGGGTGGCTGGCAGGAATCGCTCCCGCAGCAGAACGGGCGGCCGCGATCGTGTTCGGCGCGGGCACGATGACGATGACGCTCTACTCGTTACACGTGGTGATGCGCACCGAGCAGGTCTGGCCGGCCGAGGAGCCGGGCACCTTCGTGCTGCACGTCCTGGTCGTGCTCTGGATCGGCAGCGTGTACGTCGCGCTGCGGCGCCGCGGGCCCCTGGAGACGGCCGTCGGCCTCGTGCCGGACCTGATCAGGAAGGGCCGGCGCCGGGCCCGGGCGTGAGGGCGTGCGCGTGGGCGTAGACCACGATCTGCACCCGGTCGCGCAGCTCGAGCTTGCGCAGGATCGAACCCACGTGCGTCTTCACCGTGGACTCGGAGGCGAAGATCGTCCCGGCGATCTCGGTGTTCGACAGACCCCGCGCCACCGAGGCGAAGACCTCCCGCTCCTTGTCGGTCAGCCCGGCGTACGCCGGCGGCGTCGGCATGGGGGCGCGGAAGTGTCCCGCGAGCAGCGCGGTGAGGTCCTGGGGCGCCAGCACCGCGTTGCCGGCGTGGACGGTGCGGATCGCGTCGCGCAGCATGGCGGGGGTGGTGTCCTTGAGCAGGAAGCCACTGGCTCCGTGCTGGATCGCCGTGGCGGCCCGGTCGTCGAGGTTGAACGTCGTCAGGACGACCACCCGCACCGGTGGCCGGCCCTGGTCACGGCGCCGGGAGACCCGGTCCGGCGCACAGATCTGGCGGGTGGCCTCGACGCCGTCCATCTCGGGCATCCGGATGTCCATCAGCACCACGTCAGGGGAGAGCTCGTCGACCTGGCGCACGGCTTCGAGGCCGTCGCCGGCGGTGCCGACGACCTCCATCCCCTCCTGGGCGTCGACGATCACCCGGACCCCCTCACGGAAGAGGTCCTGGTCGTCGACCAGCATCACCCGGATCGGTGTCGTAGCGGGGGAGCGGGGGGAGCCGGGGGCGCCGGGGGAGGCGGTCACGGCGACACGGTACGCACGGGCACCCACGCGGTGGTGGTGAAGGTGGCCGGCTCGTCGGCGCCCGTGCCCTCACGACGACGTACGTCGAGCCTGCCGCCACACGCCTCGAGGCGCCGGCGCATCCCCTCGAGGCCTCGGCCCTCGTCGGTCGGTGACGATGCGGCGGAGGTGCCGAGTGCCGTCAGTGGCTGGGTCTCGTCGGTGGTCGCCTGCTCGGTGCCCCGGGTGCTCAGGCTGTTGCGGACCTCGATCCGCAGCTCCCCGGCCCACGACCCGTCGGGCCAGTGCCGCTCGACGAAGACCGGCTCGTCGCGGCTTCCGTGCCGGATGGCGTTGGTGAGCATCTCCTGCAGGACGCGGTAGGCCACGACCTCCAGGTCCGGAGGCATCGGCTGTGGTGTGCCGAGCTCGCGCGAGACGACCTCGTGCCCGCTGGCCCGGATGCCCTCCACGAGGGTGTCGAGCGGGCGCGGCGCCACGTCCGTCGGCTGCTCGCCCGAGGCCGTGGTCAGCACGTGGCGCACGTCCTGCAGGGAGGCGCGCGCCGAGGTGGCGATCGTGGCCAGGGTGGCCTTGAGCTTCTCGGTGTCACCGTCCGCGGCGTACTGCGCCGACTCGGCCTGCGCCAGGATCACCGCCAGGGAGTGACCGACCACGTCGTGGACGTCACGCGCCAGCCGGGCCTGGTCGTCGCGCAGCCGGGCGATCTCGCGGGCCTGCTCCGACTCGCGCTGAGCCTGGGCGGCGACCTCCTCGGCCGCTACCTGCCCGGCCTGCGAGGCGGTGGCGCGGTCGCTGAAGCGCAGCGCGATCCCGACGAGCCAGGGGATGCCCAGGAGGGCGGCGCCGCCGAGCGGGATCACCACGTAGGCGCTGTTGCCCAGCCGGTCCTGGACGCCGAGCAGGGTGTCGTAGAAGCTTCGAGGGCCGAGGCCGATGAGGTCGAATCGGTTGTAGACGCGGTAGGCGACCGTCGCGAGGAACGCGAGCACCCCCGCGCCCAGGATCGACAGCCCGCCGAGGGTGGCGACCAGCGAGCTGCCCCACCGCGCGGTGGTGAACGCGACGGCGGCGAACGCGACCTCGACGTAGGAGATGGACGTGCCGGTGAGGACATGCATCACCGCCATCAGCCAGACCAGGGTCAGTGCCAGCCCCGGGAGGATCCGGCTGATGGTGACGATGCCGCCCGTCGCGAGCGCCACGACGACGCCGGCCAGGACGGTATCGAGGGCGTAGTAGCCGAAGGGACCTCCGGGGTCGAGCGCCAGCAGGATGCCGAGCGTGGCCACCACGGCGCCGGCGACGATCTCGGGGCCGCCCGGCCGGGTGCTGGTCATGGTCGGCATTGGATCACGCACGGGGGCCCATCGCGTCGCGCACGAGCAGGTCGAGCAGCTCGGGGTAGGCCAGGCCCGCGGCGGCGAACATCTTCGGCACCTGCGACTGCTCGGTGAAGCCGGGCATCGTGTTGACCTCGTTGAGCACGGGGCCGTCGTCGGTGAGGAAGAAGTCGATCCGTGCCACGCCCGCGCAGCCGAGGGCGTCGTACACGGCGACCGCGGCGTCGTGCAGGGCCTTCTGCTCGGCCTCCTCGAGACTCGGCGGGATGCGGAAGTCGGCGGTGCCGCCGTACTTGTCGTCGAAGCCGAAGAGTCCGTCGACCACGATCTCGGGCATCGGGGCGACGATCCGTGACCCGTCGGGACGACCGAGCACGGCCACGTCGACCTCGCGACCGGCCACGACGTCCTCCACCAGCACGCGGTCGTCGATCGCGAGGGCACGGTCGAGGGCGTCGAGGAGGTCGTCGGCGCACTCGACGAGCGAGACGCCGTGACTGGACCCCGCGGCGACCGGCTTGACCACCACGGGGTGGGTCCATCGCTGGACGGCAGCCGTGGCGGGGGTCAGCAGGTCCCCCGGGGCGGTGGCCACGCCGACGGCCTCGGCGACCAGCTTGGTCGCCCACTTGTCCATCGCCAACGCCCCGGCACGCACGCCCGAGCCGACGTAGGGGAGGCCGGCGAGCTCGCACAGCGCGGCCAGGGTGCCGTCCTCGCCTCGGGGGCCGTGCACGACCGGGAGGACGACGTCGCAGCTGCGCAGCAGGCAGGCCGCACCGGTCAGGCCGACGGGTCGCCCGCCCGGGTCCAGCCAGGTGCCGTGCGGGTCGATGGTCAGCGGCACCACGTCGTACGACATGGGGTCCAAGGCCGCGGCGACCGAGGCGGCCGAGGCGAGGGAGACGGCGTGCTCGCAGCTGGCGCCACCACCGATGACCGCGACCCGGGTCCGACCCTGTGCGCGGGCGGCGCTCATCGGATGCCTCCGGCGGGGGTCGTACGGCGTGCCACGCGCGCGCCGATGCCGGTGACGATCTCGTGCTCGATGGTCTCCGACCAGCTCGCCCACTCGCTGACCAGCGGCTCGCCTTGGCCCCCGGGGCCGAAGACGACGGCGACCTCGCCGGGTGCTACGTCGTCGTCGCCCAGGTCGATGACGGCCTGGTCCATCGAGATGGTCCCGACGACCCGTCGACGGCGTCCTCGCAGGAGGACCTCGGCCCGCGCAGAGGCAGCCCGGGGGAGACCGTCGGCGTAGCCGAGGGGCAGCAGCGCGAGCGTGGTCGGTCGCTCGGCCACCCAGGTGTGCCCGTAGCCGACCGACGTGCCGGTCGGCACGCGCCGGGTCGCGACGACGGGGGCGGTCAGGGTGAGGGCGGGGGTCAGCGTCGTGGACCGGCTGGGGTCGATGCCCACCAGCCCGGCCCCGACCCGGCTCATCGTGTGGTGCGAGGCCGGATCTGTCAGCGTCGCTGCCGTCGCGGCCAGGTGACGCAGGGGCGGCCGCAGTCCGGCAGCGCGCGCCTGTGCCAGCCCCCAGGCGAAGACGGTGCGACCACGGGAGTTGGCGGGGTCGGCCGGGACGTCGGCGCACCCGAGGTGACCCATCATCCCCACGACGCGGAGCACGCCCTGGACCTCGAGTCGACGGGCCGCCCGACACAGGGCCGCCCAGGCATCGGGCGCGCACCCGTCACGGGCCATGCCGGTGTCGAGGTGCAGGTGCACGCGGGCACCGATGCCGGCTCGGCTGACGGCCTCCAGGTGGTCGAGGTCCGGGACCGCCAGGTCGAGGCGGCGTCCGATGGCAGCCGCGTAGTCGGCCTCGACCGGGTTGAGCCAGCTGAGCACGGGTGCGTGCAGACCGGCATCCCGCAGGGCGAGGCCCTCGCCGATCGACGTCACCCCGAGCCAGGAGGCGCCGTGCGCCAGGGCCGTCGCGGCGGCCGCCGGGGCGCCGTGGCCGAACCCGTCGGCCTTGACCACTGCCATCACCGCCCCCGGGGTCCGCGTGGCGAAGGTCCTGGTGTTCGCGGCGACGGCGGCGAGGTCGACGTGCAGCATCGGGCCGGTGGCCGGGGTCGCGGGCGGCGCCGGACGGGCGGCCCGAGCCGGGTCCGGGAGCAGGAGGGTCATGCCGATGACGCTAGGAGCGGGGCCGGGTCCGCGGCATCGTTCTCTGGTGCCGATCCCCTGGCCGCGAGGACGAGAGATCTCAGTCGTCGCGAACGCGACCGCGCAGCGACTTCGTCTGCCCGCGCTGCTTCTTTGCCTCCAGGCGCCGGCGCTGGGAGCCCCGCGTCGGCTTGGTCGCGCGGCGCGGCGGTGCCGGGGGAGCCAGGGCGGTTCGGAGCCGCTCGGCGAGCCGCTCGCGGGCGGCGACGCGGTTGCGGTGCTGGGAACGGTGCTCCGAGGCCACGACCACGACCGGTGAGCCGAGCGTGCCGACGGCGCGGGCGCGCTGGGAGTCGGTGAGGACGGCGCTGGTCGAGACGTCGTACTCGAGCTCGACGCGGCTGTCGCTGGTGTTGACCGACTGCCCGCCTGGCCCGCTCGAGCGGGAGAAGCGCTCGACCAGCTCGGCCGAGGGGATCACCAGTCCGCCAGGGAGGCCGGGACCCGGCGCGACAGGGAGGTCCCCCACGCCACCCACGCGACCGGGCGTGCTCATCCGCGCTTGCGCCACTCGATCGCGGGGCAGGTGTCCATCACCATGGGCACGCCCGCGGCCGTGGTGCGCTCGAAGGCGTCCTCGTCGATGACACCCAGCTGGAACCACACGCCGCGGGCGCCGATCGCCACGGCCTGATCGGCGAACTCGCCGGCCGCCTCCGAGCGTCGGAACACGTCGACGACGTCGATGTCGAAGGGAACGTCGGCCAGCGTCGCGTAGCCCGGCTCCCCCAGGACCGTCGGCGCCGACGGGTGGATGGGCACGATGCGCTTGCCGCGCTCCTGCAGGAGCGCGGCGATGGAGTACGCCGTGCGACTGGTGTCGGTGGACAGTCCGACGATCGCCCAGGTCCGGGCATCGTCGAGCATCTGCCGCACTGCCTCGGGGTCCTGCCACGTGGTGCTCATGCCTCCACGGTAGCCAGGGCGGCCGCCTGCAGGCAGGCGGGAAAAACATTCCGAGGAAAACCGCATACGGCCCGAGGGCCCGGGTACGGACCGGTTGTCACGAGCCGCCGAGATCCCCCCACCCGGCGGCTCGAGACGATTTCTGAGGGGTTTCTGGTGGGTTGTGAGGGATTCTGAGGTGCGTCCGGGGGCGATCCCCCTCGAGGGTGATGTGCTCTCTGGCATCAGTTGTCACACGATTTTGTGGCGCCCCTAGGGAGAACGTGTCAGTATGACTATGTCCTGACATCCGACTCGGCGGTTGTCTGCCTGCCCCCTTCGGAGGTTCCCGCATGGCACCGAGCCAGACCCTGAGCGATGCGCGTCGCCGGGTCGAGACCGCGCGGCTGCTGTCGCGCGCTCGAGCGAGCAGGGGGGATGCGCGTGCCCGCTACGAGGACGACGTCATCCGACTGAACATGTCGGTCGCGGCTGACGTGGCCCGGCGCTACCACGGCCGCGGGATCCCGGCCGACGACATCAACCAGGTCGCCTTCCTCGGTCTCGTCAAGGCCGTGCGCGGTTTCGACCCGACCGTCGGCGACGACTTCCTCAGCTACGCCGTGCCGACGCTGCGCGGCGAGATTCGCCGCTACTTCCGCGACTCCGGCTGGACGATCCGTCCGCCGCGCTCGGTGCAGGAGATCCAGGCCCGCGTCGTCAGCGCCGAGGCCGAGCTGACCCAGCGCCTGGGTCGCGGCCCGCGCCCGGCCGAGATCGCCGCACACCTCGACGTCTCCCTGCCGCTCGTGGTGGACGCCATGGCGGCCAGCGGCTGCTTCACGCCGATGTCGCTCGATGCCTCCCGCAACGACGACGAGGCCAGCGAGTCGCCGGCCGACAAGATGGGCGACCTCGACCCGGCCTTCGCCAGCGCCGAGGCTCGCGTGGCGCTCGCTCCGTTGATGGCCACGCTCGACGAGCGCGACCGTCGCGTCATCGAGCTGCGCTACTTCGAGAACCGCACCCAGGCCCAGATCGGCGTCGAGGTCGGCGTCTCGCAGGAGCAGGTCTCGCGGCTGCTGAGCAGCATCCTGCTCAAGCTGCGCCGTCAGCTCGCTGCATAAGCCCGCCGACCGCCGACCGTTACGGGAAGATCCGCGGCAGCTCGCTGGCCTTCCCGGTGAAGTGCGGCGTGCGCTTCTCCTTGAACGCCGCCACGCCCTCCTTGCCGTCGCCCACGGACGTGTGCCACATCGCGAGGGAGTCCGACAGGTGCGCCTCGAGCGGGTGGTCGGCGGCGCCGTTGGCGTAGATCATCTGCTTGGCCAGGCCCAGCGCGACGGGGGAGCGGTCCACCACGAAGGAGCGGGCCAGCTCGAGTGCCGCGGGTAGCAGCTCCTCCGGCTCGTGCACCGAGCGCACGAGGCGTCCCGCCAAGGCGTCCTCGGCGGTGAGGATGTCGGCGGAGTAGACCCACTCCAGCGCCTGCTGCACGCCGACGATGCGTGGCAGGAACCACGACGAGGCGGCTTCGGGCACGATGCCGAGACGGCCGAAGACGAAGCCGATCCGCGCCTTGGTGGAGGCCAGACGGAGGTCCATGGCCAGGGTCATCGTCGCCCCGATACCGACCGCGGCGCCGTTGATCGCGGCGATCACGGGCTTGGGCAGGGCGTGGATGGCGAGCGTGACCTTGCCGCCGGTGTCGCGCACCCCGTCGGCGTACGCCGGGTCCTCGAAGTGCTCGCGCAGCGACTCCGGGGTGGGGTCGAGGCTCTCGTCGAGGCCGAAGACGTTGCCCTGGGCGGAGAGGTCCATCCCGGCACAGAACGCCCGGCCGGAGCCGGTGACCACGACAGCACGGACCGCGTCGTCGCGGGCATCGGTGGTGAAGACCTGCAACAGCTCGCGCGCCATCACCAGGTCGAAGGCGTTCAGGGCGTCCGGGCGCGAGAGGGTCAGCGTCGCGACGCCGTCGGCGTCCACGCTCCAGTCGAGGGTCTCGTAGGTCACGATGTCTGCTTTCTGCTCAGGCCCGTTCAGGACCGTCGGGTGTTGTCGGTCAGCGGGCGATGCCGTTGCCGGTGCACTGGTTCTTGGTGATGTCGTCGGTGCGGTCCTCGATGATGGCCTCGAAGAGCGGTCCGGCCCGGTCGAGGTCCCAGAAGTTGGCCGAGGTGTCGGTGACGGGCATCGTGCAGGTCAGTTGCACCCGACTCATGCTGAGCGCCCAACGGCTGGCGTCGACCTTGCTGGTGCCCTCCCCGAAGACGAAGAACCGGGGCACGGCCTTGTTCAGCTTCCACCAGCGGACGGGGTTGAGCACCGTCCACGGCGAGAGCACCTTGTCGCCGATGGCGGCCACGACCTCGCGCTGGCGGCGGACCCGCTCCAGGTCGCCGAACTGGGAGAACTTCCGAGAGCGGGAGTAGCCGAGGGCCTGGGCTCCGTCGAGGGTCTGACGACCCTTCTTGATGTTGATCCCCGCGAACTTGTCGTTGAGTCGCTCCTTGGCGTTGACCTCGATGCCGCCGACCGCGTCGACGACGTCAGCAACGCCGCCGAGCCCGATCTCGACATACTTGTCCACGCGGATGCCGGTCTCGTCCTCGATGATCTGAGTCAGCAGGGGGACGCCACCCCGGGCGTAGGCGGCGTTGATCTTGGTGACGCCGTACGCCCCGGAGTCGGTCACCGTGTCGCGAGGGATCGACAGCAGGACGTTGGGCCCGTCGCCGGTGTGCAGCAGCATGATCGTGTCGGTGAGCTCGCTGGCGGGGTTGCCGGTGGTCAGCCGCCTGCGCTCCTCGGCGCTCAGGTCGGCCCGGGAGTCGCTGCCGACCAGGAGGTACGTCGTGCCGTCCTGCTCGGCCGGGCGGGAGCCGTCGGGCTCGAAGGCGACCTGGTCGGAGCTGCTCCACGTCACGAAGGGGACGGCCACGGTGTAGACCACGAACAGCAGGATCACGAGCAGGACGGTGCGGATGTAGAACCGCGGGCGGCGAAGCCGACGGGACCAGAAGCCGTCGCCAGAGCGGCCCGGGGGCGGCCCGGGCGCCGGCGTGGGCGCGGGTGTCGGCGCGGGAGCCGGGGGTCGCGGGGGAGTGACTGCCGGTCGTACGGCGGTCGGTTCCGGTGGCCGGTAGCCGTCGGGACGCGGCTGCACCGGGATCCGCTCGGTGACCTCGGCGCCGTCCTGCGGCTGCTCGTCGTCGGAGCGACCCTTGCCGTAGAGCCAGCCGAAGGGCGTCCCCTCCCCGGGGCCGCCGTTCGCGGGTCGGTCGCCTGCCATGACCCAGACGCTACCGTGCCCCGCCGCACGGGGACCGGCCAGGACGCGTCCACGTGGACCCGGAGGGCCTGCCCGGCGCGTCGGGACGGCTGTGACGGGTGTGACTGGTGATACTGAACCGCGAGGCCACCGACCGGTTCCTCGACGTTCTGCTTCCTTCCCCCAGCAGAAAGTGATCCACCGATGTCTCCCGTTTCGGAGCGAGCCGCCCAGGTGCGGTTCCGCCGAGCCCTCTCGCTGATGGCGATGACCCTGATCGCCCCGGGCTCGGCCCAGCTGGTCGCCGGCAACCGTCGCATCGGCACGGTGGCCTTCCGGATCTGGCTCGGCCTGCTCGCCGTCGGGCTGGCCACGGTGGTCGCTCTCGTGGCCGACCGCGGCCTTGCGCTCACCCTGGCCTTCAACACCTCGCTCCTCCTGCTCGTCAAGCTGGTGCTCTTCGCCCTGGCCATCGGCTGGGCAGCGCTCTTCGTCGACGCCTGGCGCATCGGAGCGCCGCTCAGCTACGGGCTGCGCCACCGACGCGCGTCGGTGGCGGTCAACGGGCTGTTGTGCTTCGGGGTCGCCGGGACACTGCTCTTCGGCGCGCACCTGGTCGGTGTCCAGCGCGACCTGACGCTCGCCCTGTCCGGCAGCGGTGGCTCGAGCTCTGCCCACGACGGCCGGATCAACGTGCTGCTCATGGGCGGTGACTCCGGCGACGGTCGGTGGGGCCTGCGCCCGGACTCGATGAACATCGCCTCCATCGACGTCGAGACCGGACGCACCGTCCTGGTCGCCCTGCCGCGCAACATGGCCCAGTTCCCCTTCAAGGAGGGGTCCGTGATGGCCGAGCAGTTCCCGCAGGGCTTCGACTGCGACGGGTGCTACCTCAACGGGGTCAGCACCTGGGCCCAGGACCACACCGACCTCTTCCCGGACTCGGACAACCCGGGCGTCGACGCCACGATCATGGGTATCGAGGGGATCACCGGGCTGAGCATCAACTACTGGGCGATGGTCAACCTCCAGGGCTTCAAGGACCTCGTCAACGCCGTCGGCGGCGTCACCCTCACGGTGCGTCAGCCCATCCCGGTCGGCGGGCTGGGCAGCGACGTCACCGGCTACATCGACCCTGGCACGCGCAAGCTCGACGGGTTCGAGACCCTCTGGTACGCCCGGGCCCGTGAGGGATCCGACGACTACTCCAGGATGGCGCGGCAGAAGTGCGTGATGAGCGCGATGCTCTCGCAGGTCAGCCCCCAGAAGGTCGTCACCAACTTCGCCTCGCTGGCCAAGGCCTCGGCCGCGATGATCTCGACCAACATCCCCGCCGGCGACTTCGACACCCTGGCCGAGCTGGCGCTCAAGGCTCGGGGTCAGAAGATCTCCACGCTCTCGCTGGTCCCGCCGATGATCAACACCGGGGACCCCGACATCGACCTGGTCCAGAGCAAGGTCGCCGAGGCGATCGACCGCGCGGAGGGCAACGCCCCCGCGGCGCCTGCGCCCTCGACGAAGAAGGCCAAGAAGAAGCAGGCGCCGAGCACCGGCGATGCTGTCACGGGCGGCTCCATCGGCAGCCTCAGCGAGGGCTACGCGGCCAACCAGGCCGACGACCTCAGCGCCTCCTGCTGAGCCTGTGGAGAGGAGCCGCAGCCGAGGTGCGGTCTGAAGCATCCTGGTCGACGTGACCGACAGGAGGCATCATGGGGCAGGTGACGACACTTCCGCGGGGACGGGACTTCACCCCGGCGGACCTCGCGGCGATGCCGGATGACGGCAACCGCTACGAGCTCATCGACGGAGCGCTCATCGTGACACCGTCGCCGCGCCTCCCGCACCAGAGCGTCGTGGGGGAGTTGTACGTCGTGCTCCGTGCGGGTTGCCCGGACGACCTCCGGGTCTACCTCGCTCCGCTGGACGTCACGCTCTCCAGCGACACCGTCACCCAGCCCGACCTGCTCGTGACCACCGCAGGGCAGGCGACTGGCGAGGTGCACGTGGGCGTGCCGGTGCTGGCCGTCGAGGTGCTGTCGCCGAGCACGCGCCACATCGACCTCGGACTCAAGCGCAGCCGGTACGAGGTGGCGGGCTGCCGCTCGTACTGGGTGATCGACCCCGATGGGCCGACCCTGCGTGCGTGGGAGCTCGAGGACGGCGCCTACCGCGAGGTGGCGTCGGCGACCGGGGGCGATGCGGTGGCGCTCCGACTTCCGTTCCCGGTGCGGATCGTGCCGAGCGACCTGGTCCGGTGACGTCGTGACAAGGCCCGAGTGGTTGCCGGACAAAGCAGTACGCCGTCCCCGACCCGGCAGTGGGATCCTGATCCTGATCGGTGTCCTGGTCGCCACCGTCGTCGGGGGCGCGGCGCTCTGGGCGGCGACGGGTCGTCCGCCCGCGACCGGTGGCCTCGCGCCACCGGCGACGGCGACGGCGTACGACGGTCCACTCGCAGCGCCCGGCCGTCTCGGCGCGGCCGGACGTGCCGTCGAGTGTCTGCATCCACCGAGCGGCAGCAACCGATCCGCGGACGTCTACGCCGGTGGTGCGACGAGCAGCACGGCGCAGGGTGCGGTCGACACCGCGTTCTCCGAGGGCCTGTTCCTGGACATGCCGCGCGTGGACCTGGCTGTGGCCGCGACCGAGCCCGACCGTGAGCTGTTCACCTACGAGGTCGACGGAAGTGTGCTCCTCGCCGTCGTCGTCCGCAACGGTCCGGCCTCTCCGGGAGCCGGAGGCGACGGCTGGTACGTCGAGACCGTCGCCCGGTGCGACTTCTCGGAGTTCCCCGAGGCGGACGCTCAGCTGGACGGCCTCGTCGACTACGGCGTGTGGGCGGACGACGAGGGCACCACGGTTCCGGTCAGCCGGATCTACTCCACCCCGGGTCCGGAGCACTGCGACTGGCAGGACATGACGTTCCTCGTCGTCGGCGAGGGGGAGCGGCGCGGAGCGCAGGTCTACGTCGAGGCGCCGATCGTCGAGCTGCGCGACTACATGTCGGGGACCTTCCTCACCGACATCAGGCTCCCGAACGATGCGATCGACACCGGTTGGCAGCGGGACGGTCGTCACCTCTGGCTCTCACCCGACGACCGGTACGCCTATGTGGGATCGAGCTCGTCCGTCGACGGGTGGCCGCGGTTCGACGCCGGCTGTGCCTGACCTGGGTCCGGCCTACTAGAAGCTCGCCCAGCCCGCCTGCGCGGCGTCGTACGTCGTGGCGTCGACCGCCGCGACCATCCCGTCGCGGCTCTCGTGCCGGGGGTCGTAGGCCTCGCCGTGCAGGGTGCCGACCGTGCCTCCGGCCTCGCCGACGAGCAGCGCTCCGGGGGCGTGGTCCCAGGGCTTCGTGCCGGCGTAGAGCAGGTACTCGACGTCGCCCTCGACCAGGTGCGGGAAGTCGATGCCGCAGCTGGCCCAGGTCAGGGTGAGCTCCGGGTGGTCGCCGACGCGTCGTCCCACCCACGTGCGCCGTGACGTGCGACCGCGGGGGGAGCCCGACACCGGGCCGACCGAGAGCCGGGTGCCGTTGCACCACGCGCCGGCACCGAGCTCGGCGACGTAGGCCCGCTGGTGCTGCGGCTGCCAGATCCACGACCGGACCACGAGGCCGTCGCGCAGCTCGGCGGCCATCACCGCGTGGTCGGGCGAGCCGTGGACGAAGTTCTTGGTGCCGTCGACGGGGTCGACGGTGAAGCCGTGCGGTGCCACGGCGAAGCGGTCGAGCAGGGTGGGATCGGCGGCGGTCGCCTCCTCCCCGAGGACGACGGTCTCGGGGTAGGCGGCCTGCAGAGCCTCGGTGATCAGCACCTCGGCCTCGTGGTCGGCCACGGTCACGAGGTCGCCGGGATTCTTCTCGTGCACCTCGCCCTCGTCGAGGGACCGGAATCGCGGGGTGATCACCTCGGCCGCCACGTCCTGCAACAGGGTGGTGATCGCGTCGGTGTCCACGGGACCACCGTAGGGTGTGGTCCGTGCACGTGGCGGCGGTGGTGGTGACCTACAACCGCCTGAGCCTCCTGCAACGCTTGGTGGAGCGCCTCCGCGAGGTCGACCCGGCCACCGGGTTGACCGAGATCCTCGTCGTCGACAACGCCTCGACCGACGGGACCGGTGCCTGGCTCGCGGCCCAGAGCGACCTCGTCTCGCAGACGCTGGCGACCAACAGCGGCGGTGCGGGGGGCTTCGACGTCGGGCTCGCCTGGGCGATGGAGCGCGGAGCCGACCTCGCCTGGATGATGGACGACGACGGCGTGCCGGCTCCGGACTGCCTCACGAGGCTCCTCGAGCACGAGGACCTCGACTTCTGGGGCCCGGCCGTGCTGGCCGAGGGCGACCCCGGACGGCTCTGCTTCCCCATCCGGCTCCCGGGCGGGACCCGCGTGGTGCACGCGATGAGCGAGGTCGAGGCCGCGGCCCGCGACGTCGATGGCCCGGGCCTGATCCCCGGGGTCGTGATCCCGTTCAACGGAGTGCTGGTCACCCGCGCCCTGGTCGAGCGGATCGGGACCCCCCGGGCGGAGTTCTTCATCTGGGGTGACGACGTCGAGTACCTCTGGCGCGCCGAGCGGGCCGGGGCCAGGATCGCGACCGTGGTCGACGCCCACTTCGCGCACCCGGCGACCGACGACCTCGGCACCCCGATGATGTTCGGGCGCACGACGTACAACCACACGCCGAGCGACCTCAAGCACTACTGCATGGCCCGCAACAACACCCTCAACCTGCGCGACTACCGGGGCTGGCTCTTCGTGCTGATGTTCTGGGTCAAGACCCTCTGGTTCTACCTCGTCACCCACCGGGAGCCCCGGCGCGTGGCCCTGAGTGCTCGGGCGGCGTACGCCGGGTTGCGCGGCGACTTCAGCGGTCACCGCAGGTACCTCCGATGAGCGGCGGTCCCCACGTCCGTCAGGGCCCGGAGCCGGAGACCGAGCCCGAGGTCGAGACGGTCGCGATCGTGGTGGTCACCTACAACCGCGCGGACCTGCTCGAGCCCATGCTGGCCGGACTCGGCGCGCTGGATCACCCGGCCGACCTCGTGCTCGTCATCGACAACGCCAGCACCGACCACACCCCGGACGTGCTGGCACGCTGCGACCTGCCCGGCCTGGAGGTGGTGCGCACGCTCGAGAACGTCGGCGGCGCGGGGGGCTTCCACCTGGGGATGCGCACGGCCTACGAACGGGGCGTCGACCGGATCTGGGTGATGGACGACGACGTCATCCCCGCGCCCGAGTGCCTCACGGTGCTGCTGGCGCAGGACGAGGCCTGTCTGACGAGCGTCCGCGAGGAGCGCGACGGCGGACTCGTCGAGAAGGCCGCGACCCGCTTCGACCTGCGCAATCCGCTGGCCATCAAGCCGAAGACCTCGATGGTCGAGACCGACTTCGGGACCCGCGAGGCGATGCCCGAGCGCGTGGAGGTCGAGAACGTCGCCTTCGAGGGACTGATGGTGCGCCGCGAGGTGGTCGCCGCGATCGGGCTGCCCGACCCCGCCTTCTTCATCTTCTACGACGACGTCGACTTCGCCCTGCGAGCCAGGCGCGTCGGCTACCGGATCTGGGCGGTGCGCGACGCCGTCCTCGTGCGCCAGCTCTCCTTCGACCAGCAGCACGACTTGGCCGGGTGGAAGGGCTACTACATGTACCGCAACCTGTTCGTGGTGCACTTCCGCTACGGCGAGAACACCCTCGTGCGTCTCAAGCCGTGGCTGATCGCGCTCATGGTCGTGCTGCTCAGCCCGCTGCGCGGCGGTCGCGCGGAGGCCCGCAACGTCGTCCGTGCCGTGCGCGACGCGCGGGACCTGCGCGCCTTGTCGGCCGAGGCGGGGCCGGGGGCACCGGCCCGGGCCGGCGACGTCAGCGACCCTGCGCGTCGGCCTCCTGGCTGACGGCCGCCGCGGGCTCGTCCTCGGCGGGGCGTCGGAGCTGGGGTCGCAGACCGACCCGGTTGCCGGTCACCATGGCGGCTGCCCACACGGTGAACGAGCCGAGGGCCGCTCCGGCGAGGACGTCGATGAAGAAGTGCCAGCCCAGGTAGATCGTGGCCAGCACGGTCAGGCCGAGGAAGACCCACGCCGTGATCCGAATCCAGCGGGAGAGGCCGATGTAGGAGACGACCAGGCAGATCGTCACCATGATCCCGACGTGCAGGGACGGGAAGGCCGCGATCGTCTGCAGGGTGCCTGAGGCGAAGCGGTCGCCGAGCACAGCGACACGGTCGTCCCACATGCTGTCGGCCAGCCGGGTGTTGTAGGTCTCCGGAAGCCCGTCGAACATGCCTCGCTGCTGGGCGTTGTAGACCGGGCCCACCGAGGGGAAGAGGATGTAGAACAGCGCCCCGAGCGCCCAGTCGAAGGCGACCGCCGTGACGTACCAGGAGCCCGCGCGGGTGCTGCGCGTGAAGACCAGCGCGATCGCGATGCTGACGGGCACCAGCGCGATCCAGATGAAGTAGACGGTGGAGAAGAAGTGCGCGGCGATGCCGGTGCCGAAGAGGTCGTGCAGGACCGTGGCGGGCTCCTTGCCGAACCACAGCTCGCGGTCGATCCGGGCGAACTCGACGTCCCACGACTTCTCGTTGATGAACGGCGCCATGGACTTCAGGTTGCGGAACGCGGCGTAGCAGAGGTACCAGGCGGTGACGCCACCCACGGCGTAGCGCCAGTGCGAGGCGGGCCAGCGCTCACGCAGCACGTCGCGCCAGTGCCGGCCCACGGTCCTCGGGGCCCGGCGAGCACGCCACGCGACGCGGGGCACGATATCCAGGGCGATCGCGCCGAGCACGATCGCTGGGAAGCGGATGTAGCCTGGGATCAGGCTGTCGGGGTCCCGGATCGGGAGCTCGCCGATGGCGGCGAAGACAATGGTGGCCACGACCATGGCGATGCCGGTCAGCCACGCCGCTCCGAAGTTGCGCTCGACAACCGTGCGCAACGAACCAGTCTCGTGCATGGGGCCACTCTAGGACGTCCGGTGTCCACCTGTCTCATCCCGAGCGGTCGCCGTGCCGTCGACTAGGAGTCGGTTGGGAGTCGGCTCAGGGTCGACTGGGAGTCGACGTGACGAGATAGGCGGGCCCGCCCGCGTGCGTCGAGTGTGCCCGGACTGCGCGGATCCGTAGACTCAGCCAACGTGTCCGACGCTACCTCTGAACCCATCCCCGCAGCCGCCCCCGCAACGGGCGGCCCGCAGCAGCGACGCATCGAGCGCCCCGACATCGTCGTGGTCGGCTCGGGCTTCTTCGGGCTCACGATCGCCGAGCGGTGCGCGAGCGAGCTCGGGCTCCAGGTGCTCGTCGTCGAGCGCCGGTACCACCTCGGAGGCAATGCCTACTCCGAGAAGGACCCCGAGACGGGGATCGAGGTGCACAAGTACGGCACCCACCTCTTCCACACCTCCAACAAGAAGGTCTGGGACTACGTCACCCGCTTCACCGACTTCACCGGCTACCAGCACCGCGTCTTCGCCAAGGTGAAGGACCAGGTCTACTCCTTCCCGATGAATCTCGGTCTGATCAACCAGTTCTTCGGCCGCTCGCACACCCCGGACGAGGCCCGGGCGCTGATCGCCGAGCAGTCCAGCGAGATCGCCACCGCGGACGCCACCAACCTCGAGGAGAAGGCGGTGAGCCTCATCGGGCGGCCGCTCTACGAGGCCTTCGTCAAGGGCTACACCGCCAAGCAGTGGCAGACCGACCCCACCGAGCTGAGCGCCGACATCATCACCCGACTCCCGGTGCGCTACACCTTCGACAACCGCTACTTCAACGACACCTACGAAGGGCTCCCGGTCGACGGCTACACCGCCTGGCTCGAGCGGATGGCAGACCACCCCAACATCGAGGTCCTGGTGGACACCGACTACCTGGACCCTGCCGCCGGGCTGGTCGAGGAGTTCAAGGGCAAGGTCCCGGTCATCTACACCGGTCCCATCGACGAGTACTTCGACAACAGCGAGGGTCGCCTGTCGTGGCGCACCGTCGACCTCGAGGCCGAGACCCTCGACGTCGACGACTTCC
>NZ_JAPYPS010000102.1 GCF_029937575.1 Nocardioides sp.
GACCCCACCACCCACCACCCGACCAATGGATCCGACACCGACCCAGAGCCGGGCCGTGAAGTCCGTGACCAGGGCGGCCGTCCCTGCCAGATAGGTACCCTTGCGACCAATGTCCCAGGTGCCCCTGTCTTCCGATCCGACGTCAGATGCGGCCTCCGGTCTCATCTCCGACGTCGTCGCCAAGCACGACGCGGAGCTCGTCGAGCTGCGCCGCGACCTGCACGCCCACCCCGAGCTCTCCTGGGGCGAGACGCGCACGACGAAGCTGGTCGGCGAGCGGCTCGAAAGTGTCGGCTGGAGGCTTCGCCCCCTGACGACGACCGGCTGCGTGGCCGACCTCGGGACCGGGGACGGTCCGATCACGGCATTGCGCGCCGACATGGACGCGCTGCCGGTCCAGGACGTGAGCGGCGTGCCGTGGGCCAGCACCGTGCCGGGGGTCGCGCACGCCTGTGGCCACGACGTCCACACCACGGCGCTGCTGGGCGCGGCACTCGCCCTGGGCGAGCTGCACCAGCGCGGCGAGCTGCCCGGCCGAGTGCGGGTGCTCTTCCAGCCCGGCGAGGAGGTGATGCCCGGGGGAGCGCTCCAGCTCATCGCCCAGGACTCGCTCGCCGACGTCGCCCGCATCTTCGCCCTGCACTGCGAGCCGGCGGTGGACGTGGGGCACATCGGGATGCGCGCGGGCTCGCTCACCAGCGCCGCCGACAAGCTCGAGGTGCACCTCACGGGCACGGGCGGCCACACGTCCCGCCCCCATCTCACCGGCGACCTCACCTTCGCGCTGGCGAAGGTGACCACCGAGCTGCCCGCGGTGCTGAGCCGGCGCCTGGACCCGCGGGCCGGGGTCAGCGTCGTGTGGGGCCTGGTGCAGGCGGGATCGGCGGTCAACGTGATCCCCGAGCACGGCATGGTGGGCGGCACCGTCCGGATCCTCGACGCCGAGGCGTGGGCCCAGTGCGAGCCCATCGTCCGGGAGTCGGTGCTCGACATCGTGCGTCCCTACGGGGTCACCGCCAGGGTCGACTACCTTCAGGGAGTCCCACCGGTGGTCAACGATCCCGGGTGCAACGCGATCCTCTCCGCAGCGGCGCTATCGGTGCTGGGCCCGACGGGTCAGACGACGGTCCCGCAGAGCCTGGGCGGGGAGGATTTCGGGTGGTACACCGCCCAGGTCCCCGGCGCGATGTTCCGGCTCGGGACGCGCACGCCGGGCGGTCCGACGTACGACCTGCACCAGGGCAACCTGCTTGTGGACGAGCGAGCGATCGGCCTGGGCGCGCGGCTGCTGGCGGAGGCGGCGATCGCCGGTTTGGTCACCGACGTGTAACAACCAGGGATTTGTGCCCGTTAGTCATGTGCTGGACGCCCGGACGCGGTTAGGGTGCAGTCTGATTTCGTGTCCCAACCCCACGTGGACACCACAAACCCTGAGGAGGGATCTTGCGTCGTACGACCAAGATTGCAGCACTTCTGAGCGCCGGCATCCTGGCGCTCACCGCGTGCGGAAGCGATGAGCCCGAAACCAGCACCGACCCGGGCACCGGTGGCGAGTCCACCACGTCCGAGGAGACCGAGGCTCCCCAGAGCGACCTCATGGTCGGCATGGCCTACGACGTCGGTGGCCGCGGCGACCAGTCGTTCAACGACTCGGCCGCTGCCGGGCTGGACCAGGCCGTCGCCGAGTTCGGCGTGACGTCCCAGGAGTCCGAGGCCGAGGACGGCGAGGCCGAGAACGCCCGCGAGGAGCGCCTGCGCACCTTCGCCGACGCCGGCTTCAACCCGATCATCGCCGTGGGCTTCGCCTACGGACCCTCGATCGGTGTCGTCTCCGCCGAGTACCCCGACGTCAACTTCGCGATCATCGACGACTCCAGCGTCGAGGCCGACAACGTCGCGAGCCTGGTCTTCGCCGAGGAGCAGGGTTCCTTCCTCGTCGGTGCCGCTGCCGCGCTCAAGTCCGAGACCGGTCAGGTCGGCTTCGTCGGCGGCGTCGAGACGCCGCTGATCCAGAAGTTCCAGGCCGGCTACGAGGCCGGTGTGGCCGCTGTCGACCCCGACATCACCGTCGACGTCACCTACCTGACCCAGGTGCCGGACTTCTCCGGCTTCGGTGACCCGGCCAAGGGCAAGACCGCCGCCCAGGGCATGTTCGACAACGGCGCCGACATCGTCTACCACGCTGCCGGTGGTTCCGGTGGCGGTGTCTTCGAGGCCGCCTCCGAGTCGGGCAACCTGGCCATCGGTGTCGACTCCGACCAGTACAACACCGCCGACCCGTCGGTCCAGGACGTCATCCTGACGTCGATGCTCAAGAACGTCGACGTCGCCGTCTACACGTACCTCTCCGAGGTCGTCGGCGGCACGGTTCCCTCCGGTGTCACCACCTACGACCTCGCGGCCGACGGTGTGGGCTACTCCACCAGCGGAGGACAGGTCGACGACATCGCCGGCGACCTGGACGCCTACAAGCAGCAGATCATCGATGGGGAGATCGAGGTCCCGACCGCTCCCTGATCCGGGAGTTGATCGGGTCCTGACCGACCCAGCACGACGGCTCCATCGGGCCGCGGACACGCCTCCGGGCGTCTCCGCGGCCCGTGGTGTCTCCCGCCGAACCAGACATGGCCTAGCCTGCAGAGCGCAGCATCTGAGCCCCGCCCACGAAGGAGCACACGTGTCGAACCCCGTGCCCGAGGTCCCGGCAGTCCGACTCCAGGGCATCGGCAAGCGCTTCCCGGGAGTCATCGCCAACGACAACATCAACATCGACGTCATGCGCGGCACCATCCACGCCATCGTCGGTGAGAACGGCGCCGGCAAGTCGACGCTGATGAAGATCCTGTACGGCGTGCAGCGCCCCGACTCGGGCACCATCGAGGTCGACGGCACCCAGGTCTCGATGGGATCGCCGGCCGACGCGATCAAGTCCGGGGTCGGGATGGTCTTCCAGCACTTCCAGCTGGCCGACAACCTCACCGTCCTCGAGAACGTCGTGCTCGGCGCGGAGAAGCTCCACGGCATCGGCGGACGCGCCCGGAAGCGGATCGTGGAGATCTCGGACTCCTACAGCCTCGGGGTGGAGCCCGACGAGCTGGTCGAGGACCTCGGAGTCGGCGCGCGGCAGCGGGTGGAGATCCTCAAGGTCCTCTACCGCGGCGCGCGGACGATCATCCTCGACGAGCCGACCGCGGTCCTGGTGCCGCAGGAGGTCGACGAGCTGTTCGGCAACCTGCGCGGCCTCAAGGACGAAGGCCTGGCGGTCATCTTCATCTCGCACAAGCTCGACGAGGTGCTCTCGGTCGCCGACGAGATCACGGTCATCCGCCGCGGCACCACGGTCACGACCGTCACCGATCCCTCGTCCGTCACCGCGCGCGACCTGGCCGAGCTGATGGTCGGCTCGGAGCTGCCCCAGGCGTCCTCGGAGGCCTCGACGGTCACCGACGAGGTGCTGCTGAGCGTCCAGTCGCTGTCCCTGCCCGGCAGCGGCGCCCGGCCGCTGCTCGACGACCTCTCCTTCGACATCCACCGGGGCGAGATTCTCGGGATCGCCGGAGTCGAGGGCAACGGCCAGGCCGAGCTCGTCGAGGCCATCATGGGGATGCGCGAGCGCGCCACCGGCTCGATCCGCCTGATCGACGCCGACCTGAGCACCGCGTCCACGCGACAGCGTCGCGAGAGCGGCATCGGCTACATCCCCGAGGACCGGCACCGCCACGGTCTGCTCCTCGACTCGCCCCTGTGGGAGAACCGCGTCCTGGGCCACCAGGGCCGGCCGCCGAGCGTGAAGCACGGCATCGTCGACAAGCGAGCGGCCCGACAGGACACGCTGCGCATCATCGACGAGTACGACGTGCGAACGCCCGGCGCGGGGGTGCTCGCCCGTGCGCTGTCCGGAGGCAACCAGCAGAAGCTGATCGTGGGCCGCGAGATGAGCGGCGACCCGATCCTGCTGATCGCCGCCCACCCGACGCGCGGCGTCGACGTCGGCGCCCAGGCCGCCATCTGGAACCACATCAAGACCGCTCGCCGGGAGGGACTCGCCGTGCTGCTCATCTCCGCCGACCTCGATGAGCTGATCGGGCTCTCCGACCGGATCGAGGTGATCCTGCGTGGCAGGTTCGTCGGCTCCTTCGACCCCTCGGACGTGACCCCGCAACAGCTGGGCTCGGCGATGACCGGAGCGGGGGCGAGCGCGTGAGCACCCGCCTGGTCTCCTTCCTGCTCGGCCTGCTGGCCGCCGCGCTCGCCCTCGTCGCGGCGTTCGCGATCACCAGCCTGGTGCTGATCATCGCCGGCGACCCGGTGGGCGAGGTCTGGGGCGAGATCCTCACCTTCCCCGAGCAGCGCAACCTCGCCAACATCATCAACAACGCCACCGTGCTCTATCTCTCCGGCCTGGCCGTCGCGGTGGCCTTCAAGATGAACCTCTTCAACATCGGGGTCGACGGGCAGTACCGCATCGCCGCCTTCGTGGCCGCCGTGGTGGCCGGGGAGGCGTGGCTCCCGGGCTACCTCAACACCGCGCTGGCGATCCTCGCCGCGGTCCTCGTCGGGGCAGCCTGGGCCGGCATCGCCGGGCTGCTGCGGGCGACCCGCGGGGTCAGCGAGGTCATCTCGACGATCATGCTGAACTTCATCTCGACCTCGGTGGTGGCCTACTTCCTGCGCAAGGCAGCGGTGCGCGAGGAGGGCAGCAACACCCTCGGCACCAAGGAGATCCCCGAGGGCAGCCGGATCCCCAGTTTCAGCATCGGCGACGGGCCCGGGACCGAGATCTATGGCTTCATCTTCATCGCCGTCGCGGCCGGCTTCGCCTACTGGTTCGTGCTGAACAAGACCCGCTTCGGGTTCAACCTGCGCGCCACCGGCCAGTCGACGACCGCGGCGGTCGCCTCGGGCATCAGCGTCAAGCGGATGACGATCGGCGCGATGCTCATCTCCGGCGGGGTCGCCGGGCTGGTGGGCCTGCCGATCCTCTTCGGAGACTCCTACTCCTACGGCTCCACGTTCCAGTCGGGTCTCGGCTTCGCCGGCATCGCCATCGCGCTGCTCGGACGCAACCACCCGATCGGAATCGCCCTGGGCGCGCTGCTGTTCGCCTTCCTCGACGAGCAGTCCAACCCGCTGCAGATCCTCGTCGGCGTCTCCCCGGACATCGTGGCGATCACGCAGGGCGTCATCGTGCTCACCGTGGTGATCTCCTACGAGATCGTCCGTCGCTTCGGCGTCCGCCTCGAGCAGCAGCAGGTGGCCAAGGCGGACAGACCCGTCGATGAGCCGAAGGAGGTGACGGCATGAGTACCCCTACCGAGGCCACGACGCCGGTCGGAGCAACACCGGGTCCCGAGGGCAACCACCGGCTCCGACCCTGGTCGGGACGTTCGGGTCGCTGGTGGCTGATCGTCGGGCTGGTGCTCGGCTTCGCCGCGCTCTCGGTCCTGCGCGTCGTGACCGGGGCCGACGACCTGACCTCGTCCGGCACGATCCGCGCGACCCTCATCGCACTGAGCCCGATCATGCTCGCCGGACTGGGCGGCCTCTGGGCCGAGCGCGCGGGAGTGGTCAACATCGGCCTCGAGGGCATGATGATCCTCGGCACCTACGGGGCCGGCTACTTCGGCTACACCTACGGGGCGTGGGCCGGCGTGATCGGGGCCATCGCGCTGGGGATGATCGGCGGCCTGATCCACGCCACCGCGACCGTCGTCTTCGGCGTCGACCACATCATCTCCGGCGTGGCGATCAACATCATCGCCCTGGGCGCCGTGCAGTACCTCGCGTCGCTGACCTTCGTGGGTCTGCCGGGCGCAGGCGCGACCCAGTCGCCCAAGATCCCCAGCCTGCCGACGATCACGATAGGTCCCCTGAGCGACGGGCTGGGCGATCTCGAGGACCAGGACCTGTTCCTCGTCTCCGACGTCGCCTCGCTGCTGCGGGCGTTCTGCACCAACCTGTCGGTGCTCGTGCTCATCGGTCTGGCCCTGCTCGTGCTGAGCTACTTCCTCCTGTGGCGCACCGCCTTCGGGCTGCGCCTGCGCTCGTGCGGCGAGAGCCCGTCGGCCGCGGAGTCGCTCGGTGTGGCGGTGATGCGCTACAAGTTCGGCGCCGTGCTGATCTCCGGCGGCTTCGCCGGACTCGCCGGCGGTGTCCTCGCCATGGTCGCCTCCAGCAACTACCGCGACGGGCAGACCGGCGGGCGCGGCTACATCGGGCTGGCCGCCATGCTGTTCGGCAACTGGCGCCCGGGCGGACTGCTGATGGGCTCCGGGCTGTTCGGCTACACCGAGACGCTCGGCCTGCGCCAAGGCGGTACGTCGGTGCGCGCACTGCTGCTCGCCGTCGCCGTGCTGGCCGTCGTCGGCGGTGCCGTGCTCATCCTGCGCCGCAAGACCGTCGGCGGGGCCATCACGATCGGGATCGGCGTCCTGGTCGCCGCGGTCTACTTCCTCATCGACGAGGTCCCCGGCGACTTCGTGACCATGGCGCCCTATGTCACGACGCTGCTCGTGCTGGCCTTCGCGTCCCAACGACTACGCATGCCCGCAGCCGATGGGCAGGTCTATCGGAAGGGGTCGGCCGGTTAGCGCTCCACGGGAGGACTCCGTCGCCGGTGACGTCGCCGGTGACTTCGACTGGGCCGGCCTGCGGGCCGCCGCCGTCGAGGCGATGCAGCACGCCTACGCGCCCTACTCCCGCTTCCGGGTCGGGGCCGCGGCCCGCGTCGACGACGGACGCATCGTCGTGGGCTGCAACGTCGAGAACGCTGCCTACGGGGTCGCGCTCTGCGCCGAGTGCGGGCTGGTCAGCCAGCTCCACATCACCGGCGGCGGACGCCTCACGCACTTCGCGTGCGTCAACGGCGAGGGCGAGACCATCATGCCGTGCGGCCGCTGCCGCCAGCTGCTCTTCGAGAACGGCGGCCCCGACCTGCTGCTGCAGACCGTCTCGGGCATCAAGAGGATGGATGAGGTGCTCCCCGATGCCTTCGGTCCCGACGACCTCGCTTGACCTGGCCGACCCCGAGGTGGTGGCCGACCCTTACCCGTTCTTCGCCCAAGAACGTGCCCGGCACTCCCTCGCCCGGCACGAGACGTCGGGCACCTACCTGACGTTCGCGCACGCCACGGCGGGCGCGGTGCTGCGCGACCGGAGGCTGGGCCGGATCTGGCGCGACAAGGAGCCGGCCGCGGCGATGGAGCCCTTCAACCTGCTGCACCGCAACCAGATGATGGAGAACGAGCCGCCCGACCACACGCGCCTGCGGCGTCCGGTGGCGCGGGCCTTCAACCGGGGTCACATCGAGCGCCTGCGCCCACGCGTGCAGGAGCTCGCGATGAGCCTGCTGGAGGAGCTGGATCCCGCGGGCTTCGACGTGATCCACGCCTACGCCGAGCCCTTGCCCGTCCTGGTGATCGCCGAGCTGCTCGGCGTGCCGGCCAGCCACACCGGAGACCTGCGGCGCTGGTCGCAGGCGATCGTGCGGATGTACGAGGTCGCGCCCTCCGCCGCGGTGCAGGACGCGGCGCTCGCGGCCGCGGCCGACTTCGCCGCCCTGGTGCGCGACCTGCTCGCCGTACGACGGGGGAGCCCGGCCGACGACCTGATCACCGACCTAGCGGCCACCGAGCTCACCGACGACGAGGTCGTGGCCGCCGTCGTCCTGCTGCTCAATGCGGGTCACGAGGCCTCGGTCAACGTCTTCGGCAACGGACTGGTCGCCATGTTGCGACGCGGGCTCCGACCGGGTGACGACGTCGCCCGGACCGTCGAGGAGATGCTCCGCTTCGACTCGGCGCTGCAGCTCTTCGAGCGCACCGCCACCGCCGACGTCGAGCTCGCCGGCATCCGGATCCGGGAGGGCGAGAAGGTGGCCGCGCTGCTGGGCGCCGCCAACCGCGATCCGGCGGCCTTCGAGGCGCCGGACACCTTCGACGTCGACCGGGCCGACAACCCGCACGTGGCCTTCGGGGCGGGGGTCCACTTCTGCCTGGGTGCCCCGCTGGCCCGGATGGAGCTGGTCGAGTCGGTCGGTGCGCTGTGGACCAGGCACCCCGACCTCGCCCTCGCCGGGGAGCCGGAGTCGCGGGGGACCTTCGTGCTCCGGGGCTACGACTCGGTGCGCGTGTCCACACCGTAGGGTCTGCGCATGACTGCGCACGATGCCGTCGAGGTCATCCTCGCCAAGCGCGACGGCGGCACCCTCACCGACAGCCAGATCGACTGGGTCATCGACGCCTACACGCGCGGCGACGTCGCCGACGAGCAGATGTCGGCCCTCGCCATGGCGATCCTGCTCAACGGGATGCAGCGCACCGAGATCAGTCGCTGGACCGCCGCGATGATCGCCTCGGGGGAGCGGATGGACTTCTCCGCCCTCTCGCGTCCCACCGCAGACAAGCACTCCACCGGCGGTGTCGGGGACAAGATCACGCTGCCGCTGGCGCCCGTGGTGGCCGCGTGCGGCGTGGCCGTGCCCCAGCTGTCCGGGCGCGGCCTGGGCCACACCGGCGGGACCCTCGACAAGCTCGAGTCGATCCCGGGCTGGCGCGCCGCCCTGTCCAACGCCGAGATGATGGCGCAGCTGGAGTCCGTGGGCGCGGTCATCTGCGCCGCCGGCGACGGCCTGGCCCCGGCCGACAAGAAGCTCTACGCGCTGCGTGACGTCACCGGCACGGTCGAGGCGATCCCCCTGATCGCCTCCTCGATCATGAGCAAGAAGATCGCCGAGGGCACCGGCGCGCTGGTCCTCGACGTCAAGGTCGGCAGCGGCGCCTTCATGAAGGACGTCGACGACGCCCGCGAGCTCGCCGAGGTGATGGTGGGCCTCGGCACCGACGCCGGCGTACGCACCGTCGCCCTGCTTACCGACATGTCCACCCCGCTCGGTCTCACGGCCGGCAACGCGATCGAGGTGGCGGAGTCCGTCGACGTGCTGGCCGGAGGGGGTCCGGCCGACGTCGTGGAGCTGACCGTCGCCCTGGCTCGCGAGATGCTCACCGCCGCCGGTCGCGAGGACGTCGACCCGGCCGAGACGCTGACCGACGGCACGGCGATGGACGCCTGGAAGGCGATGATCCGCGCCCAGGACGGCGACCCCGACGCCGCGTTGCCGACCGCGCGGGAGTCGCACGTCGTCACCGCCCCGGCCACCGGGGTGCTCACCCGCCTCGACGCGATGGCGGTCGGGATGGCGGCCTGGCGCCTCGGCGCGGGCCGCGCGCGCAAGGAGGACCCGGTCCAGGCCGGCGCCGGAGTCGTCTGGCACGCACGTCCGGGCGACGCGGTGACCGCCGGCGAGCCGCTGTTCACGTTGCTGACCGACGAGCCGGCCCGCTTCGAGCGGGCGCTCGCGTCGCTCGAGGGCGGGTACGACGTCGGCTCGTCCGACGAGGTGGTCGCGCAGCCGTTGGTCATCGACCGGATCGGTGGCTGAGCTCCTCTTCGGGGTTGGTCCGGGTGGTTGCGGTGGGTGGGGCCGCGCGTGTAGCCGACCCGCTCCTTCGGGGTGCTGCCGGTGGTCAGCGTGGGTGGGGCCGCGC
>NZ_JAPYPS010000103.1:0-5821 GCF_029937575.1 Nocardioides sp.
GGGGGGCCGGCCGCGGCGGCGCCGCGCGTGCGCTGGCTCGCCGCCACCGGGTCGCTCGCCCCGGTCCGGGTCGTCCTGGGCGACGGCGGGTGGGCGTCGTACGCTCGGCTGGGGTTCGGCGTGGCGATGATCGCGGCCTCCCTCGGACTCTTCGCGTTGCAGGGCGGGTCGCTGAGCGTGGCCCGCGACGTCACGCTGGCCGCGTTGCTGGGCATCGCCGGACTGGCTCTCGTGGCGGTGCCCTGGCTCTTCCGGCTCGCCGGGGAGCTCACCGACGAGCGTGCCGAGCGCGTGCGCACCCAGGAGCGTGCCGACGTGGCGGCCCACCTGCACGACTCCGTGCTCCAGACCCTCGCCCTCATCCAGAAGAACGCCTCCGACTCCGCCATGGTCTCGCGTCTCGCTCGCTCCCAGGAGCGCGACCTGCGCTCGTGGCTGTTCGTCGGTGAGTCGGCCGACGAGTCCACCGTCGCCAACGCCCTGCGGGGCGTGGCTGCCGAGGTCGAGGACGCCCACGGCATCTCGGTCGACGTGGTGACGGTCGGTGACGTCGACCTCGGCGAGGCCGCGCGTCCGATCGTGGCGGCGACGCGTGAGTCCCTCACCAACGCGGCCAAGCACGCCGGAGTGCCACGCGTCGACGTCTACGCCGAGATCGGGAGCGGTGTCATCGACGTCTTCGTCCGCGACCGCGGGCGCGGCTTCGTGGTCGAGCAGACCCCAGCGGACCGCTACGGCGTGCGACACAGCATCATCGACCGCATGCAACGCCACGGCGGCACGGCCGAGATCCGCACGGCGCCCGGTGAGGGCACCGAGGTCAGGCTGCACCTCTCCGTCCAGCACACGCCCGAAGGAGCGCACGTTGACTGATCCGTCGAGCCAGACCCGCGTGGTGATCGTCGACGACCACGCGATGTTCCGCCGAGGCGTGCGAGCCGAGCTCGAGGCAGCGGGCGCCGGGGTGGTCGAGGTGGTGGCGGAGGCCGCCGACGTCGACGAGGCAGTCACGCTCATCGCCGCGCACCGCCCGGACGTCGTCCTGCTCGATGTCCACCTGCCCGGGGGCGGTGGCGCGGAGGTGATGCGCCGTGGGCCGACCTCCGACGCCGCTGGTGCAGCGCCGCGCTACCTCGCGCTGTCGGTCTCCGACGCGGCCGAGGACGTCATCGGCACGATCCGTGGTGGAGCGCGCGGCTACGTCACCAAGACGATCACCGGGCCCGAGCTGGTCTCGGCGATCGGTCGGGTCGCCGACGGGGACGCCGTCTTCTCCCCGCGCCTGGCCGGCTTCGTGCTGGACGCCTTCGCGGGCTCGATCGAGATGGCGGCCGTCGACGAGGACCTCGACCGGCTCACCGAGCGCGAGCGTGAGGTGATGCGGCTGATCGCGCGTGGCTACGCCTACAAGGAGGTCGCCAAGGAGCTCTTCATCTCCATCAAGACCGTCGAGACCCACATGTCGTCGGTGCTGCGCAAGCTGCAGCTCTCCTCACGCCACGAGCTCACTCGCTGGGCCTCGGACCGGCGCCTGCTGTAGATGGTCCGACGACTCGCGGTCGCCACCGCGGCCGGTGCGACGCTGCTGCTCACAGGGTGCTCCCCGACGCAGGTCGGGGAGGCCACGGCGACCCCGGCGCCGACGGTGGCACCCACGTCCTCCCCGACCCCGACGGAGCCCGCCGAGCCGAGCCGGCCCACCGCGTCGGGCGAGCCGGCGTACTCCAACTGGCCGCTGGGCGAGATCGTCCTCCCGCTGCGTCCCGACGGGCTCGGGGAGATCCGCGCCACCCCCCGCCCGCTGCGCGAGCGCCGCTACCCGACGCAGGACCTCCTGAGCCCGCCCGCCGACGGGCTCTTCGCCTCGTCGATCGGTCCTGTCACTCCGGAGATCCGCGAGCGGATGGGGGAGACGTACGCCGAGGGCTGCCCCGTCGCCCTGGCCGACCTGAGCTACGTGCAGGTCGCGTTCCGAGGCTTCGACGACGCCGCCCACACGGGGGAGCTGGTCGTGGCGACCTCGGAGGCGGCGGGGATCGTGTCGGTCTTCCGCGCCCTGTTCCGCGCCGACTTCCCCATCGAGGAGATGCGACTGCCCACCACCGCCGACCTCGACGCGCTGCCGACCGGCGACGGCAACAACACGGCGGCGTTCGTCTGTCGGCCCACGACCGGGCAGACAGCGGGGTTCTCCGCGCACGCCTACGGACTGGCCCTGGACCTCAATCCGTTCATGAATCCCTACCGCAAGGACGACGTCGTCATCCCCGAGCGTGCCAGCAGCTATCTCGACCGCGACGACGTGCGACCCGGCATGGTGGAGCCCGACGACCTCGTGGTGCGGGAGTTCGCCCGGATCGGGTGGTCGTGGGGTGGCGACTTCACCACGCTCAAGGACTACCAGCACTTCTCCGCCCTGGACCGCTGACCCGATACTCTCCGGCCATGGAGACCCTGCGCCTCATCCTCTTGATCCTGCACATCCTGGGCTTCTCCGCCCTCATCGGCGGGCTGCTCGCCCAGGCGGGGACGGGGGAGAAGCAGGTCAACGCCGCGATGCGCGACGGCGTCGGTACGGCGTTCGTGGCCGGGCTGGCACTGGTCGGCGTCCTGGAGGGCGGCGACGGCGACGTGAGCTACGCCAAGATCACCGTCAAGCTCGGCATCGGCCTCATCCTGCTGGTGCTCGTGATGGCCAACACCCGCAAGCCGAGCATCCCGCAGGGTCTGTGGGCCGGGCTGCTCGCGTTGGCGGTGATCAACGTGTGCGTGGCCGTGCTCTGGTCGCCGGCACACGCGTTCTGAGGGTCGCCGCGTGGGTAGCGTGGCGTCCATGCCCATCGCGCGCTTTCCCAGCTTCGTCTTCGACTGCCCCGACGCCGCCGCCCTGGCCGGCTTCTACGCCGCGCTCCTCGGCTGGACCGCGACGTCCCAGGACGACTGGTTCGAGGTCCGCGGCGACGGTCAGTGCATCTGCTTCCAGACGGTGGACGACTACCGGGCCCCGTCCTGGCCGTCCCAGGAGGTGCCGCAGCAGCTGCACCTCGACGTCGTCGTCGAGGATCTGGACGCGGGCGAGGCCGCAGTCCTCGAGCTCGGGGCGATCAAGCACGAGCACCAGCCGGGCACGACGTTCCGGGTGTTCCTCGACCCCGCCGGACACCCCTTCTGCCTCTGCTCGCAGTGACCGCGTAGGTGTCGACGGGGACCCGTAGGCTGGTCCCAGCATGAGCACCTTGTCACCTGAGTCCGAGCAGCACCGCCTCCTCGCGGGTCTCAACGAGCCGCAACGAGCCGCCGTCCAGCACGCGGGCCACCCCCTGCTGGTGGTGGCCGGCGCGGGCTCGGGCAAGACGCGGGTGCTCACCCGACGGATCGCCTGGCTGATCTCGGAGCGCAAGGCCCACCCCGGCTCGATCCTGGCCATCACCTTCACCAACAAGGCGGCGGCCGAGATGAAGGAGCGCGTGGAGGAGCTGGTCGGCAAGCGGGCCCGGATCATGTGGGTCAGCACCTTCCACTCCGCGTGCGTGCGGATCCTGCGCAAGGAGTCGCACCTGCTCGGCTACAAGAGCAACTTCTCCATCTACGACGCCCAGGACCAGAAGCGACTGATGGGCCTGGTCATCAAGGACCTCGAGCTCGATCCGCGCCGCTTCCAGCCCGGGCCGGTGCTGCACTGGGTGAGCAACCACAAGAACGAGCTGCGCGATCCCGAGGACGCCGCCAAGGACGCCAAGAACGGCATCGACGAGACCTACTCCGCGGCGTACACGCTCTACCAGCGGCGTCTGCGCGAGGCCAACGCCCTCGACTTCGACGACCTCATCATGAGCACCGTCCACCTGATGCAGGCCTTCCCGGAGGTGCGTGAGACCTACCGGAGACGATTTCGGCACGTGCTCGTCGACGAGTACCAGGACACCAACCACGCCCAGTACGCCCTCATCCACCAGCTCTGCGCCGACCCGATGGAGGAGCGCGGGTCGCTCGCGGACTCCGAGCGAGTCGAGCCCGCAGAGCTGATGGTGGTCGGCGACGCCGACCAGTCCATCTATGCCTTCCGCGGAGCCAACATCCGCAACATCCTCGACTTCGAGCAGGACTTCCCCGACGCGACCTCGATCCTGCTGGAGCAGAACTACCGGTCCACCCAGACCATCCTCACCACGGCCAACGCCGTGATCGGCCACAACAAGGGCCGCAAGGAGAAGCGCCTGTGGTCCGACGCCGGCGACGGCGACCGGATCGTCGGGTACGTCGCCGACGACGAGCGCGACGAGGCCCGCTTCGTCTCGGAGGAGATCGACAAGCTCACCGATGCCGGCCTGAAGGCCGGCGACGTGGCGATCTTCTACCGCACCAACGCACAGTCGCGCGTCTTCGAGGAGGTGTTCATCCGCACCGGCATGCCCTACAAGGTCGTCGGGGGAGTGCGCTTCTACGAGCGCCGCGAGGTCCGCGACGCCCTCGCCTACCTGCGGATGCTGGTGAACCCCGACGACCAGGTCAGCCTGCGCCGGATCCTCAACGTGCCCAAGCGCGGGATCGGCGACCGCGCCGTCGAGTGCGTCAACGCGCTTGCCACCCGCGAGCGGATCACCTTCTGGGAGGCCCTGCGACGCGCCGAGGAGGCGCCGGGACTGGCCACCCGCAGCCTGACCAACATCCGCGGCTTCGTCGGCCTGGTCGAGGAGCTGATGTCGATGGTCGAGGCCGACGAGCGTCCCGACGTCGTGCTCGACACCGTGCTCGCCCGCTCCGGCTACCTCGAGGAGCTCGAGGCCTCCGACGATCCGCAGGACGCCACCCGGGTCGACAACCTCGGGGAGCTGGTCGCGGTCGCTCGCGAGTTCTCCGACGATCCGGTCGCCGGGCCCAGCGCCGACCCCGCCGACGTCGACGCCGGACAGGTCGCTCCTGGACTGGCCGACTTCCTCGAGCGGGTAGCCCTGGTCGCCGACACCGACCAGATCCCCGACGAGCCCGACCCGGACGCTCCCGAGGACCAGGGCATGGTCACCCTGATGACGCTGCACACCGCCAAGGGGCTGGAGTTCCCGACCGTCTTCCTCACGGGCCTTGAGGACGGCATCTTCCCGCACTCCCGCAGCCTGGGCGACCAGCCGGAGCTGGAGGAGGAGCGCCGCCTGGCGTACGTCGGCATCACCCGCGCCCGCGAGCGGCTCTACATCTCCCGCGCGGTCGTGCGCTCGGCCTGGGGTGCCCCGTCGCACAACCCGGCGAGCCGCTTCCTCGACGAGCTGCCGATCGACCTCGTCGACTGGAAGCGCACCGAGGCGGCCCAGACTCGTTGGGGGCGCCCGGACCTCGCCTCGAGCTCGCCTGCCTACACCGGCTTCGGTCAGCCCACCACGGCCGGTCGCCGCAACTTCTCCTCCGCCGCAGCGCGTGCGGATGCGGCCACCAAGGCCAAGCCGTCGCGTGCGATCCCCAGCCTCGACCCGGGCGACCGGGTGGTCCACGACAGCTTCGGGATGGGCACGGTCGTGGCGATCGAGGGCCAGGGCGACAAGGCCTCGGCCTCGATCGACTTCGGCTCCGAGGGCGTCAAGCGCCTGCTGCTGCGCTACGCCCCGGTGGAGAAGCTCTGAACGGAGCTTGCTCCGGCTCAGAGCTTCATTGGTCGTCGAGCGAGCCGTCGCAGCCCGAGCTTGCGAGGGCAGCGAACCGGCGTGTCGAGACGCGGTGAGCCGGGATGCAGCGGCGAGGAGCGACGAAGTCGCGGCAGCGTCCATGCTCGTGGAGCGAGCCGTCGCAGCCCGAGCTTGCGAGGGCAGCGAACCGGCGTGTCGAGACG
>NZ_JAPYPS010000103.1:5921-9422 GCF_029937575.1 Nocardioides sp.
TGCTCGTGGAGCGAGCCGTCGCAGCCCGAGCTTGCGAGGGCAGCGAACCGGCGTGACGAGACGCGGTGAGCCGAGATGCAGCGGCGAGGAGCGACGAAGTCGCGACGACTTCATTGGTCGTCGAGCAAGCCGTCGCAGCCCGAGCCTGCGAAGGCGGAGAGCCGGCGTGTCGAGACGCGGTGAGCCGAGCAGCAGCGGCAGGCAGCCGCTAGAAGGTGACGCCGTTGACGACCATGGCCGCGTAGGGGTCGACCGGGTCGCCGCCGCCGGGGCGGACCTCGACGTGCAGGTGCGAGCCGGTCACGTTGCCGGTCGAGCCGACCGTGCCGATCACCTCTCCGGCGGCGACGTTCTCGCCGATGGAGACGTACTGGCTCGTCTGGTGGGCGTACCAGATCTCGGTGCCGTCCTCGAGCGTGACGACCGTCTTGTTGCCGTAGGCGCCGTCGTAGCCCACGAACGTGACGACGCCGCCGGCGATCGCGCTGATCGGGTCGCCGGTGTTGCCGTTGAAGTCGAGCCCGGTGTGATAGCTCGACCAGAGGCCGTACTCGCCGTAACGTGCCGTGAGGACGACGGGGGTCAGCGGCATGACCCACCGGTTGTCGGCGAGCTTCTTGGCCTGCTGCTCCACCTCGGCCGCGAGCTGACCGAGCTCTTCGCTGCGGACCTCGACCTGCGCCTCGGCGGCCTTGATGAGCTTGTCGTCGGTCTGGGTCCCGTCGTCGCGCGAGGCGGACCGGCTGGTCTGGCGACCACGCAACGTGTCGACGCTCCCGATGGCGCTGACACCACCGGCTGCCCCAGCGGCGCGGACCTGGGCGTCGCCGCGATCACCGCTGGTGAGCTGGGTGGTGGTGTCCGTGCCGGACACGACCACGCCGCTGACCGCGATCGCGAGGGTCGCGACGCCGAGCAGGACGGGCGGCGAGGGCAGCCCGCGGAACAGGGGGCCGCGCGAGCCGGCGTGCTTGACGGCCTTGCGCTTCCCGGGCGTCTGGCTGCGAACGAGCGGAAGCTCTGCCGTCACGTCGTCCGCCAGTGACGCGGTGACCCGCGGCAGGGACGTGGTCGTCTCCGCGCTGGCAGCGTGCTCGGATCGCACGGCGCAGCGGCGACCGACGTACGGGGTCGGCTGTGGGGTCTCCGACAGGCCGGTGCGCGCGGGGCGTTCGGCTCGGTGACTACCCATGGATCAGTGAACTCCGAAGCGTTGAGGACGAGGCGGCGTGCAAGCCACCCGTTCGGGGGATGGCGGAGACTGTAACGGATTGATCACGGACCCCCTAAATCAGGTCCGGCGTCATTGTGCCCGACGGCTGGGCACGCCCGCTCCGGAACTCCACAACCCTGGACCACGACGCCGTGCGTCCTGCCCGTGCCCCTGTGACGTGCGTCGCACGTGGCGCCCATCGTGGACCACGTCAACCACCCGTCTCAGGGCAGGACTAGGGTGCCGCACGGAGAAACCCACATACATCCGCGGTCTGATCAGGCCGCGCACTCGACAAATGAGGACATGGTGGACCAGTGGATCTGATGGAGTTTCAGGCGAAGGAGCTCTTCGCCAAGCATGACGTACCGGGAGCCCCGGGCATCGTCGCGACCACGCCGGCCGAGGCCCGCGCTGCCGCGGAGAAGCTCGGGGTCTGTGTCGTCAAGGCCCAGGTCAAGGCAGGCGGACGAGGCAAGGCCGGCGGCGTCAAGCTGGCCAAGACGCCCGACGAGGCCGAGGAGCACGCCACCGCGATCCTCGGCATGGAGATCAAGGGCCTGACCGTCCACCGGGTGCTGATCGCTCCGGCTGCGACGATCGAGGAGGAGTACTACTTCTCGTTCCTGCTCGACCGCTCCAACCGTCAGTACCTCTGCATCGCCAGCATCGAGGGTGGTGTCGAGATCGAGGAGGTCGCCGAGACCAACCCCGACGCCATCAAGCAGATCCCGATCAACGCCGGCACCGGGGTCGACGAGGCCAAGGCCCGCGAGATCGTCGCGGAGACCGGTTTCCCCGAGGCGCTCACCGAGCAGGCCGTCACGACCGTGCTCAACCTGTGGAAGACCTTCGTCGAGGAGGACGCCACCCTGGTCGAGGTCAACCCGCTGGCTCGCCTGGCCGGTGACAAGCTCGAGGCGCTCGACGGCAAGGTCTCGCTCGATGAGAACGCCGAGTTCCGTCACGAGGACCACGCCGCGTTCGAGGACAAGGACGCCGCCGACCCCCTCGAGGCCAAGGCGAAGGCCAAGGGCCTCAACTACGTCAAGCTCGACGGCGAGGTCGGCATCATCGGCAACGGCGCGGGCCTGGTCATGTCGACCCTCGACGTCGTCGCGTACGCCGGTGAGGCCCACGGCGGCGTCAAGCCCGCCAACTTCCTCGACATCGGTGGCGGCGCCAACGCCCAGGTGATGGCCGACGGCCTCGACGTGATCCTCAACGACGAGCAGGTCAAGAGCGTGTTCGTGAACGTCTTCGGCGGCATCACGGCGTGCGACGAGGTCGCCAACGGCATCAAGGGTGCCCTGGAGATCCTGGGCGACGCGGCGACCAAGCCGCTCGTCGTACGGCTCGACGGCAACAACGTCGACAAGGGTCGCGCGATCCTCGAGGAGCTCAACCACCCGCTGGTGACCACGGTGGACACCATGGACGGCGCGGCCGACAAGGCCGCCGAGCTGGCGAACGCCTGAGGACGGGGGACAACAACATGAGCATCTACCTGAACAAGGACTCCAAGATCATCGTCCAGGGCATGACGGGCGGGATGGGCTCCAAGCACACCACCCTCATGGTCGAGGCCGGCTCCAACATCGTCGGTGGCGTCAACGCCCGCAAGGCCGGCACGAGCGTCGAGCTCGGCGGCAAGGACCTGCCGGTCTTCGGGAGCGTCTCGGAGGCGATGGAGAAGACCGGCGCCGACGTGTCGGTCCTCTTCGTGCCGCCGGCCTTCACCAAGGACGCCTGCATCGAGGCGATCGACGCCGGCATCGGCCTGCTCGTCGTGATCACCGAGGGCGTGCCGGTCCAGGACTCGGCCGAGGTCTGGGCCTACCTGGAGGGCAAGTCGACCCGGATGATCGGGCCCAACTGCCCCGGCATCATCACGCCGGGAGAGTCCCTGGCCGGCATCACGCCGCACACCATCTCGGGCAGTGGCCCGGTCGGCCTGGTCTCCAAGTCCGGCACGCTGACCTACCAGATGATGTACGAGCTCAAGGACTACGGCTTCACCACCGCCATCGGCATCGGCGGTGACCCGATCATCGGCACCACCCACATCGACGCCCTCGCCGCGTTCGAGGCCGACCCCGACACCAAGGCGATCGTGATGATCGGCGAGATCGGTGGCGACGCCGAGGAGCGGGCCGCGGCCTACATCAAGGACAACGTCACCAAGCCGGTCGTCGGCTACGTGGCCGGGTTCACCGCGCCGGAGGGCAAGACGATGGGCCACGCCGGCGCCATCGTCTCCGGCTCCTCGGGCACCGCGCAGGCCAAGA
>NZ_JAPYPS010000104.1 GCF_029937575.1 Nocardioides sp.
ACAGCTCGGTGCGGCCCTCGAGCGCGAACCCGGCGAGCTTGCCGGCGACGAACCAGCCGATCTCCTCCTGCGCCTCCTGGGTCGATCCGCCGACGTGCGGGGTGAGGATCACGTTGTCGAGCCCGCGCAGCACCGACTCGAACTCATCGCCCTGTGCCTTGGGCTCGACCGGGAAGACGTCGAGGGCGGCGCCGGCGATGTGGCCAGAGAGGATCTGCTCGCGCAGCGCGACGTCGTCGACCACCATGCCGCGGGCGGCGTTGATGAAGAGCGAGCGCGGCTTCATCTTGGCGAACTGCTCGGCGCCGAAGAACCCGGCGTTGCCGGGTCGGCCGTCGACGTGCAGCGTCACGACGTCGGCCTCGGCCAGGAGCGCGTCCAGGGTGGGCATCCTCCGCGCGTTGCCGTGCGCCAGCCGGTCGGCGGTGTCGAAGAAGATGACGCGCAGCCCCATGGCCTCGGCCACGTTGGACAGCTGGGTGCCGATGTTGCCGTAGCCGACGATGCCGAGGGTGCGTCCGCGGATCTCGTGGCTGCCCTGGGCCGACTTATCCCAGACACCCGCGTGCATCTTGAGCGTCTTCTCCGGAAGGCGGCGCGCCAGGGCGATGATCTCGCCGATGACCAGCTCGACGACGCTGCGCGTGTTGGAGTACGGCGCGTTGAAGACCGCGACCCCGCGCGCCGCCGCGGCGGCCAGGTCGACCTGGTTGGTGCCGATGCAGAAGCAGCCGACGGCGATCAGGTCGCCGGCGGCGTCGAGCACCGTCTCGGTCACCTTCGTGTTGGAGCGGATGCCCAGCAGGGAGATGCCCGGCAGGGCGACAAGGAGCTCGTCCTCGCTCATCGAGGCCGTGCGGAGCTCCACCTCGAAGCCGGCCCGTTCGAGGGACTCGACGGCCAGCGGGTGGATGTTCTCGAGCAGGAGTGCCTTCACGGGCCACCAGCCTACGGAGCCCCCGACGCCGACCGGCGAGCGGATCAGCCGGTGGTCCGGTCTAGTGCACCCACCATCCTGCGGCGTCGCCGGCGTAACCCGTCGCGGCCCGGCGGCGTTGAGCAGTCGTGCCCCCCACACCCCGGGACGGTGCAGGCCCCGCACCTGCCCGGTCCGCCCGCCTCGCGCTGCCCCGACGGGTCGCCGCACGACTCGCCGGCGGCCTCGCCTGCGTGCTGATCGGTGGGCTGGTCGGCACAGTCCCGCCCGCCGCGGGCTCCACCGGCGCCGACCCCGAGAGCGACGCGGGCGCGCATCGTGGGACGTGGGAGATCGTCGCCCTCGACGCGAGCAACTACGAGGTCTCGTGGACCTCGCCGAGCAGGCTGCCGCTCGGTGCGGACCGGCCCCGGATCGTCGGAGCAGGGCTGCCGATCGGGGAGGCGAGGATCGATCCCGACGGTCGCACGGTCCGGACGGTCGTCACGGCCGCCGCGGTGCCGGACCCGGCGGGCCTCGACGTCCTGCTGTCGGGCGATCGCTTGGACGAGGGTGGGCTGGACCCCGTCGTACGACGTCGGGTGGCGCCCGTGGACCGCGTGGCCACCACGGTGCTTCCGGCAGCTGACCCCGGAGTGCCCGGAACCTTCGAGACCGTGAGCAGCGACTACGAGCTCGAGCCGGTCAAGCTGGCCGGTCTGCGACGGCCGGTCGAGATGGTGGGTCACGTCGTCGAGCCCAGTGCCGGTGCCGTGACGGGTCCTCGCCCGTTGGTGGTGTTCCTGCACGGGCGGCACGACGTCTGCTACAACCCGGACGACGACCTCGACCACACCGGACAGTGGCCCTGCCCGGCGCCGTTCCAGGAGGTCCCGAGCCACCTCGGTTACGACTACCTGCAGCAGGTACTGGCTTCCCAGGGGTACGCGACGGTGTCGGTGCGGGTCAACGGCATCAATGCCCAGGACTTCCGGGTGCCCGATGGTGGTGCTGGTGCGCGTGCGGAGATGGTGGAGCGTCATCTCGACTACTGGGTCGATCTCGCCGATGAGCACCAGGTCGACCTCGACGAGGTCGTGCTGGTCGGGCACAGCCGTGGTGGTGAGGGGGTGGCCCGGGCTTCGATCCGGATCCCGACCTCGGCGCCGTACCGGGTCGCGGGGCAGGTGCTCCTGGCTCCGACGGACTTCGCCTCGCAGGCATCGCCCTACGTGCCGACGGTGACGGTGCTGCCGTACTGCGACGGGGACGTCCACGACTTGCAGGGTCAGCAGTTCACCGACGTCGCGCGTGACCTGGCGGCTGACGACACGTCGTTGAAGAGCTCGGTGCTGGTGATGGGCGCCAACCACAACTACTTCAACACCGAGTGGACCCCGGGCGCCTCGGCAGCTCCGTCGTCGGACGACTGGCGCGGAGACCCGGGCTCGGCGTGCGGTGCGGCCACCCCGGATCGGCTGAGCCGGGCCGAGCAGCGTGCGGTCGGCACGGCGTACGTCGCGGGAGCGGCCGCCCTCTTCACCGGTGACGAGTCCGCCCTCCCGCTCTTCGACGGCTCCTTGGTGAGGCTCGACTCCCTCGGTGATGCCGACGTCCGCTCCCACGCGATCGGAGGAGGGCGCGACCTCCGGCGTCCGGGCGCCGACGCGACGCTGACGAACGTGAGCGGTGGGGCGACGGCCGGCATCTGTCAGGGCAGGACGTCGCCCGACGCAGGCTCGGCCACGTGGTGCGGGCGCAAGCTGGGAGACCTGATCGCCCCGCACTGGAGCCCGGGCGACCAGGGCCGCCCCACGACCGACTTCCTCACGATGGGCTGGACCGAGGCCGGGGCGGTGGCCGGCCTGCGCCTCACCGAGGCGCTGGACCTCTCGGCCGGACGGCTCGAGCTGCGCACGATCGTCGACCCCCGCACCGGCCCGGTGCGGCTCGACGTACGGCTGACGGACAGCTCGGGGGGCCAGAGCGTGCTCGGTCCCGACAACGTCACCGACGGCGGCGACACGCTCGCTCCGCTGCCGGTGGGCGCTGGACTGACGAAGCTCTGGGCCCAGTCGCTGCTGGTCGACGCCGCCGCGCTGGACCCGACGGAGCCCGACAACGCGGCGGACCTGAGCGACATCGTCTCGGTCGAGCTGATCGGCCGCAGCGACCGGGGCCGGCTGTGGGTGGCAGACCTGGCCGCAGCCTCGTCGGCACTGGTCGCGGTGCCGGATCGTCGACTGCCCCAGGTGAGCCTCGGCGAGGCGTCGGCCGCCAGCGGTGAGCTCCGCTCGACCCGAGAGGCTCGCGTGCCCTTCGTGGTGGAGGGCAGCCTGGACCGTCCGGCCCGCTTCGTGGTGCAGCGCTCCGGCGCACCGGGATCACGAGCTCTCACCGTCGTCGACCTGGCCCCCGGACAGACCTCCGGGTCGATCCCGCTGACCTTCGGCAGCCGCCGTCTCGACGGGATGGGCCGTCAGGTCGACGTCGCGGCGTGGGGCGTGGACGGGGTGGTCACCGCGGACTACCTCGGGAGGTTGCGGGTGCTGGGCGACGACCCCGACCTCGTGCTCCGGGTCCGGCCCGTACGGCGCGTCGTCCGCGAGGGCGAGCCTGTCGAGGTGCGCGCACGGTTGGTGGGCGCCGGAGCACGCGTCACCCATGTCTACGCCGAGGTGGTGCCGGGCCGGGGCTCCCGGCTCCGCGGCGACGACCTCCGTCCCGGATGGCTGGCGCGGCGCGGCTACGGGCGCGAGTCCCGGCGCCCGCTCCACCGCCTGGGCGTGGGAGTCGGCGGTCGGATCCCGGCCGGGCAGCGCGACGTCACGCTGCGCCTCCCGACCGTGAGGGACTCGCGTCGAGAGGCTCCGGAGCGAGTGACCCTGCTCGTGCGCTTCAACCACCAGCGTCTGCGCGCCATGGTCACCGTCGCCGACCGCCGGTGACATCTACGTCGACGCCCGCTGACCGACGCGCAGCGGAGCTCTCCGGGCCGATCCGCCCGAAGAGCTCCGCTGTCCTGGTGTCGGCTCAGTCGCCCTTCACGTTGACGATCTGCCGCAGCGTGTGCCGCACCTCGACGAGGTCCGCGGCGTCGGCCATCACCCGGTCGATGTCCTTGTAGGCCGCCGGGATCTCGTCGATGAACGCGTCGGTGTCGCGGTACTCGATGCCGACCATCGCCTCCCGCAGCTGCTCGCGGGAGAACGTCTTGCGCGCCTTGGACCGCGAGTACTCCCGCCCCGCGCCGTGCGGTGCGGAGTTGAGCGCCACCGGGTTGCCCCGGCCCACCACGACGTACGACGCCGTCCCCATCGATCCCGGGATCAGCCCGGGCCGACCCGCTTCGGCGTTGATCGCGCCCTTGCGGGAGAGCCACACGTCCTTGCCGAAGTGCCGCTCCTGCTCGGTGTAGTTGTGGTGGCAGTTGATCTCCTCGACCCGCTCCACCTCGCCCGCGTCGGACAGGCCGAGCCAGTCGGCGAAGCACGCCACGACCCGGTCCATCATCTCCTCGCGGTTGAGCAGCGCGTAGTGCTGCGCCCACCGCATCTGGCGGATGTAGGCCCAGAACTCCGGCGTGCCCTCCACCAGGTAGGCGAGGTCGCGGTGCGGGAGGTCGATCCACCACTTCTCGCACAGGTCGCGCGCCACCTTGATGTGGGCCTGGGCGATCTTGTTGCCCACGCCACGCGATCCCGAGTGCAGGAACAGCCACACCCGGTCGGTCTCGTCGACGGTGACCTCGATGAAGTGGTTGCCCGAGCCGAGGGTGCCCAGCTGCAGCTCCCACCGCTTCGCGTAGGTGGCGGGGTCGAAGTCGGCCCGCTCGGCCTCGCCGCGCAGCACCTCGAGCCGCTCGCGGGTGTGCTCACGGGTGACACCCTGGTTGGCCGCTCCGGCCGAGAGCGGGATCGCCCGCTCGATGGCCTCGCGCAGCGGCTTGCGGTCGAC
The DNA here is from genome assembly GCF_029937575.1 of Nocardioides sp. Lineage (GTDB taxonomy): Bacteria > Actinomycetota > Actinomycetes > Propionibacteriales > Nocardioidaceae > Nocardioides. The sequence goes on from NZ_JAPYPS010000104.1 coordinate 4,874, forward strand.
CGGCAGGTCGGCGACGTCGTACGTCGTGCGGACGGCGATCATCCCGCAGCCGATGTCGACGCCGACTGCAGCCGGCATGATCGCGCCGAGGGTCGGGATGACCGACCCGACGGTCGCCCCCATCCCCAGGTGCGCGTCGGGCATCAGCGCGAGGTGCGGGTGGATGAACGGCAGCGTCGCTGCCGTCACCGCCTGCTCGCGGGTGTTGTCCTCGAGGATCGAAGCCCAGTTCATGAGCTTCTTGCTGATCTGCTCCATGGTCCTTTCGTCTCTGTGTCGTCGTGCTCCCGAGTGGAGCACGAGGGCCGACACTAGGGACCGGCAATCGGCTTGCGCGAGGAGTTTGTGCCGTGCCGGCCCTCGGCGGACGAGCCGAGGAGCCCATCGAGGCGAGCCATCGCGACGGCCCCGGCGACCGGGCCGATCGCCAGCATCGCCATCGCCCCGCGCCAGCCGACCCAGTCGACGACGTACGGCACGGCGTTGATCGTCACCACGGTCAGCAGGAACCCGACGGCGGTCTGCATGGTCAGGGCGGTGCCCACGTAGCGCCGGTCGGCGACCTCGGTCATCAGCGTGGAGAAGAGACCCGAGTCGGCGATGATCGAGATGCCCCAGAGGACGAGGATCGGCAGCAGCAGGTACGGCGACGCGCCGTACGCCGCCGCGGCCAGCAGGCAGCAGGACGCACTGATCGCCATCGCTCCGCCGGCGACCCGCGCCCGGCCGACCCGGTCGCCGAGCCACCCGCCTGCCAGGGCCCCGGCCACGCCGGCCAGCCCGATGACCGCGAACGCGATCAGCCCGATCGCGCTCCGGGAGCCGTCCCAGGTGTCGCTGATCGCGAAGCTCGCCGTCAGGTAGGCCGGCAGCCACGTCCACATCGCGTAGAGCTCCCAGCAGTGCCCGAAGTAGCCGAGGTTGGCCAGGCGCGGGCCGCGGTCCCGGACCAGCCGCAGCAGGTAGCGGGGGTCGAACGGCGGGGCCGGGGCGGCGAGCGGACCGAGTCGGACCCATCGGCCGGCGATGGCCGCCGCCAGCAGGCAGAGCGCAGCCGAGGCGAACAGCACCGAGCGCCACGGCAGGTCACCGAAGGCGCCGGCCAGGCCGTTGAGCAGCTGGGGCAGGGCGCTGCCGAGCGTCAAGGCTCCGACCAGGACGCCGATCGCCAGTCCGCGGCCCCTCTCGAACCACGACGCCATCAGCTTGATGCCGGTGGGGTAGACACCCGCGAGCGCGACTCCGGTCAGGAAGCGCAACGGCAGGGCGGGACCGAGGGAGTCGACGCCGAGCGCGATGGTGGCGGTGGCGAGCGCCGCGACGGCGGCCGACCACGCTGCGAGAAGGGGCGCCGGCCACCGGTCGGCAAGGCTGAGGACCGCGCTCAGCAGGGCCCCGGTCACGAAGCCGAGCTGGACGGCTATCGTCAGCAGCGTGCCCTGCTGGGTGCTGATGCCCCAGTCGTCACGCAGGCTCGGCACCACTGCCGAGGCCGAGAACCAGCTCGACATCGCGAGCACCTGGACCAGCGCGATCAGGGCGAGCTGGCGGCGCGCGGAGAAGGACGCCGCGGAGGCAGCGCTCACGGCTCAGCCCGTCGAGCCGCTGAGCCCCAGGTCCTCGGCGTCGATGATCCGGTAGGCGTAGCCCTGCTCGGCGAGGAAGCGCTGGCGGTTCTGGGCGAAGTCGGCGTCGACGGTGTCGCGCGAGACGACGGTGTAGAAGTGCGCGGACTTGCCGTCGGCCTTCGGGCGCAGCAGCCGGCCGAGGCGCTGGGCCTCCTCCTGACGGGAGCCGAACGAGCCGGAGACCTGGATCGCGACCTCGGCCGAGGGGAGGTCGATGGAGAAGTTGGCGACCTTGGAGACCACCAGCATCCCGATCTCGCCGGTGCGGAAGGCCTCGAAGAGTCGCTGGCGCTCCTTGACCGGGGTCTCACCCTTGATCACCGGGGCGTCCAGCTTGTCGGCCAGCTCGTCGAGCTGGTCGATGTACTGCCCGATCACCAGCGTGGGTTGGCCCGCGTGCTGGGCGACGAGGTCACGCACGACCTGCACCTTCTGGTGCGTGCAGGACGCGAGCCGGTAGCGCTCCTCCGGCTCGGAGGTCGCGTAGACGATGCGCTCGTCGGTCGGCAGGCTCACGCGGACCTCGACGCAGTCGGCGGGCGCGATCCAGCCCTGGCTCTCGATGTCCTTCCAGGGGGCGTCATACCGCTTGGGCCCGATCAGCGAGAAGACGTCGCCCTCGCGGCCGTCCTCGCGCACGAGTGTGGCGGTCAGGCCGATCCGGCGGCGGGCCTGGAGGTTGGCGGTCATCCGGAAGATCGGCGCCGGCAGCAGGTGGACCTCGTCGTAGACGACGAGACCCCAGTCGCGTGCGTCGAGCAGCTCGAGGTGGCTGTAGATGCCCTTGCGACGTGTCGTCATGACCTGGTACGTCGCGATCGTGACGGGCCGGATCTCCTTGACGGTGCCGGAGTACTCGCCGATCTCGTCCTCGGTCAGCGTGGTGCGCTTGATCAGCTCGTCCTTCCACTGCCGCGCGCTCACGGTGTTGGTGACCAGGATCAGCGTGGTCGCTCGGGCCTGCGCCATCGCGGCGGCGCCGACCATCGTCTTCCCCGCACCGCACGGGAGCACCACGACCCCGGAGCCGCCGTGCCAGAACGAGTCGGCCGCGTCGCGCTGGTAGTCGCGCAGCGACCAGTCGGACTCGTCGAGGTCGATCGGGTGGGCCTCACCGTCGACGTACCCGGCGAAGTCCTCCGCCGGCCAGCCGAGCTTGAGCAGCGCCTGCTTGAGGTTGCCGCGCTCGGAGGCGTGCACCGCGACGGTGTCGTCATCGAGGCGGGCGCCGAGCATTCCTTGGATCTTCTTGGCGCGCAGCACCTCCTCGAGCACCGGACGGTCGGTGCTCGCCATGACCAGGCCGTGCACGGGGTGCTTCTCGAGGCGCAGCCGGCCGTAGCGGGCCATGGTCTCGGCGACGTCGACCAGCAGCGAGTGGGGCACGGCGTAGCGGCTGTAGGTCAGCAGGGTGTCGACGACCATCTCGGCGTCGTGGCCGGCGGCGCGCGCGTTCCACAGGCCGAGCGGCGTCAGTCGGTAGGTGTGGACGTGCTCCGGCGAGCGCTCGAGCTCGGCGAAGGGCGCGATCGCCTTGCGGCAGTCCTGCGCGCGCTCGTGGTCGATCTCGAGCAGGAGGGTCTTGTCGGACTGGACGATGAGGGGGCCGTCGTTCACCTGACGAGTCTACGGACGCCGGGCTACTCGGCCCCGAGGGGCCGCACGGTCGTGATCCGGTGCACGGCGAAGGCGCGCACGTCGTCGGCGCGGTGGTCGTGGGCGGTCAGGGAGCCACCCTCGATGGAGATCGGGTCGATCACGCGCTCGGAGGAGACGCCCTGGTTGTCGACGTAGCCGATCAGCACGGTCGACTCGGCCTCGATCGCCTCCCGCAGGGCAGCCAGGGCGCCCGAGGGGGTCAAGGGTGTGGCGGTGGCGGCGGGCCGCGCGGAGGAGGCCCGGTCGCCGGCCCGGATCGCGGTCACCACGGAGGCGATCCGCGCCGACTCGCGCGTCGAGCGCACCGACGGTCGGCGCTCGCGGGGCGACCGGGCGCGCAGGACGTCGGGACGCGAGACCTGCACCGAGCCGTCGGCCGACTCGAGCACGGGGGCGGCGCCGAGGTCGCGCAGGCGGGGCAGCAGCACGTCGATGGGTGTGGTGCTGATGATGACCGTGGGAGCGATCCGGCGCAGGCCCAGTGCGGAGGCCTTCGGGTGGTGGAGCAGCTCGGTGAGCGCGGACTCGTCGTCGGCGCGAAGGAAGGCCTCGGCGTGGCCGACCCGGATCGCCCCGAACGTGCGCACGGTGTCGTCCACCAGGTAGGTCAGCGGCTGGGGGACCGGGGTGCGGGAGACCTGCTCGAGGAACCCGTGGACCTCTGCCGCCGTCCAGCCGACGTCGAGGGCGCGGCGTACGGAAGCGGGCGTGAACCGGTACGTCGTGGCGCCGCCGCGCGACTCGACGTCGGCGACCAGCTGCAGCGAGCGCGCGAGCGACGACTCGAGCGGGCCGGGCGCCACGGCGGTCAGATCGGCCTGGATGAGCACGTGGTCGACCGGCTCGGGCATCAGCTCGGCGAGCCCGGTCGGATTGTCGTCGCTGAGCAGGGCTCGCGTGTACGCCGCCACGGCGCCGAGCCCGGTGAGCCCGAGCGCCGCGGCCTCGGTGAGGGTCCACTGGACGTAGTCGCCCCGGGAGCGCGGTCGGCGCGGACGGTCCCAGGAGACCCGGTCCAGCAGCGACGGCAGGCCGGTGCCCGCGGCGAGCGCTGCGCCCGGGGGGAGCTCGGCGAGGGCGAGCAGGGTGGCGCGGCGCGCCTCGGCCACCG
>NZ_JAPYPS010000105.1 GCF_029937575.1 Nocardioides sp.
GACAGTCAATCTGGCTCAACCATGGGGGTTGTGGACAACCACGTCATCCACAGGGCTGTGGATGATTCGTGGGTAGGCGGGGGTGCTGGAGGGCGCTCAGGTCGCCGGGTCTCGAGGTTCGTCGCTGGCGCTCCTCGACCGACAGTGGATCACGTGGCCGAGGAAAGGGATTCGAACTTGGCGGTGGTGGCCCGACGCCGTCGCACCTCGAGACCCCGATTCACGCTCAAGTTGAGCGTGACGTGCACGACGGAACAGCCAACGACGTCGCCCCGCGGGTCAGACCGCGGCGGTGGTCCACCAACGACCTCGACCTGGGCCGTAGCGGCCCAGGTCAGAGGTGGTCGAGCACTGGCGGAGGATAGGGGATTCGAACCCCTGAGGGCTTTCACACCCAACCCGCTTTCCAAGCGAGCGCCATAGGCCACTAGGCGAATCCTCCGCGGAGGAGCCTACCCGTGGTCCTGTCCGCTCGCCCAATCGCCTATGGTGGGGCCAACCCCCCGCGTGGCGGCACCTCGCTGAATCCCCCAGGGCCGGAAGGCAGCAAGGGCAGGTGAGCTCTGTCGGGTGCGCGGGGGGCCTTTCTTCTCCCGGCTGGTCGCGACGCTCCGGCTCAGGACCTTCGGTCGAGCCGCAGCCGCACGCGGGCCGGCGCCGTGGCCCGGTCGCCGCCGTAGCGCACGGTCACCTTGCTGCCGAGCATCTTCTTGGGGAGCTTGACCTCGGCCCTCGCGCCGGTGAGCTTGCGGCTGCGCAGCCGCTCGCCTCGGTGCCAGACGCTGATCCGTCCCGAGGGCTTGGCACCAGGCGACGTCACGCGTACGGCGAGCCTGCGGCGGTGCTGGGAGATCCGCAGCGTGGGTGTGACGCGCTCCGGGTCCGGCTCCGGCTCCGGCTCGGGCTCCGGCTCCGGCTCGGCCCAGGGCCCGAGGTGCACGCCGTCGCGAACGACCTTGCCGTCGGGCGAGGCGACCACCGTGAAGGCATCGACCAGGTCGCCGACCTCGAAGCCGTCGGCGTTGGCCTCGTCGCGCAGCGCCCCGACGTGGGAGCGGTAGACCAGGCGGTCGTCGTACACCTCGATGCCCTGGTAGCAGGTCAGGCCCTCGTGGCCGACGACGCGGACCGCGTCGTTGTCGGTCCAGTTGTTCGCCTCCGCGGGGGCCAGGTCGTAGTACTTCCCACCACCGTTGCTGACGACGTACGTCGGCCCGCGATGGCCGGCACCCTCCTCCTCGGCGTCGTTGGCGGCGAGGTGCCCTCGCGCGTAGGTGTGGTCGTGGCCCTGCAGCACGAGGTCGACGCCCTCCTCCTCGAAGACGGGCAGCCAGGTCGCGCGAGTCAGCGGGTTGTCTCGGTCGGGGGTGGCCGAGAACATCGGCTGGTGGAACGTCACGACCGACCAGCGGCCGGGGTTCTCGCGCAGCGCCTTGCGCATCCAGATCGCCTGGTCCGGGCCGCCCAGCGGGGCGTTGCCGTTGAGCGAGATGAAGCGCACGCCCTGGTAGTCGCAGAACCAGACGTCCTCCTGGTGGAAGGCGGGTCCGTTGCCCGGCATCTCGAAGTGACCCTTGTACTGCTGCAGCAGCTGGTCGCCGCTGTACTCGTGGTTTCCCGGCGAGGCGATGACGAGCTTGTCGTGCGCCAGGGCGCCGGCGCCGGAGAACCAGTGCGCCCACTCCTCGTCGTTGTCGGCGTTGTTGATCAGGTCGCCAGCGTGCAGCGAGAGCGCGGCATCGGGGTAGGCGGCCAGCGCCCGCTCCACGTTGACGGGCCAGACGGTGTCCAGGCCGATCTGGGCGTCGCCGAAGTACAGGAAGGTCCATCCCGGTGCCGGGATGGTGGACGCGGTGGTCAGCGAGTGCCACGACGACCAGCCACTCTCGGGGCTCCCCACGCGATAGTCGTACGGCGTGCCCGGCGCCAGGCCCTCCAGCGCCGCCGTGTGGTGCCGGGCCGCGGGCGCGCCGCCCATCAGGTTGACCCGAGTGGTCGTGGACACCGGAGCCGTCCGGACGGTGCCGTCGCCGGCGACGTACTCCACCAGACCACTGGTCGTGGCGTCGTTGGTGCGCCAGGTGATCGACACCGACGACGAGGGTGACGACGTCGGGTTCAGGGCGATCCGATCGGGCACCGGCGTCGGCTCGACGACGATGCCGAGCAGGGAGCGGGCCTGGGCGGGGATCGCGCGGGCGAGCGTCGTCACGACGGGCAGGGCCACGATCGCGGACAGGGCGGTTCGGCGGGTGAGCACGCCCGATTCAACGACGTCAAGCGGTCCCTGCTGGTGAAGCCACCGTGAACATCGGGCGCCGGGTCGGTACCCACTGTCCCAGGGGGTCGTTAGGGTCTCGGGTGTGGACTCGCCCCTCGCCCTCTACCGCCGCTACCGGCCGGAGACCTTTGCCGAGGTGATCGGGCAGGAGCACGTCACCGAGCCGCTCCGGGCCGCCCTGAGCAACAACCGCGTCAACCACGCCTACCTCTTCTCCGGGCCGCGCGGCTGTGGCAAGACGACGTCGGCGCGGATCCTCGCGCGCGCTCTCAACTGCGAGCTGGCGCCGGTCCCCGACCCCTGCGGCGAGTGCGACTCGTGCCGCGACCTGGCCCGTAACGGGCCCGGGTCCATCGACGTCATCGAGATCGACGCCGCCTCCCACGGGGGTGTCGACGACGCGCGCGACCTGCGCGAGAAGGCGTTCTTCGCGCCCGTGCGCAGCCGCTACAAGGTCTACATCATCGACGAGGCCCACATGGTCACCACGCAGGGCTTCAACGCCCTGCTCAAGCTCGTCGAGGAGCCGCCGCCCCACCTGCGCTTCATCTTCGCCACGACCGAGCCGGACAAGGTCATCCCGACCATCCGCTCGCGCACCCACCACTACCCGTTCCGGCTGATCCCGCCCCGGCTGCTGTCGTCCTACCTCACCGAGCTCTGCGACAAGGAGGGCGTCACGATCGAGCCCGCCGCGCTGCCCCTCGTGGTGCGCGCCGGCGCAGGCTCGGCTCGCGACACGATGTCGGTCCTCGACCAGCTGCTCGGCGGCGCCGGCCCCGAGGGCGTCACCCATGCCTTGGCGAGCGGCCTGCTCGGCTACACCCCCGACACGCTCCTCGACGAGGTGGTCGACGCCTTCGCCGCCGGCGACGGGTCGTCGGTCTTCGGCGTGGTCGACAAGGTGATCGAGACCGGGCAGGACCCACGTCGCTTCACCGAGGACCTGCTCCGCCGCCTGCGCGACCTCGTGATCGTCGCCGCGGTGCCCGACGCGCCGGCCACCGGGCTGATCGACGTCTCCCAGGACCAGGGCGAGCGCCTGGTGGCCCAGGCGTCGAGGTTCGGCCGCGCCGACCTGAGTCGCGCCGCGGACCTGGTCGCCACGGGCCTGACCGAGATGCGCGGTGCCACCGCTCCTCGACTCCTGCTCGAGCTGATCTGCGCCCGGGTGCTCCTGCCCGGGGCCGACCACACCACGCAGGGGGTGCTCGCCCGCCTCGACCGGATCGAGCGACGGGCCTCGATCACCGGCACGGTCGCCGCACCGTCGGCGGTCCCGGCCCCCGCCGCCTCCCCGGTGGAGCCCGCGCCGCCGGTCCTGCCCCCCGAGCCCGTGCGGGTCAGCGTGCCGCAGCCCGCCGCTGCCGCGGCGTCTCCCGCGCCGGCCGCGGAGCCCGAGCCGGCCCCTGCCCCTGCCCCAGGCCCAGCGGCTCCGGAGCCGGCGCAGGTCCGGATCAGCTCGACGCCTCCTGCTCCCGCGGCCACGACGCCGGTCGAGGTCATCCCGGAGCGCCCCGCAGCGCAGGAGCCCGGGACCCAGGCGCCCGCACCCGGTCCCGGCGCACCGCCCGCACCCGAGCCGCGAGCGCCGGCCGCCGCCTCCGCGCCGGCCGCCTCGGCAGGCTTGTCGTTGGTCGAGGTACGGCGGCTGTGGCCCGACGTCATCGAGGCCACCAAGCAGCGCCGGAAGATGACCTGGATCCACCTCACCCAGAACGCCCAGGTCGTCGCCGTCGACGGCGCCGTGCTGACTCTCGGTTTCGCCAACGCCGGGGCCAGGGACTCCTTCGACGCAGGCGGCAGCGCCGAGATCGTGCGGCAGGCGGCCATCGACGTGGTCGGCACCGCGTGGCGGATCGAGACGATCATCGACCCCGGCGCCTCAGCAGGCCAGGCCCCCCCGCCGCAGCAGGAGGCGGCGCCGGTCGAGCGCGCGCCCGCGGCTGCGGAGCAGCAGTCGACCCCGGCCGCTCCAGGCGTCCCCGACCAGCCCCCCGCTCCGTCGTGGGCCGCCCCCGACGAGTCCCAGCCGCCGCCCCCCGAGGCGCCGCCCGCGTGGCTGAGCGACGACGCCCCACCCCCGGGAGAGACCCCCGGACCGCCCGAGCGACCGGCTCCGGACCCGGGCGGGTCGTCCGCGGCCCGGGACGCCATCCGGGCCACGCGCACCACCGACGAGGCGCCCGACTCGAGTCGGGCCGAGGCGATGGCCGCGGCCGACGCCGACGCGAGCCCGGACGACCTCGACGCCGACTCCGACCAGCTCGGCACCGACGACCTCCTCGCCCGCGAGCTGGGTGCGCAGATGATCGAGGAGATCCCGAACGAATGACCGGCACGACGACCAGCGCCACGATCCGTGGGTGCACCAGCGCCCACGGCCGGCCCACCACTGCACGACGTACTCGGATGGAGACCCGATGACCCAGAACCCCTTCGAGGCCCTCGGCGGTGCCGGCGGTTTCGACATGAACGCCCTGCTCGAGCAGGCCCAGCAGATGCAGGCCACCATCGAGTCGGCGCAGCAGCAGCTGGCCGAGACCGTGGTGGAGGGCACCGTGGGCGGGGGAGCCGTGACCGTGAAGGTCAGCGGCGTCGGTGACCTGCTCGGGGTCGACGTGACGCCGGGCACCGTCGACGGCGACGACGCGGAGTCCCTCGCCGACCTGAGTGACCTCATCGTCGCCGCCTACCGCGAGGCCAAGGCCCAGGCGGACCAGGCGGCGGCCGACGCCCTCGGCCCGCTGGCCGGTGGTGGCGGCGGCATGCCCGGGATGCCCGGTCTGCCGGGCGCCGACGGCGGGGCCGCCCCCAAGCTCGGTTTCTGAGGCACCCTCACGGCTCCACCTGCGCGCCGCCCACCTGAAGTGGGGGTGGTGCCGTCTAGGCTCGCGGTGTGTACGAGGGCGTGGTCCAGGACCTGATCGACGAGCTCGGGCGACTGCCCGGGGTCGGACCCAAGAGCGCCCAGCGCATCGCCTTCCACCTGCTGCAGGCCGACCCGGTCGACGTACGACGTCTCTCCGACGTGCTGATCGAGGTCAAGGCGAAGGTGAAGTTCTGCGTGACGTGCTTCAACGTCTCCGAGGACGAGCAGTGCCGGATCTGCCGCGACCCGCGCCGCGACCCGACGGCGCTGTGCGTGGTCGAGGAGTACAAGGACGTCGTCGCCATCGAGCGCACCCGCGAGTTCCGAGGCCGCTACCACGTCCTGGGCGGCGCGATCTCCCCGATCGACGGCATCGGGCCCGAGCAGCTGCGCATCCGTGAGCTGATGATCCGGCTCTCCGACGACACCATCACCGAGATCATCCTGGCCACCGACCCCAACCTCGAAGGAGAGGCGACCGCGACCTACCTCACCCGTCAGCTCAAGCCACAGGGGTTGCGCGTGACCCGTTTGGCGAGTGGACTGCCGGTAGGCGGTGACCTCGAGTACGCCGACGAGGTCACTCTCGGACGTGCGTTCGCAGGAAGGCAGACAGCACCATGACCCAGCTCCCCCCATCATCAGGACAGCCCGGGACGGCCGGCGCCCCGGCCCTCGACAGCGAGACCGAGGAGTTCGCCCAGCAGATCGCCGACTCCGTGGCGAGCTTCCTGCTGGCGCTGCGCGAGATCGCCCGCGAGGCCGACGGAAGCCGCGCGATCTCGTTGCTGCTCCTCGAGATCAGCCAGGTCCTGCTCGCCGGGGCTCGGCTCGGCGTCCAGCAGGACTTCGAGCCGGCCTCCGAGCACCAGCCCGACGTCGGCCCCGAGGCCGATGTCGACGACCTGCGGCTGCGGCTGGCCGAGATGCTCGGCAACCTCGACACCTACAGCTTCGTCTTCGACCCCTACGTGCCCGAGGTCGTGGCGAGCAACCTGTCCGACGACCTCGCCAGCATCGCCACCGACCTGGAGAACGGCCTGCGTCACTTCCGCCAGGGCAACGTCCGCGAAGCGCTGTGGTGGTGGCAGTTCTCCTACGTCTCGTCGTGGGGCAACCTCGCCGGCGCCGCGCTCAACGCGCTCCTGTCGGTCGTCTCGCACGACCGCCTCGACGTCGACTACGTCTCCGAGAGCGACCAGATCGAGGCCGCGGAGGCCGTGCTGGACAGCGGTCGGGGTTGACCCGCTCCCCTCGGTAGGATCGGGCCGCAGGATCCGGCACCCGGGTCCGTCCCTCAGCCCCGATCCCCAGGAGTGAGCCCGGTGGGCATTGTCGTGCAGAAGTACGGCGGTTCGTCCGTCGCCGATGCTGCCGCCGTCAAGCGCGTCGCCCGCCGCATCGTCGAGGCCAAGAAGGCCGGCAACGACGTCGTGGTCGCCGTCTCGGCGATGGGCGACACGACCGACGACCTGCTGGCCCTCGCCGAGCAGGTCAGCCCGTTGCCTCCGGCGCGCGAGCTCGACATGCTCATGACCGCCGGCGAGCGGATCTCGATGGCCGTCGTGGCGATGGCGATCTCGGACCTCGGCTTCAGCGCGCGCTCCTTCACCGGCTCGCAGGCCGGCGTCATCACCGACTCGGTGCACCAGAAGGCCAAGATCATCGACGTCACCCCCGGCCGCATCTCCACGGCGCTGGAGGAGGGCCACATCGTCATCGTCGCGGGCTTCCAGGGTGTCTCGCAGGACACCAAGGAGATCACCACCCTCGGTCGCGGCGGCACCGACACGACCGCGGTCGCGCTGGCGGCGGCGCTCGACGCGGACGTGTGCGAGATCTACACCGACGTCGACGGCGTCTTCACCGCCGATCCCCGCATCGTCCCGGCGGCCCGCAAGCTCGACCGGGTCACCTACGAGGAGATGCTCGAGCTCGCTGCCTGCGGGGCGAAGATCCTGCACCTGCGCTGTGTCGAGTACGCCCGTCGCTACAACATCCCGATCCACGTCCGTTCGTCCTTCAGCCAGCTCGACGGCACCGTCGTCTCCGGCAGCATCGAGGACCGCACCCAGGAGGACTCCATGGAGCAGGCGATCATCGCCGGCGTCGCCCACGACCGCAGCGAGGCCAAGATCACCGTGGTCGGCGTGCCCGACAAGGTCGGCGAGGCGGCGCGGATCTTCGAGGCACTGGCCGCGGCCCAGACCAACCTCGACATGATCGTGCAGAACGTCTCAGCGGCTGCGACCAACCTGACCGACATCTCCTTCACCCTGCCCCGCGGCGACGGACAGGCCGCGATGGCGGCCCTGGCGGCGCTGCAGTCGGAGATCGGCTTCGAGAGCCTGCTCTACAACGACCAGATCGGCAAGATCTCCCTCATCGGCGCCGGCATGCGCTCCCACCCGGGCATCACCGCGAAGTTCTTCGGCGCCCTCGCGTCCGCCGGCGTCAACATCTCGATGATCTCGACCTCGGAGATCCGGATCTCGGTCGTCGTCGAGGAGTCACAGGTCGACGAGGCGGTGCGGGCCACGCACACGGCGTTCGACCTCGACGCCACCGAGGTCGAGGCCGTCGTCTACGGCGGGACGGGGAGGTAGCACGATGACCAGCATCGGCATCGTCGGCGCGACCGGACAGGTCGGCGTCGCCATGCGCCAGATCCTCGAGCAGCGCGACTTCCCGCTCTCCGAGATCCGGTTCTTCGCCTCCGCCCGCTCGGCCGGCACCGTGCTGCCGTACGCCGGTCGCGAGATCACCGTCGAGGACGCCTCGACCGCCGACCCGACCGGGCTCGACATCGCGCTGTTCTCGGCCGGGGCGACCACCTCGCGCGCCCAGGCTCCGCGCTTCGCCGCGGCCGGCGTGACCGTGGTGGACAACTCCTCGGCCTTCCGCATGGACCCCGACGTGCCGCTGGTGGTCTCCGAGGTCAACCCCGGCGACCTCGCGCACGCCCGCAAGGGGATCATCGCCAACCCCAACTGCACCACGATGGCCGCGATGCCGGTGCTGCGGCCGCTGCACGACGAGGCGGGGCTCGTCCGGCTGATCGCCTCCACCTACCAGGCGGTGTCGGGCTCCGGTGTCGCCGGCGTCGAGGAGCTGGCCGGCCAGGTCGCGGCGGCGGGTGACAAGGCCTCCGAGCTCGCCTACGACGGGGCCGCCGTGGCGTTCCCGGAGCCCGCGAAGTATGTGCGCCCGATCGCCTACAACGTGCTTCCGATGGCGGGCTCGATCGTGGACGACGGTCTCGGCGAGACCGACGAGGAGCAGAAGCTGCGCAACGAGTCGCGCAAGATCCTCGGCATCCCCGACCTCCTCGTCTCCGGCATCTGCGTGCGGGTCCCGGTCTTCACCGGTCACTCCCTGGCGATCAACGCCGAGTTCGCCCGGTCGTTGCCGGTCGAGCGGGCGCGCGAGCTGCTCGCGGGCGCTCCGGGCGTGGAGCTTTGCGAGATCCCGACCCCGCTCCAGGCCGCCGGTCAGGACCCGTCGTACGTCGGTCGGCTCCGGCAGGACGAGGGGGTGCCGGACCAGCGCGGGCTGGCGCTGTTCATCAGCAACGACAACCTGCGCAAGGGCGCGGCTCTCAACACGGTGCAGATCGCCGAGCTGCTCGCCGCACGCTGAGTGCCGCTGGCCGGCCGTCGGACGTGGGGCTCAGTCGTCCTGCGGAAGCTGGACGGTGGCGACCCACCAGGCGCCCGCGAACGTGGCGGCGCACAGCAGCGGCAGCACGACGATGATGGCCGCACTGTCGAAGAGGCCACCGAGTGCGAGGATCGCGACGAGGCTCGCGACCCCGACGCCGAGGAAGCTCGTGAGGCCGGGCTCGGGGAGCTTCGCCCAGGCCAGCAGGAACCGGCCGATCACGACGGCCACGGCGAAGACGAGCACCAGGCCCACCATGCCCGGGCCCTTTCCGCACGACGTGTTGCCGTTCAGGACCTCGCAGCCGCGAAAGCCCAGCGAGACCAGCCCGAGCAGCGCGGCCCCGGTGACCAGGCCGGCGAGCGCGGCTGCGGCCACCGCGGGGACGGGGAC
>NZ_JAPYPS010000106.1 GCF_029937575.1 Nocardioides sp.
CCGCGGGGACGGGGACGCGCGGGACGCGCAACGGCCGCCGCGCCGGACGGCCGGCGGCACGGCGAGCGCCGGTGGCAGCCGGTCGGTCCTGCTCGGGGCTGTCTCGGGTCGCGACCGGCGATCCCGCATCGGCGAAGGTGGGCTCGTCATCCGTGGCGACGGGCTCGGCACCACGGCGGCGGCCGAACAGGCGGGGGAGGGCGAGGGTCGGTGGGCTCAGTCTCTCGTCGTCGTTGTCGTCGACCGGGCCACGTCCGGAGTCGTCGTCTGCCATGTCGCTCAGTGTCCCACGCGGTTCCTGGCGCCGACGGGGGAACCGCGTGACCCGACGTGCTCTCGTGACCACCAGCGCAGCGCACAGGTGACGACGGCGTAGCCGACGACGACGCAGGCGCCGCCCGCGAGCACGTCGATCAGGAAGTGGTTGCCGGTCCCGATCACCACCACCGTCATCAGCAACGGGTAGGCCACCGCCAGAGTCCTCCGGGCGCCACCACCCATCAGCCAGAGCTGGATCGAGGTCCACAACGCCCACCCGAAGTGCATGGACGGCACCGCGGCGTACTGATTCGTGGCGTCGCCGATCCCGCGCGGTGCCGAGGCCGCGGAGCCCCACCAGCCGTAGTCGGCGAACTCGCGCATCACGTCGACGATGCCGGTGCTCGGGGTCAGCCGCGGGGGCGCGACCGGGAAGGTGGCGTAGACGAGGACCGCCAGCCCGGACGCCACGACCAGCGACCAGTAGCCCGTCCAGTACAAGCGCCCCCCGTGTCGGCGCGAGAGCAGGAAGACCGCCGGGGTCGCCACGTAGTGCAGGACGGCGTACAGGTAGCAGGCGGTGACAGCGACCACCGTGGATCCGACGAACCAGGTGTTGAGGGCCTCCTCCAGGCCGCGGACGAGCTCGCCCTGGAGCGAGGCCAGCCACTCGGCGTGGGCGATCGCCCTCGCTGGGTCGGCCGTCACCAGGGACCGCACCACGGTGTAGGCGACCGCGAGGACGCCGAAGGTCCCGAACTCGATCGTCCACCGCAGGATCCGGTGACGCGAGGGACTGCCGGTGCGCGATGGCGTGGGGAGCGCCGGTGTGGCCGAGGCAGCCGTGGCGCCGCGGCGGGAGCAGTCCAGCATGGCAGTACGATACGGTATCGTACTCACCGCCGTACGGCGGGTACCGTCAGCGCATGGTCCCGCCCCAGGTCGCCGCTCCCGCCACGCCGGCTGCCCCGGCGTGTGTCACGCCGACGAAGCGGGAGGCGGAGCTGCTCGACGCTGCGCTCTCAGTGCTGCAGGAGCGCGGCTTCGACCGCTTCACCGTCGACGAGGTGGCAGCACGCGCCAAGGCGAGCAAGACGACGCTCTACCGCCGGTGGCCCTCGAAGCCCGAGCTGGTCCTGGCGGCCTTCACCCATGGCGTCCTGGACATCCAGGTCGGGATCGACACGGGCTCGTTGCGCGGAGACCTCATCGCGCTCGGCAACCTGGTCGTCCACCAGACCACCGAGCACGCGGCGACCATCGGGGCGGTCATGAACGAGCTCCGTCACGGAGCCGGCCTGCGCGATGCCTTCCTGTCGGAGTTCCTCCACGAACGTCGCAGGCTGATGGTCGGCGTCCTGGAGCGGGCGGTGGCCAGAGGCGAGATCGGGGCGCACGCGGTCTCCGACGAGCTGTGGGACCTGCTCCCGACCTACCTGGCGTCGCGGGCGGTCTTTCCGGGCCGCGCCCCCGACGAGGAGACCGTCCTGGCCCTGGTCGACGACGTCCTGCTGCCGTCACTGCGTCGTCCGGACGCGAACGACCCCGGCCCGCATGCTGCGGTGCCGGGGTGCTCAGGCGGGAAAGAGGGTCGGGCTGACAGGATTTGAACCTGCGGCCTCGTCGTCCCGAACGACGCGCGCTACCAAGCTGCGCCACAGCCCGAAAGCAGCCGACCGTGGTCGGCTCACTCGCCAGCGAGCATACCGGAGGCGTTCGGGTCAGCCGCAATCGCGGGGGGTCACGAGTCGACCGCGCCGCTCGGCGGGGCGGGCACCAGGGTGAGCAGGGTCGCCTCGGGCCGACACGCGACGCGGACTCGCACGTAGGGGTTGGTGCCGATCCCCGCCGAGACGTGCAGCCAGGCCGACCCGGGATCCCCGGGGCGGGAGTCGGCCGGGTGCCGGTGCAGACCGCGTGCGCGAGCGGGCTCGAGGTCACAGTTGGTGGCCAGTGCACGGCCGTTGGGCAGGCACACCTGGCCGCCGTGCGTGTGACCGGCGAGCACGGCGTCGTACCCGTCGGCGGCGTACTGGTCCAGGACCCGGAGGTACGGCGCGTGCGCCACGCCCAGTCGTACGTCGGCGGCTGGGTCGGCCGGCCCCGCCACGACGTCGAGGCGGTCGTAGCTCAGGTGGGGGTCGTCGACACCGGCGAAGGCCAGTCGGACACCGTGCACCTCGACCGCGTCGCGGCGGTTGGTCAGGTCGCGCCAGCCGGCCTCGGTGAAGCGCCGGCTCAGCTCGCGCCAGGGCAGCTGCGCGGACGCCGTGTGCCGGGTGCCGTCGTCGGGCAGCAGGTAGCGCAGGGGGTTGCGCATGGTGGGCTCGAAGTAGTCGTTGGAGCCGTGGACGAAGACACCGGGGACGTCGAGCAACGGCCCGAGCGCACCACACACGGCCGGCACGGCCTCGCGGTGGGACAGGTTGTCTCCGGTGTCCACGACCAGGTCGGGCTGCAGTCCGGCCAGGCCGCGGATCCAGTCGAGCTTGCGGGACTGTCCCGGCGTGACGTGCAGGTCGCTGAGGTGCAGCACCCGCAGCGGCCGGGCCCCGGCAGGAAGCAGAGGCACCTCGACCCGGCGCAGGGTGTAGCGCCGTGCCTCGCTGAGGCCGTACCCCGTTGCCGCCAGGCCGGCGATCGTCGCGGCGCTCGCGGAGGCGGCGAGAAACCGGGCGGTGCTCATGGGCCCAGGCTGCCACAATGGCGATCATGAGCACCCTCAAGGACCAGCTGCGCGCCGACCTGACCACTGCCATGAAGGCGCGCGACGAGCTGCGCTCCTCCACGCTGCGGATGGTGCTGACCGCGATCACCAACGCGGAGGTCGCCGGCAAGCAGGCGCGGGAGCTGAGCGACGACGACATCGTCGGAGTGCTGACCAGCGAGGCCAAGAAGCGGCGCGAGGCGGCGACCGCCTTCGAGGGCGGCGGCCGCGCCGAGAGTGCCGCCAAGGAGCTGGCCGAGGCCGGCGTGATCGCCGACTACCTGCCCGAGCAGCTCAGCGCCGACGACGTCGCCGCCATCGTGACGGCCGCGGTCGAGCAGGCCGGTGCCCGGGGCGAGGGGATGAAGGCGATGGGCAAGGTGATGGGCCTGGTCCAGCCCCAGGTGAAGGGCCGCGCCGACGGTGGTGCGGTGGCTGCCGAGGTACGGCGTCAGCTGGGGTGAGCTGCGTTACGGGGGCTCAGCCCCGTCCGTTGCCGTTCCCGTTCCCATTGCCGTTGTTGCCGCCGGGGTTGCCGTTCCCGGGGTTGCCGCCGCTGTTGCTCGGCGGCGTGGGCGGGCGGACGAAGTCCTGCCCGGCACCCTCGACCGAGGCCGGGTAGACGAACGGCACGGCGTCGAGACTGTCGTCGACGACCTTCATCGCGTCGCCCCAGATCGGCGCGGCCAGCCCGGAGCCGGACGCGCTCACGGTGACGCCGTTGATGGTCAGGCCGTCGAGGCCGATCGGGGTGCCGAACTCGTTGGCGCCGGCGACCATGGCGGCCGTCGCGATCTCGGGCGTGTAGCCGACGAACCACACCGAGGGCGACTTGTTGACGGTGCCGGTCGTACCGGTCTTGCCGGCCGAGGGCACCGAGAGCTGCTGGGCGGAGGCGAAGCCGCCCGGCTCGATCACGCCGCGCAGGATGTCGTTGACGGCGTCGGCCGTGGACTCCGACATCACGCGGCTGCACGTGGCGGGGTACTCCTTGAGCGTGCTGCCGTTGGCGTCCGCGATCGAGGTGACGGGGCGCGAGTCGCAGTGCACGCCGCGCGCACCGAAGGTCGCGTAGGCCTCGGCCATCTCCAAGGGGCTGACGTCGGCAACGCCCAGGGTGAAGTTGGGGATGCGCTCGGGTGAGACCAGCAGCCGACCGTCCTTGGCGCGCTTGCCCGTCGGCGAGGTCAGCTGGATGCCCATCTGCTTGGCCAGGCGGAAGGGCTTGCAGACGCCGGTCTCCTTCTCCAGGTTGAAGAAGAAGGTGTTGATCGAGCGACGAGCCCCGGTGTAGAGGTTCTCGGTGCCGCTCGAGCTGACGGAGTTCTGCATCGGGAAGGTCCCGACGAAGCCGGGCTTGCCCGGGCAATTGGCGAAGTCGGTCTGGTTGAACGTGGTGCTGTTGGGCGCCGGGAAGGTGCGGTCGAGCGGGATGCCGTCCTCGATCGCGGTCGCCAGCACGAAGGCCTTGAACGTCGAGCCGGCCTGGAAGCCGTTGCTGTCGCCGTACTGCTTGGGGACGATGTAGTTGAGGAACGTCTGTCCGCTCGCCTTGTCGCGGCCCATCGGGCGGGACTGGGCGATCGCCTTGACCTCTCCGGTGCCGGGCTCGACCAGGGCCAGGGCTCCGATGGCGTTGTCGGTCGCACGGACCCGGCCGCGGACGGAGTCGTCGGCGGCCTTCTGGTAGGCGAGGTCCACCGTGGTCTTGATCGTCAGACCCCCGGAGTAGAGCAGCCGCTCGCGCTCGTCGAGCGTCGTGCCGAGGGACTCGTCCTGCTTGAGGTACTCCAGCACGTAGGCGCAGAAGAACTGGGCCTGGCTGCTGGTGCACCCGTTGTTGCTCGGCTGCGTCTTGAGTCCCAGCCCGCGGTCCTTGACCTGGTCGGCCTTCTCCTGAGGGATCACGCTGAGCTCGGCCATCCGGTCGAGCACGATGTTGCGGCGGGTGATGGCCCGGTCGCGGTAGTCCGTCGGGTCGTAGGCCGACGGGTTCTGGACGAGTCCGGCAAGCGTCGCGGACTGGTTGAGGTTGAGCTTCTTGGCGTTGACGTCGAAGTAGTGACGCGCGGCGGCCTGGACGCCGTACGCGCCGTCGCCGAAGTAGACGATGTTGAGGTAGCGCTCGAGGATCCAGTCCTTGGAGTGACGGTTCTCCAGGGCGATCGCGTAGCGCAGCTCCTTCAGCTTGCGCGCCGGGGTCTCGGCGGTGGCCGCGGCCTGCGCCTCGGGATCGTCCCCGGCCTGCTGCAGCAGGGTCTGCTTGACCAGCTGCTGGGTCAGCGTGGAGCCGCCCTGCACCACGCCGCCGGCCGCGGCGTTGGTGAAGAAGGCGCGCATCGTGCCCTTGAAGTCGAGGGCGCCGTGCTCGTAGAAGCGCGAGTCCTCGATGGAGACCAGTGCCTTGACCATGCGCCGGTTGATCTGGTTGAGCGAGACGTTGACGCGGTTCTCGTCGAAGATCGAGGCGATCGTGTTGCCGTTGGCGTCGAGGATCGTCGTCTTCTGGGCCAACTCGTCGGTCTCGAGCTCCTGGGGCAGGTTGTCGATGCCGTCGGCGGTGTTGCTCGCCGCGAACCCCAGGACGCCCGCGAAGGGGATCGCCAGGCCTGAGACGACGACGCCGAGGACGACGGATACGATCGCCATGACTCCCAGGTGCGAGAGCACCGTGGCGGCGTGCGGTCGTTCACTACGTGGTCTGGACACCGCACCAATGTACGGGAGCCGTGGGTGGCCGACCGATTCTTGCGACACCGCCGAAACCCCAGGAAATGCTAGTCATCCTTGTCTAGTCATTTGTGACTAGACAAGGTGGGTCGAACGAGTCTGTTCTAACGCTGGCAATTTCTTTACCTTTTTCTCAAGGGAAAGCTTCCGGCGGCGCGCCTTCGGTGCATGGTCCGACCGGACCGATGTGGGGACATCACTATGTGGGTTGAAGACTGGGCGCCGCGCGCTGCCTGCCGGGCGGAGCAGCCCGACGAGTTGTTCGTGCGAGGCGCGGAGCAGAACAAGGCCAAGCAGCTCTGTCAGGGCTGCCCCGTACGCACCGAGTGCCTCGCCGAGGCGCTCGACAACCAGATCGAGTGGGGGGTGTGGGGCGGGATGACCGAGCGCGAGCGCCGGGCGCTGCTCCGTCGCCGCCCGACCGCCTCGTGGCGCTCGGTGCTGCAGAGCGCCAAGCAGGAGTCGACTGCGGCTCCGGTGCGCATCTCGGTCTGACCGTTCGTCAGCTCTCGTCAGGTCTCGTCGGTGCCGGCGGCCAAGAGCTCGCCGATCCGACGCAGCCCGCGCAGGTCGTGCACGTCGGTGGCGAGCGCGGGCACGAGCGTCGTGGCCACCTGTGGGTGGGCCCGAGCGAAGCCGGCGCGCAGCGCGCCCTCCCGCTCGACCAGTCGTGTCTGGTCGGCGTGCAGCCGCAGCAGCCCGGCCGTCAGCGACGTCGGGTCCTGGGCGCGCAGCCGCTCGGCGGCGGCCATCGCCTCGTCGGCCGACAGGTCGCCCTGAGGCACGGGGCTGGACCGGTTGACGACCAGGCCCGCGAGCGGCATCCGGTCCTCGCTGAGCCGCTCGACGAAGTACGCCGCCTCGCGCAGCGCGTCCGGCTCGGGCGAGGCGACGACGAGGAAGGCCGTGCCGTCGGCTT
Organism: Nocardioides sp.; assembly: GCF_029937575.1. Classification (GTDB taxonomy): domain Bacteria; phylum Actinomycetota; class Actinomycetes; order Propionibacteriales; family Nocardioidaceae; genus Nocardioides. The sequence continues at coordinate 6,615 of NZ_JAPYPS010000106.1, forward strand.
GCAGCAGCGCGTAGGTCTTCATCGCCCGCTGACGGAATCCCCCGAAGACCGTGTCGATGGCGGCCACGAACGTCTGCAGGTCGCGCAGCACCTGCGCCCCCAGGATCCGGGTCAGCGCGTTGGTGATCAGCCCGAACCCGGCCGAGACGATCCGGGCCGGGCCCTTGGCCGGAGCGAGCATCAGCTTGATGAAGCGTCCGTCGAGGAACCGGGACAGCCGCTCCGGCGCGTCGAGGAAGTCCAGCGCCGAGCGGGACGGAGGCGTGTCGACCACGATCAGGTCGTAGGTCCCGTCGCGCTGGGCGTCGGCGCGGATCTGGCCCAGCTTCTCCATCGCCATGTACTCCTGCGTGCCGGCGAAGGATGACGACAGGGTCACGTAGAAGGGGTTCTCCAGGATGGCCCTGGCCTTCTCCGGGCTCGCTTGCGCCTCGACGACCTCGTCGAAGGTCCGCTTCATGTCGAGCATCATCGCGTCCAGCGACCCGCCCGCCGAGGTGTCGACGCTGCTGACCGGGCGCGGAGTGTTGTCCAGGGCCTCGATGCCCATCGACTGGGCCAGGCGCCGCGCCGGGTCGATGGTGAGCACGACGACGCGCCGTCCCCGCTCGGCCGCGCGCAGCGCGAGGGCGGCCGACGTGGTCGTCTTGCCGACCCCTCCCGAGCCGCAGCAGACGATGATGCCGACCGATCGGTCGTCCAGGAGTCCGTCGATGTCGAGCGGGTCGGCCGCGGGTCCCGCGGGGCCGACCCGGGCCCGGGAGCTCGAGCGGTCCCCTGTCCGCGACGTGGTGCGCGCGGCCACGTCAGGCCATTCCCTGGGCGCGCAGGAGGCCGGCGAGCTCGTAGAGGGCGCCGAGGTCGACGCCGCGAGCCAGCCGCGGCAGCTCGTAGGTCGGGACGCCGAGTGCGCCGACGAGCGCCCGTTGGTCGTGCTCGAGCGCGCGTCGCTCCGCGTGCTCGCGGCCCTCGGCCACGAGCCCGTCGACCAGCGACTCGGCCGGGTCCAGCCCGACGCCCTTCAGGTCGGCGGCCACGACGGCGGGATCGGTGGAGGCCAGCTGGTCGCGGGTGAGCTCCTGGGGTCGGACCAGGTTGACCACGACCCCGCCGACGGGCAGGTCGTTGTCGTGCAGGTCGGCGATCCCGTCGGCGGTCTCCTGCACGGGCATCTCCTCCAGGACGGTGACGAGGTGGACGGCGGTGCGCGGTGAGCGGAAGAGCGTCATCATCGTGTCGGCCTGCGACCTGACGGGACCGACCTTGGCCAACCCGGCCAGCTCGTTGCTGACGTTGAGGAACTGCGTGATCCGCCCGGTCGGCGGGGCGTCGAGCACGACGGCGTCGTACTCGATGGCGCCCTTGTTGCGGCTGTTGCGCTGCACCGCCTCGAAGACCTTGCCGGTCAGCAGCACGTCACGCACGCCGGGCGCGATCGTGGTGGCGAACTCCACCACCCCGACCTTGTCGAGGGCGCGCCCGGCGCGGCCGAGCTTGTAGTACATCGCGAGGTACTCCAGCAGGGCCGACTCCGCGTCGATGTGCAGCGCGTGCACGACGCCGGGGCGCTCGTCGTCGAGCGGCAGCCCGGTCGTCAGCCGGCGCTCGGTGTAGGGGAGCGGGTCGACGTCGAACATCCGGGCGATGCCCTGGCGTCCCTCGACCTCGCAGAGGAGGACGTTCTTGCCCTTCGTCGCCAGGGCCAGGGCGAGCGCCGCCGAGACCGTGGACTTCCCGGTGCCCCCCTTGCCGGTCACCACGTGCAGACGCACCCGCGGCCAGTCGCTCATAGCGAGCCAGCCTAGAGGTACGGCGAGCGACGCGGACCCCGAACGGGGGTGGTCGCGCCCCCGGCGCTGCGCCACCTCGTCGAGGGCCGCCCGGGTCTACAGTTCCCGCGTGTCGGTCTCCGTGCGCTCGACCGGGCTCAACGTTCGCGTGCTCTCGCGCGTTGAGTCCGTGACGTCGTAGGCAGGTCGAGGTGGATCAGCGGTACGAGGAGTTCGTGGCGGTCGAGACGCCCCGGTTGCTGCGGGTCGCCTACGGACTGACCGGCAACCCGCACGACGCCTGGGACCTGGTGCAGGAGGCATTGGTGAGGGTGGGGATGAAGTGGCGCACGGTCGGCGACGGCAACCCGGGCGGCTACGCCCACACCACGTTGGTGCGCCTCAACATCGACCGCGGCCGTCGGCTCAGCCGCGAGCGGCTGCCCGGCGTGCTGCCCGATCGCGACGGTCCGGTGCGCGTCGATGCCGTCCTCGACCCGGCCCTGATCGAGGCGCTGCGTGGGCTGCCGAAGCAGCAACGCGCCGCGGTGGTGCTGCGTGCCCTGGAGGACCTCGACCACGCCGGGATCGCCGAGCGGCTCGGCTGCTCGGTCGGCACGGCTCGCAGCCATCTCTCCCGGGGGCTGGCCCGGCTGCGGGAGATCCTTGCCGAGCAGGAGGTCAGTGACCATGGAGCCTGAGGACGAGTCGTACGACGACCTGCTGGCGCGCATCCAGGCCGCCGGCGCACGGGTGGCCCCCGGCCCCACGGCGGGCGAGCGGGTGCACGGTGCGCTGGTGCGT
>NZ_JAPYPS010000003.1:0-1453 GCF_029937575.1 Nocardioides sp.
TCCGTCCGACGGCGGCGGTCTCGGGCCGCCGCCCGAGACCGCGGCTGCCGTGGCCGATGCCCCAGGCGATGGGCGCTCCCAGGTGCGGGGTGCCGAGGGTGACGACGTCGGTGACGAGGTCGTTCCAGTCGACCTCGCCGCTCGGCTGCGTGCTGACCGCCCCGGCGGCGCGGATGACCAGCCCACCGAGCGAGTGACCCACCAGGGCGATGCGAGTCACCGGGACCGGCCACTCGTCGACGAGTCGACGCATCAGGGCTGCCAGCGCGACGCCGTTCTCGCGTAGCGACAGACCGGAGTTGGCACGCAGGAGCAGGGGCGTCCACCCCTCCTCCGCCAGGGCCTCGCCGTACGTCGTGCCGGTGCGGTCGCGGTGCCGGCGCCAGTAGGACTCGTTCTCGCAGAGACCGTGCAGGAAGACCACGAGCTCCCCGGTGGCCGCGGGGAACGTCCTCCGGGCCAGGTCGTCGCGCTCTGGCGCGACGTCGCGACCGTCGTGACGCACCGCCATCGGGATCGCCAGCTGGGGCCGCTCGCGCAGCAGCCGGTCACCGATCAGCCCGTTGACCGCGGAGCTGACGAACCGACCGCGCGGCGAGTCCTCCAGGTGCGGACCGAGACCGGCCTCGGCCGCTTTGTCGAAGCCGCGGGAGGCGGCCTTGAGACCGAGTCCGATGCCGCCGTACACGGCACCCGCGATGCCGCGGTGCAGGGCCTCCGGTGCCGCCGCGCCAGGACCGACCATCCGCCGGGTCAACCCGTGGGCACGTTCGGACCAGGCGAGGTGGGTGTCACGGACGCTGGCGACCACCAGCTCGTCGGCCACTTCCGAGAGCAACGAGAGAGCATCGAGGACACGGGGTCCGGCGGCGGTCATGGCCACCACGATAGCGCCTCAGTGCACATCTGTGCACTGAGGCGCGCAGGATCAGGCGTGGGTGTCGTCCTCGGACTCAGCCGAGTCCGTGGCCGGCTCCTCCGGCTCCTCGTCGGCGATGGTGCCGTCGGGCAGGAGACGCTTGAGCTCGACCGGGTTGCCGGAGGCGTCGGTGACGACCGCGGACTCCACGAGGATGGCCAGCGCCTTGCCGCGCAGGATCTCCTGCACCAGGTCCGGCACGTGGTTGTGCTCGAACATGTGGTTGGCGAACTCCTGCGGGTCCTGGCCGGACTGCTGGGCTCGCCGCACGAGGTGCTGGGAGAGCTCGTTCTGGTCGACGCCGATCTCCTCGGCCTTGGCAATCTCGTCCAGCACGAACTGGGCGCCGACGGCGTCGCGCACCCGGTGCTCGAGGTCGGCCTCGAACTCGTCGACGGTCTGCTTCTCGTCCTCGAGGTAGGCCTCCATGGTCATGCCGGCCTGGGCGAGCTGCTGCTCGATGCTCTGGCGACGAGCGTTCAGCTCGTCGGTCACGATCGTCTCGGGGAGCGGGATCTCCATCGTCTCGAGCAT
>NZ_JAPYPS010000003.1:1553-149022 GCF_029937575.1 Nocardioides sp.
TCAGCTCGTCGGTCACGATCGTCTCGGGGAGCGGGATCTCCATCGTCTCGAGCATCCCCTCGAGGACGGCGTCACGAGCGGCGGCGGCCTGCTCGAGGCGCTTGCCCCGGACCAGGCGCTCGCGCACGTCGACGTTGAGCTCCTCGATCGTGTCGAACTCGGAGGCGAGCTGGGCGAACTCGTCGTCGAGCTCGGGCAGGTCCTGCTCCTGGACCTGGCTGATGCTGACGGCGACCTCGACCTTGGTGCCGACCAGGTCACCACCGACGAGCTCGCTCTCGAACGTCGTCTCGCCGCCGGGCTCGAGCCCGACGAGTGCCTCGTCGAGGCCGTCGATCATGCCGCCGCGACCGACGCGGTAGCTCATCCCGGAGACCTCGGCTCCCTCGACGACCTCGCCGTCCTGGCTGGCCTTGAGGTCGAGCACCACGAAGTCGCCGTCGGCCGCGGCACGCTCGACGTCGCGCAGCGTCGCGAAGCGCTCACGCAGGGCCTGCACCTGCTCCTCGACCTCGGCGTCGCTCAGCTCGATGTCGTCGACCTGGGCCGCCAGACCGGTGTAGTCGGGCAGGGTGATCTCGGGACGGACGTCCACCTCGGCGGTGAACTCCAGGACGTCGTTGTCCTCGAACTTGGTGACCTCGATCTCGGGCTGGGCGACGGGCGTCAGCGAGTTCTCCTCGAGCGCCTCGACGTACTTCTGCGGCAGCACCTCGTTGACCGCCTCGTCGAGGACCGCGGCCCGGCCGACCTGACGGTCGATGACCATCGGCGGCACCTTCCCGCGGCGGAAGCCGGGGACGTTGATCTGCTGGGCGATCTTCTTGTAGGCGGCATCAAGGCTCGGCTGGAGCTCCTCGAAAGGCACCTCGACGGTGAGCTTGGCCCGGGTCGGGCTCACGGTCTCGACGGCGCTCTTCACAGGGGTGTCTCCTCTTGGTCCAGGGGTGGTGCTGGTCAGGTCTGATCGATCGGTGGTGGTGCGTGGTGATGGCTCGTGGTGCTGCTAGTCAAGCCAGGCGTGCAGGTCGAACACAAACTCGGGGTCGGGGCGACAGGACTCGAACCTGCGGTCTCCTGCTCCCAAAGCAGGCGCGCTAGCCACTACGCTACGCCCCGCCAAGACGGCATCCGGGGTGGCCGGACGACCGCTTGGAGGGGATGACGGGAATCGAACCCGCGTGGTCAGTTTGGAAGACTGAGGCTCTACCATTGAGCTACATCCCCGCGCTCCGAAACGCGTCCGGAACCCCTGAATCGTGCCACAGGGGCCCGCACGACGCCCAACCGGCACCGGCCCGGTCGGAGACGGGACAGCTCAGGTGTGGCGCACGACCACCATCGCCCGGTCGTCGTCGCGCGAGCCCAACGACGTCACCAGGCGCTGGGCGGCACCGACGAAGGAGCCACGCAGCAGCGACTCGGCCTCTCCCAGCATCCGATCGATGCCCAGGTCGATGTCGCGCCGCGGCTCCTCCACCATGCCGTCGGTGTAGAGCAGCACGGCGTCGCCCCGCCCCAGGCGCCCCGGGACGCACGTGAACTCGGCGTCCTCGATCAGGCCGAGCACCGGACCGTCGCTGCGCAGCACCGACCACCGACCGGCACCCGCGGTGCGGTGGGCGGCCGGCGGGTGGCCAGCCGTTCGCACCTCGAAGTCGCCGGTGGCCAGGTCGACCCACAGGTGGATGGCCGTGGCGAAGCCCTCGGCCCAGTCCTGGCGCAGCAGGTACTCGTTGGCGGCCGGGAGGAATCCGTCCGGAGGCAGCGCGCCCAGCAGACCGCCGAAAGCACCCGAGAGCAGCAGGGCACGGGTACCGGCCTCCTCCCCCTTACCCGAGACGTCGACCACCACCAGCTGCATCGCAGAGCCGTCGGGGGCTCGAGCCGCGACGATGAAGTCACCGGCGAACGCCGTCCCGCCCGCGGAGTCCAGCGCCGACTCCACGACCCAGCCGACCGGCAGGTCCGGGATCTCACCCTGGTTGAGGATCCGGTCGCGCAGGTCGACGAACATCGTCTCGCCGCGCAGGCCCGCGACACCCAGCCGCGAGCGGCGCAGGCTGGTGAGGAAGACGATCAGGCAGACCGAGAACTGAACGCCGGCTGCACCGAGGGTCCGGCTGGTCAGGCTCTCCTGGTTGGCCAGCGCGATGGCGAGCATCCCGACCACGAAGAGGACGAACCACGGCAGCGTCCGAGGCCCGAGGAAGAGACTCCCGACGACGACCGGGATCACCAGGCTGGTGAACGGCATCGCGGTCGGGGCCAGGGCGACCAGCGAGGTGATCACCACTGCCAGGATCCCGAGACCGAGCGCGACGCGCAGCTCGAGGCTGTCGTTGCGTCGCCGCAGTCGGACCCACCGCAGCCGCAGGCCCGCCAGGGGCGACCTGGTGGTCGCCGACGTCGCGGTGGTCATCGGGGGTGTCGCCTCTCTGGTGCTGCGGTGCAGCCGAGTCTGGGTGCAGCAGGTGGTGGGCTCAGCCTACGGCTCGGGAGCGGAACACGGGCTGGCATCGCGAACACCAGTAGGAGTTCCTGGCCCGCAGGGCCTCGATGCTGACCCGCCGACCACACACGAGGCACGGCTGGCCGTGGCGGCGGTAGACGTAGACCTCTCCCCCGTGGTCGTCGACGCGTGGTGCGCGACCCATCGCCTCCGGCGTGTGCTCGGGTCGCACCGTGTCGATGCGACCGGTCCGCACTCCCTCGGTCATGAGGGGCACCAGGTCGTCCCACAGCGCCTGCCACTGCCCCGACCTCAGGGTGTTGCCCGGTCGCAGCGGATGCATGCCGGCCCGGAAGAGCAGCTCGGCGCGGTAGACGTTCCCCACGCCTGCCAGGACCGACTGGTCCATCAGCAGGGCCCCGATGGGCAGGCGGCTGCGTCGGATCCGGTCCCAGGCCCGGCCCGGGTCGCCGTCCTCGCGGAGCGGGTCGGGTCCCGCGGCTGCGACCACGGCGTCCCGCTGGCTCGCGGTCCACAGGTCGCATGCGGAGGCGCCCCGCAGGTCGGCGTACACCGACTCCCCGACGAGACGCAACCGCACCTGCCCGACCGGCGGCGGCACCTGGTCGACGTACGTGTGAAGGTCGAGCTTGCCGATCAGGCCGAGGTGGATGTGGATGAAGCGGTCCCCGGCAAGCTCCACGAACAGCTGCTTGCCCCACGCCTCGGCCCCCACGAGCACGTCGCCGTCGAGCTGTGCCGCCGACTCGGAGAACCGCCCCTGGGGGCTGGTGACCGAGACCGACCTTCCGGCGAAGGCCGCGGTCAGGTGACGGGCGAGCCGGTGGAGGGTGTGGCCCTCAGGCATCGGTCCCCGCGGGACCGCGACCCACCGCCGACTCCGGCAGCGCAGGCAGGTCGCGGGTCCGCTCGTAGTCGGCCATCAGACCGATCCGGCGGACGTGACGCCCGTCGTTGCTGAACGGCTCGGCGAGGAAGAGCTCGACGAACCGGGTCATCTCCTCGAGGCTGTGCATCCGCCCGCCCACCGAGATCACCTGGGCGTCGTTGTGCTCGCGGGCGAGTCGAGCGGTCTCGTCGGACCAGACGAGCGCGCAGCGGATGCCGACGACCTTGTTGGCCGCCATCTGCTCGCCGTTGCCCGACCCCCCGACCACGACGCCCAGGCTGTCGAGACCCTCGGCCCGGTCCCGGGCCACGCCCTCGGCGGCCCGCAGGCAGAAGACCGGGTAGTCGTCGAGGGCGTCGTAGACGAAGGGACCGTGGTCGACCGGCTCGTAGTCGTGGTCGCTCAGCCACTGGCTGAGGTGGTCCTTCAGCTCGAGGCCGGCATGGTCACTACCCAGGTGCACGCGCATGCGCGAAGTGTCTCAGCCGTGGGCCCGGAGGAACGAGGCCACCTGCCCCATGAGCGGCTCCGCGGCGGCGAACGCGTCCGGGTGCCGCCAGAAGCCGTGCAGCTGACCGAGGTAGCGCGTCGCGACGACCTGCACTCCCTGCTGCGCGATCATCCGAGCCAGGTGCTCGCCCTCACCGCGCAGCGGGTCGTGCTCGGAGGTCATCACCAGGGTCGGCGGGAGCGTCCAGAGCTTGTCGGAGAGCAGCGGCGCGAGGTCGGGGTCGTCGTACAGGCCGAGGTCGCCGCCGGAGTACTGGGTCCAGTACCAGACCACCTCCCGGGGGTCGAAGCCCTCGGTCTCGGTACGGTGCGAGTCGAAGCGCGAGGTGGGATCCAGGAACGGGTAGATCAGGGCCAGACAGGCGAAGCGGCCCGGGTGCCGTAGCGCCGCCACGAGCGCGAGGTTGGCTCCTGCGCTGTCCCCGTGGGCCAGCAGCGGTCCCGCGAGCCCGTGGCGGGGACCCTCCTGCTCGATCCAGTCCAGGACGGAGTCGACGTCGTCAGGGGCTGCCGGGAACGGGTGCTCGGGCGCCAGCCGGTAGTCGACGCTGACCACAGCGCGATGCGACCGGTTGGCCAGCCGGCGCGCCGAGGCGTCGTGGACGTCGATGTCGTTGAAGACGAAGCCTCCGCCGTGCAGGTGGATGACGCTCCCCGGTGCCGCACCTGCAGGTCGGTAGATCCGACACGGGACACCGCCGGCATCGACGTCGCTCACCTCGTCGACGTCCTCGCGCGGCTGCGCTGCCGCGACGAGCCTGGCCTGCTCCCGGGCGGCTGCGATGTCGTAGTCCGGGGCGAAGACGGGAGGCTCCCCGGCCGAGTGGTCGAGGGCAGCGCGAGACTCGGGGAACAGCACGGGGTCCACCTCCGGTCGGTGTCGGGACGCTGGGGCCAGCGGTCAGGCCGTCACCCTATGTCCGCGCCGCAGGCTCGCCGCTCACCGCGCTCCGCTGGCCGCCCTGACCTCCGGCCACGCCTCGACGACCTCACGGTTCCCCGGTGTCGCCAGGCGATCGAGCAGGTCGCGCCAGCGGTGCACCTGGTCCCGGTCGCCGAGGGGCACCAGTCCTCGGGCGAGGAACTGCACCGCCTCTTCCTCGGCCAGGCGGCCGGACTCCAGGAGCCGCGCGGTGTTGTTGGGCGGCAGCTGACCGTTGACCACGGCGTACTCCGCGGGAGTCAGGGTCCCGACCCCGTCCAGGAGCGCGAGCGCGACCCGGTGTCCGCCGTCCACGAGGACCCACCGGTCCTCGGCGAGGCTCCAGCCGTCGATCTCGGTGCCGGCCGGCACCCGCGTGACGGTGACCCTGCCGAGGGACTCCCGCCCGAGACGGTCCTGCCGGTCCAGCAGCTGCAGGCTCGAGCGGACGATCGAACGGAACGTGCGCTCCAAGGCTGCCGGGTCCGACCCGGGCACGTGGCCCTTGTGGACGAGGACCTCGTCGAACCACGCCCCGTAGCCGCCGGCCCGGGCGAGCCGCAGGAAGGCCGGCTCGTCGTTCACCCTGAGGTCGGCGTGCTCGCGAGCGAGTCGGAAGAGGTCCGCCCGTGCCAGCACGTCGGCGCGGAAGGGGCTGATCAGGTCGTCGACCCGCAGCGACGCGTCGTTGCTGCCGGCGTGACGGAGCTGGCGTTGCACCCGCCAGCGGCGCAGCTGGGGCAGCCGCAGCGAGATCGCGCGGGAGAGCGCGTCCCTCTCGGCTCCGGACAGGCCACGCAGGACCACCACGGAGCCGTACAGGCCGATGACCAGCACCGCAGCGACGGCCAGGCGAAGCCACTCGTTGGCCGGCAGCAGGTCGGTGACCAGCTCTGCCAGCAGCGCTGCCGCGAGCGCTGCGCCCAGGGACACCAGCAGCGGTCGACTCCAGGGCCACCTCCCGGTGGCGACCCGGCGCACCGTGACGACCCGGACCACGGCGCCGACGGCCATCGTGAAGGCCCAGGCGAACGCGGCGCCGTTGATGCCGTACACGGGGATCAGGGCGAAGTTCAGCCCCACGTTGACGACCAGCGACGACACGTTGATCACGAGGTTGAGACCGTTGCGCCCGATCTGGTTGAGCAGCACGGCCGAGGGTGCCCCGAGCACCTCTGCCGCGGCCCCGACCGCGAGGATGAGCACGACCGTGGAGGCGTCACCGAAGCCGGCACCGAACAGCTGGAGCACCGCGGTCGGCACCGCCACCAGGCCGGCCAGCATCGGCCAGGTCAGACGCGAGCTCCACAGGATGGTCCCGGTGTAGCGCTCGTCCACGGCGTCGATGTCGCCGCGGACCCAGGCGGTCGCGATGCGCGCCGACACCGCGGCGTTGAGAGCGGTGATGACGAACATGCCGATCAGGACCACGCGGGCGGCGACCTGGTAGACGCCGACCTCCTCCGTGGACACGAGCGCCCCCAGGATCACCACGTCGGCCCAGAGGAGACCCTGCGTCGCCATCGAGGCCACCCAGCTGGTGGCCGCAAAGCTGGTCAGCGCCCGGCCCGGGTAGGTCCGCTGTGCCGGCGGCAGGGTGCTGACCATCCGCACGAGCGTCGCCAGCGCCACGATCCCGGAGACCACGCTGGCCGCCAGCAGCGCCGAGGCGGCCGCCACGGTGCCCCCACCGAGCAGCAGGAGCAGGAGCGTGAGGGCGAACCTCAGTCCGGGCTCCAGCACCTGTCCGATCCAGACGTAGGCCTGCATCGAGGAGAAGCCCTGGGTCGCGGCGAGCGCGACGTTGACGAGGACGAAGAACGGCAGGCTCAGCGCCACGACCTGCATGGTGGTGGCGAGCTCGGGCTCGTCGAAGACCGAGGTCGCGAGCGCGTCGGCGGCGACGAACCAGCCGAGCGCAACCACGGATGCGACCCCGACCGGCACGGACACGCCGAGCACCACGGCGCCCCGGAGACCGCCGGGGTCGCCGGTGGCGAGGTGTGCCGCCACGAAGCGCGTCATGGCCGTGCGCATGCCGAGGCCGCACACCAGCAGCAGGATCGCCCGGACCGCGAAGGCGAGCGTGTACTCACCGACGGCGCCGACGCCCAGCATCCTGGCGATGACCAGGATGACCAGGACGTTGGCGACGTTGCTGACCACCGCACCGAGGACGGAGCGTCCTCGGTCGCGGGCCAGGCTGGGTCGCCGCGCCTGCGGCGTGGACGTCTGCGTCATGACGTCACACCCTTCCACGGGTCGGGGTCACGCGCGGGATCAGCCGCGGATCCTGATCCGCTTCCGCAGCGGCTCGGCGGGGCTGTTGCGGGTGCCGTCGACCGGGGTCACGTACACGACGTACTTCCCGGGCGACAGGTCGAGACCGAGCGCCCAGCGGCTCGTGCGAGCGCCCGGTGCGGCGAGGGTCGTGGACAGCGTCTTGGCCTTGCGGCCCAGCCTGCCCTTCTTGGTCACCCACTTCTTCTTGCCCTTGCCGGCCTTCTTGACCTCGACCTGGACCTTGCGCACCGACGAGTCGTCGCTGGCCACTCCCGAGACCTGAGCGGACCGCTTGGCCACCTTCGCCACCGGAGCCGACTGGTCGTTGCCCACCTGGAAGGGCACGAACGGCGAGCTCGGGTCCTTGTTGTCCGAGGTGTCGACGGCCTTGGCGTCCAGGCCGTAGAGACCGTCCGGCAGCGGGATCGAGATGCTCCAGCCGGTGCTGGTCGCCCCCGGGTCGGCCAGCGTCGCCGAGCGGAAGGCGTAGCTCGGTCCCCAGGTGCCGTTGGCCTGCAGCCACTTGTTGGTGGAGTCGACCCGGTTGTAGATCGCGACCCGCATCTGGCTGACGCCCTTGTCGTCGGTCGAGGTACCGGTGAAGGTGACCGGGCTGCCCACCGTGGCGTTCTTGGCGGGCGAGGCGACCGTCGTGGAGGGCGCCTGGTTGTCCGGGGCGGAGACGTCGACCTCGAACGGGTGGTAGGTGCTCGGGGACTGGTTGCCCGACGTGTCGGTCGCCCGGACGTCGAGGGCATAGCTGCCCGTCGCCAGCGTGAGCGGCAGGCTCCACGTCGTGCTCGTGGCCCCCGGGGAGGCCAGCGCGGGAGTGCGCGAGGCGAAGCCCGGAGCCCAGGAGCCGTTGTCCTGCAGCCAGTCGCCCGTCGTCCGGTTGCGCACCGCCACCCGTACGGAGTCGACCCCGACGTTGTCGCCGCTGGTGCCGGTCGCCGTGAACGACGTGGCGCGGACCGTGTCCCGCTTGGCCGGCGACATCACGGCGACCACGGGCGCCTGGGTGTCGGCCTGGACCGGGTTGTCGTCGACCGAGAACCTGCGGAAGACGCTCGACAGGTCAGCGTTCCCGACCCCGTCCACGGCGACCGCGTCCACGGCGAAGTTGCCCTCGGGCAGCGTGACGTCGATCGACCACGTGGTCGAGGCGACGCCGGGCTCGGCGAGCACCGGGGAGCGGTAGGCGTAGCCGGGACCCCAGGTCCCGTTCGGCTGCAGCCACCGGTTGGCGGCGTCGTCGCGGTTGTAGATCGCCACGCGGACCGACGTGACGGCGCGGTTGTCGCTCGCCGTCCCGGTGAACGTCACCGGACCGCTGGCGACCACGTCGTCCAGCTGCGGGCCCGAGACGCCGGTGTCGGGTGCGATGTTGTCCGGCTCCAGCGGCGCTGCGGGGGCGTCGACGACAGCCGTGGACACCTGGATCTGGGCGCCACCGGAGTTCTCGTAGAACTCCACGCGCACCGTGTGGTCCCCGCCCGAGAGCGCGGCGGAGGTGCCGGTGCGGGTGCGGGCGGAGCTGTCGACCCAGTCGTTGATGACGCGGACGCCGTCGACGTAGACGCGGACCCCGTCGTCGGCGGTCGCGGTGACCTGGAGGGCCTTCCCGTCGGGCACCGAGATGCTGCGGGTCCAGCTGGCCGAGAAGTTGTTGCTCGGCAGGTTGGTGCCCGAGGGCGCTCCGCTGCCGTAGTTGTAGTTGACCTCGCCCTCGCAGCGCATCGTGTCGGGCGCGCCGTCGAGCTCCTGGTTGGACCAGTACTTGGCGCGCCACGGGAGGCTCGTCGAGCAGGTGTAGTCCGGCTTCGTCGGCTGCACCGCGGCACCGGTGCCGGGCGTGGCGAAGAGTCCCTTGACCTGGCTCCAGTTGGTGGTGCTCGAGTCGACGAGGGAGTTGCTGTCGAAGTCGACCTCTCCGCCCGGAGCGTAGAAGCGGTACAGGCCGCCGTTGGACCAGGCCGCGTAGAGCCAGTCGCCGATGAAGGCCAGGCCTCGAGCGTTGGCGAACGACCGGCCCGACGCGACCTGCTCGCCGGCGTCGATGATGCCGCTCTCCAGCGAGTAGCCCCGCTTCATCAGCTTGCCGTCGCTCTTGACGTAGTAGATCTGCCCGTTGGTCGGGTTGTAGGTGGCGACGTTGGTCTCGGCCACGCCGTAGGGCTGGTCGTACGGCGTGAGGTTGGCGCTGTAGTCGACGTAGCCCACCGTGCTCGACAGGTTGGTCTCCGACCCGATGGACGAGGCACTGAAGGGGCGCGAGTAGAACGCCTGGGAGGATCCGAAGTAGTGAAGCTTGCCGTCCTGGACGAAGCCGCCGCGGAAACCGCTCCAGTCGATGCCGGTCGAGGCAGGCACCTGGCTCGTCGAGCCGAAGCTCGCGCCGTCGAAGGCGACCGAGCGCAGCTGGGAGCCGGTCACGTAGTTGAGCGTCACCGGCAGGTCGACGGGCGTCGGCTGGGGGTTGGCGAGGCCACCTGCCACCGGTAGCGGGGCGAGCCGCTGACGCAGCTGACCGGCGAAGAACTCGGTGTCGCTGCCCACGAGCAGGAAGTCGTCGGTGGCGGTGATCGCCTCGGCGCCGCGACCGCGGTCGCGACCCGGGTTCCAGGACAGCGGTGCGCCGGTGAGCGGGTCCAGCGCCACGATGCCGTCACGCTCGACCGAGCCGGGACCGTCGCTGTCGCCACCGGGCGAGGGGCGCGGGTTGTTGACCCAGCGCTGGTGACCGCCGACGTACACGGCGCTCTCGGTGACCTCGGCGGTCCAGAACGTGTCGCCGCCCGTGAGCGTCTTCCACGTCGGGCTGAGGTGGTCGCCCGACTGCGTGGGCGGCAGCTCCCAGCGCGCTGCGGAGTCGCACAGCGTGTCGGGCACGTAGGCGCCGGTGCCGGCCACGACCATGTAGGAGCTGTCCGGGGAGATGTTGACCGAGCGGACCCAGGAGTCGTCGTAGACGTCGGCGCAGTCGACGCTGTAGGCGTCGGTCGACCAGTTGGCCACCCGAGGCGTCCCGCCACCGGGCTCGAGGTCGATCAGGGCGACCTGGTTGCGCGCCACGGTGCCGACCGTCTGGAAGTTGCCCGCGATGGCGAGCCAGTTGCCGTCGGGCGAGGCGTCCATGTCCTGCAGGTACGGCGCGAACTCGTCGCGCGAGTCGGTCAGCGGCAGGTTGAAGTCGCTCTGGGTCGCCCCGGTCTGCGGGTCCAGGGAGACGAGCCGCTCGACCGGCTGCTGGTTGACCTTGCTGAACTCGCCGCCGACGATCAGGCGGCCGTCGGTCAGCTCGAGGTCGTTGACGGTGTTGTTGACGCTGGCCGAGAAGCCGGCGGTGAGCGAGCCGTCGAGGTTGAGCCGGACGACGCGCTGGCGCGACTGTCCGTTGACGCTGGTGAACCAGCCGGCGACGTACATCGACTTGCCGTCGGGAGCGAACTCGATCGCCTCCACGCCGGGCTGGTCGGCGACCAGTCCGGTCGTGGACGGCGCCGGTCCGCGCAGGGTCGGGTTGAACGACTCCACGATCTTCCCGGTCGCCGTGTTGTAGAGGAAGATCCACTGGCGGGCCTGGTCCGGCGAGCCACCGGCGCCGTTGCGGACCGAGGTGAACGTGCCGCCCACGGCCACGAGGTCACCGGCGGCGGCGATCGCGTAGATCCGTCCGTTGAGGACGCGCGGGTGGGTCTGGTCGGGCAGTTGGGTGACCACGACGTTCTGGGCAGCCTGCGCCGGCGGTGTCACGGCCGGACCGGCCGAGGCGACCAGCGCCAGAGCAAGTGCGCCCACGATCTTCGAGGCGCGAGAGGGAGACTTCATCGGTTGCTGCTTCCTGTTCTGAAACGGTGTTCGGTGCGTGGATCCCGAGAGGGACGACGAGGCACTCAGGCGTGAATGGCCTCGTCGCACCGGGCACCGGCCAGGTGATGGTTGACGCGGTGGAGCTGGTGGACGTTGCTGTTGCGCCGGCGACGCTGCCGGCGCGTGGAGTGCACGGCGGTCTCGTAGACGCCCTCCAGGGCGTCGACGCAGGCCGACCAGTCGTAGACCGACAGCACCGAGTCGCGCATGGCGACGCTGGAGGCCTTCTCGGTCGCGGTGTCCTGGGCGACCTTGCGCAGGGCGTCGGCGAGCCCGGTGAGGTCACCGTCGCGGAAGACCCGGGCTCCGGCCCGGTCACGGCCCACGATCTCGAGGTGCGGGTCGATGTCCGAGACCACGACCGGCAGCCCGCTGCCCATGGCCTCGAGCAGGGTCAGGGGCAGGCCCTCCAGCGCCGAGGGCTGCACGAAGCCGGCGGCGTTGGTGAACAGCTCGTCCAGCACGTCGCCGTACAGGTAGCCCGGCATGATCACGCGCGGGTCCTGCGCGGCGAGCGCCCGGAGCTCCGCGACGTACTCGTCGGTGTGGCTCGAGCCCCCGACGAGGACCAGCTTCTTGTCGGTCTCCACCTGCGCGAAAGCCTTGAGGAGCAGGTCGGGGCGCTTCTCGGGGACCAGTCGTCCGACGAACAGGAAGTAGTCGCGACCCGAGAGCCCGTAGGCCTCGCGGATGAGCTGCGGGTGACGGCGCGGCTTCATGTTGACGCCGTTGGGGACGTACTCGCAGGCCCGCTCGTAACGCGTCGCGTAGTGGTCGGCCAGGGCCTGGGAGACCGTGATGGTCGTGTCGGGCACTCGGGCGCTCAGCCAGGTGGCGGCGTTGAGCACCGATCGGGCGCCGCCGCCCCACTTGGCACGGTCGGCGTCGAGTCCGTGCACCGTCTGCACCACGGCGCCACGGGAGCCGAAGCGCGCCAACGGGGAGAGCAGACCGGGGCCGACCGCGTGGTAGTGGAAGACATCATGGCCGCGGAAGAGGCCGTGCACGGTGGACAGGGCCGAGTGGCACAGCGCCTCGAAGCCGCGCACCGGCACCGTGGGCATGGTGACCACGCGCATGCCGAGGTGCTCGGTCAACGCCTCGCCGTCGCCGTAGCGGCTCTGCGAGTAGACGGTGACCTCGTGGCCACGCTCCACGAGCCGCGCGCCGATCTGCTCGACGTGGTGCTCGACCCCGCCGAACGAGGCGGGCAGACCTCGCGTGCCGAGCATCGCGATCTTCAGACTCATCAGTTCTTCCCCCATGATGGTGCGGCGCGTCGTGCGACGACACGCTGGTAGATCTCGTCGAGCCCACGGACGTGGGCGTCGATCGAGAAGGCATGGGTGCGCTCCCGAGCGACCATCCCCATGCGGTGAGCGGTGGCCGGGTCTCCGGCCACCTCGGACAGCGCCGCGGCTAGCGCGGCCGGGTCGTCGTGCGTGACGAGGCGTCCGGTGACGCCGTCGTCGATCAGCTCCGGGAGACCACCGAGCAGCGACCCGACGACCGGGCGGGCGGCTGCGTAGGCCTCGAGGATGGTCATCGGCTGGTTCTCGTACCACCGCGAGGGGACGACCACGACGGCGTGGTCGCGCATCTGCTGGTGCAGCTCGTCGCCGGGGATCCGACCGAGGAACGTGACCCGGTCGACGACGCCGCGGTCGGCGGCCCGCTTCTCCAGGGCCGCGCGCTCGGGGCCGTCCCCGGCGATCGTGACGCGCAGGCCCGCGGGCAGGTGGGCAGCGGCATCGACGAGGACGTCGACGCCCTTCTCGGGCGAGAGCCGACCGGCGTACAGGATGCCCTCTCCGGGCTGGGCGGCCGCCGTGATCTGACGGAGGTCGCAGAAGTTGGGCAGGTGGACCAGGCGCTCGGGGTAGACCCGACCCTCGGCCATCTTCGTCTTCAGGAACTCGCTCGGGCAGATCAGGGCGTCCACGGCGTCGTAGGCGTGCGTGGCGCGGTGCACGCTCAGCTCGATCGTGGCCAGCGCGCTGCCGGCCAGCGAGCCCTGGTTGCACCGCTTCTTGGTCGCGTTGCGGAACTTGCCGGGCAGGCACGCCTCGCAGATCTTCCCGTCGGCGTCGAGGAACTGGTAGGTCGGGCAGGCCAGCTTGTAGTCGTGCAACGTCATCACCGCCGCGATGCCGCGCTTCTTGACCGGACGCAGGATGGACGGCGAGAGCTGGTGGTAGATGTTGTGGAGGTGGACGACGTCGGGGCGGACCCGGTCGAGGACCGCATCCATCCCGGCCCGCGCGTCGGGGCGGTAGATGATCTGGCCGGCCGTGCGCACCCGTGCCGCCAGGCCCTCCGGCGGCGGGTTGAGCTCCATCCGCGCAGGGAAGAGGTCGTCGTTGACGTCCCCGTCGTTCTCCGGGTGCTGCATCGCGAAGAAGTCGACGTCGTGGCCCTCGGCGCGCTGGGCGGCTGCCAGGTCGAGCATGTAGGCCTCGGCGCCACCGCGACGGTGCAGGAACTTGTTGACGTGCAGGATGCGCATCACGACACCGCCAACGGGGGTGCGAAGGGAGCCAGCGCGCTCCCGGCGCCGCCGATCGTCTCGGCCGAGTTGTCGTCGACGACGTGGAGCGCCAGGTCGATGCGCTCCATGTCGGCCAGGAAGCTCTGCTGGTCGCCGCTGGTCTCCTGGACCCGCCCGGCCATGGGGTAGCCCCAGGTCTGCTCGAACTCGTCGGTGACGCGCCCCTGCGGGCCCCACTCGACGGAGTAGGCCACCGTACGGCGTCCGGCGTCGTCGACCACGTAGGCGCCGTACTCCTGCAGTGCGGTGGCGATGATCCGGGCCGGCTCGGTGGCCAGCTCGTCGACGTCGAAGTCGGTGGCGAGCGCGAGCAGGGCACCCATCCGTGCCTCGGGGACCGAGCCGAGGTAGGTCGTCGCCCAGTCCACGTCGGCGCGGTCGGCCGGCCACCGGAAGCCGCCCTCGCTGCCCGACAGCTCGTCGCCGGAGACGGTGACCTTCAGGGCGTGCCGGATCCGGCCACCCGGCACCCACTCCCCCAGCCTGATGGTGCCGCCGAAGGCGGTCAGCCCGGAGCCGCCGTGGGAGCCGCCGCCGATGTCGCCGGCGACGCCACCGGTGATGATCGAGCTGCCGCGCCAGGCGGGAGCCGCGTACTGGGCGACGGGGGTGCCGTCAGGACAGACGTGGAAAGGCTGGAGCTCCAGCAGGGTGTCGTCGGGCAGCAGGATCGCCGTCGACTGGTTGGGCGTGGCGCCGTCGTAGCCGGGGTCGGTCGTCCAGTCCTCGGGGATCGGAAGATCCTCGACGAGCACCTCGTCGGTCACCGAGCCGCACCGGGTCTGGGCGGGGTCCCAGCCGGCCGTCGTCGCGTAGACGTCCTGCAGCGGGGCCTCCGGCGCGATGATGAGGAGGTCCTCCTCCGGCACGAGGGTGACGTCACTCGGCTCGACGGGGAACGGCACCAGGCTCGCCTCGTCGCCGAGCGGGTGGTTCCAGATGGAGTCGGACGGGTAGGGCCACGTGCGCGCGTCGCGCTCGCCGACAGGTGCGTCCGTCGCCTCCGGGGACGGGGCGGGGGTGGTCCCGCCCGACGGCGCCGTGGTCGGCTCGGGGGCGACGGCCTCGTCCGGGGCACCGCACGAGGCGCCCAGCAGCATGCCGACGACGCCCGCAGCGACGGCGGTCACGCGGCCCGGAGTGGTGTGGAGTCCTGCGGTGCGCACCATCAGAACGCACCGCGCCGGAGCAGGACGGCATCGATCGTGCGCAGCAGGATGCGCGCGTCGCCGGCCGGGTGCCAGTTGTCGGCGTAGCCCGCGTCGAGCTGCATGGAGCGCTCGCGGCTCAGCGACGAGCGTCCGCTCACCTGCCACGGACCGGTCACGCCGGGCTTGACCGCGAGGCGACGGCGCTCCAGCTCGTTGTAGACCGCGACCTCCTCCGGCAGGGCGGGGCGGGGACCCACGAGGGACATGTCCCCGAGGACGACGTTCCACAGCTGGGGCAGCTCGTCGAGCGACGAGGCCCGCAGCCACCGGCCCACGCGCGTGATCCGTGGGTCGTTGCGCATCTTGAAGAGCACCCCGTTGCCCTCGTTGAGCTCGAGCAGCGTCTGCTTGACCTCCTCGGCGTCCACGGTCATCGTGCGCAGCTTGAGCAGGGTGAAGGTGGCCCCGTCACGGCCCACGCGGGTCTGGCGGAAGAAGGCAGGACCCCGGGAGTCGAGGCGCACCACGAGGGCGAGAATCGCCAGCAGGGGAAGGAAGCACACCACGAGGACGAGGGCGAGGACACGGTCGACGATGCTCTTGACGGCGCGGGCCACGGTCGAGGAGGGCGATGCGATGACGCTGAAGGTCGTGCCGTCCACCGCCGTCCAGCCCAGCCGGCGCGGCGCCACGTGGCCGGTCTCCCCGGCGCACAGCACCGCGACGCGCGCGTCGGCCAGCTGCCACTCCAGGCGACGCACCTCGCCGGGCACGGCCGCCGTACGGCTGTCGACGATGACGGCGTCGGCACCGGAGCTGCGAACGAAGTCGGTCAGCGAGGCCGCCCCGGCGACCAGCGGGACACCGAGGTCGCCCGCGTGAGCACCTCGACTCAGCGAGCGGGGACCGGTGGCGCGGAGCAGCGCGCCGGCGACGTGAAGGTGGCGCCCGCTGCCCCATCGGACGAGGAGCTCGGCGACGCCGGCCTCGTCACCGACGACCACGACGCGGGGCACGGCGCGCCGGGCAGAGACCAGCAGGTACCCGAGCGAGGCGCCGAGCGCGGCACAGGTGCCCAGCAGCGCGAGCTCGGTGCGCAGCTGGGTGGGCTGCTGGAGCACGGCGAGCGCCAGGACCACGAAGGCGGTGGGGACCGCCAGGGAGCGCGCGACGACCGCGGCGCCGCGCAGGCGGCTCTCGGTGGACGGGTGGCACAGGCCCAGGGACCGGGTGGCGGCGGCAGCGGCGACCGCGACGGCGAGCCGGGGCTCGGCCGAGGCGAGGACGGCGGCCAGGCCGACGGAGCAAGCGGCAGCGAGCGGTACGGCGATGCGCAGGTGGCGGTCACGTCGGTGAGCGGCGCGTGCAGGGCCGGGCGTGGCCGGGCGGGCGTCGTCCTGTGCGAGGGGAAGGAGAGAGGTCTCCCGGACGATCGACGGATCGTCGAAAAAAGCCTGCCGCACAGAAATCAGCCCCCCAGCTGTCGACCCAGTCCCCCACGGACACCCACCAGGCCGAGTCGATAGCCCGGCGGGATAGGGAAACACTAGTCAGAACGGGTCGGGGTGTCATGCCCGAACGGGCCTTCTGGAGAGACCGTGGCGCAGCCTTGGTAACCCTGATGGCTGCTGTGGACGTGCCGTTGGTGCAATGTGGATTTTGTGTGGGGCGAGCGTGGTGCTGACGTGGGTCGGCGCGGGCACGCACCGATGAGGTTCAGCTGTTGAAGGCACCCTGCGTGCGGGCCAGGCCCTGCTGGATCAGGCTCTCGACGGCGTCGGCCGCGGTGTCGACCTGGAACGGCAGCTCCTTGCGCTCGGTCGAGGAGTAGTTGGACAGCACGAAGTCGGCGACGTCCTGCCGGCCGGGGGGGCGACCGATGCCGGCCCGCACCCGGTAGAAGTCGCCGGTCCCGAACGACGAGCGCAGCGACTTCAGGCCGTTGTGGCCGTTGTCGCCGCCCCCGAGCTTGACGCGCAACGTGCCGAAGGCGATGTCGAGCTCGTCGTGGATCGCCACGATCCGGTCGGGATCCACCTTGTAGAAGCTCGCCAGCGCCTTGGTGGGACCGCCGACCTCGTTCATGAACGAGCGCGGTCGCGCGAGGACGATCCGCGGACCGTCGGAGCCGGGGGCGCCCAGGCGACCCTCCACGACCTCGGCGCGGCCGCTCTTGTGCGCACGCCAGCTTGAGCCCAGGCGCCGGGCCAGCTCATCGGTGACGAGGTAGCCCACGTTGTGCCGGTGACCGGCGTACGCCGGTCCGGGATTGCCGAGCCCGACGACGAGCCACACCTCACCAGCGGTCATGTCCTGCTCCTCGCGAACGGGTGAGACCAGGCGGCCCAGGAACCACCTGAGCCGCGCGCCGATCACGACCCGATCACTCGTCGGGGGTCTCGGTGCTCTCGCCCTCGCCGGACTCCGCGTCCGACTCGTCGCGCTCGATGCCGGCATCGGCCTCGGCGGACTCGAGCTCGGCCTCGAGCGCCTCGGCGCTGACCTGCTCGGTGATGTTGACGATGAGGGTCTCGGGGTCCAGGAGCAGGACCGAGCCCTCGAGCAGCGTGAGGTCGGAGGCGAGGATCTGGGTGCCGGCCTCGAGGCCCTCGATCGAGACCTCGACGTACTCGGGGATGTTGGTGGCCTCGGCCTCGAGCTGGATCGTCGAGGTGCCGACGACGACCAGGGTGTCGCGGGCGGCATCGCCGTTGAGGTGCACGGGGACCTCGACGGTGACCTTCTCGCCCTTGGTGACGGCCACGAAGTCGATGTGCTCGAGCGTGCGGCGGATCGGGTCGATCTGGATCTGCTTGGTCAGCGCGAGCTGCGAGGAGCCGTCGATGTCCAGGTCGAGCAGGGCGTTGGCGCCACCGTGCTTGAGGGCCATCATCGTGTCGTGACCCGGCAGGGTCAGGTGGAGCGGCTCGTTGCCGTGGCCGTAGACCACGGCGGGCACCTTGTCGTCGCGGCGGATCCGGCGCGCGGCGCCCTTGCCGAACTCGGTGCGGGTCTCGGCCTGGATCTTTTCGGCAGCCATGGTGTGTCTCCTCGTGGGTTGTGCTCGTCAACGGCATGGGGCCACCGGCGGAAACACAGAACGCCGCGCGACAGCGCGGCGTCCACACCTACTGGTCAGCCGGCCCTGTCGATCACGGAGCAACCGCTCCCTCGCCGAGGCAACCTGGCGATCCTAGACGTCCGGGCCCACCCAGCGCGAATCGTTGTTGCTCGTCAGCTGCCGGCCCCGGTGACTCTCACCGAGTCCTCGGCGACGAGGAGCTTGCCGACCTCGACCTCGATCGAGCAGCTGCGCCCGCCGCCCACCAGGCCGCTGACCTGGTTCTGCGCCGTGACCTTGACCGCCGGGCACGCACTGAGCCGTACGCCGTCGTAGCCCCCGGCGATCTGTCGGAGGAATCCGGACGGAGCCCCCGAGGTCGTGAAGCTGTCGAAGAAGGCGGGCCCCCGCTCCCCGGTCACGAACTGCGGGCCGACCTCGACCCGGATCTCCTCGCGCAGCCGCACGCTGAACGGCGACGCCTCGAGCCACACCCCCGTCACCCGTTGGGCAGGGAACTGGTCGTCGCGCACGCTCTCGCCGGCCAGCGCCAGGGTCGTGGCCGCGGAGACGTCCTCGAGCCAGTCCTGCAGGGCCCCGGGGTCCTGCGCCGTGTCGAGTCCGACGCCCGAGACGACCACGCTGACCTCCTCACGCCCCTGCGCGGGGAGCGCCGGGACCTCGACGACGTAGGCGGCGCACTCGGTACGCACGCCCGACGAGGTCGTGGAGGTGCGCTGCTGCTGGCGCCCGTCCCAGGCGGCGAGGGGGCAGCCCGACCCGTCGGCAGCCGGCGGGAAGACCTCGAGGAAGGGTCCGGTCAGCGGAGCAGTCGAGGCGGAGTAGGCGATGGTCAGGTCGATCGCACCGCTCGTCGGGTCGTAGGTGGCCGACCGGGATACCGTCAGTCCGAGCGGCAAGGTGGTGTCGGTCCGCTGGGCGGTCGCTGCCGGACCGCCTCCTGGGGGTGCCGGCTCTGCT
Source organism: Nocardioides sp. (assembly GCF_029937575.1). Lineage (GTDB taxonomy): Bacteria > Actinomycetota > Actinomycetes > Propionibacteriales > Nocardioidaceae > Nocardioides. The sequence continues at coordinate 20,242 of NZ_JAPYPS010000003.1, forward strand.
GTGGGCTCCTCACGCGGGGAGTCTCCGCCGCGCGCGGTGGCCCACGTGATGCCACCGACCCCGAGCAGGACGACGGCAGCGGCAGCGGCCGCCCACGGGACCCAGCGCGATCGGGTCGGCGCAGCAGCCCGCCGGCGTGCGGGCGGTATCGGCGGATGCTCGGGGGGTGGGCCCTGACTGCGCCGATCGGACCCGCCCTCGGTGGTCGGCGCGCCGGAACCGGTGCCGGGGTCCGTCCCGGGCGCTCCCTGCGGCCAAGTCGGCTGGGCGGCGGAGGCACGCCGTGCCTCGGTGGCTTCGCTGCCGAGTCCCGAGGGGCCCGCCGACGCCGGACGCCGTACGACCGTCTGCGCGACGTCCTCCCACACCTCGGGCACGGGCTGGAGCGGAAGCGCGTCGGCACCCAGGGCGTCGCTCGGCAGGCCACGCAACAGGCTCGCCGTCGCGGCGGCGCGCAGCCGGTCGCGCGGGTCCTTGGCCAGCATCTGCTCGATCGCGGCCCACAACGGTTCCGAGACGGGGAGCCGGGGAGGCAGGGACGAGACGTGCCGGTTGCCCATCGTGTGGGCGGTTCCGGAGCCCGCGAACGGAGTGCGTCCGCCGAGCATCTCGTAGAGCAGGATCCCCGTGGCGTAGACGTCGGAGGCGGCACTGAACTGACCCACCCGGAACAGCTCGGGCGGCATGTAGTTGGGGGTGCCGAGCAGGCCCGTGGACTGAACGGTCGAGTCGTGCGCGAGCCGGGCGATGCTGAAGTCCGAGAGCCGGAGGTTCTGGGGCCGGGCCACGTCTCCGTCGACGAGCAGCACGTTGTCGGGCTTGACGTCGCGGTGCAGGCAGCCGGACTGGTGCGCGGAGTCGAGGGCATCGAGGACGACGCAGGCCAGCGGCACCGCGTGGTCGGCGGCGATGGGCCCGTGCTCACGCAGGTGGTGCCTCAGGTCCCCGCCCTCGATCAGGTCCATCACGATGGCCAGGCGCTCGCCCTCCACGACCAGGTCGCGGACGCGGACGATGTTGGGGTGGGTCAGCCCCATCAGGATCGAGCGCTCCTGGATGAAGCGGGTGACGATGTCGGTGTCGCGGGCGAACTCGGCCCGCAGCACCTTCGCGGCCACGCGCTGACCGCTGCGCCGGTCGAGGGCGCGCCAGACCTCGCCCATGGCGCCGACCCCGAGCTTCTGCTCGAGCTCGTAGCGGCTCCCCAGTGCGTTGGGGCCCTCCACGCAACACCTCCGTCAGGTGGCCTCGGCCGTCAGCGGGACCCGGGGTCGAGCGCGAACCAGAAGAGTCGCGCGCCACCGTCGGCGACCGGCGGCCGCACGCCCGGATCCTGCACCGTCGCGAGCAACGGTACGACGGCGGAATCGGCGAGCGTGTCGGAGTCCGAGAAGTCGAGGTCCGGGCCGGCGAGCCCGTCCGTCGTCGAGACCGTCAGTCCGCCCAGGGACTCGAGCACGGCTGCGGGCTCGAGCGATTCCGCTGCGGCCGCGGCCGCGGCGATCGCGATCACGGCGTCATGACTCGCGATGTCGGCCTCCCCCGCGGCGTCGGAGAAGGGGCCGTCACCGAAGAGGTCGGTGACCGCGTCGTCGCCGGCGGCCAGGCGCAGCGCGGCGAAGTAGGCGGCCACGGCGTCGGCGGCCGGGCTGCTGGTCATCGTGGTCGCGTCGGAGGCGTCCACTCCGGCGCTGGAGAAGCGGGAGGCGATGGTGCCCGCCTCGGTGTCGAGCGACGTGGCGAAGGTCGGGGTCTGCGCCTCGGGCGTCAGCACGATCGGCAGGTCCTCCAGCCGGCCGCGCAGGGCACTGACGATCTCGGCCTGCGTCGCCGCGGCAGCGGCGATGACGACCGAGTCGATCCGCCCGTTGCCACGCGCGACCGTGATCCGGCGGGCGAGCTTCTCGACGTTGTTGCCGCGATAGGCCAGGGCGTCGGCGGAGCCGACACCGTCGGCCGAGAGGCCGTCGGCGGTCAGCACGAAGGGCTTGTCGAGGCCCTGCTCCCCCAGTGCGGCGAGCAACGCCGCGTCGACGTCGTCCTCGGTCGGCGCCGTGCGGAACGCATGGGCCGGCAGCCCTCCCGACCCGCGGTAGTAGGGCAGCAGGACCGGGGTCTCCGAAGCCGCCGAGGACTCCAGCGCTCCTTGCACGTGGTCGCCGTCCGTGGCCAGCACGATGCCGGCGACCCCCGACTCCACGAGCTGCTCGACAGCGGTGATCGCTCCGTTGGCCGTGCCCTGGTCGTCGAGGACCTCGAGGTCCACGGCGCCGCCGCCCTGGTCGAGGCGGTACTCCGCGACCCGGGCGCCCTCCGCCCCGTCGAGCCAGTCCTGGCCCTGACCGGGGTCCGAGGTCAGCGAGACCACGACGCCCACCCGCAGCGGCGCCTGCGCCGTGCCGGCGTTGGCGACGCCCACGGGCTGCGGCGAGATCGCCGATCCGTCACCGGGGGACCCGGCACCGGGCTCGTCGTCGGAGCCCGAGCAGCCGGCGACGGCCAGGCTCAGTGCCGCCAGACCGACGAGGCTGCGGCCCACGAGACTGCGGCCCCGGCAGGTCCCGCGGCCCCCGTGGTGCTCGAGCACGTCGCGTCGAAGGCCTCGCGTCACCGCTGACCCACGTGGAAGGAGAAGACCGACACGAAGCGGCTCCCCGCGGGCAGCTCGAGGCCGAAGGCGGGCAGCTCCTGCTGCAGCTCGAGGGACCGCGCGAGCTGCGCCTGCTGGAGGAGGGTGTCCTCCATCGCGGCGCTACGCAGGTTGCGGAACGCGCTGGCCGTGTTGCTGACGCGCACGATCGACTCGTTGGCCAGGCTCGTCTCGCTCGCACCGCTCGCCAGGGCACCGAGCAGTCCGGAGCCGTCCCGGCTGCCGATGTCGGTCAGCACGCGGGCCAGGTCGCTGACCAGACGCTGCTGGGACTCGCCGAGGTTGCCGTTGGCGGTGCGCACGCGGCTGTCGATGAGTGAGACCGCGCTCTTGATGTTGTCGCTGAGCAGCTGGGTCACCGTCTTGACCTCGGTGTCGAGCCGACGCCGCTGAGCGGCGATCTCCCTGGCACCCTTGGTCCGCAGCGCGTTGCCGGCCTTGTCCAGGCGCTTGCTCAGCTGCTCGGTCGTGCTGTCCACGGTGTCCTGGGCGGACGTGCGGGCCGAGTCGGCGTCCTCCTGGCCGTCGGCCAAGTCGTCCTGCACGTCCCCGAGAACGGTCCCGGCGTTGCTGAACTGGTCGGCGATGTAGCTCTCCAGCCCGACCTGCTTGCAGTAGAGCCGGCCGAAGGAGCGGTTGAGCGCGGTCAGGGCGTCCTCGTCGTCGTCGGTGGCGGCGGGGCACGCCGTACCGCTGGGCAGCGTGTCGGTGCCGACGCCCAGTGCGTCGAGCCTGTCGGCGAGCGCCTTGACCCGGCCCTTGAGACCGGCACCGTCGTCGGTGATCAGGCCGATCACCAGCGTGAGCAGGTCACCGACCGAGAGTCGCAGGTCGCTGAGCTGCTGGTTGACCGGGTTGGCGGGGTCGGAGAGGTCGGAGAGGCCGACCATCTCGTTGACCGCTCCGAGGGCCGAGTCCGCGCGCTCGGCGACCGAGACGCCGCCGTACCCGCTCGGGACGGCGGTGTTGCCCCCGGCGCAGGTGCGCCCGACGAGCAGGGCGCTGACCTCCTCGCGCAGGTCGACGGTCGGCGTGGGCGGGGGGTCGGTCGACTCCGAGGCTCCTTGGTCGTCGACCGGGCGCGGGGCGGCCGGCACCGGGTCGGCGATGTCGCAGGCACGCTCGGCTGCGTCCTGGGCCTGCTGGCTCACCGAGCCACCACCGGCGCCGGCCCCGAGGGCGCCCTGGGCGATGCGGGCCTGCGTGTTGATCGCCGCGAGCTGGGCCGGGATGCCGTTGGACGAGCCCGGCTGCAGGGCGGCCTGCAGGTCGGTCAGGCCGCCCTGCAGCTCGCCGAGGCGCTCGAGGAACGGGTCGAGCGACGAGCTGCCGTTGGCCAGCCCTCGCGCGGTGCTCTGCAGGCCGCCGACCGTCTCGTTGAGGTCGTCGACACCGGAGCGCACGTCCAGGAGCCGGTCGGCGTCGAACCGGTCGGCGACGTTGGTCCCGACCGTGGAGAGGTCGACCGCCTTCTGCTCGATGCTCAGGCTGGTCTGCCCCAGGGCACAGATCAGGGCCTCGGAGGCGGCCTCGCACGTGTAGCCGGGATCCGTGGAGCCGATCGCCTCGCGCAGGTCCTCGGCGAGCACTCCGGCGCACTTCTGCGACGCCCCACCGATGGCGGTCAGCTGGGCCTTGACCCGCAACAGCTGGGCGTAGACGGTGGCGTCGGAGCCGAACAGCTTGTCGGTGAAGTCGAACGCACAATCCGTCACCTTGATCGGCTTCGGCTCGGGTGTCGTCGTCGGGTCGCCCAGACGCTTCTTGATCGCCGCGACGGTGTTCTCCAGCTGGCTCAGGGTGGAGGACTGGGTCGTCCTGAGCTGGGAGTCGATGTCGTCGTTGAGCGTGCCGAGGTCCTTGGCCAGGCCGCTCAGCTCCGTGGTGATCCGGTCGGAGCTGCCGGTGAGGTCGGCGATCGTGCGCTGCCCGATCGTGCGGGCCGAGGTGTCGAGCAGCTGCTCGATGTCGGAGAGCCCGTTGGAGGCGACCTCGAGCGCGCCGGTCACCTGGCCGATCAACGCGATCGTGCGGCCCTCGAGCCGCAGCGTGCTGCCTGCCTCGTCGGAGAAGGCGGACTCGAGGAGGTTCTGCACCGAGGTGTCGGTGACCAGGCCCGGTTGGACGTTGACGTCGAAGGTGGGGACCTCGAAGCTCTCCGTCTCCTGCACCAGGCGGAACGTCGCGCTCGGGCTGAGGCGCGGCGGCGCCAGCAGGCTGGCCCACTGGACCTTGACCCTGTCGTCCTCGCCCCGGCTGAGCACGCCGTTGGTCGCGGCCTCCGAGGCGGCGTTCCCGCCGTCGTCGGTCACCACCCGGGCCAAGCCGGCTTCACCGAGGTCGGCGGTCGCGACGACGGTGAGGGGAGCGCCGACGAGGGCGAACTGGCTGCGCTCGGTGGAGTCGACGTCGTAGGTGAGCCTCTGCGGACGCACCGTGGTGTTCTGGACCACGACCTCGATCTCGACACGACCACTCTCGCCGACGATCTCGCTGAGGTCGGTGCCCGAGCGCTCGCCCAGGCGGTACGACGTCAGGATCCGCACCGGGAGGTCGCCGGCCACCGACGCGGGATCGAAGCTCTCGTCGGCGGTCGTCAGGTCCGACGAGTCGGTCTTGCTGATGCTGGTGCTGTCGATGCCGGTGATGCTTCCGTCGGGGCCCACGCCGACCGAGACCGACTGCAGGACGCGCTGCGGATCGTCGTCCGCAGCAGCCAGGGACTGCGGCGCTCGCCCGGCGGTGGCCGAGGCGGAGCTCGTGATCGTCGCGGTGCCCAGCAGGGACAGCGCCAGCAGGGCGACTCCCCCGCGCGCTCCCCAGCGACCGGTGGCCGCGCGGGCTCCCCTGACGTGCTTGTGGCGGTTGTCCGACCCCATGCTCACTATCCCGATCCGATCGACGCGACGACTGCTCGACGGCAGGCGGTCCACCTGCGCTCGCAGGGCCCTTTACCCAAGCCGCGAGGAGGGTAACCCACCGGTCTGGACCAGGGGGAAATTTAACCGGGACTACGCGTGGCCGTCGAACATCGAGGTGACCGAACCGTCCTCGAATACCTCGCGGATCGCCCGGGCCACCAGGGGGGCGATCGACAGCGTGGTGAGCTTGTCGAACTCCTTGTCATCGGCCAGGGGCAAGGTGTTGGTGATCACGATCTCGGTCGCCGGGGAGCTCTTGAGCCGCTCGACGGCCGGGTCGGAGAGCAGCGCGTGGGTCGCGGCGATGATGACACCGGCCGCACCCTCCTCCATCAGCGCGTCGGCGGCCTTCACGATCGTGCCGCCGGTGTCGATCATGTCGTCGACCAGGACGCACATGCGGTCCTTGACGTCACCGACCACGCGGTTGGCGACCGTCTCGTTGGGGCGGTCGATACGGCGGGACTTGTGGATGAAGGCCAGCGGTGCGCCACCCAGGCGGGCCGACCAGCGCTCGGCGACCTTGATCCGGCCGGCGTCGGGCGACACGACGGCGAGTGCCTGCCCGCCGTACTTGCCCTTGACGTAGTCGGCCAGGACGGGGAGCGCCATCAGGTGGTCGACGGGGCCGTCGAAGAAGCCCTGGATCTGGTCGGCGTGCAGGTCGACGCAGATCAGCCGGTCGGCGCCGGCGGTCTTGAAGAGGTCGGCGACCAGCCGCGCCGAGATCGGCTCACGACCGCGGTGCTTCTTGTCCTGGCGGGCATAGCCGTAGAAAGGCATCACGACCGTGATCCGCTTGGCCGAGGCGCGCTTGAGCGCGTCGACCATGATCAGGTGCTCCATGATCCACTCGTTGATCGGCGCGGTGTGGCTCTGGATGACGAAGGCGTCGCAGCCGCGCACCGACTCCTCGTAGCGCACGTAGATCTCGGAGTTGGCGAACTCGTAGGCCGACGTCGGCACCAGCGGGGTGCCGAGGAGGTCGCTGACCTCGGTCGCCAGGGTGGGGTGGGCCCGTCCGGTGAAGACCATGAGGTTCTTCTCGGTGGTCTTCTGGATGCCCGTCACGCGCTGCTCCTGGGTGGTTGCTGGGTGTGGCTCGATGCACCGGTCAGTCTCGCCCATGTCCTGCCGGTCGCATCACCCCGGGTCGGTATCGTGAGACGCCTCACCCGGCGCCTCCTCGCGCGGGGCACCGGCTGCCTCGGCGGCGTGCGCCTGCGGTGTGCCCGCGCGGCGCCGCAACGCCCACCCCATGATCGTGCGCTGGGGTCCGGCGCTGACCGCCAGCGCGCCCGCCGGGACGTCGCGCCGTACGACGGTGCCGGCTCCGGTCGCGGCACCGTCGCCGACCTCGACCGGCGCCACGAACGTGTTGTTGGAGGCGGTCTTGGCGTGCCTGCCGATGCGCGTGCGGTGCTTGGCGACACCGTCGTAGTTGGCGAAGATCGTGCCGGCACCGATGTTGGTGCCCTCCCCGATGTCGGCGTCGCCGACGTAGGAGAGGTGCGGCACCTTCGCCCCGTCGCCGATCACGGCGTTCTTGGTCTCGACGAAGCCGCCGATCTTGCCTTCGCTGCCCAGCCTGGTGCCGGGGCGCAGGTAGGAGAAGGGGCCGACCTCGGCCGACGCCCCGACGACGGCCAGCTCACCGTGGACACGCACGACGCGCGCACCGGCGCCGATCTCGCAGTCCTTCAGGGTGGTGTCCGGCCCGATCACGGCGTCCTCCGCGACGACGGTGACCCCCAGCAGCTGGGTGCCGGGCAGGATCGTGACGTCGCGCTCGAGCACGACGTCGGAGTCGATCCAGGTGGTCGTCGGATCGATGATCGTGACGCCCTCGCGCATCCAGCGGGTGACGATCCGGTCGTTGTGCTCGCGGGCGAGGGCGGCGAGCTGGACCCGGTCGTTGACGCCCTCGGTCTGCATGACGTCGTCGATCGGGTAGGCGCCGACGGTCAGGCCGGCGTCGCGCGCCAGCTGCACGGTGTCGGTCAGGTAGTACTCGCCGTTGGCGTTGTCGTTGCCGATGCGAGGCAGCGCCTCGGCCAGGAACTCGGCATCGAAGGCCAGGATGCCGGAGTTGATCTCCGCGATCTCGCGCTGCTGCGGCGTCGCGTCCTTCTCCTCCACGATGGCGAGCACGTCGCCGTCCTCGTCACGCACCACGCGGCCGTAGCCGAACGGCCGGGCCACGATGCCGCTCAAGATGCTGACCGCACACTGCGCCGCCTCGTGCTCGGCCGCGAAGGAGCGCAGCGAGTCACCCGTGAGCAGCGGGGTGTCGCCGTACGCCACGACGACGGTGCCGCGCAGCGCCGTACCCGGCTGACCGTCCGAGGATCCGACGGTGAGCGCCTCGACGGCGACCCGGACGGCGTGGCCGGTGCCCTGCTGCTCGTCCTGGACCGCGAGCACGGCCTCGGGCATCAGACTGGTGATGTGGGGGCCGACCTGGTCGCGCTGGTGGCCGACCACGGCCACGACGCGTTCGGGCTGCATCGCCTGCACGGCGGCCAGGACGTGGCCGATCATGCTGCGTCCGCCGATGGGGTGCAGGACCTTCATCGTCTTGGAACGCATCCGGGTGCCACCACCGGCGGCGAGGACGATGACGGTCAGGTTGCTGCTGCTCACGCGGGCTCCTGGAAGTGGGGGTGGAGTCGAGCGGCTGCCTGTCCGATGGCCACGATCCTCGGCGACGGGGCGCGACACGGCCGCTCCTTCCCCATGACGAGCCACCTTACTCACGAGTCGGCCGCGCGCCAGAGCCGTCACTGCTCGCGCGACCGCCGGGCAGAGGCCCGAGGTCAGCCGGCCGTGGTGCCGATCGGCTTCGCGGTGACGACCACGTTGGAGAGGTAGACCGACCCGTCGTAGTCCTCGCACGTGATGACCACCAACCGGCCCGGCGAGGTCTGGCTGAAGAGCTCGGTGGCGCGCTCGGCGACCCGGCCCTTGTCGAAGACCTGCACGTCGCGGACGCGGTAGCCGATCCGGCCGTTGACTGTCCGTACGGCGATCCGGTCGCCGACCTCGAGCGTCTCCAGGTCCTGGAGGGCCGCTCCACCCCGGCTGAGCGTGTGCCCGGTGACGAGCGCGCTCCCCGTCCTCGCGCCCGGCTCGGCTCCCGGCGACCACCAGCCCACCTGCTGGGCGTCGGCCGGCGGCGTCAGGGTCCCACCTGGTGCGGTGATCGGCACGATCGCGCTGTCGACGCCGAGGCTCGGGATGAGCAGGCGCTCCGGCGAGCCCGCCTGGATGCGGGGCTTCGGCTCGGGGGTAGGCGTCGGTCTCAGCGGCGGGATCTCGATCCGGAACTCCGGGTCGGGCCCGGTGCGCGGGATCGGAGACGCCGGCGCCCCCTTCGCTGCCGCAGGGCCGTCCCCGGAGTCGTGCTGGACGGACCACACGATCCCTCCGACCGCCAGGATCCCCACGGCCCCGGCGCTCGCCCACACGAGCAGGCGCGACCGCCGCCGCGGCTGGGGGCCGGGAGGGTCGGTCTGGCCGCTGGGGGTCGGCGTTCGGCGAAAGGGGACTCGCACCCCTTCAGTATGCGTCGCGCGTGGGCGCCGCGACGTGCACCGGCCCCACCCCGGACCCGCCAGGAGACAGCCGGCGAGGAGGACGGGTGGGCGGCGGGTCCGCCGCGCCCCGGAGTCGTCCGCGCGCTCGCCGCGGCGAGTGGAACCGGGCCCCGGCAGTCTGCCGACGATGGTCGGGCTCCTCGATCCAGATCGTGCGTCAGCACCTGCTCCCCGGGATGGAGTCGAACCATCGTCGCTAGTCCTGATTCAAAGTCAGGCGGGCCCTGCCGGCAGACCAACCGGGGATAGGGCGCTCACTTTAGTGCCCCTGTCGCCCTGGGCGCAGACGGCTGCGGTCTCACCGACGCCTGCCCCACGCGGGAACCGACGAAATGGCCCCTGGAAGCAGTCCCTCGGGGCCATTTCGTCGATTCCCGTCGCGCCGGGGGCCGGCTCCTCCCGCGGGCGTCTAGGTTGGGCTCGTGGACCTGCCCGTGATGCCACCCGTGCGCCCGATGCTCGCCAAGGCGGTCACCGGCGTGCCCGACCCGGGCAAGCACACCGTCGCCGAGATCACCGGTCTGAGCTTCGAGCCGAAGTGGGACGGCTTCCGCTGCCTGGTCTTCAAGGACGGCGACGAGATCGAGCTCACCAGCCGCAACACCAAGCCGCTGACCCGCTACTTCCCCGAGCTCGTCGCCGCCGCGCGCGAGCAGCTGCCCGAGCGCTGCGTGCTGGACGGCGAGATCTTCGTGGCGATCGGACCGCGGCTGCAGTTCGAGGTGCTCCAGGAGCGGATCCACCCGGCCGAGTCGCGGATCACGATGCTGTCCGAGAAGACCCCGGCCAGCTTCGTGGCCTTCGACCTGCTCGCGCTGGGCGACACGTCGTACGTCGACCGGCCGTTCGGCGAGCGTCGTGCGGCGCTCGAGGAGGCGCTCGGCGGGCTCGACGGGCCCTGCTACCTGACCCGCACCACCGAGGACCCGGCCCTTGCGGAGGAGTGGTTCCACCAGTTCGAGGGAGCCGGACTCGACGGTGTGATCGCCAAGCCGCTCGGGGCGCCGTACGTCGAGAACGGCCGCACGATGATGAAGGTCAAGCACGAGCGCACCGCCGACGTGGTGGTGGCCGGCTATCGCGAGCACAAGACGAGCACGCCAGAGCGGCCGCTGCTCGGCAGCCTCCTGCTGGGTCTGTACGCCGACGGCGAGCTGCAGCACGTCGGCGTCAGCGCCAGCTTCACCGCGGCCCGGCGCGCGGAGCTCATCGAGGAGCTCCAGCCCCTGGTCTGCGACATCTCCGACCACCCGTGGGGGAAGTGGCAGGAGTGGGCGATCGCGAACCCGGACCGCGCACCCGGCACCCAGAGCCGCTGGAGCGCCGGCAAGGACCTGTCGTTCACCCCGTTGCGTCCCGAGCGGGTGCTCGAGGTGAAGTACGACGCGATGGAGGGGCGACGCTTCCGCCACACCGCCCACTTCAAGCGGTGGAGACCCGACCGTGAGCCCGCGTCGTGCGGCTACGACCAGTTGGAGCAACCTGTCTCCTACGACCTCGCTAGTGTCCTGTCCGGAGGAGAGTGACGATGACCAACACCCCAGATACCCCTGACGGCCCCCCGTCCGCAGCAGCCCCCAGCTACGTGGTGGTCCTGCTCGTGGAGCAGCGACTCAGCGACCAGGACGCCGTGCAGGTGCGCTCGTTGCACGAGTCCATCGACGAGCCCGTGCGCTACCACGTGCTGCTGCCCGTGGACGACGCCGCCGCCCGCGTCGAGGCGTCCCTCGGCTCACTGTCCGGCGGCGAGATGCTCGCCGCCCCGGCCATGCCGATGGCCGACGTCGACCTCGACGCCGTCGAGGAGCACGCCCGCAGCCGGACCGAGCAGGAGCTGCACGACACCGTCGCCGCCCTCGAGCGCGCCGGAGCCATGGTGGGCGACAGCGCACTGGTCAGCGGACCCCCCGCCGACGAGCTCGCTGCCAAGGTCGCCGCCATCGGTGGTCGCGAGGCGATCGTGCTCACCCGCCCCCACGTCGTGACGGAGTTCTTCCACCTCGACTGGACCTCGCAGGCCCGGCGCAAGCTCGGCGTCCCCGTGCTGCACCTGCTCGAGCACCAGACCTTCGACGAGCAGGCCGAGGGTCTCTGACGCTGTGAAGCTGGCCCTGCGCCGACGCTCGGGCCGGTCGAGCGAGCCCCCTGCCGCCTCCTTCGCCGCGATCCTGGACGGCCACCTGCTGTGGGTGGCGGTCCCGGCACGGCCGGGCCGGCTCGCGCTGCGCCGTGCCGACACGGCGGAGGTGCTGGACGTCGCTGTCGAGGACGTCACCGACCAGTCTGCGTATCTCGCCGCCCGCATCCACCTGAGCGGGCTGGACGGCGCCGAGAACCGCTACGACGTGGTGCTGGTGTCGCCGGGCCAGGACCCCGTCGCGCTGCTGACGCCACCACTCCCCCGCGCCGCCGTGCGACCCAGCCGTGACGACCGCACCGAGCACACCCTGGTCCGCAGCCCCGACGGGACGCTGCGGGTCCGGACGACCCTGCTCCCCGCCGCCGCGAGCCTGCTCGCCGTACGGCGGCTGGACGACGCGCTCGAGGTCACCCTGACCGGCGCCGGTCGAGAGCTGGCGGTGCTCGACGACGACGACCGTCCGCTCGTCTCGTGGCCGGTCGCCGGCGAGGTCGTGACCATCACCCGCGAGAGCCTGGCCGGGCTCGCGCCGATCACCCGGCCGGCCGTGACGGGCTCCACGGGCCACTGGCGTCCGGTCCGGCGCCGCGACAACGACCTCGCCGACCCGCGCAGCGGTGCCCCGCTCCCCCAGATCGACCACCCCGAGGACGATCGCCCACTGTTGCGGCTCCCCTGGTCGCGCGCGGGTCTGCTGCAGGTCCGCGTCTTCGGCGAGGACGGTGACGACGCGTGAGGATCGGCTTCCTGGTCTTCAACCTCGACGGCATGGGCGGCACCAGTCGTTCGGCGATCACCCAGGCGAACGCCCTGGCGGCAGCCGACGACGGAGCGCACGACGTCCGCATCCTCAGCGTCACACGCAGCGCCGACGCGCCGCACTACGACCTCGACCCCCGCATCGCGGTCGAGTACCTGGTCGACGTCCGCGAGCCCCGGTCGGACGAGCGACAGGCCCAGGAGTCCTCCCTGGTGCCGGCGCGCTGGGACGCCCAGTTCACCGCGGCCACCGACCTCGCCCTCGAGCAGCGCCTGCCCCGGCTCGAGTCCGACGTCCTGGTCACCGTCACCCCGGGGCTGCTGGCCTGCGCGATCACGCTCACGCCCGACTCCGTCGTCGTGGTCCACCAGGAGCACCGCTCCTCCAACGACCGCACCTCCGGGCTCGAGCCGCTGCTCGCCTTCGCGCCCCGCGCGGACGTCGTGGCCCTGCTGACGCCCACGATCGAGGAGTGGCTGCACGATCGGCTCGGCGCTCTCACGCCTCCCACCGTGGTGATGCCCAACCCGCTCCCGCTCGGCTTCACCCCGCGCGCGGCGCTCGAGTCGCCGGTGATCATGACCGCGGGGCGCCTGGTGCCGGAGAAGCAGTTCGTCAAGCTGGTCGAGGCCTTCGCGCTCGTCGCCGACGACCTGCCCGACTGGCGGCTGCGGATCTGCGGCGACGGCCCGACCCGGGGCGAGCTGGTGCGCCAGATCCGCAAGCGGGACCTGTGGGACCGCGTCGAGCTGCCTGGCAGCCTCCCCGACCTGGCGGCGGAATGGCCGAAGGCCTCGATCGCCGCGCTCTCGTCACGGGCCGAGGGCTACCCGCTCGTCCTGCAGGAGGCGATGGCCGCCGGTGTGCCGGCCGTCAGCTTCGACTGCCCGTCCGGGCCGCGCGAGATCATCGACCACGAGGTCAACGGCCTGCTCGTCGGGCCGCAGTCGGTCCCGGGCCTCGCCGCAGCACTCCGCTGGGTGGCCACCGACCACGACCTGCGCCGACGCCTCGGCGCCGGAGCCCTGCAGACCGCGCGCGCCTGGGAGGCCGGAGCCCTGGCCGAGCGGTGGCTCGGCATCTTCGACGACGCCGTCGTACGGCGGGCCGGTCGCGGCCGACTCGCGGCTCGTGCCGCCGAGCCACCCACCCGCGCCGGCGACCAGCCCCCGACACCGGGCACCGCCGGGCTGACCGGCCTGGAGGGTGTCACCCCGGCCCAGGCTCGGCAGCACGCCCTGCAGACCTGTGCCGTCGCGGCATTGCGGGCCGCCCCCGGCTCGTGGCTGGTGATCCCGGCCCACGAGCACCCCGAGCCCGTCGTCGTCCTGCCGATCGGGCGACGCACCGCTTTCCTCGACGCCCTCGCCGCCGCACCCGGCGCGCCGTACCTCTCCTTGCGCGACCCCGCCCTGCACGGCTGGCACGAGCGACGTGGCCCGGTCGCGACCTTGGCCGCCGACCTGCGCCACGGCATGACCCAGACCCTGTACGTCGAGCCGTGGCCGGAGGTGGATGGTGCCGCCAGCCTCCTCGGCGCCGACTGCGGCGTGCGCGTGGAGCTCTGGGAGCCAGACGCCGCGGGAGGTCTCGTGGCCCCGGGACCGAATCCCTACGCCACGCGGATCGGTGCCGCGACGCTCAGGAGCCTGGTCCCCGCCGACGTGCACGGGGTGGAGGTGCCGACGGTGCCGCTGATGACCGCTCCGACGATCACCGAGTGTCGCTTCCCGATCGACGTGGTGCTCACCTGGGTCGACGGCGCCGACCCCGTCTGGGACGACGCCCGCGAGCGCCGACTCGCGAGCCTCGGCACCGCCGAGGACACCGCCCACCGTCGCGAGGCCAGCGGCCGCGCGCGCTTCCTCGACCACGGGGAGCTGCGCTACGCGATGCGCAGCCTCCACCTCTTCGCGCCATGGGTGCGTCGCGTCCACCTCGTCACCGCCGGGCAGCGCCCCGACTGGCTCGACGCGGACCACCCGCGGATCAACCTGGTCGACCACCGCGACCTCCTGCCGCCCGAGGCGCTGCCGACCTTCAACTCCCACGCCATCGAGACCGCCCTGCACCGCATCGACGGCCTCGCCGAGCACTTCGTCTACCTCAACGACGACACCATGCTCGCGCGTCCGACCCGCCCCGAGCGCTTCTTCAGCCCGTCCGGACTGACGGCCGTCGCCCTCTCGTCGGTGACGGCCGACCTGGGCGACGACGAGGCGGCGCCGCCGTTCCTGCAGGCGGCCTGGAACAACCGCGCCTTGCTCGCCGACGCCTTCGGCGCGAGCCTGACCCACACGCTGCCGCACGCGCCGTACCCCCACCGGGTCTCGGTCATCGAGGCGCTGCACGAGCGCTTCCCCGGAGCTCTCGACGCCACCGCCCACTCGCCGTTCCGCAGCGCCACGGACGTCTCCCCCCTCAGCTCGCTGGCCCAGCACTTCGGACTGCTCACCGGCACCGCCTTCGTCCAGCCGGTGGACCTCGCCTACGTCGACCTGAGCAACGCCGACCTCGAGCGGCGCCTGCACGCCCTGGCGTCGCGCGAGCAGGACGTCATCTGCCTGGCTGACCACCACGACCACGCCCTGCGACCCGAGCGGCTCGAGGTCGTGCTGCGCGACTTCCTCGAGGGCTACTACCCGGTCGCCGCCCCCTGGGAGCTGGACGCCTAGGAGCGACCGAGCAGGGCCTTGATCCGCGCCTTCGCGCCGCCGCCCACCCGCAGCGACTCGACCTCGGCCTCGAGCGCCTTGATCCGGCCGGCCTGCCGCTCGACCCGCTTGGTCTTCTCGCGCAGCCGGCCCTCGTGGTCGCGCTTGGTGCGGACGACGTGCATCGCGGTCTCGTCGTTGGCGATCGCCGCGGCGACCTCGAAGTACGCCGCGTAGTCGGCCGCGAGCCGGTCGAGCTCGGCCATCGCGGCCTCGTCGTGGGGGGTCTCGACGAGCGTCGTCGCCGCGGCCCAGGTCGCCTCGGCCTGCGCCCGTAGGTCGTCGGGCACCGCCAGGCCGTCCCACGAGTCCGAGGACCGGTTGAGCGAGGTGGTCAGGAAGTCGTCGACGTCGTGCGGCGCCGTCAGGTCACCGGGGTCGAGGCCGAGCTGCCCGCAGGCACGGGTCATCGCCGCGCGCCAGTCGCCGATCAGGTCGTAGTACGGCACGAAGGCACGCGGGTTGTCGCGAGTGGCGCGCTCGGTGACGAAGATCGAGTTCATCCACGCCGCGACGTTGGCGACCTCGCGCTTGCGGCGCAGCTCGTCGCTCTTGTCGGCCAGGTAGGCCGAGTCGCGCGAGCGCACCACCTGGGTGGGGTGGCGCAGCATCGTGAGGCTCGAGACCTCGGCCCCGGTCGCCTCGGCGACGCGCTGCCACAGCGGGTAGACCCAGTAGGCGCGGGTCTCCTTGACCACCACGACCGCCCCGTCGTCGTACGGCGCGAGCTCGGCGGCCAGCCAGACGCGCAGCTCCTCCTCGCGCTCCGGGGTCACCGAGTCCATCGCGAGGTCACCGGCGTTCGGGCGGGTGTCGATGGTGCGCACCGGCAGGTCGTTGAGCCAGTACTTGTGGAAGTCGGCCACCCACAGCGGCTCGTAGTAGCCGCGCGGGTTGTTGTCGTCGGTGGGCACCTCGGGCTGCGGAATGTGGAAGCCGAGGCGCTTCAGGGTCCCGGCGACCGAGCTGGTGCCGCTGCGTCCGGAGCCGGTGACGATGAGGAGCTTGACCACGACCGCGAGGCTACTCGAAGCGCTAGTCCACCCGGTTGCCCTCGTCGTCCCAGTGCTCGGCGACGCGTCTGCTCGGCTGCACCCGCGGCGGCTCGCCGGGCATCTTCGGGTGGTCGGGCGGGAAGTTCAGCTCGCCGTGCCCCTCGGCCACCTGCGCCTCCCACAGGTCGAGCAGTGGCTCGAGCGAGTGGTGGGTCTCGTCGATGCCGGCCCACGGGTCGCCGTCCGCGAGCCGGTCGGGGACCGAGAAGAGGTGGTACTCGCCGGGGTCGGTGACGCCGGCCAGCTCCGACCACGTCATCGGGGTCGACACGGGCGCGCCCGCGATCGGTCTCAGCGAGTACGCCGACGCGATCGTGCGGTCGCGACAGTTCTGGTTGTAGTCGACGAAGATCCGCTCACCGCGCTCCTCCTTCCACCACGCGGTCGTGACCTGCTCGTCGCGCTGCTCCAGCTCGCGACCGAAGCCGATCGCGGCGTGGCGCACCTCGGCGAACTCCCAGCGCGGTGCGATGCGCACATAGATGTGCACGCCCCGGTTGCCCGAGGTCTTCACGAAGCCCACCAGGCCCAGCTCGCGCAGCAGCTCGTCGGCGACCCCCGCCACGCGGACCGCGTCGGAGAACGACGTACCGGGCTGGGGGTCCAGGTCGATGCGCAGCTCGTCGGGGTGGTCGACGTCGTCGCGCCGCACCGGCCACGGGTGGAAGGTGAGCGTGCCCATGTGCGCGCACCAGACGGGTACAGCGATCTCGGTCGGACAGATCTCGTCGGCGGTGCGCCCGCTGGGGAAAGTGATCCCCACCGTCTCCAGGTAGTCGGGCGCCCCCTTGGGCACCCGCTTCTGGTAGAAGGCATCTGCGCCCTTGTCCTGCGGCCCGGTGGCCAGCTTCATGCCCGGTCGTACGCCGGAGGTCCACCGCTCCAGGGCGGTCGGCCGGTCGCGCAGGGCCCGCATCAGCCCGTCGTCGACCGAGACGACGTACTCGGCGACCATCAGCTTGGTCACCTCGGGCGTGCGCTCGGTGGCCTCGTAGATGACCCGGTCGGGGCTCGACACCCGCACCTCGCGGTCGCCGGCCTGCACGTGCGCCGCAGCGGTCTTCGCCATGCCCGCAAACCTACTCGTGCCGGGCGGCCGCTCCGCGTAGGTTGCGCCCGTGACCACCACCGAGCTCCCGGGACTCATCTTCCACACCCTGACCGCCGAGGACGGCGACGGCGACCGGGCCGCCCTGCTCCGCGGGTGGAACGAGGCGCTCCTGCGTGGTTTCCACGAGGGCCGGCTGTCGGAGGACCACGAGCGACACTGGCTGGAGGCCACCCGCGCCGACGGCATCCGGATGACGGGGGCCTGGCCCTCGTCGGTCGCCGTCGGGGACGCGGCGATGCCGGTGGCGACGTACGCCTCGTGGGGCGGTGAGCTCAACGTCGGAGCCGGGCACCGGGTGCCGCTGCACATGATCAGCGACGTGACGGTGAGCCCGACCCACCGGCGCCGCGGCCTGCTGCGTCGGCTGATGGTCGACGACCTCCGACGGGCCCAGCAGCAGGGCCTCGCTCTGGCTGCTCTGACCGCCAGCGAGGGCGCGATCTACGGACGCTTCGGCTTCGGGCCGGCCACCCGGCTGCGCGTGGTCGAGGTCGACGTGACCTCACGCTTCGCGCTGCGACAGCCCCCGGTCGGCGACGGCAGCCTGGAGCTCGTCGAGCCCGAGGCCGCCTGGGAGACGATGCGGGCGGTCATGGAGCGGCACTGCTCGGCGACCCGCGGCGCCGTCCCCTGGCCGGCCTTCTACGAGCCCATCATGAGTGGCCGCTACGACTTCGACGCGGGCGGTCCCAACAAGAAGTCGCGCGTCGTCGTGCACCTGGACGCCCATGGCACCGCCGACGGCTTCGCCGTCTACGAGCACGCCGGCCAGGTCGAAGGTCGCGGGACCGTCGACGCGAAGGCCCTCGTCGGCCTGACCGATGCCGCTCACCTCGCCCTGTGGCGCTTCCTCGCCGACGTCGACCTGACCGAGCGGGTGCGCTTCCGCCGCCACCGGGAGGTCGACCCGCTCGACTGGGCACTGGTCGACCACCGCGTCGTGCGCACGACCAGCGCCTACGACCTGCTGTGGCTGCGCGTCCTCGACGTCGTCGCGGCGCTCGAGGCCCGCCCCTGGTACGGCGACGGCACGGTCGTCCTCGGGGTCGAGGACTCGCTGGGCCTGACCGACGGGAGGTGGCGGGTGAGCGTCTCGGAAGGTCGCGCCGACGTGGCGCCGACCGACGAGCCCGCCGAGGTGCGCCTGTCTGCGGAGACGCTCGGTGCTCTGTACCTGGGCGGGATCGACGTAGCGACCCTGACCGCCGCCGGACGGGTCGCCGGTGAGGACGGCGCCCTCGAGCAATGGTCGGCGATGGCCGACGGCGGGCCCGCGCCCTACTGCGCGACGGGCTTCTGACCCCTCCCGGTGCGTGCGGCCCCACCGGTCGCGATGTGGTGGCGCTCGCACGCCAACCCGACGTGGCAGCCAGTGAGGATCGGGTCAGAGCAGCGAGTTGGGCTCGAACGTCGGTCGCTTGTCCTCGTCGTGCTTGGCGGGGCGGACGAACTCGAACCCCCCGGTCAGCACCGTCTCCCACGAGGGGTCGAGCAGCCGCCGTACGTCCGCTGCGCAGGCCTCGTGCAGGGGCGGGGCGTGGAAGGCGTTGCGGCCCACCTCCTCGGCCGTGCCGACGAAGGCGACGGGGCGCGCCAGGGACCCCCCACACGCCCCGCACACCCGCGACAGCGCGCACTGGGTGACCTTGGCCTTGACCAGGGCACCGTCGTCCCAGGCGAACAGGACGGTGCCGTCGACCCTGCTCACGAGGCCGAGCGCGACCAGCCGCCGAGCTCGAGGCGGCGCTGCTGACGCTCCTCGTCCTGACGGCGACCGTGCTCCACGGTGATGTCCTTGCCGGTCGGCGGCTTGTCGTCCTGCGTCAGCTTGTTGGGCAGCGACAGCTTGTGGATCACCCGCAGCACCTGGCCGTACTGCCGGTGCAGCGGCCCGGTCGTGTAGGGGATGTCGTACTTGTCGCAGAGAGCCCGCACCTTCACCGAGATCTCGGCGTAGCGGTTGCTGGGCAGGTCGGGGAAGAGGTGGTGCTCGATCTGGTAGCCGAGGTTGCCGCTCATCACGTGCAGCAGCTTGCCGCCCTCGAAGTTGGCCGTGCCGAGGACCTGTCGCAGGTACCACTCGGACCTGGTCTCGTCCTCCAGCTCGTCCTCGGTGAAGTGCAGAGCCCCGTCGGGGAAGTGACCGCAGAAGATGATCAGGTAGGACCAGACGTTGCGCATCACGTTGGCGGTCGCGTTGGCCTTGAGCGTCGACCTCCACTGCTTGCCCGACAGCGCCGGGTAGAGCACGTAGTCCTTGAGGATCTGGTTGCGGCCCTTCTTGGCGATCTGCTTGAGCTGCCGCTTCATCTCCTTCGGGTCCTTCTTGCCCTTGCGGATCGCCTCGAGGTCGAGGTCGTGCAGCGCGACTCCCCACTGGAAGAGGCTGGCCAGCAGCGCGTTGTAGACGGGCTGGCCGAGGTTGACCGGGTGCCACTTCTGCTCGCGTGCCATCCGCAGCACGCCGTACCCGATGTCGTTGTCGAAGCCGAGCACGTTGGTGAACTGGTGGTGGATGTAGTTGTGGCTGTGCTTCCACTGCTCGGCCGGCTGGCCGGTGTCCCACTCCCACGTGGAGGAGTGGATCTCGGGGTCGTTCATCCAGTCCCACTGGCCGTGCATGACGTTGTGGCCGATCTCCATGTTCTCGAGGATCTTGGCCAGCCCCAGGGAGACGGCACTCGCGGCCAGCACGGGGCCGCGCACCTTCTTGTCCATCGGCGAGCTGACGATCATCCCGATCCGGGCCGCGGCCGCCATCCAGCGCTGGACCGTGATGACCCGGTTGATGTACGCCGCGTCGGCGTCACCGCGCGACTCCTCGATCTCGGCGCGGATCGCGTCGAGCTCGGCTCCGATCTGCTCGACCTCCTCGGGCGTGAGGTGGCAGTACTCCTTGACGTCTGCGATGGCCATGGGTGTCTCCTCAGATGTTCAGGACGCAGGGCCCGACCGGGACGGTCACGCACGTCTGCACCTGCTCGTTGGGCTGGTCGAACTCCGCGCCGTTGCGGAGGTCGCGGACGGTGCCGCTGATCTTGGTGACGGTGCAGGTGTGGCAGATGCCCATCCGGCAGCCGTAGGGCATCCCGACGCCGGCCGACTCCCCGGCCTCCAGGACGGTCGTGGCGCCGTCGACGTCGATGTTCTTGCCGGAGTTCTGGAAGCTCAGGCTGCCGCCCTCGCCCCCGTCGCCGCCGAGGCTGAGCGAGAACCGCTCGAGGTGGAGCGAGTCGGCGATCCCGGCCTCCTCCCAGTGTGCCTCGGCCGCGTCCAGCATCGGCCCGGGCCCGCACGCCCAGGTCTCCCGCTCGCGCCAGTCGGGGCAGATCGCGTCCAGGCCGGCGTCGCTGGATGCGAGCTCGAAGATGCCGTCGGTGTCGGTGTGCCGAGCGTGGAAGCTCAGCCCGGGGTGACGCTCGTGCAGGGCGGCGATCTCGTCGCGGAAGATCATCCGCTCCGGCGTCGTGGACGAGTAGTGCAGGACGATGTCGCCCATCGTGCCGCGCCGGTCGAGGGTGCGCAGCATGGACATCACCGGGGTGATGCCCGAGCCGCCGACGAGGAAGAGCATCCGCGCAGGCGGCGGGTCGGGCAGCACGAAGTCGCCCTGGGGCGTGGCCAGGCGCACGATGGTGCCGGGAGAGAGCCCCTTGACCAGGTGCTCGGAGAGCTTGCCCTCCGGCATCGCCCGCACCGTGATCGCCAGCGTGCGGCCCGAGCGCTTCGGCGCCGAGCTCACCGAGTAGGAGCGCCACTGGAACTTGCCGCCGACCTGGACGCCGATGCCGACGTACTGACCGGGGCGGTGGTCGTAGTGCCAGCCCCAGCCGGGACGGATGACCAGGGTGGCGGCGTCCTCGGTCTCGGGGATCACCTTCTCCACGCGTCCGCGCAGCTCGCGTGAGCTCCACAGCGGGTTGAGCAGCGTGAGGTAGTCGTCGGGCAGCAACGGTGTCGTGAGAGTGTCGGCCGCCTTGCGGAAGCCCTCCCACGAGACGCGCGGACGCCGCTCCGGTGTGGTGCTCGTCATGGAACCAGTGAACAGTTGTCTACTGACCGCGTCAATGCCCCGACGGGGTGGCCCGGCTCGGGGCCCGGGCTAGTCTCGAGGCCGTGTCACTCTTCCGCAGGAGCCGCAAGCCGGCCCGCTGGGCCGAGACCCGTAGGCTCGAGGGCATGGCCTACGACGTGGAGAAGACCGACGACCAGTGGCGCTCGGAGCTGTCCGCCGAGGAGTACCAGGTGCTGCGCAAGGCCGGCACCGAGCGTGCCTTCGTCGGCAAGCTGACCGACACCGAGACCACGGGCGTCTACAAGTGCAAGGCGTGCAGTGCCACGCTCTTCGAGTCCGACACCAAGTTCCACTCCGGCTGTGGCTGGCCGTCGTTCTACCAGCCGGTGACCGACACGATCGAGTACCTCGACGACTCCACGATGGGGATGAAGCGCACCGAGGTGCGCTGCGCCGCCTGCGGCTCGCACCTCGGACACGTCTTCCCCGACGGCTACGGCACGCCGACCGGCGACCGCTACTGCATCAACTCGGTCAGCCTCACCCTCGAGCCCGCCGACGGCTCGGGGTCGGTGGCCGGCTGAGCCGAGCCGGAGCCCACCGGTCAGCCGACGTCCACGAGGGCGGCGCTCTGCACCACGACGGTGCCGGCGCCGTACTCGCGGTCGAGCCACGCCGCGATGGTGCCGTCGTCGTAGACCAGGTCGACCTCCACCACGCCTCTGCTGCTGCCGCTGCCGAGGAGCCCGGGGACGCGGTCCATCTCACGCTGGATCGCGCGCAGCGACCTCTGGGTGTGATCGGCGGTGCCGACGCAGAGCCCTCCTCCCCAGACCTCCCGGATCGCCGCCTCGGCCACGGCCGGGTCACCGGTGACGAAGACGTTGACGATGTCGCTCGACACGGCGCCCTCCTGCTGCTCGGCGAGGGCCTGCTGCTCGGCGTCCTCGTCGCTGAGCCCGTCGAGCGAGGGCTGGTCGACGAAGGAGTGGCCGAAGTCGTCGAGCCGCGAGGCGACCCGGAACGCGCGCGACTCGTCGGCCAGGCCGGCCCGCGACGCATCGACGACCCAGCCTCCGGCGGGCTCGGGGCAGGCGGTGACGAACGGGTCGTCGTCGGGGTGAGCAGGTGCGTCGTACTCCTCGCCCGCCAGCACGGAGGTCGGGGTCAGGTCGGTCCCGTCGAAGGTTCCGGACACCACGAAGTCACCGAACTTCGTGCCCGAGACGTCCTCGTAGGCGCCAGGGTGGTCGTCCCAGTCCCACCCGATCAGCCGCGGCCCGCCGCACTGGGGAGGAAGCGACTGCGGGACCCCGCCCAGGCACAGCTCGGGCCCGTCGCCGTCGTCGATCACCGTGACCGGCCCCAGCGTCGTCACCTCACCGCGCGTCGGCGGGATCGCGGTCGGGATGCTCGTCGGCGTCACCACGGCCGGTGACGGCGACGTCGCGGTCGAGGCGCCGGTCTCGCTCCCGCAACCGGCGGCGAGGACCGAGAGCGCCAGCGCTGCGGCCGCCGCTGCGACGGACCTCATGCCTCGAGCAGGGCACCGTTGACGACGACCACGCCGTCACCGTACGCCTCGTCGGCGTAGGCCTGCAGGCTCCCGTCGTCGTAGACGACGTCGACGAGCACGTGCCCGGCCTCGTCGGCGTAGGACCCCTGGTAGCCGGGGAGCTCCTCGGACAGCGCCCGGGAGATGTCGTCCAGCTCGGCGGCGCTGTAGTCGACCGTCGGCTCCGGCAGCTCGACCGGCGTCGGCATCATCGGGTCGTAGAGCGGTCCGGGGATCGAGCTCGTCACGGTGAAGGCGCTTCCGTCCCAGGTGCCGGTGACGGCGAAGGTGCCCCACCGCACCTGTCCCTGCTGGTCGAAGACGCCGTCCTGCGCCGCCCAGTCCCAGTTGGTGATGCGCGGACCACCGCACTGGGGCGGGTACGACTCGGCGATCGCGCCCAGGCACAGCTCGGCACCGTCACCGGTGTCCATCACGGTCGGCAGTCCGGCGGAGCGCACCTCCCCCGACGAGGCGGGGACCGCGGTGGGCGGTGTCGGCGGGTCGGCCGGGGCCCCGGGCGCGGCCGGGTCGGAGGCGGTCGCCGGGCCGTCGTCCCCGCTGCAGGCGGACACGCTGAGGCTGAGCGCAAGGACCAGGGCGGCGGCGACGAGGCAGGTCTTCATGGCTCTAGGACGCCTCCGGGAGGCACCCGGTTCCCGACGGGTCAGGGCAGCCGGTCGACCAGGTCGGCGACCGGCGCCAACGACCCCGTGTAGAACGGGATCTCCTCGCGCACGTGGCGCCGCGCCCGCGACGCCCGCAGGTCGCGCATGAGGTCGACGATCCGGTGGAGGTCGTCGGCCTCGAAAGCCAGCATCCACTCGTAGTCCCCCAGCCCGAAGGACGCCACCGTGTTGGCGCGCACGTCGGGGTAGGGCCGGGCCTGCATGCCGTGCTCCTTGAGCATGTCGCGCCGCTCCTCGTCCGGGAGCAGGTACCACTCGTAGGAGCGGACGAACGGATAGACGCACACGTGGCCCCGAGCGGGCTCGCCGTCGAGGAAGGCCGGCACGTGGGACTTGTTGAACTCCGCCGGGCGGTGCAGGGCCATCTGCGACCACACCGGGGCGAGGCGCGAGCCGAACGCCGTACGGCGGAACCGGTGGTAGGCCGCCTGCAGGTCCTCCGAGCGGGCGGAGTGCCACCAGATCATCACGTCGGCATCGGCGCGCAGACCGCTGACGTCGTAGACACCGCGGACCACGACGTCGTCGGCTGCGAGCGAGGCGAAGAGCTTCTCGACCTCGGCGCCCTCGGCCGTCCGGTCGGCGTCGGCGCCGAGCACGTCGTCGAGCCGGAAGACCGACCACATCGTGTAGCGGATCGAGTCGTTGATCTCTCGCAGCCGGGCGGCGTTGGTCTGGGAGTCACTCATGTGCATCATTGTGCCGTGATGACCCAGATCACCCGTGCCCTGTCCGTGCTCCGCGTAACTCCCGCCGCGTCCCGGCGTTGACCCGACGTGGGTAGGGGGAGATTCTCGCGCGGCGGAGCCGTGCTCTCGCTGGTGTTCGCCGTGCTGGTCGGACTGCTGGCCACCGTGACGACCGTGATCGTCACGTCGTCGGCGTCGACGTCTGCTCGCCCGGAGCCGACGACTCCCCCCTCGAGCGGCGCCGGTGAGGCTGCGGCTGAGCTCCGCCTCACCTCGGGCGAGCCGGTCAGCCCGCGCTCCCAGGACGACGCCCCGCAGCCGACGACCACCACGGCGGTTCTGCCCGCCCGCTGCCTCGACACCGGGGACACGCTGCCCAGCCGTCCGGGTGCGTGCGCCCTGACGTCGTACGGCACGAAGCGACCGACGGTCGTGGTGTGGGGCGACTCCCACGCGTGGCAGCAGCTGCCCGCACTGCGCGCCCAGGCCGAGCGCACCCGCACCAACCTCGTGGCGTTCGTGATGGGGGCCTGCCCTCCCATGGACCTGAGGGGCCTCGGCTACCGCGGGCTGTGCGTCCAGCAGACCGAGAGGGCGTTGGCCTACATCGGCAAGCGGGTCAAGCGCCAGCAGCCGATCAAGGTGGTCCTCGGCGGGTTCTGGGAGCTCTACCGCGACTACGACGTCCGCGCTGCCGCAGGGTGGGAGCCCACCGACGTCCACGAGCGCTTCCTCGTCACCCGCGCCGAGATGTTCTCCGCCGGCGGCGGGCGCCTGTTCCGGGTGCTGGGCCGCCGCAACGTCGCCACGGCGGCGATCGCGCAGACCCCCTGGGTCAGCGAGGGCGCTCCGGCGTGCGCTGCCGGCGAGCAGCCCTACGCGTGCGACCTCCCGCGCGCGACCGCCATCCCCGACGAGGCCGAGACCGCCGAGTGGGTGCGGGCCCAGCTGGGGCGGATCCGGCTGTCGGGCTACATCGACACCTCGCGCTTCGTCTGCGACACCTTCGTGTGCCACCCGTCGATCGAGGGCCAGCCGGTCTACCTCGACGAGCTGCACCTCGACCCGGCGATCACCGGCTCGTTCGCTCCGGAGTACCGCGACCTGTTCCGCTAGGAGTCGGTGAGGGCGGCGGCAGCCGCGTGGCCCGACGCGATGCAGGCTGCGATCCCCACGCCGTCGTACGCCGCCCCGCACACCGCCAGGCCGGGCACCTTCTCGACCGAGGCCCGGATCCGGGCCACCCGGTCGAGGTGACCCACGGCGTACTGCGGGAGACCCCCGCCCCAGCGCTGCACGTGCGTGTCGACCGGGACCGCCTCCAGAGCCACGGCGTCGCGCAGGTCGCCGAGCGAGGCAGCGACCAGCTCGTCGTCGGTGCGCTGCAGGGCGACCTCGTCGCCGAGACGGCCCAGGGAGGTGCGCAGCAGGGCGAGGTCGCCTCCGGCCTCACGCACCCAGTCCCACTTGGCGAAGGAGAAGGTCGAGGCCTTGATCCGGCGCCCGTCGACCGGGGGCACCAGGAAGCCGGAGGACTGCTCCATGCCCGCCGGCAGCTCGGCCATCGGCAGCGCGAGGGTCACCACCGCCATCGAGGCGTAGTCGATCGCCGCGAGCTCGGCGGCTGCTGCGGGTGCCAGGTCGGCGAGCAACCGGGACGACGGGGTCGCGGGCACACCCAGGACCACCACGTCGGCCTCGAGGCGCCCCGGCGCCGGAACCGGTCCGGTGACGAGCCGGAACCCGCCGGCCGTGCGCTCCACGGAGCGCACCGTCGTCGAGGTCCGCACGTCGAGACCGGCGGCGAGGGCGTCGACGAGGCCCCCCATCCCCCCGGCGAGGCCGGCGAACACCGGGACGTCGGACGTCGGCACGGCCGAGGCGTGCTCGACGATGCCGCCGCGTCGGGCCAGGTCGAGCAGCTGTGGGATCGCCGCCTGAGCTGAGATGCCGCGTGCGTAGCCGGCGTACACCCCGCCGAGCAGCGGCTCGACGAGTCGGTCGACGACCTCGTCGCCGTACTCCTCGGCGACGACCTCACCGACGGACACGTCTCCCTCGGGCAACCCACCGGAGTACCGGTGCCGGGCCCGGAGCATGCCCTCCGGCGAGAGGATCCCGGAGGCCTCCAGCTGGTCGAGGTCGAGCGGTGCCCCCATCAGGGTGCGCGGCAGCGGCCGCAGGGCGCCCCGGGTCCAGATCCGCGACGTGGCACCCGTGGGATGCACCACCGCCAGACCGAGCGCACGCGCCAGGCCGATGCCCTCGGGACGGCGATTGACCATCGCCTCGGCGCCGACGTCGACGGTGACTCCCCCGACGGACTCGCGCCGGACCTTGCCGCCGGGTCGGTCCGCCGCCTCCAGGACGACCACCTCGTAGCCGGCAGCGACGAGGTCGCGGGCCGCGGTCAGGCCGGAGACACCGGCTCCGACGACGACCGCCCGCAGGGTCTCCCGCTCACTCACGGGTTCACCCTACGGGCGGTCATCTGCTCGTCGACGCGAGCCTCACGCGGCTGCGATCAGTCGCGGTCCACGTCGCAGATCGCGTCCTTGACCGACAACGTGATGTCGCCGAGCACGGGTACGTCGTAGACGGTGACGTCCAGCTTGGTCGCCGAGACGCAGTTGACCTCGCCCGTGCCGCCGGTGCCGGAGAGCCCGATCGGCTGACCGAACAGCTTGTCGACCTTCAGGTTGGTGACCGCGTCCTTGGCGAAGAAGCCGTTGCCCGGGTCGAAGCGCAGCCCGGCCGAGCCCAGGTTGACGTCCACGCGCCCGCCCTCGATCGGTCGGACGCAGCCCTGGGCGCCACACTCCCCACCGAACTCCGTGGTGTTGAGGTAGACGTCACCCCCGTTGTCCACGTCGAGGCTGCCCGTGATGTCGAGGACACGCAGGCGCAGGTTCTGTGCCTGCAGGCCGCCCTCGGCGTCCGTCAGGTTGAGCGTGGTGGTCTCGCTGGCCGCGAACCGGATCGATCCGAGGTCGGGATCGGCGATCCCCACCTCGGGCAGGCACGCCTCGTCGCCGGCGATACAGATCTGCAGGTCGGCGGGCAGCGGGTCGCTGATCGAGCCCGACAGACCGCCGAAGTCGAACGACAGGCTGTCCGTGGCCTCCGAGGCCGAGTAGCTCAACCGGGTGGCGCCGGAGCCGTCGTCCACCAGCGCCAGGCGCATGTCGGGCACCAGGCGGTCGAGGGTGGCGGTGACGTCCTCGCTCGCGCCGTTCTCGTCGACCTCACGCAGGGTGATCGAGAAGACCTGGCCGGCGACGGTGTCGAGCAGCACCTCGGGGGCGCTGCCCAGGGACGCCTCGACCCGGCGCAGTCCGGAGATCCGGCCCGCGAGCGCCGTACCGTCGGGTGCGTTGCGCACGAGCAGCCCGTCGCCGCCACCGGGTACGGCGAGCCGGGTGCCGTTGTCGGCGAAGACCTCGAGGAGGCCGACCGCCTCGCCGCCGGTGTCGAAGACCACGCCGTCGTCGGTGATCCCGACCGACAGCAGCGCGGGCACGTCGACCAGGCGCAGCGACAGGTTGCTGGCTCCGTCGAGGATTCCGCTCTCGTCGGTGGCCTCGACCGTGACCTCGCTGATCGGGGCCGAGCCCTCGACGCGGACCGCACCATCGGGCGACAGCGCCAGCGACAGCTCGTGCGGGGCGTCGCTGATGCGGGCGTCGAGCACGCGTCCGTCCTGATCGATCAAGGCTCGCAACGGCGTGGGTGCCAGGGTGAGCCCCAGGGAGACCTCGTCGCCCAGGTCGAGGTCCAGCCCCTCGAAGCCGGGCAGGCGTACGGCGATCGACTGCGTCTCCGCGCGCTGCAGCAGACGCAGGTAGGCCGGGTCGTCGAGACCGAGGACGTTGCGCCCGGAGGCGTAGCCGGCCTCGAAGACGCCGATCGGTCCGCTCGCCGTCAGCTCGCCGGCACCGTCGGCGGTGAGGCCGAAGGAGACGACGTCGGGGACGTCGCTCAGGGCCAGGCGTACGTCGCTCACCGTGCGGCCGGTGTCCAGAGCCGTCGCCGTCAGGTCGAGCGAGTCGAGCCCCGCGTCGCTGGTGATCTCGGCGACGAGGCCGGAGTCCTCGGTGCCGGAGAGCACGACTGCCAGGTCACCGTCGACGCTGTCGAGCGTGCCGTCGGCGGAGAAGACCTCCTCGGCGCCGCTGTCGTCGATCAGGGAGAGGCCGATCTCGGTGGGCTCGTCGGTGCGCAGCGACGCAGCGATGTTCTGCGCTCCGCCGGCGCCTCCCAGGTCGAGCCCGAGGCTGGCGCTGGTGGGCACCTGGCTGAAGGAGACCCCGAAGCGCTGCTCACCCGGACCCGTGGCCGGCACGATCGCTCCGGTCACCTGCACGGGCGAGTCGCCCTCGCCGGCCACCTCGAGTGCTGCGCCCCCGTCGGCGACGACCACGTCGGCGGTGAAGGAGCGGGGCGCGTCGCCCTCACGGGTGTCGTAGCCGAAGCGGTAGGTGTCGTCGCCACCCGGCAGGTCGACGAGCGCCTGCAGGCTCAGTGGCAGGGTGGCGCTCACGTCGCCGACCCGGGCCACCTCGATCCGCGGCACGACCGAGGTGGGGCTGAGCTCGGCGAGCGTCACGTTGGCCAGGACGTCGGCGCCTCCGTCACCGTCCACGTCCAGCGGCTGCGGGATCCCGATGACGGCGTCGAACTCGGCGCGGCGGGTCGAGCCGTCGGGCTGCGCCAGCACGGCACGCCACTCGAAGCGGGCGGTCTCGGTGAGGTCGCCGAGCGGCGTGTCGGCCAGCCCGTCCAAGATCGCCTGGAGGGCGTCGTCGACCGGGTCACCGACCTGCGCGAGCACCGGCTGCACCGGGCCCAGCAGGGTGTCGAGCAGGTTGACCAGGCCCTCGTTGCCGACGGCTTCGCCGAGGATCGGCAGCTGGGTGTCGAGGACCAGCGGCCCGTCGTCGCCCAGCAGCGAGCCCAGCAGCGAGCCGAGCAGCCCGCCCACGGCGGTGGTGGTGCTGCCGGCCGGTCCCGACTGGACCGGGGCAGGTGCCGCCGCGGCGTCGCCGACGTAGAAGGTGACCGCGTCGTCGCTGCCCGCGTACACGGAGCTGCCGGCGTACGTCGCGGTGACGGGGACCAGCCGAGACTGCCCTCGCACCGGGACCGTGCGCAGCGCGCGGCCCGAGGCGACGGTCTCGATCTCGGCGACGTCGTCGCCGAAGGCCAGGGCGAGGGGTGCTCCGACGACGGGGTCGCCGAAGCGGTCGCTCTCGGGCGTCGCGTCCACCACCAGTCCCTCGAGGGTGGCCTCGGTGCCTGGCTCGGCGCGCGTGTCACCTCGGTAGTAGGTCGCGGTGGAGCGGGCGGTGAGCGTGGTGGAGGCCGTGGCGTCGCGCCCGGAGTACGCCGTGTCGTCGGCCACCGCGGCGCTGACCTCGAGGACACCGACCGAGAGGTCGGGGAGGTCGAAGCTGGTGCTGGCGAGGCCGTCGGCGTCGGTGACGACCTCGTCGCTGCCCACGCCGGGCACCGAGATCGTGACGGTGCGACCGCCGAGCGGCTGGCCGGTGACGCCGGTGGCGACCACCGAGGTCGCGACCTCGACGTCGAGGTCCTCGCCCGTGACCACGCTCGCGGGGAGGGTGACGTCGACCCCCGCGCCGTTGTCCAGGGTGATCGTCACCGTGGACAGCAGCGACTCGCCCTGGTTGGAGCAGCCGAGGTTGAGGAAGCCCGACTTCTTGCCGTCGCGGGCGTAGGAGCGCACGACGTACTCGCCGCGCGGCTGGCCGATCGAGCTCCACGTCGTGGAGTAGCTGCCGGTGCCCGACTTCGAGGCGGTGTGGACGACGGCGTTGTCGGCCGAGCGGGTCACCGTCAGCCGCGAGCCGCCGCTTCCTCCGCTCACGCAGTTGGAGGTGGCACCGCGGCCCTCGGAGATGGGGACGTTGCCACTCACGGTGCTGTTGTCGGCGGGCCCGGTGAGCGCGGCCTGGGCACCGGGCGCCAGGGCGATGGCGCTGAGCGGGACAGCGAGAGCGAGCGATGTCGCCATCGCCAGAAGGGGTCGGCGAAGTAGCCGGGGGCGCATCATGCAGGGGACTCCTGGGGTCGTCACTGGGGCGTGAGGGAGGGAGCGGATGGGGGAGGGAGCGCGGGTCACCCGGAGACCCAGAAGACGTGCTTGTGACGGACGTCACGAGCACGATGACACCCTAGTCGTCACGCCCCCCGGAGTGTCCAGGGACGCCGCACGCATGCCGTACGGCGAGTCCGTGAACGACACGGGAACCGGGGCGAGGGAACCGGTTCGACCGTTCCTGCGTCGCATGAGCATGACCACACCCGCTCGGGGCCTCTCCCGCCCCGCCCCCAACCGCACGCAGCGCCCGGCCCGTCGCCATCGCGTCCTGGCCGTCACCGCCGCCATCGCCCTGCTCGCCCTGACCGGTGCGTGCGCCGCCGGCTCGGACGGCGAGACCGCCTCGTCGAGCGGGTCCGCTGCCGACGTCGCCGTCGCACCTGACGCCCCGGACGCGGCGTACTCCGACTCCGACGGCGCCCAGGATGGCGGCGGCGACCTCTCGGTGCTGGCCGACTCCGCGGTGGCGGAGTCGTCGGCCCGCGGCGACACCGGGGGCAGCACTCGACGCAACGTCGCACCCGCAGCCGACGTGGCGGCGCCGGGCGACCAACGTTCGCTCATCAAGACCGGCAACGTCGCGCTCCGCTCCGACGACGTCCCGACGGCTCGCTTCGACGTCGGCAAGGTCCTCGACTCCCACGGAGGCGAGGTCGCCGAGGAGAACACCCAGGCCGACGAGGACGGCAACGCCGAGCGGGTCCGTCTGGTGCTGCGGGTGCCCGTCGCCGAGTTCGACGCGGCGATGACCGGTCTCCAGGGGGTCGCCGACCTGATCGACGTCTCGACCAACACCGAGGACGTCAGCACCGAGGTCATCGACAACAGCGTCCGCGTCGAGCTGCAGAAGCGCAGCATCGACCGGATCAGCATCCTGCTCGACAACGCCGCGGACCTGCGCGACATCGTCAGCATCGAGCGCGAGCTGTCGCGCCGGGAGGCCGACCTGGGCTCGCTGGAGAAGCGGCAGACCTTCCTCGCCGACCAGACCGCGATGGCGACCATCACCCTGTCCATCGAGCCGCCCCGAGAGGAGAAGAAGGAGAAGGAGCCCGTCGAGGAGGAGAAGGACGGCTTCCTCGCCGGCCTCGACGGTGGGTGGACCGCCCTGAAGGACGTCACCACCGGGCTGCTCACCGTCGGGGGCGCCGTGCTGCCCTTCGCCCTGGTGCTGCTGCTGATCGGCATCCCCGGTCGACTGCTCGTGCGCCGCTACCTGCCGCGCACGCCGGCGACCGCCGGCGCGACTCCCGCCGGCCCGCCTCCTCCGGCGACCGCCTGACGCGGCGGGGCATCTGGTCGAGGATCGGTGCCATCCCGTGGCACCGATCCTCGAGCAGTCGGCTCGCTCAGTCGCGCTCGAGCGGGTAGGACTGCACGAACTCGGTGAGCCGGGCCAGCTGGCCGGGGTCGGTGGAGGGGATGACGCCGTGGCCGAGGTTGAAGATGTGGCCGCGGGCGGCGCGGCCGGCCTCGATCACCTCGGCTGCCCGGGCGGTCATCACGTCGGTCGGGGCGAAGACGAGCGTGGGGTCGAGGTTGCCCTGCACGACGCGGTCGCCGACCAGCGGGATGGCCGAGGCCAGCGGGGTGCGCCAGTCGACGCCCACGACGTCGGCCCCGGCGTCGCCCATCAGCCCCAGCAGGTTGCTGGTCCCGACGCCGAAGTGGATGCGCGGGACGCCGAGGGAGCCGACCTGCTCCAGCACCCGGGCAGAGTGCGGCATCACGTGCTCCTGGTAGTCGGCGGGAGTCAGGGCTCCGGCCCAGGAGTCGAAGAGCTGGACGGCGGCGGCACCCGCCGCTACCTGGACCTCGAGGTAGCCGGCCGCGATCCCGGCGATCTTGCGCATCAGCGCGTCCCAGACCTCGGGGGCGCCGAACATCATCGCCTTGGTCTTCGCGTGCTCCTTCGAGGGCCCCCCCTCGACGAGGTAGGACGCGACGGTGAACGGGGCTCCGGCGAAGCCGATCAGGGGCGTCGGCCCGAGCCCGGCGACCAGTCGCCGTACGGACTCGGAGATGAAGGGGACGTGCTCGGCGGTGAGGTCCGGGATCGCCTCGACGTCGGCGAGGGTCTCCACCGGCGAGGCCACGACCGGTCCGATACCGGGCTTGATGTCCAGGTCGACGCCGACCGCCTTGAGGGGCAGCACGATGTCGGAGAAGAAGATCGCGGCGTCGACGCCGTAGCGGCGCACGGGCTGCATCGTGATCTCGACGACGAGGTCGGGCTCCATGCACGACTCGAGCATGCCGACGCCTTCGCGGAGCTTGAGGTACTCGGGCAGCGAGCGACCTGCCTGCCGCATGAACCACACCGGGGTGTGCGGCACCGGCTCACCGCGTGCGGCCTTCAGGAAGGCGCTCTCGCGGGTGGTGGGTGCAGGGGTCGAAGTCTCGGACACGGGGCCAAGCCTCGCAGGTCCACCGGCGTGTTCGCATGTCGGATCCGGCGCCCCGACCTACTGTGAGGGCATGGTCGTGCGTCATGAAGCGAGCCCGGGACCGGGCGCGGTGCCCGCGGAGTTCCGCGATGCCGTGGCCTCGCTGCGCTCGGCCACCCTGCGACCCGAGGTCTTCTGCGAGGAGATGCCGGCCCCCCAGCGCATCGCGCCGTACGCCGCGGCGCTCTCCGCCGACGTCACCGTCGACGACACCGACGTCGGCACCGGGCGGATCATCCTGCTCCACGACCCCGCCGGCAACGACGCCTGGGAGGGCACCTTCCGGTGCGTGGCCTACGTGCGCTGCGACATCGAGCTCGACCTCGTCGCCGACCCCCTGCTGGCCCAGGTCGGCTGGACCTGGCTGACCGAGGCGCTGGATGCCCACGGCGCCGACTACGTCGCCGAGTCCGGCACCGTCACCCGCGTGGCCACCGAGAGCTTCGGCGGCATGGTGGAGGATGCCGGGAGCGCGCAGATCGAGATCCGTGCCTCCTGGACGCCTGCCGCCACTGGCGGCGCCGGCGGTCTCGCGCCGCTCGACGTCACCCCGCACGTCGAGGCGTGGGGCGAGCTGCTCTGCACCGCCGCCGGACTCGAGCCCGTGCCCGAGGGGGTCGCGGTGATGCCCAGTCGCCGGGGCCAGCGAGGCACCGCCGGATGAGTGCTGAGGACCCCGTCGTCACTGGCGACCCCTCCCTCGATCCCGACGCCGGCGCACCCGAGGGTGAGCCGGAGCCGGAGCCCGCAGCGCTGCTGACGCTCGCCGACGGACTGCCCGAGGTCACCGAGACCGACGAGGCTCTGGCCGAGGTCTGCCGTCGACTCGCCGCCGGCACCGGTCCGGTGGCGATCGACGCCGAGCGAGCCTCCGGCTACCGCTACTCCAACCGGGCCTACCTCATCCAGCTGCGCCGCAACGGCAGTGGCACCGCCCTGATCGACCCCATCGCCTTCGAGTCGATGGCGCCGCTGCAGGAGGTCCTGGAGGGCACCGAGTGGATCCTGCACGCGGCCACCCAGGACCTGCCCTGCCTCAACGAGATCGGGCTCCACCCCTCGGAGCTCTTCGACACCGAGCTGGCCGGGCGCCTCCTGGGCTACCCGCGCGTTGGGCTGGCCACCCTCGTCGAGACCCTGCTCGGCTTCCGGATGAAGAAGGAGCACTCGGCCGCCGACTGGTCGACGCGCCCCCTGCCCGCCTCCTGGCTGGAGTACGCCGCGCTCGACGTGGAGGTGCTCGTCGAGCTGCGCGATCGCCTGGCCGCCGAGCTCGAGGAGGCCGGCAAGGCCGAGTGGGCGCGCCAGGAGTTCGACGCGTTGCGCAGCTTCGTCGCCCCCGTGCGGCACGAGGCCTGGCGCCGTACGTCGGGCGTGCACCGGGTCCGCGGACGTCGTGCCCTCGGAGCGGTCCGCGCCCTCTGGGAGACCCGCAACGAGATCGCCGCCCAGCGCGACGTCACACCGGGACGGATCATCCCCGACGCCGCACTGGTGGCGGCCGCGGTCGCCCAGCCCGAGGACCGGGCGAGCCTGCTGGGGACCAAGGGCTTCCACGGCCGGGGCGCCGAGCGCTACTCCTCGCGCTGGGTCGATGCCCTGTCCGAGGCCGCGGCCCTCGACGAGGACGACCTGCCCACGCGCTCACCGCGCGGCGACGGTCCGCCGGTGCCGCGCGCCTGGGCCGAGAAGGACCCGGTGGCGGCGCGGCGGCTGCAGTGGGCACGAGAGGCGATGACCGGCCTCTCCGAGCAGCACCACCTCCCCGTCGAGAACCTCCTCACCCCCGACACCCTGCGCCGGGTGCTGTGGACACCTCCGGCGACGCGCGACGTCGGAGACCTGCTCGACCAGGTGGTGGACCGCTTGGGTGAGCTCGGGGCACGCAACTGGCAGGTCGCGCTGTGCGCGCCGCTGATCACCTCGGCGATCCTGGAGGCCGAGCGCGAGCCGGAGCCCCGTGCTCAGGGAGACGGCGAGACCGACTCCGAGGGGGACGCGCTGGCCGAGGGGGACGCGCTGGGCGAGGCCTCGGGCGACTCGGTCGGCGACACGTAGGTCGGGTCCAGGATCGGGCGGGAGATCTCGTCGATCTCGGCGGTGGCCAGCTCGATCTCGGCCTCACCGACGGGAGTCGCGGAGGTGAAGAGCGCCTCCACGAGGGGGCCGACGCCGGCGCGCAGCAAGCGGTCGTCCGCGACGACGTTCTGCAGCTCGAGCGCATCGATGCTGGCGTTGAAGGCGCCGGCGTTCTCGGGCTGCTGCCCCGGCTGCAGGAACACGTCCGAGCGCGCGACCGATGTGTTGGCCGGCACGAGGTAGCCCGCCTGCGCAACCGGCGCGAAGCCGTCGGCGGAGATCAGGTGGACCAGGAAGTCGGCGGCGCGCTGCACCTGCCCGCCGGCGGAGATGCACACGCCGGTGACCGATCCGGTGGTCACGGTGCGTCCGACCCGCGGCATCATCATCACGTCGAAGGACAGGTCGGGGACCTCGCGCAGCGCCGGGGTGATGGAGCGGTCCCCGGCGAACATGCCGAGGCGACCGCGCTCGAACCACTCCAACGGCGTGGCCTGGCTCAGCTGGGCGTCAGTGAGGGTCGTGCGCGGGTTGCGGGCCAGCTCGAGCAGCGTCGCCAACGTCTCCCGGTTGTCGTCGCTGCTGAGATCCAGCGACGTGGGCTCGTCGTTGTCGTCGAAGAGCGAGCCACCGCCGGAGAGCAGGTACGGCGCCAGGGCGCCGAGGCTCGGATCGATGCTGAACCCCTTGGCCCGCAGCCGCGGGCGGGTGGCGAAGTTGATCGCCGCGGTGAACTGCTCGATGTCCATGCCGCGCAGCGGGTCCTCGGGCACGGGCAGCTCGCGCAGGGCCATCCGGTCGAAGTCGACGAGGTCGGTGTTGAGGTAGAGCACCATCGGCGAGATGCCGTAGGGCATGCACTGCAGGTCGGTGTCACGGGAGAAGGCCTCGATCGTGTCGAGGGGGTAGTTGTCGCCGTAGCTGACGTCGCGGTCCTCCAGAAGACCGAACAGCGGGACGTTGCGCTCGGCGTCGACGACGCCCGCGAGCTCGTCGCGCGAGACCTGGTAGATGTCGGGCGCCTTGGCACCCTCGTCCAGGTCGCGCACCATCGCTCGGCTCGTGGGCCAGCTGAGCAGCTCGACCTCGACCGTGGTGGCCTGGGCGTTGTAGGCGTCCACGACCTCCTGGGACGCCGCGACCTCGGCGGCGGAGCCGAACACGCCGTACGTCAGCGTCGCGCGCTGCTCCGGCGGCTGCGGGTCGGGGGACGCCGACTCGCTGGGACTGCCGGAGGGGTCGGGGTCGGGGGGTGAGGCCTCGGTGGAGCAGGAGGCGAGGGCGAGGCACACGGCCACGGCGCACCCGGTTCGGCGCAGGAGCGCCCGGCGTCGCGTCATCGTCACCTCTCGCGCTGGGGGCAGTGCAGTACTGCTGGGGCATGGGGGTCGGGGCGTCCACCGGATGGAGGTCCCGGCTGCCACACCCTACCCAGGCGCACCATGCCCACGACGCCAGGCATCCACGCCTGACGCGTGGTGTCGAGCACGTCGGACCGGGAGCGCCTCACGGCGCGTGGCCGCTCGTAGCGGCTTATTGTGGGACCCGGGGCTGCCGCAGCCCGACGTGCTCGACGGGACCACTGTAGTCGCTGTCCGGCTCAGGCCAAGCGGTCTTCGAGCTCGAGCTCCGAGGCCGCCGCGAGCTGCTCGGCCAGCAGCAGCATCCGTCGCACCTCGACGTCGCTCGGCTCCGCCAGGAGCGCGCGCCCGGTGGCCACGACACGGGCGAACGCGGAGGCTCGCAGCAGCACGTCGGCGTAGTCCCGCGTCGCGATGCCGCGCAGCACCTCGTCGACCATGGCGCGCAGCTCGTCGGGACCGGGCGGGTCGGCCACCCCGGCCACGACCTCGGCGACCTCGGCGCGGGCGCGCCCGGCGTCGTACTCCCGGGCCACCCGCAGCGGGTCGGCATGGACCCAGGTGCGCAGCAGGTAGAGCCGCCACACGCTGCCGGCCAGGGAGTCGACCGGTGAGCCGGCCCACACCTCGGCGATGGTCTCGATGCCCTCGGTCTCGGCGAGGTGGAGGAGCCGCTCGGCGACCTCGTCGTCGTCGCTGTCGCGGGCGCCACGGACGAACAGCACTGCCGCCCGGTCGGCGGCCTCGCTCACCAGCGCCGGGTCGGCGCCTCCCTCGAACTCGTCGAAGTAGTCAGCCCACCTGGCCAACGGCTTGTGGTGCGGCCTGGGGGCGGAGTCGGGCATCGGGCCAGGCTACGCCTCCATGACACGCCGGATCCGCTGGTCGCTCACGGGTCCGTCGGTACCGAGCTGCTGGGCCCACAGGGAGACGCGGAACTCCTCCAGCATCCACCGCACCCGCCGCAGCGACTCCCCCGCGGGGCTGCCGTCGGGAAGCGCCTCGAGCCGATGCAGGTAGGCCTCCTGGAGCTGGGCAACCTGGTCGTGCAGGAGGCGGTCGCGGTGGATCGCGCCCCCGCCCTCGTCGAGCTTGGCGCGACGCTGCTCGATCGCTCGCAGGTACGTCGGCAGGCGGCGCAGCCGGGCGGCACCCGCCTCGCCCACGAAGCCGACGCCGACCAGTCGTCCGAGCTGGGCCTTCATGTCGGTCAGGGCCGGCAGCTGGGTCATCTCGGCCCGGCCAGCCAGCACCTTGTCCGCGGCCCGCCACCGCTCGAGCACGGTCATCACGTCCGACAGCGTGGCTCGGACCGCGGCCTCGTGGTCGCGCGACGCCTCCGCGACCAGCGCCGCGAAGGCCTTCTCGTCGCGCACCTCGGGACGTGCGTCGACGAGGTCGCTCAGCACCGCCGCGCGGCAGTCGGCGAGCAGGTCGGCGGTGGTGGCGTAGGGACTGGCCACCAGGGCGAGCTTGTCGCGCGTCGACAGCCCGCCGTCCAGCTCGTCGCGCGACTCGAGCCGCGGGTCGGGCACGGCGAGCAGCAGCAACCGTCGTACGCCGAGCCGGTGCCGCGCCGCGGCCTCCTCGGCCGAGCCGACCACCGCGAGCCCGACGGTGGCACCCTCGTCGACGAGCGCCGGGTGCGCGGTGACCTCGTGTCCGGCGCGACGCTGGGTGATCGAGGCAGGGAGGTCCCCGAAGGACCACGTCGTCTCGCCGGTGCGCGAGAGGCCGGAGTCGTCGGCGACCTCGGCGAGCGCCTGGGCGAACTGAGGTCGCAACGGCGCCTTGAGCGCCTCCAGGTCCTTGCCGCGCGCCTGCTCCGCGCCACTGTCGTCGACGACTCGGTAGGTCGGTCGCAGGTGCTCGGCGATCTTGGACCAGTCCCACGCGTCGCGTGGCACGACCACGCCGGTCGTGGCACGACACCAGCGTTCGAGGGCGTCGAGCAGCGGCTCCTCCCCCGCCGGGACGGCGGCGAGGAAGTCGCGGGCCCGATCGGGCGCGGGCACCAGCGAGACCCGCAGTGGCTTGGGCAGGCTGCGGATCAGCGAGGTGACGAGCTCGAGGCGCAGACCCGGGACGTTCCAGGAGAAGTCGTCACCGTCGACCTGGTTGAGCGTCGCCACCGGTACGTCGATGGTGAGTCCGTCGTCGTCGGCGCCGGGCTCGAAGTGGTAGCTGATCGGGAAGGTCAGCCCCTGGCTCGCGTCGGTCCCCCTCCCGGCGCCCTGCCAGGTCGTCGGGTAGTCGGCCTCGGCGACCGGAGCGGCGGTGTCATGGGTGAGCATGGCGAGATCGAAGGTGAGCAGGTCCGGCTGCTCGCGGCGTGTCTTCTTCCACCAGGTGTCGAAGTGGGCACCGCTGACGACCTCCGCGCCCACGCGCTCGTCGTAGAAGTCGAAGAGGGTGTGCTCGTCGACGACGATGTCGCGGCGGCGGGCGCGGTGCTCGAGCTCGGCGGCCTCCTCCAGCAGCGCGCGGTTGTGGCTGAAGAACTTCTGCTGCGTCGACCACTCGCCGTACACCAGTGCGTGGCGGATGAAGAGCTCGCGGCTGAAGGCCCGGTCGACCTTGCCGAAGGAGACCAGGCGGTCGGCGACCAGCGGTACGCCGTACAGCAGGACGCGCTCGTGGGCCATCACCGAGGCGCGCTTCTTGGACCAGTGCGGCTCGGAGTAGGTGCGCTTGACCAGGTGGGCGCCGATCGTCTCGGCCCACTCCGGCTTGATCGCTGCGTTCTGCCGGGCGAAGAGGCGGCTGGTCTCGACGAGCTCGCCGGCCATCACGAAGGCGGGTGGCTGCTTGGCCAGGCCGCTGCCGGGGAAGATCGCGAACTTGGTGCCGCGCGCACCGAGATACTCGCGCATCGGGCGGCGCCCGGTGGGTCTTCCCCTGCCCGGCGGATCCTTCTCGCGCTCCTCGAGGATCCCGACGTGGCTGAGCAGACCGCTCAGCAGCGCCTGGTGGATGCCGTCGGCATCGGGCTGGTCGGCGGGGCGGCCGATCTCGAGCCTCATCTCCTTGCAGACCTGGCGCAGCTGGGACTCGAAGTCCTGCCACTCGCGCACCCGCAGGTAGTTGAGGTACTCGCGCTTGCACATCCGCCGGAACGCGCTGCTGCTGAGCTCGCGCTGCTGCTCCTTGAGGTAGCGCCACAGGGTGAGCCAGGTGAGGAAGTCCGAGCCCTCGGCCTTGAACCGTGCGTGCTGCTGGTCGGCCTGGGCGCGCTGCTCGACCGGCCGCTCGCGGGGGTCCTGCAGCGACAGCGCGGCGGCGATCACGATGACCTCGCGCGCGCAGCCGAGACGTTCGGCCTCGATGATCATCCGAGCCAGTCGGGGGTCCATCGGCAGCCGGGCCAGGCGACGACCGACCTGCGTCAGCTGCGGCCCGTCGTGCTGCGGCTGCGGGCGACCTCGACCTCGGCGACCGCTTCCTCCGCGCCGTGGCCGACGATCTGGCCCCTCGCGGTGGTCGTCCGGGGCCACTTCGTCGCTCACCGCGCCCAACTCCTCCAGCAGCTGGACGCCGGCCTGCACGTTGCGCTTGTCGGGGGGCTCGACGAAGGGGAAGCGGGCGATGTCGCCCAGGCTGAGCGAGGCCATCTGGAGGATCACCGAGGCGAGGTTGGTGCGCAGGATCTCGGGGTCGGTGAACTCGGGGCGGGCCTCGAAGTCCTCCTCGGCGTAGAGCCGGATCGCGATGCCCGCCGCGACGCGACCGCAGCGACCCGAGCGCTGGTTGGCCGAGGCCTGGCTGATCGGCTCGATCGGCAGCCGCTGGACCTTGGTGCGCACGGAGTACCGCGAGATGCGCGCGACGCCGGTGTCCACGACGTACCGGATCCCCGGGACGGTGAGCGACGTCTCGGCCACGTTGGTCGCCAGGACGACGCGCCGCCCGACGCCCGCGGGACGGGGCGCGAAGACACGGTGCTGCTCGGCCGAGGAGAGCCTGGAGTAGAGGGGCACGATCTCGACCCCTCGCGGGCCTTCGGAGAGGTGGCCGAGCGCATCGGCGGTGTCGCGGATCTCGCGTTCGCCGGGCAGGAAGACCAGGACGTCGCCGGCCCCCTCCGCCGAGAGCTCCTTGACCGCCTCGACGATGGCCTCGGTCTGGTCGCGCACGACCGTCTCACCCTCCTCGTCGTCGTCGGCGAGGTCGATGAGCGGGCGGTAGCGCACCTCGACCGGGAAGGTGCGCCCGGACACCTCGATGATCGGGGCCGGGGTGCCGGACGCGTCGGCGAAGTGCTCGGCGAAGCGGTCGACGTCGATGGTGGCGGAGGTGACGATGACCTTGAGGTCGGGCCGGCGCGGCAGGAGTCGCTTGAGGTAGCCGAGCAGGAAGTCGATGTTGAGGCTGCGCTCGTGGGCCTCGTCGATGATGATCGTGTCGTACTTCGCCAGGTCGCGGTCGCGCTGCAGCTCGGCGAGCAGGATGCCGTCGGTCATCAGCTTGACCCGGCTCGCGCGGCTCGTACGGTCGGTGAAGCGCACCTGGTAGCCGACGACGCTGTCCGGCTCGCCCACCTTCGTGCCGAGCTCGTCGGCGATCCGCTCCGCCACGGAGCGGGCGGCGATCCGGCGCGGCTGGGTGTGCCCGATCAACCCGCCCCGGCGGGCGCCCTCGGGACGCAGCCCGCGACCCAGCTCGAGGCAGATCTTCGGCAGCTGGGTCGTCTTGCCCGAGCCGGTCTCCCCCGCCACGATCACCACCTGGTGGTCGCGGATCGCCTCCGCGATGTCGTCGCGACGCTGGCTGACCGGGAGGTCGGGCGGATAGGTGATCACCAGCCCGCCGGCGCGGGCGGGGTCGGGAGCCGGCGAGGTGGGGGATCCGTCGGAAGGGGGCGCAGACATGACACCCCCCATTCTGCCGGTCGCGTCGAACGGGTTTGCCCGCCGCCTCGCGCGGCACCTTGCGCTAGAACACGTTCTAGTTGCAGGATCGGGCGGTGGACGAGCACTCCGAGCAGCAGCAGTACGACGTCGTCGTGGTCGGCAGCGGGGGCGGCGCCCTCACCGGGGCGGCCCTGGCCGCCCGCGCGGGACTGTCGGTCGTGGTGGTCGAGAAGACCGCCCTCCTGGGCGGCACGTCGGCCTACTCCGGCGGCGCCTGCTGGCTGCCGGGCAGCCAGGTCCAGCAGCGCGCGGGCCTCCCCGACTCGACCGAGGGCGCCCGCGCCTACCTGTCGGCCATCCTGGACGACCCGACCGGGCCCGCGACCGCCGCCAAGCTCGACGCCTTCCTGACGCACGCGCCGGAGCTCGTCGCCGCCCTCGAGGACGACCCCGACCTGGACTTCGAGTGGCTGCCCTTCCCGGAGTACTACGACGCGCCGGGCCGGGTGCCGATGGGGCGCTCCATCCAGCCGGTGAGCATCAAGCGCGACGCCCTGCCCGCGCCCGTCGCCGAGCTGGTGCGACCGCCGGTGGAGCTCGACCGTGCGGGCGCACCCGGGCGTCGCACCCTGACCGGCGGGCAGGCGCTGATCGCCCGTCTGGCCGTGGTCGCCCTGCGCGAGGGGGCGCACGTGCTGACCCGCCACACCATGACCGAGCTGCTGGTCGAGGACGATCGGGCGGTCGGCGTGCACTGCACGACGCCGGACGGTGCGCCGGTCGAGCTGCTCGCGCGTCGTGGGGTGCTGATCGCGGCCGGCGGCTTCGAGGGCAACGCCGCGCTGCGTGCCAGGCACGACGTACCGGGAGAGGTGGCGTGGAGCATGGCGCCGCGCGGCACCAACCTGGGCGAGCCGATGACGGCGGCGGTCGAGCTCAGCGCGGCGACCGACTTCAGCGCGCTCGGGTGGTTCTGTCCGGGCCTGGAGCAGCCCGACGGCGGCGGCTCCTTCACCCTCGGCTTCCGCAGCGGCGTGATGCTCGACGCCGCGGGCTCGCGCTACGCCAACGAGTCGCTCCCCTACGACCGGTTCGGCCGGGCCATGGCCGCGCACCCGGGTGCGATCCCGTCCTGGTTCGTCTTCGACTCCCGTGAGGGCGGTCGCCTACCGGGCATCGCGATGCCCGAGGGCGACCCTGCCGAGCACCTCGCTGCCGGCACCTGGGTCCAGTCCGACACGCTGGCCGGGCTCGCCTCGGCCACCGGTCTGCCCGCCGCGGCACTGGAGGCGAGCGTCCGGCGCTACAACGGCTTCTGCGCCACCGGGGTCGACGAGGACTTCGGGCGCGGCGCCGACGAGTACGACACCTTCTTCACCGGCGGAGAGGGCCCCAACAAGGCCCTCACCCCGGTCGACGTGCCGCCGTACTACGCGGCTCGCTTCGTGCTCTCCGACCTCGGCACCAAGGGCGGGTTGCTCACCGACGACGCGGGCCGGGTGCTGCGCGAGGACGGCTCCTCGATCGCGGGCCTGTACGCCGCCAGCAACTCGACCGCGTCGATGTTCGGCTCGGTCTATCCCGGACCGGGCGCGCCGCTCGGCTCGGCGATGGTCTTCGCGTCACTGGCCGTGCGGGACATGCTCAGCTCGCCTGGTGCCGCTGGCGTCGCATGAAGGACTTGCCGTCAGGCCACGCACGGAGCGGCGCAGGCTCGGCTCACGACAGGGTCCGGTACTGGATCTCGACCCGGAAGCTCTTCACGTCGTACCGGCTCCCCTCCGACAGCCCCACCTGCCAGTAGATCGCCGGCTGACCCGACGCCGGGTCCCGCACGAGATCACCCTTCTTGTGCGTTCCGCCCCGGTGGAGCCCCGAACGGCCGTCGAACTGTGCCCGGTTGAGGAAGTCGCCGTCCTCCGTGAGGTAGCCGAGCACGAGATAGGCCTCGCGCGCGCCA
The DNA here is from genome assembly GCF_029937575.1 of Nocardioides sp. Lineage (GTDB taxonomy): Bacteria > Actinomycetota > Actinomycetes > Propionibacteriales > Nocardioidaceae > Nocardioides. The sequence continues at coordinate 62,955 of NZ_JAPYPS010000003.1, forward strand.
CGGGCGGCCCCGCCACGCACGCTCACCCGCATGTTGCGGTAGCGACCGCCGAAGGCAGGCGGCAGGTAGACGCCGTGCACGCTCACCACGACGCTCTGCTTCGGCTTCTGGCAGGAGGTCTGCGAGTACAGGCCCAGCCCACCACCACGCTGCTTCTTCAACGAGGAGCAGCGTCCGACGAACGAGTTGACCTGACTCGGGGCCGGGGACAGGTCGGCCTTCCACTTCCTCCACCGCAGCTTGTCGTCGGAGACCCGGAACGTCGTCCGCACGTCGGCCTGGTTGCCTGCCCGGTCCTCGCCACGGACCCGCAGCTGGTAGCGGCCTGCGGCGACCGGCTTGCCGGCGACCCGGCCGTCCCAGTCCATGACGACCTGTCCGCGGTAGTTGCCTGGCCCGCCGGTGCCGAAGGTCTTCACCACCTTGCCCTGGGGGGTGAGCACGTCGAGGAAGGCATGGCGCATCCCGCCGTTGCGGAGCTGGGCGACGACCCGGAGGCGATCGCGGTAGCCGTCGGGAGCGGGGAACAGCGTCGGGATGGACTCCGGCAGCTCGACGTCGCCGTTCGCATCGTCGTCGAAGACGAACTCGAAGCTCGTGGTGCCCTCGAGGAGACCGAAGTCCTCGGTCGCCAAGGACGCGTCGGCCACCAGCTCGTAGGTGGCGTCCTGGTCGAGGCCTTCAGGGACCTCGAAGCGCAGCCGGGCGGCCGCGTTGCTCGGCATCGTCTGCTCACCCTCGGCCACCACGGACGCGTCCGGGGCCACGATCCGCCAGGCGACGTCCAGCTCCGAGCCCGCAGGCGCCTCGGTGTTGGCGACCTGGAGCTCGACCGGACCCGGCCTCAGCGGTGCCCGGTTGCGCACGTGGGCCACGTCGAAGCCGACTCGCCGGTAGATGTCCAGCGACTCCGACCGGGCGACCTCGACGCACGGGTAACCGCACCGGATGACCCACACGAACGTGTCGTCGGCGTTGTAGTCGAAGGTGACCGGGACCTGGCCGTCGGGGGGGACGGCGAAGGTGTCCTGGTTCTGGTTGACCACGTAGAGGGCACCGGCCTCCGGCGCGTGGTCGACGACGCTGACCACGTAGTCGGTGACGTCCGGGTTGAAGCGCGTGACGCTCGGGAAGGTCACCTCCACGTCGCCGGTTGGTGCCTCTGCGGGCGCCGGGTCCGCCGACGCTGGCGCTGCCGTGCCGAGAACCTGCAGGGACGTGGTGACGGACAGGGCAACGGCGGCGACGAGCGCGCGGATCTTCATCGTGGAGGCTTCTTCCGAGACGGGCCCCCGGATCGAGGCGGCTCAGCGTAAGGCCGCCGTGTGCCCTCCGTCCCGGATTTTCCTCAACCCGGACGAGGCTCAGGTCACGTGGTCGTTCCGCCCGTCGAGTCGCCCGCCCCGGAGTCCGGTACGACGTCGTCCTGCGGCACGGTGCCGGGCGGGAGCCCGCCCTGCTGGCCACCGGTCACGCCGCCCTGGAACTGGCCGCCCCGTCCGGGGAGCTGACCCTGCTGACCCGGCTGCCCGGGCACGAACTGTCCACCCCCGGGCCCGCGCTGGTCGGTGTCGGCACCGTCCGAGACGGCGCCCAGCGCGGCTCCCCCGAGTCCCCCGAGCACGAGGGAGGCCAGGGCCACCGCAGCGACAGCGCGGAGGCCGAGCACGCGATGGCGCAGGCCGGTCGGGGGGTCGGCGTCAGCCGGGGCAGGGGTGGCCGGGGTGGCAGCGGGCGGTGGCGGGGGCGCGACGGTGTCGTCGATCGCCCGGGTGTCGTCGGTGTCCTGGTCCATGCAGCCAGGCTCGTCCGGGCACCTGTACGCCGGCTGTGGTCGCGATGTGGACTCGGCATGCGCTCCACCAACGGGACTCAGGCGCCCGCAGGCACCACCCAGCGTGTCCACAGCAAACCCACAGACAGGATCGTCACAGTGGACTCATGACCACCGCACCAGCTCTCCTGCGTCCCGACGGAACGCCCGTCCGAGTCCTCGTCGTCGACGACGAGGTCAACATCGCCGAGCTCATCTCGATGGCCCTGCGCTACGAGGGCTGGGTCGTGGAGACCGTCCACACCGGCACCAAGGCCGTCGCTGCTGCCAAGGAGCACCAGCCCGACGCCGTGGTGCTCGACATGATGCTGCCCGACTTCGACGGGATGGAGGTGCTGCGCCGGATGCGCGGCACCGATCCCGACGTACCGGTGCTCTTCCTGACAGCGCGCGACGCCGTCGAGGACCGGATCGCCGGCCTGACGGCGGGGGGCGACGACTACGTCACCAAGCCGTTCTCCCTGGAAGAGGTCGTGGCCAGGCTCCGGGCGCTGATGCGCCGCTCGGGCGCCCAGCAGGCGGCCACGTCCTCGCTGCTCACCGTCGGCGACCTGATCCTCGACGAGGACAGCCACGAGGTCCGTCGCGGCGGCACCGAGATCTCCCTGACCGCCACCGAGTTCGAGCTGCTGCGCTTCCTGATGCGCAACCCCAAGCGGGTGCTCAGCAAGGCGCAGATCCTCGACCGCGTGTGGAACTACGACTTCGGCGGCCAGGCCAACGTCGTCGAGCTCTACATCTCCTACCTGCGCAAGAAGGTCGACGCCGGACGGGAGCCGATGATCCACACCATGCGGGGCGCCGGCTACGTGCTCAAGCCGGCCGCGGGCTCGTGAGGGGTCGCTTCGCGTCGCTGACGTCGCGGCTCGTCGTCACCGCGGTCGCCCTGGTGCTGGCGACCTCCGTGCTGATCGGCGTCGTCACCGCCCTGACCGTGAAGACCTACCTCGGTGGCCAGCTCGACGACGACGTGCGTGCCGCCTTGCAGCGTGCCGAGCGCGTGCCCAGCAGCCCGTTCTTCGGGCTCGACCAGCTGCCCTTCGCCGAGGAGCCGCCGGGCGACGGCGGCCCCGACGGGGACGATCCCGGCCGCGGCCAGTCCGTCGGCACTCTCACCGCCTTCTTCGAGCAGTACGCCGACTACGACGCCGACCCGACGGGCACCCTGCTCACCCAAGGCCAGCGCGGCCGCCCCGGGGACTCCAACCTGTCCGAGGAGGTGCTGGACCGGATCGACGAGCTGCCGGCCGACGGCACCCCGCGCAAGCTCGATCTCCCCGGACTCGGGAGCTACCGGATCGCCGTGAGCGAGACCTCCACCGGCAGCTACAAGGTCGCGGCCGGGCTGCCGACCGACGACGTGGACGGAGTGGTGACGACCCTCATCAGCACCGAGGCACTGCTGATCCTGCTCGGCGCCATGATGGCCGCGGTCGCCGGACGTTCCGTCGTACGGCGTCAGCTGCGCCCTCTCACGGAGGTCGCCGAGACCGCACACTCGGTCGCCGAGCTGCCGCTCGACTCGGGTGAGATCGGTGTGACCGAGCGAGTCCCGGCGCACCTGACGGACGTGCGCACCGAGGTCGGGCAGGTGGGGGCGGCGCTCAACACGCTCCTCGCCCACGTCGAGACGTCCCTGGACGCGCGCCACGCGAGCGAGCAGCGGGTGCGCCAGTTCGTCGCCGACGCCTCGCACGAGCTGCGCACGCCCCTCACCACGATCGCCGGCTACACCGAGCTGGCCAGACGCCGGCCCGACGACTCCGCGGCCGGCGCGATGGCGCTCGCCAAGGTCGAGGAGGAGTCGGCACGGATGACCGCCCTCGTCGAGGACCTGTTGCTGCTCGCGCGCCTGGACTCGGGTCGACCCCTCGAGCGCGAGGACGTCGACCTGACGCGACTGCTGGTCGAGGCCGTCTCGGACGCCCGCGTGCTCGCGCCGGAGCACCAGTGGCGGCTCGAGCTGCCCGAGGACGTCGTGGAGGTCCCCGGCGACGCGCTGCGGCTGCACCAGGTCGTGACGAACCTGCTCACCAACGCCCGCAAGTACACGCCGCCCGGCACCACGGTCACGGTGACGGCGCGCCCCGACGGCTTCACCGTGCACGACGACGGCCCGGGCTTCCCGCCCGAGATCGCCCCCCACGCCTTCGAACGGTTCGCCCGTGCCGATGCCGGGCGCAACCGCGCCGGCGGGGTCGGGCTGGGCCTGGCTCTGGTGGAGGCCATCACGGCGGCCCACGGTGGCACCGTCAGGTTGAGCAGCGAGCCGGGCGACACCCGGATCGACGTCCGCCTCGGCTGAGACCGACCCGCGCCGGCGAGTTGGCCCCCGATGCATTGTCTGACAATCTGGGGCGGGCTCGCTACGGTGGGCCCAGACCCGAGAGGAGCGTGATCCGCATGACGATGACCGACCCCGCGACGTCCACGAGTGGCGTCGAGTTCGGCCGGGCCGAGGCCCGTACCGCACACAACTACCACCCCCTGCCGGTCGTGGTCGCCCACGCCGAGGGCGCCTGGATGACCGATGTCGACGGGAGCCGCTTCCTCGACCTGCTCGCCGGCTACTCAGCCCTCAACTTCGGTCACTCGCACCCGCGGCTCATCGAGACCGCGCACGCCCAGCTCGACAAGCTGACCCTGACCAGCCGGGCCTTCGTGCACGACCAGTTCGCCGACTTCACCGCCAAGCTGGGCGACCTGTGCGGCAAGGACCTCGTCCTGCCGATGAACACCGGCGCCGAGGCCGTGGAGACCGCCATCAAGGTCGCGCGCAAGTGGGGCTACCAGGTCAAGGGCGTCCCCGCCGACCAGGCGAAGATCATCGTCGCCAGCGGCAACTTCCACGGCCGCACCACCACGATCGTCGGTTTCTCCGACGACGAGGAGGCCCGTGCCGACTTCGGCCCCTTCGCTCCCGGCTTCACGTCCGTCCCGTACGGCGACCTCGAGGCGCTCGAGGCCGCGATCGACCCGACGACGGTCGCCGTCCTGATCGAGCCGATCCAGGGCGAGGGTGGCGTCGTGATCCCGCCCAAGGGCTACCTTCGCGGCATCCGGGAGGCCTGCACCCGCAGCAACGTGCTCTTCGCAGCCGACGAGATCCAGGCCGGCCTCGGTCGCACCGGCACCACGTTCGCCTGCGACCACGAGGGTGTCGTCCCCGACATCTACGTGCTCGGCAAGGCCCTCGGTGGCGGCGTCGTCCCGGTCTCGGCCATCGTCGCCGACCGCGACGTGCTCGGCGTCCTCAAGCCCGGCCAGCACGGCTCCACCTTCGGCGGCAACGCCCTCGCCTGCGCGGTCGGGTCGACCGTCGTCGACATGCTGGCGACCGGCGACTTCCAGCGCCGCGCAGCCGAGCTCAGCACCATGCTGCGCGAGCGGCTCGAGGCCATGGTCGGCCACGGCGTCCTCGCCGTGCGCGTGCGCGGCCTGTGGGCCGGCGTCGACATCGACCCGTCCGTGGGCAGCGGCCGTGAGGTCTGCGAGAAGCTGATGGCCCGCGGCGTCCTGGCCAAGGACACCCACGGCTCGACGATCCGCCTCGCGCCCCCGCTGGTCATCTCCGAGGAGGACCTCGCCTGGGGTCTCGACCAGCTCGCCGCCGTGGTGGCCGGCGACTGACCCCGGCCCTCCCCGGCCCACAGGAGACCAACAGGTAGGACCGAACCCCGCCCCAGCCTGACTGGCCATCGTCTCCCCCATGACGCTGACCGACGCGCGACCCGCAGCCTCCCGAGACTCCGACGACCAGGTGGTCGAGACCGACCTCCGCCCCAGCCTGCGCCAGCAGGTGGCGAGGCTGGACCAGGAACGCGCGGCGTACGTCGTGCTGCTGGGCGCGACGGCGCTGCTCTACCTGTGGGGGCTGGGCGCCTCCGGCTACGCCAACTCGTTCTACTCGGCGGCCGCGCAGGCAGGCTCGGAGTCGTGGAAGGCCTTCTTCTTCGGCGCTTCCGACGCGGCCGGCTCGATCACCGTCGACAAGCCACCGCTGTCGATCTGGCCGATGGCACTCTCGGTGCGGGTCTTCGGACTCTCCTCGTGGAGCATCCTGGTGCCGCAGGCCCTGATGGGTATCGGCACCGTCGCCCTGCTGCACGCCACCGTGCGCCGGGTGACCGGGTCGGGCTGGGCCGGGATCGTCGCCGGGGCGACGCTGGCAGCTACCCCGGTAGCGGTGCTGATGTTCCGGTTCAACAACCCCGACGCGCTGCTCGTGCTGCTGATGGCTGCCGCGGCCTACGCCGTCGTCCGCGCACTCGAGTCCCCGCGGGCCCTGCGGTGGATGGTGCTCGGTGGAGCGTTCGTCGGGCTCGCGTTCCTCACCAAGACCCTGCAGGCCTTCCTGGTGCTGCCCGCACTGGCCGCGACCTACGCGATCTTCGCAGCCGTCCCGTGGCGCACCCGCGTCCTGCACCTGCTGGCGGCGTTCGGGTCGATGGTCGTGGCCGGCGGCTGGTGGGTCGCGATCGTGCAGCTGTGGCCGGCCTCGTCGCGGCCCTACATCGGCGGCTCGCAGACCAACGACTTCCTCGAGCTGACCTTCGGCTACAACGGGTTCGGACGCCTCACCGGCGACGAGGCCGGGTCGGTCGGCGGGGGCAACGGGTGGGGCTCCACCGGGCTGCTGCGCCTCTTCGGCTCCGACAACGGCGGCCAGGTCGCGTGGCTGATCCCGGCGGCCCTGATCCTGGGCGCCGGCGCCGTGTGGTGCGGGTCGCGGATGGTGCGTGCCCTGGCCACCCTGCTCCTGGGCTGGCTGGTCGTCACCGCACTGACCTTCAGCCTGATGGCCGGCATCTACCACGCCTACTACACGGTCGCCCTGGCCCCGGCGGTCGCCGGACTCGTGGGACTCGGCGGCTGGGCGCTGTGGCAGCGCCGCGACTCGCTCGTCGCCGCGGGTCTGCTCGGCCTCGCCACCGCGACGACCACGGGCTTCGGCTTCGCGCTCCTGGACCGCACGCCCGACTTCGCGCCGTGGCTGAGGTACGTCGTCGCCACCGTCGGCTTCGCGGCCGCCCTGATGATCGTGGGGGCCCGACACCTGCCTGCGCGCGTGGCCTCGGTCGTCGCCGTGGCCGCCCTGCTCGCCGGGCTGGGCGGCCCGGCGGCGTACGCCCTGGAGACGGCAGCGACCCCCCACACCGGCTCGATCCCGACGGCAGGCCCCAGCACGAGCGGCGGGTCGGGCGCCGGGTTCGGCGGTCAGGCCGGCGGGCCGGGCACCGCGACCACGGGCGGTGTCGGCGGCCTGCTGGACGGCAGCACCTCGACCGATGCCGTGACCTCGCTCCTGCTCTCGGACGCCGACTCCTACACCTGGGTCGCGGCGACCGTCGGGGCGAACTCCGCGGCGGGCTACCAGCTGGCTTCCGAGGAGTCGGTGATGCCGATCGGCGGCTTCAACGGCAGCGACCCGAGCCCCACGCTCGCGCAGTTCCAGGAGCTGGTGGCCGACGGCCAGATCCACTTCTTCATCAGCGGTGGCGGCGGCCTCGGCGGCGGGCGAGGCGGCCCCGGGGGCAGCGCGAGCACCTCGGACATCGAGGCCTGGGTCGCAGCCACGTACACCGCCCAGACGGTGGACGGGGTCACCCTCTACGACCTCTCCGGCGCCTGAGCGCCGGCTCAGGACGCGAAGCCCGCCGTGCCCGTGCGCGGCGGCTGGGTCAGGCCAGCGCCTCGACGAGGGCCGGCAGCGACGCGATCATGATCGCGAGCAGCTCGTCGCGGGAGACGCCGGCCGGGTCGGCGACCCAGCTCAGCACCAGGTCCTCCACCATGGCCGACCAGCCGCGCACGACCAGCCGCGTGGTGGGCGTGTCGGGGATGATCTCGGCCTGCGCGTCCTCGCGGAAGATCCGGTCGGTCAGTGCCGCCCGTGCCTCGTCGTAGATCGCCCGCATCGTCTCGTTGCCGCCGGCGGCGCCCTTGACCAGCGAGAGGTAGCCCTCGTGGTTGCTCTCGACGTAGTCGAGGTAGGCCGTCATCGAGACCGTGAGCCGGTGGAGCGGGTCGCTGTCGACGGGCGGAGCCGTCTGGGCGATCAGGTCGTCGGCCGCCCGCCGTACGACGGCCTCGTGGAAGGCGTGCTTGTTGCCGAAGTAGTGGTAGAGCAGCCCGCGCGAGATCCCCGCCTCCTCGGCGAAGAGGTCGATCGACAGCTCGTCGAGCGAACGGGTCGCCAGCAGCCGCACCCCCAGGTCCAGCAGCTGCGCGCGGCGTTGGTCGGGGCTGAGGCGGCTCCGGGAGGCGGACTTCGATGTGCTGGCGGTCACGACACGCATTCTATTGACATCTATTCAATAAGGGCAATACCGTCGGCTCCATGAACGTGATCAATGTCGACCACCTCGTCATCGGAGCCGGCTTCGCCGGACTGTGTGCCGCCATCAAGCTGGACCAGGCAGGCGAGTGCGACTTCGTGGTGATCGAGAAGGGCAGCGACGTCGGCGGCACCTGGCGCGACAACACCTACCCGGGTGCGGCCTGCGACGTGCCGAGCCAGCTGTACTCCTACTCCTTCGCCCCCAACCCCGACTGGTCGATGTCCTTCTCCCCCCAGCCGGAGATCCTCGCCTACATCAAGCGCGTGGCCGACGAGTCCGGCACGCTCGACCGGTTCGTGTTCGACACGCTCGTCGAGGACGCCACGTGGGACGACGCGGCCCAGCGCTGGACGGTCCGGACGGGCAGCAGCGCCGGCGGCGGTACGACGTACTCCGCGCGCACCGTGATCAGCGGCGCCGGCGGACTCTCGGCCCCCAAGCTGCCCGACATCGCCGGCATCGAGTCCTTCGGCGGTGAGCTCTTCCACTCGGCCGAGTGGGACCACGAGGTCGACCTCGCCGGCAAGCGCGTCGCGGTGATCGGCACCGGCGCCTCCTCGATCCAGATCGTCCCGGCCATCCAGGAGAAGGTCGCGCACCTCGACGTCTACCAGCGCACCGCGCCGTACGTCATCCCGCGCAACGACCGCCGCTACAGCAGGCTCGAGCGGCTCGCCCTCAAGAAGGTCCCCGGACTGCAGAGGCTGTACCGCACCGGCATCTACTGGGCCCGCGAGGGCTACGTGCCGGCGTTCACGATGGCACCCAAGCTGGCGATGCCCGCGCAGAAGATGGCCCTGGCCAACATCCGCAAGGGCATCAAGGACCCCGCGCTGCGCGCCGCGGTCACGCCGGACTACCAGATCGGCTGCAAGCGGATCCTGATCTCCAACACCTACTACCCCGCGCTGGGGTCCGACAACTGCGACGTGGTGACCGACCCGATCGCCGAGATCACCCCGACCGGGATCGTCACCGCCGACGGCACCGCGCGCGACGTCGACGTGCTCATCATCGCCACCGGATTCCACACGACCGAGCTCCCGATCGCCGAGAAGGTCACCGGACGCTCGGGCCGGCCGCTCGCGGCGAAGTGGAACGAGAGCGGCATGTCGGCCTTCAAGGGCACCGCGGTGGCCGACTTCCCCAACCTCTTCTTCATCGTCGGTCCCAACACGGGGCTGGGCCACTCGAGCATGGTCTTCATGATCGAGTCGCAGGTCAGCTACATCGTCGACGCCCTGCGCACGATGCGCACCGAGGGACACGGCTCCGTCGAGGTCACCGCCGCGGCCGAGCAGGCGTGGTCGGCCGACCTCCAGCGCCGGATGAAGCGCACCGTGTGGAGCTCCGGCGGCTGCGCGAGCTGGTACCTCGACAAGCACGGCAACAACACCACGCTGTGGCCCCGGTCGACCTTCGCCTTCCGCGGCGAGACGGCCTCGTTCGACCCCGACGTCTACACGGTCTCGGCCGTGAGCACCACGCAGGATCCCCAGGCAGGACCCACCAAGCGAGAGGCAGTCTCCTCATGAAGTCCCTGAAGGACAAGGTCGTCGTCATCACCGGTGCCGGCTCCGGCATCGGTCGCGCCCTGGCGCTCAACTGCGCCCAGCGCGGCTCCCTGCTGGCGCTCTCCGACGTCGACGAGGCCGGCCTGGCCGAGACCGTCGCCCTGGTCACCGACGCCGGGGTGGGCAAGGTCCGCAGCGACCGGCTCGACGTCTCGGACCGCGACGCGTTCGCGCGCTACGCGCTCAACGTCGTGCAGGACTTCGGCCGGGTCAACGTCGTCGTCAACAACGCCGGCGTCGCGCTGGCCGGCGACCTCGCCGACCTCGAGTACACCGACATGGACTGGATCATCGGCATCAACTTCTGGGGCGTGGTGCACGGCACCAAGGAGTTCCTGCCCCACCTGATCGCCAGCGGGGACGGCCACCTGGTCAACCTGTCCTCGCTCTTCGGCCTCATCTCGATGCCCGGCCAGTCGATGTACAACGCCTCCAAGTACGCCGTGCGCGGGATGACCGAGGCGCTGCGCGAGGAGATGCTCATCGCCGGTCACCCGGTCGGGGTGACGTCGGTGCACCCCGGCGGCATCAAGACCGCGATCGCCCGCAATGCGCGTGTCTCGGCCAAGGAGGACCAGGCCGCCACGGCCAACCTCTTCGACAAGAAGCTGGCCCGGATGACGCCCGAGAAGGCCGCCGAGATCATCGTCAAGGGGATCCTCAAGAACCAGGCCCGCGTGCTCGTCGGCATCGACGCCCACGCGCTGCACACCCTCGGAAAGCTCGCCGGGTCGCGCTACCAGGACATCATCGCCCACTCCGCCAAGCGGGTCCTGCCCGCGAAGGCCAAGGTGGTCTGAACCGACCGGACACACCGTTTGCTCGGATGGGGCCCATGGACCTGGGTGACCCGCCCCGTGTGGCGATGACCACGTGGGGCGAGACCGACCAGGTCGCCGAGCACCGGGTCAGCCTCGGCTACCCGCCGGAGGTCGTCTCGTCGGCCGAGGCCTCCTGCGCCTGGGTGCTGGAGTCGGTGCTCGAGGAGCGGGCACCCTTCGACGGTGACACCTCCGAGGGATGGTTCTCGGTGTTGTCCGGGCTGGCAGCGCCGGCCGGTCCCACCCCGCGCGACTGACGCGAGCGGCGCGAGCGGCGCGACCGACGCCGCGGAAGGTGGACGGGGCCGACGAGCCGCGGGCCGGCGAGGCGCTGCTCGAGACGTCGTGACTGCCGGGTGACGGGCTGGGCGAGGTACTCCCCCAGGATCACGCCGGCTGCCAGCGCCAGGGCGACCGAGGCCGCGGTGATCAGCGCGACCAGACCCTCGGAGGTGTCGCGGCGGCTGCCTTCGCCGAGCAGTGCGAGCCCGCGGTAGATCGAGACACCGGGCAGCATCGGGATCACCGCGGAGACCACCACGATCAGGGGCGGGACCCGCATCCTGCCGGCGACGGCGTACCCGACGATGCCGACGAACAGGGCGGCGAACGCTACCGACCAGGTCCGCGCGATACCCGGCGCCTGGATGGAGCTGGAGATGGAGATCGCGATCGCAGCCATCAGCGCCACCGGCACCAGGATCCGCTTCGGGGAGTACGACGCGAAGGCGAACGCGGAGGCGGCGGCCGCAGCCCCGACAGCGGTGAGCCACAGCCCTTGCACGTCGGTCTGGCCGGGGTCGACCTCGGGCAGGTCCACCCCCACCGCGTAGGCCAGGCTCAGGCCCCCGCTGACCCCGGCGATGATGCCGGCCGTCGACAGCAGCGCCTCGGTCAGGCGAGCCCCGGCGGTGATGTAGAAGCCCGTCAGGGCGTCCTGCAGGGCGCCCATGAAACCGATCCCGGCCAGCAGCATCACGATGTTGGCCGTCACGACGAGCGAGACGTCGATGTCGATCGACAGGGCGGCGGCTCCGACAGCCACCAGGGTGGCCACGCCGCCGCCGGCGACCTGCTCGTAGAAGCCGGGCAGCCGACGCCGGGCGATCCGCAGCTTGAGACGGTCGATCAGGACCGCGGAGAGGAAGGCGAGCAGCCCGACCATCCAGTCGCCACCCAGCTGCACGCCGATCCCGGCCGACATCAGGCCCCAGCCGACGGTCACGGCCCAGCGCGGACGGTCATGGCCGGTGGAGACGATCCGGCGCAGCTCGGCGCGACCCGAGGTCAGGTCCAGCTCACCGCGCAGGACGTCGCGCACGAGGTGGTCGACGCGCGTCAGGTCCTGGTAGTCGATGACGCGCCGCGTCACCTGCCGGGTGGCGATGATCGGGACCTCGTCGGGACTGCTCTGGTAGCTCATCGTGAGGGAGGTGAAGGTGATGTCGACGTCCGCGGCGCGCGCATCGAGGCCGCGGGCGAGCGAGAGCATCGTCGACGTGACGTCGGCGGCGCCGGCGCCCGAGGACAGCAGCAGCTCCCCGACCCGGAGACAGAAGTCCAGGATCAGGTTGAGCTCGCTCGTCGGGCGCTGTCGCGTGGCCATCAGGCGATGGTGACGCACTCCCGGGGTCGCACCCAACCTGCGGCGACGCGATGCTCGTCACCCCTGCCGGGCCGGGCCTCACACGTCGACGCGCGACCCGTTGCGCTGCCACCAGCCGAGGGCTCCGGCCAGCTCGGTCGAGCCTCGCGGGTCCTCCAGGAGCTGGCCCATCACGGGGTGCGCCGTCATCCCGGCGGCGTACAGGGCCCGGTTGGCCACCCGGCCCCCTCCCAGCAGCGCTCGGGCGAGGATGTCGGCCGGCACCCACGTGTTCGAGGCGCCCGCCAGGAACAACGCCGCCTCGAGCTCGTCGTCGTCGCCGTTGACCAGCCACGAGCTCGCCAGGCCCGGGAAAGACCCCTGGGCCATGCCGGGCAGGCGGCGCAGCATCCGTTCGCGCAGGGCCGGATCGACATGGGTCTCGATCAGCTGTCCCAGTGAGGACGTGACCCGGGCGGCGATCTCGGGAATGGAGCCGAGCAGCATGTACGACGTGACCGCGCGGGACTCGTACGGACTGATCGCCAGGTCGAACATCAGCCTGGCCAGCATCGGCTGGTTGCCCAGCTCGAGCTCGCTGGCGATGCTCGCCGCTGCTCGGCTCACGTCGGCCCAGTGACCGTTGGTCTCCTCGCGCTCCCAGCTCGCAATCACCGGCGCCGGCGCCAACGCCTTGCTCACCCGGTGTCGCCGCGGCCCCATGACGCCGGCAGGGACGAGGCGCAGCAGGTGGCTGTGCCACTCCCACCCGGGCGCGTCCTCGGCAGAAGCGTTGTGTACGGCGATGATCCGGTCGACGACCGACTCCCAGAACTCGTCGGAGGCCTCGGCGATCTGGCCCATGTTCTCCAGGGCCAGCGCGGCCCCGTGGATCACCCGCTCCCGGGGATCGGTGAGCAGGTCCAGGCACCATGCCACGGCGTCGGTGCTGACGTGCTCCCCCACCGCGCTCATCATGTCGTTGAGGACCTGGATGTCGGGGTCGGCGATCTGCTCGCGTGCCACCTCCAGCACGACGTGGCCGTAGTCGCTGCACCGCAGCAGGGCCAGGGCCTCGTAGCGGATCGGGTAGGCGTGCGACGTGGAGCGTCCGAGCTCGGTGACCAGGCGTACGACGAGATCCTGGGCCAGGCGCTCCGGCATCCCGATGCCCCCGGATCGGGACAGCGCCCGCGCCCACGCGAACCAGAGGTGGGCCGGTTGGGTCTCCACGGACGAGAGCCGTTCGGTGAGTCGCGAGAGCTCGCGCACCGTGGCCACGACCGGCGCAGGGTGTCTGTCGACCGGCGCCTCGGGGAAGGTGCGGCAGACGATGTCGATCGGCGCCTGCAGAGAGGCCGGTGCCAGGCCGAGGACCTCCTCGTACTTCTCGACCAGGCGTCCCTCCCGGGTGCCGCCCGTCTCGACGCGATGGAGCCGGGTCGCGTTGGACTGCACCTTCGTGGCCATCGCCTGGAGGCCGGCGCCGGCGGCTTCACGATGGAGCAGCCGGGAGACGCGCAGGACCCAGCCGATGCGAGGACCGATGTCGATCTGAGCACCGTTGAGGGGTGTGCCGTCGTCGATGTCGCGCGAGGACCCCCGGGGCCGTGCCGTCATGGCACCACCCAACCGCTCCGACCGACGCCCTCGGGGGCATCTCGGAAAATTGCGGCACACGACGGCCGGGGCGTGCCAGGGTTCGCCGCCCGCCGGGGACGGACGTGCGCGGCATGTCACTCAGTGGGCTGCCTGTGACGCAGGGACCTGCACGAAATGTTCCTGTGCGAAGATTTCCTGCATGTCAGCAGCCATGACGACCCGGGTCCTCGTCGCCAGTCCGTTGGCCGCCATCGTCAGCGACTACCTCGAGCAGCTCCTGACGCCGGCGGTCGTCGTGACCGCGTCGACACCGCTCGAGATCCGCGCGGCTCTGCAGACCCGGCTGCGCTTCGACGCGGTGCTGACGGACCTGGTCAGCAACGACACGACCTGGGCTCCCTGCTTCGACGGGCTCGACGTGCTCTCCCTGGTCCGCGAGCGCGACGGCGGCACTCCCCTGGTCTACGCGTTGCACAACGCCCGAGGTGAGGCCGAGCACGTCGCCGAGCTGACGGCTCGCGGCGAGGCTGCCGGCCTGGTGCTCAAGTCTCAACCACTGGCCGAGATCGGGCAGGTGCTGCGCGAGGCCGCCTCGGGGCACGTCGCGGACCTGCCAGGACGGCATGTCCCCTCGCTCTACGAATACTTCTCGTCGAGCCAGCGCGGGGCCACCGCCGCTCGGCTGGCCGGCGCGATCGCTGCGGGGCGGGCCAGCGACACGGCCAGCCTCGCCGCGGCGACCAGCGTCTCCCTCTCGACGGCCGAGAAGGTCGTCGGCTACCTGCGTCCGATCATGGTCGCGCGCGACGAGCACGACGACGACCTGAGGCTGACCTCCGCCTCGGTCTACCGCTGGTGCGGCTTGCACGCGGGCTACCTGACGTCCTGGTGCCGGAGGCACGGTCACGAGGACGTGCTCGCCACCCCGTAGCTGTGGAACTCTTCGGGCGTGCGCATCGACTTCCATGCCTCGTCCGAGCCCACGCTCGGCGTCGAGTGGGAGCTGGCGCTGGTGGACCGCCGCACCAGAGACCTGCGCAACGAGGCGAGCCATCTCTTCGCTCGGGCCCGACCCCGGCTCCCGCACCCCGAGCGCTTGCACCAGGAGCTGCTGCGCAACACCGTGGAGATCGTCACCGGGATCTGTCACGACGTGCCGGAGGCGATGGGCGACCTGCGCGCCACCCTCGAGGGCGTCGTGCGCGGGTGTGACGAGCTGGACCTGGACCTCTTCGGCGCCGGCACTCATCCCTTCGCAGCCTGGAGCGGGCAGCAGCTCAGCGAGGGGGCGCGCTACGAGGAGCTGATCAACCGCACGCAGTGGTGGGGCCGGCAGATGCTGATCTGGGGCGTCCACGTCCACGTGGGGCTCGCCGACCGGGCCCGGGTCCTGCCCGTCCTGGCCGGGCTGCTGACCTACTACCCCCACCTCCAGGCGCTCTCCGCCTCCTCGCCCATCTGGGCCGGCCTGGACACCGGCTACGCCTCCAACCGGGCCTTGATGTTCCAGCAGCTGCCCACGGCCGGACTACCTTTCGCGTTCGAGACCTGGGCGGAGTTCGAACGCTTCGCCTCGGACCAGCTCACGACCGGCGTGATCGACGACCTGTCCGAGATCCGGTGGGACGTGCGCCCGGTCCCGGCCCTGGGCACCCTCGAGAATCGCGTGTGCGACGGCGTGTCCACCGTGGCCGACCTCGGCGCGCTCGTCGCCCTGACGCACTGCCTCGTCGTCGACCTGGACACGCGCGTGGCCGCCGGCGAGTCCCCTGTCATCCTGCCGCCGTGGCACGTGCAGGAGAACAAGTGGCGCTCGGCGCGCTACGGGTTGGACGCCATCGTGATCGTCGACACCGACTCCGCCGAGCGGCTGGTGACCGACGACCTCGCCGACCTGCTGGTGCGTCTCGAGCCGATCGCGGCACGATTGGGCTGCCTCCCGGAGCTCGCCTCGGTCGCCGACCTGGTGGCGCGGGGCGCGTCGTACCAGCGCCAACGCGCGGTGGCGGCGGCCACGGGCGGCGATCTCGTGGCCGTGGTCGACTCGGTCGTGCAGGAGCTGCGGGGCTCGCTCTGACCTGCGGGACGCGGGCCGAGGATCAGTAGCCGCCCTCCGGCGCCGCCATCTCCAGGCGCACCCCCAGCAGTCGGACCGGTCGGTCGCGCTCGACGCGGGCCAGCAGTCCGACGGCGACCTCGGCCAGGACCTCGGGCTCGTCCGACGGCGCGGGGAGCGTGCGGCTGCGGGTGACGGTGGCGAACGACCGGTTGCGGACCTTGATGACCACGCGTGCGGCCGGTCGGCCGTCCGCGGCGATGTCGGCCGCAGCGCGGCGGGCGAGGCGTCGTACGGCCTCGGCGATCTCGGCGTCGTCGTCCAGGTCCTCCTGGAAGGTCTCCTCCCGGCCGTGTGCTCGAGCCACCCACGGCGTGGGGTCGACACGGGTCGCGCCCCGACCCCGGCCCAGGCTGCGCAGCCACGGCCCGGTCGAGGGGCCGAAGACCGCACCGAGGACCTCCGGGTCGGCATCGGCGAGACCGCTCACGGTCGTGATGCCCACCGCGGCGAGCCGCCTCTCGGTCTTGGCCCCGATCCCCCACAGCGCGCGGGGCGAGCGGTGCCCCATCTGCGCGACCCACGAGTCGTCGCCGATCCGGTGGGTGCCCCGGGGCTTGCCGAAGTCGGTGGCGATCTTGGCCTGCAGCGTGTTGTCGCCGATGCCGACCGAGCAGTGCAACCCGGTGGCGGCGAGGACCTCGGCGCGGATCCGGTCGGCGAAGACCTGCGGATCGCGGCCGTCGGCGTCGACGTGGGCGTCGGCCTCGGCGCCGGGTGCGAGGCCGACGAAGGCCTCGTCCCAGCCGAGCACCTGCACGTCGACCGGGTCGCCGTCCCAGCGCAGTGCCCGCAGCGCCGCCATCACCTCGGCGGACGCCTCGTCGTAGGCGGGCTTGTCGACCGGCAGGAAGACCGCTCCGGGGCACCTGCGCACGGCCACCCGCAACGGCATCCCCGAGCCGACCCCGAAGGCCCGCGCCGCGTAGGAGGCGGTTGAGACGACGCCCCGCTCGGTCGGGTCCCCTCGCCCGCCGACCACGACGGGGCGTCCTGCGAGGTCGGGACGACGTCGCACCTCCACCGCGGCGAGGAACTCGTCGAGGTCGACGTGGAAGACCCATCCGGTCACCCCACCAGGATCGCACTCGTAGGCTTCGACCTGTCGAGCCTTCGGCTCAGGAAGGCCCGGGGACCATGCTCAGCACCACCACCGTCCAGACGCTCACCGCGAGCGTGACCGACGAGATCTCCGACTCGGCCGGTGACATGCTCGACGCCCTGCTGCGCGCGCTGCCACGCGTGGGGGTCGCGATCGTCCTCGTCGTGGTCGGCTGGGCGGCGGCGAAGGCGGTCAGGTGGGCGCTGCACAGGTGGTTGACGCGCGGCCACACACCGAGCTTCGCGACGGTGATGAGCAAGATCGCGAGCTGGTTCGTGGTGACGCTCGCGGTCCTGGCCGCGATCACCGTGGTCTTCCCGTCGGTGCAACCGGTCGACCTGCTGGCCGGCCTGGGGTTCTTCTCCCTGGCAATCGGGTTCGCGTTCAAGGACATCTTGGAGAACACCCTGTCCGGGGTCCTCATGCTCTTCCGCCAACCGTTCGCGTCGGGCGACCAGATCGAGGTCCAGGGCTACACCGGCACCGTGCAGGCGATCACCATCCGCGAGACCCGCCTCAGGACCTTCGACGGGCAACTGGTGCTGATCCCGAACAGCGACGTCTACAAGAGCGCCATCCGGGTGCAGACCCATCACGAGCAACGTCGGATGTCCTTCGTGGTCGGTGTGGCCTACGAGAACGACCCGGCCGAGGCCAGCGAGGTGATCGTGCGTGCGCTCGGGACCGTCGACGGCGTGGCGACCGAGCCGGGCCCGCAGGCCCTGATCACGACCCTCGGCGTCTCGACGGTCGATCTCGATGCCCGATTCTGGTGCGACAGCCACCAACGGGAGTCTCTGCTGGTGCTGCACCGCGCCATCGACGCGGTCAAGCGAGCCCTGGACGAGGCCGGCATCGAGATGCCTGCCGACATCGTCGCGCTGCAGGCCACGCCCAGCTTCCGCGCTGCACTCCAGGGCGACGCCGCCGTCACTCCCGGAGGGTCGATCCGTCCCGCCTGATCGACCCCGCGCCGATCAGCGACCGTGCTCGGCGGCATACGCCAACGAGCGCTGCAGGTCTCCGAGGTCGCGGTACCAGGTGCGCACCCCGACGCGACAGCGCACGCGGGCGACCTTGGCGTCGTACTCCGAGCACTCCGCCCTCGCCTCGGAGTCCGTCGGCGGAAAGCGGGAGTCGCCGTCGGCGTAGGTGATGCCGAAACCGTTGCCGGCGTCACCGGTGACCTCCACGATCACGGGGCGCTCGCGGGCCGGCGCCCGGACGTCGTCGGCGGCGCCGGCAAGGCCGGACATCCCCAGACCGAGTCCGAGGGCGGTGAGGGTGCAGCCGGCGACGAGGGCGAGGGTGTGCTTCATGAGGGTCTCCCGAGTAGGTCCTGCGCCGGGAGGTCCGGCGCCCGTCAGACGCTAGGGAGCACCGACCCGGGCCACCATCACGAGCACCGCAGCCTGTGGACGGGACCGCCTCGACGACGCCTGTGGACGACTGGCGGGCCGGCCAGGCGCTGACCAGGGACCGGCCAGGGACCGGCCAGGCGCCGACCAGGGACCGGTCAGCGAGCCAACGTGACCGAGATCGTGGAGTTCGTGCACCCCGCCGCCAACGACTGCATCGCCGACTTCTCCACCGAGTCGATCGACAGGCGCCAGCGGTGCTTGACCGCCACCCACTCACGCAGGTAGCGGCACTGGGCGTGGTCGGGCAGCCAGTCGGCGACGTCACGGTCACCCTTGGAGCGGTTCTCCCCTGCGGTGACCGCGACCAGCGACCGGGTGTCCCCGAGGTCGTTGGCGAAGGCCTTGCGCTCGGCCGACGTCCAGGAGCGCGCTCCGGAGTCCCAGGCCTCGGCGAGCGGGACCATGTGGTCGATGTCGAGCGCCGAGGAGGAGTACTGCGAGATGGCGTCATAGTAGGAATACCAGCGGCCTCCGCTGAGAGAGCAGCCCGAGCCGACGCTGACCGGGTCGTCGGCCTCGGAGATCAGCACCTCGTTGCGGGTCGAGCAGCCGTCGCCGTCTGCGTCGATCCAGTGCGTGAACTTGCTGCGCTCGTAGCCCGTGCGCACCTCCGAGGAGACCGTGAGGTCCGCGATGGCGGTCTGCAACGGCGCGGAGTATCCCGCGGCGTAGGCAGCCGCGGGCATCGCCACCAGGGCGGAGACGACTCCGAGGGTGAGCACGAGCAGCGCGATCAGGCGCCGGGCGGGCAGGGTGAGGACGACCATGAGTGACTCCCGAGAGCAGTGACAGGTACGACGCTCCCTGAGCCTCTCCCGCCGCCCGGGTCGGCGGCAAGGGCCGGTGGGTGACGCAAGGGAGAACCCTGCACGACGCCGCGACCACGTCTCACCCCGGGACGGCTTGTGGTCGTCCTCACAGCACGCAAGGATCGCCGGAACGAAAGGTGACTCCCTTGCCGACTCCGCTCGACCCGACCTCCGCCGCCTTCCTGCTCGCCGAGAACCGCAACATGCCCATGCACGTCGGCGGTCTGCAGCTGTTCAAGAAGCCCGAGGGTGCCGGCCGCAGCTACACCCGGGACATGTTCGAGTCGATGCGTGACGAGCCCGAGATCGCCCCGCTCTTCCTCAAGCACCCGCACCGTTCCGTGCGCACCGGCGCGCAGCTGGTGTGGCGCCCCGACGCGCAGTTCGACATCGAGCACCACGTGCGGCACAGCGCCCTGCCCAAGCCGGGCCGCGTGCGTGAGCTGCTCGAGCTGTGCTCGCGCCTGCACAGCACGCGCCTGGCCTGGGAGCGTCCGCTGTGGGAGTCCCACGTGATCGAGGGCCTGCGCGACGGCCGGGTCGCGATGTACACCAAGGTGCACCACGCGCTGGTCGACGGAGTCTCCGCGATGCGGCTGATGGCCAGCACCCTGAGCACCGACCCCGACCAGCGCGACATGGCGGCGCCGTGGGCGCCCCGCACCCCGACCACGAGGAAGCCGGCGCCGGCCGAGACCAGCCTGGCCGACGTACCGATGAGCGCCCTGCGCAGCGCACTCGGCCTGACCGCCGAGGCCGCCGGGATGCCTGGGGCGCTGGTCAAGACCATCTCCAAGGGCCTCAAGAACGAGACCTCGGCGATCTCGCTGCACGCACCGCAGACGATCTTCAACCAGCCGATCACCGGCTCACGGCGCTTCGCCGCCCAGGACTGGCCGATCGAGCGGCTGCGTGGCATCGGGAAGGCCACCGGCACGACGATCAACGACGTCGTCCTGGCGATGTGCGCAGGGGCGGTGCGCAGCTACCTGCTCGAGCTCGATGCGCTGCCCGAGGCCCCGCTGGTCGCCATGGTGCCGATCGGACTGAACGCGAAGCAGTCCCACATCGCCTCCGCCGAGGGCGGCAACGCGGTAGGAGCGGTGATGGTCCAGCTCGCCACCGACCGCCCTGACCCCGCCCGACGGTTGAGTGCGATCCACCGGTCGATGAAGGACGGCAAGGAAGCCCTGTCGTCGATGACCCCGACACAGATCCTGGCGATGAGCGCGATCGGCCAGGCACCGGCCATCCTGACGCCGATGTTCAAGATGTCCGGGCTGGTGCGGCCGCCGTACAACCTGATCATCAGCAACGTGCCCGGCCCGCGCTCGACGCAGTACTGGAACGGCGCCGAGCTGGTCGGGCACTACCCGCTGTCGATCCCGATCAACGGGATGGCGCTCAACATCACCTGCATCTCCTACGACGGCAAGATGGGCTTCGGGCTCACCGGCTGTCGGCGGACGGTCCCGCACCTGCAGCGACTGCTGACGCATCTCGACGACGAGGTGAAGGCGCTGGAGAAGGCCGCCGGGCTCTGAGCGGTACGGCGCTCCGCGCGCCGCGAGCCCGGACGGCCCCCGCCGCGCACGCCACGACGGCGAGCGCGCCGACCGCCGTCAGCAGCGTGATGCGCTCGCCGAGCAGGAGCGTCGCCCACCCGATGCTCAGCACCGGCTGGACGAGCTGGACCTGGCTCACCGTGGCGATCGGCCCGATTGCCAGCCCGCGGTACCACGCGACGAACCCGAGGAACATGCTGACGGCCGCGAGGTAGGCGAAGGCCGCCCACTGCCCCGTCGTCGCCACCGGCGGCTGCTGGGCGACGGCAACGGCGGTCAGCACGGCGGTGACGGGCACGGCCACGACGAGCGCCCACGACACGGTCTGCCAGGCGCCGAGGCTGCGCGCGAGCAGTCCCCCCTCCGCGTAGCCCACGGCGGCCGCCACCACCGCACCGAGCAGCAGCAGGTCGGCCCAGCCGACACCGCCCAGGCCTGCGCCCTGTGCCGTCACGAAGCCGACGGTGGCCACGACGCCGAGCGCCGCGAAGCGCCAGAAGCGAGGGCTGGGGCGCTCCCCGCCGCGCAGCACCGCCACCACGGCGGTGGCCGCGGGCAGCAGCCCGATCACCACCGCGCCGTGGCCGGCGGGCACGCTCTGCAGGGCGTAGGAGGTCAGCAGCGGGAAGCCGAGGACGACGCCTGCCGCCACCACCAGGAGCCTTCCCCACTCCGTGCCGCGCGGCAGCCGCTGGCGGGTCAGCGCCAACGCCGCCCCGGCCAGGGCCGCGGCGACCACGGCACGACCGACACCGATGAAGAGCGGGGACATCCCCTCCACGGCGATCCGGGTCAGCGGGACGGTCAGCGAGAAGGCGAGGACACCCAGCAGTCCCCACCCGAGGCCCGGCGAAAGCGCTGGGGAAGTCTGCGTGATAGCGCTACTGTTCTCTCTCATGAACGACAGTAGCAGTGCTCGCATCGTGACGGCGCTTCGGGAGTGGATCGCGGACGCCGCCCCCGGCGCCCGGCTGCCCTCCACGCGCTCCCTCGCCGCCGAGCACGGCGCCGGCCCGGTCACCGTGCAGCAGGCGTTGCGCACGCTCACGACCCAGGGCCTCGTGGAGACTCGCCCGGGCGTCGGCACGTTCGTGCGAGCCGGCCGGACGGCCCACACCAGCGACTACGGCTGGCAGACCGGCGCGCTCGGCCGGCCACCCTCGCGGGTCGCCCCGATCTCCACGGCCCTGCGCACCGTCGACGACGACGTGATCGCCCTGCACAGCGGCTACCCCGACCGCGAGCTCCTCCCCGAGCGCCTGGTCCGGGCAGCCCTGGGCCGGGCCGCCCGCAGCGACGCCGCGCTGTCTCGCCCTCCGGTCGCCGGGGTGCCCGAGCTGCGCCAGTGGTTCGCCCAGGACCTCGCCGCCACCGCACCCGCCCACGTCAGCGCCCCGGCGTCCGGCGACGTCATCGTGCTGCCGGGCAGCCAGAGCGGGCTCAGCTCGGCCTTCCGGGCACTGGTGCCCCGAGGCCGCCCCCTGCTGATGGAGTCGCCCACCTACTGGGGCGCCATCCACGCGGCCGCGCAGGCGGGGGTCGAGGTGGTGCCCGTGCCGAGCGGCCCGCACGGCCCCGACCCGGCCCAGCTCGACCGTGCCTTCGAGGAGAGCGGCGCCCGGCTGCTCTACGCCCAGCCCACCTACGCCAACCCGACCGGCGCCCAGTGGAGTCGGGACGTCGCCGAGGCGGTCCTGGGCGTCGTACGGCGGCACGGGGCGTTCCTCCTGGAGGACGACTGGGCCCACGACCTCGGGATCGACACCGAGCCCGCACCCCTGGCAGCCCAGGACGACGCCGGGCACGTGATCTACCTGCGCTCGCTCACCAAGACCGTCTCCCCGGCGATCCGGATCGCCGCGATCATCGCCCGCGGCCCGGCCCGGGAACGGATCCTGGCCGACGCCGGGACCGGGTCGATGTACGTCAGCGGAGCGCTGCAGGCCGCCGCGCTCGACGTGGTGACCCAGCCCGGGTGGGAGCCCCACCTGCGCCGGGTCCGGACCGCCCTTCGCGAGCGACGCGACCTGCTGCTGGCCAGCCTGCGCACCCACGCGCCCCTGGCGCACGTCGAGCACGTGCCGGCCGGCGGGCTCAACCTGTGGGCCCGGCTCCCCGACAGCACCCTCGTCGACGACCTCACCGAGCGGTGCCGCAGCCGGGGCCTGATGGTCGCCGCGGGCTCGGAGTGGTTCCCGGCCGAGCCGTCGGGCCCCTACGTGCGGCTCAACTACTCGGGCCCACGACCGTCGGCGTTCGGCGAGGGCGCCCGCATCCTGGGCGAGGCGCTCGCGCAGGGGTCCGGAGCCTGAGCCGTCTCAGCGCTCGACCAGCCCCCCGCCGTACGACGCCGCGACGGCGCGCAGCCGCGCGCGGGTCACGTCGGCGACCGTGGCGTACCCGGCGTTGGCGGCGTTCGACCCGGCTCGCGTCGGCTCCGCGGAGTTGATGCTCAGGCAGGTGCGCGTGCCGCTGTCGGCGACGTTGGCCAGGGCGACGGCGTGACCGGTCGTGCCGGAGCCGGCGAAGAAGTCGAGCACGCGCGCGTCGTTCGGCATGGTGGTCAGGATCCGGCGGATCAGCCCCGTCGGCTTGGGCGACTCGAAGAGGTGGCCGACCAGTGCCTTGAGCTCGGCCACGGCCGTGTCGGTCGAGCCGATCTCCTCGCTGAGCCAGATCGTGCGCAGCTTCTTGCGGCGTCCGGGCTCGAGCCAGTCCTTCTGGAAGAGGTCGACGCGCTCGCCGAGGCGCGTGCGGACCCGACGACACACGAGGTCGTCGGGTCGCTCGTCGACCAGCCGGGCGCTCCATCGCCACACCGCCGGGGTGCCGTCGCCGAACACCGGCAGGATCTCCTGACCCCCCGCGAACGGGGCCGAGCGCACCGTCCCCGAGTCCGGGTCGCCGTACAACGCGTAGTGCATGGTCGGCGCGGTGACCGGGTTGAACTTCTTGTTGGTGTTGCGCAGCGGCAGCCGTCGGTAGCGGCGCGGCTCGCCGGGATCCTCGAGCGGGAAGTCGCGCGGATCGACCGCGTCGGGGCTCGACGGGTCGAGCACGCAGGTCGCCGCGTCGCGCGCGTAGGCCAGCAGGTACTCGTGGTTGACGGCGAACCCCTTGCCCAGCTGGCGCCCCTTGGCGTTGAGGTTGACCACGATCTGCGCCAGCAGGTTGGCCTCGCCGAAGACCTCGTCCATCAGCAGGCGCAGGTGAGCCGCCTCGTTGTCGTCGATGCTCACGAAGATCGCGCCGGACTCGGCCAGCACGCGCCGCGCCTCGACGAGCCGCGGTCGCATCATCGCCGTCCAGGCCTCGTGCCGGCCCCGACGACCGGCCTGACCGGCGCCCGCGGGGACCCGGTCGACGTACACGAAGTCGTTGCCGGTGTTGTACGGCGGATCGATGTAGACCAGGTCGTACGACGCCTCGTCCAGGCCGGCGAGTACGTCGAGGTTGTCGCCCTCGGCGAAGGCGTTCCAGACGGCGCCCTCGGCACCCGACCCACTTTCGACTACCGGCACCGCGCCATCATGGACGACATGGCCCTCGCCCGCGAACGCGAACGCACCATCACGGTGCTCTCGATCGTGGTGACCCTGGTCGTGGTCGGCGGCTACGTGGCGTTCGGCAACAGCCCGGTGAGCGTGCAGCTGCGCTCGCTGTTCGGCGTCGACGACCGGCTCCGCCCGGCGGTCGAGGCCGACGCCAACGGTGACTACGCGTTCCTGGAGACCCGCAGCAACGGCAGCCCGCTCGGGTTCAGCCCGTGCCGGGAGATCGGCTACGTGGTCAACCCGGCCGGCGCCCCGGACAACTGGGCCGAGCTCGTCTCGATCGCGGTGCGCGAGGTCAGCGAGGCCACCGGTCTCCAGTTCGAGGACGAGGGCGTCACCGACGATCGCAGCTTCTCCGAGCGCATCGACTCCTCCGGCAACGCCGAGCCGGTGATCATCGCCTGGGCCGACGACAGCGAGGTCGACGCGCTGGCCGACGACGTCGCCGGCGTGGGCGGCCCCACGGTGATCCAGCGCGGCAACCTGCGCTCCTTCGCCAGCGGTTCGGTCATCCTCGACACCGACATCACCGACCGCCTCGACCGGCAGATCGGCGGCGGCAACGCCCAGCTCGGGCTGCTGCTGCACGAGCTCGGCCACCTCGTCGGCCTCGACCACGTCGACGACCCCAACGAGCTGATGTACCCCACGGCCACCTCGATGACGGCTTTCGGTCCGGGCGACCTGCAGGGGCTGTCGTTGCTGGGCGCCATCCCCTGCTGACGACCTCCCGGTGACCGACCGGTAACTTCCTCCGCCGCGAGGTGTGACTTCGTGCACAGTCACTCGTTGAAGAGACATGCTTACCCGCACCGCACGCCTGCTCGGCGGCGTCCTCGTCACCTCCGTCCTCGCCGTCGTCCCCAGCACCGGCGACGCCACGGCCGCGCCCGTCGGCGGCGCGGCAGCCGGCAGCGCCACGGCCAAGCCCGCCCCGGTCACGACCGTCGACGGATGCATCAAGAGCAAGCCCGAGCCGGGCACGAAGGCCAAGATCGACCTCTGCTACACCTACTTCAAGCCCGCCGGTGCCAACCGGCGGCAGCGAGTGCCGATGATCATGCACAGCCACGGCTGGGGCGGCTCGCGCACCGAATCGGCGCGGGCCTTCAAGACGTTCACCGACGCCGGGTACGGCGTGCT
The DNA here is from genome assembly GCF_029937575.1 of Nocardioides sp. Classification (GTDB taxonomy): domain Bacteria; phylum Actinomycetota; class Actinomycetes; order Propionibacteriales; family Nocardioidaceae; genus Nocardioides. The sequence continues at coordinate 88,422 of NZ_JAPYPS010000003.1, forward strand.
CTCCTTCGACCAGCGCGGGTTCGGCGAGTCCGGCGGCCACGCCCACGTCGAGGACCCGACCCTCGAGGGGGTCGACGTCCGCAAGCTGGTGCGCCTGGTGAGCGAGCTGCGCTGGGTCCAGCAGGACGGGCGCGGCGACCCGCGCCTGGGCGCGATCGGCGGCTCGTACGGCGGCGGCTACCAGTTCGTGGGCGCCTTCGAGGAGCTGCGGGTGAAGGGCAAGCCCGTCTTCGACGCCCTGGCGCCGGAGATCACCTGGAACGACGTCTCCGACAGCCTCGCTCCCGAGGGCGTCGTCCGCACCGAGTGGGCCCTGCTGCTGAGCGCCGCCTCGGTGCCGACCGACGCCCTGCCCACGTCGGTCTACAAGGCGCTCCTGGAGGGTGCCGCCACCGGCACGTACCCCGACGGCTCGCTGCCCGGCACCGAGGACCTGGTCACCTTCTTCGAGAAGAACGGACCGAGGTGGCACGTCGATCACGGCCGCCGACTGCCGATCCCCGTGCTCTTCGGCCAAGGCACCACCGACGGTCTCTTCCCGCTTCAGCAGGGCCTGCGCAACTGGCGCACCGCGATCACCAAGCAGGCCCGCAAGCAGAGCATCTTCGTCGCCTACAACGGCGGCCACGTGCTGCCCTCGGTGCTGCCCCAGGGCGTCAACGTCACCTCCGACCCGTGCAGCAAGCGGCTGACCGGAGGTGACTTCGAGAAGCTCTCGATCCGGTTCTTCGACGAGCAGCTCAAGGGACGCGACCGCGGTCTGGGCGGCTACGGCAAGCTCCACCTGGCGACGGCGGCCAACGACTGCGTGACGGTGAAGAGGGTCAAGGCCACCAGGAGCGTCGACCTCGGCACGGTGGCGAGCACGACGGCCGCGGGGGCACCGATCCCCTACGAGATCGCCGAGGGACCGGTGACCGTCGCCGGCACGCCGTACCTCACCGGCGACGTGACGGCGCTGGGCGTGCAGAACCGTGCCTTCTACGGCCTGGCGATCGGCGCCTCCCCGCTCGACGCCCACCTCGTGCAGAACAACGTCCTGCCGCTGAGCGAGGACCTGCCGGTGACCGGCGTCGCGCGGCGCATCGATCTCCCGTCGGTGTCGGTGAGGGTCCCGAAAGGCCAGCACCTCTACCTGCTCGCCTCGCCCATCAGTGACACCTTCGTGGGGATGGGGTCGCGGGTCCCCGGGCTGATCACGATCGCCGACACGACGGTGCACCTCCCCGTCGTACGCCGCTGAGGTCCTTACCCTGAGCGGGTGCGACCCTTCCCCTCGCTCGTGCTTGCCTGCCTGCCCGTGATCATCGCGCCGGCGGCCCTGGCCGCGCCCGCTCACCTCGCCCAGCCCGCCGGTCCGAGTGCGGAGCCCGCACCGTGGTCGGTGCGCGCCGACGCCTCCGATCGTCCCGACGGCGCGAAGGCGCCCGGTGCCACTCCCCTGGCCGAGGCGCTACGGGCCGCCACCACCGAGGGCGACGTCCCGCAGACCAGCGACGGCGTCCAGGGCCCGGTGGCCCGGCCCCGCAACGTCGCCCCACGGGGACCCGGCGACGAGTCCGTACGGCGGCACTGGCGCGTGGCGCCCGGCGTCACCGCGACCGTCTGGGACGAGCGCGACGAGCGCGGCCCCATCCGAGCCAACCTGCTGACCATCGACTGGGAGCAGCCCGGCATCGGCATCGACTACGCCAACGACGGCCGCGTCAACCGCACCGCGACCCTCAGCGCCATCCTGACGCGGGACAAGGCGATCGCCGGGGTCAACGGCGACTTCTTCGACATCGGCGACACCGGGGCACCCCTCGGCGTCGGGCGCGACCGCCAGCGCGGCCTGCTGCACGGTCGGCTGAGCGGCTGGAACTCCGCCTTCAGCTTCGACCAGGACGGGCGCCCGCAGATCGGGCCGCTTCCGGTCACCACCACCATCAAGCAGCGTCCGGGCATCACGATCACCAACGTCAACTCGCCCTCGGTGGCCGTCGCCGGCATTGGCCTGTACACACCGTCGTGGGGCACGACGTCCGGCTACCGGATCACCGACGGGCAGCAGTCCAACGTGCGGATGGTGCGGATCAAGGGCGGCAAGGTCATCCGCAACACCACCAAGCTGCCCTCGGGCACCACGTTCAAGGGCCGGATGCTGGTCGGTCGAGGCCAGGGCGCGGACGCCCTCAAGAAGCTGAGGAAGGGCGCACCGGTCACCTTCGTCTCGCGCGCCTCCGGCTCCCCGGCGATGGCGATCACCGGCAACCAGTTCCTCATCGACGACGGGGTGGTCCGGGTCGTCGACGACCGCGAGCTCCACCCGCGCACGGCGATCGGCATCGACCGCGACACCCACACGATCCTGCTCCTCGTCGTCGACGGCCGGCAGAGCTTCAGCCGCGGCTACACGATGGTCGAGATGGCCGCCCTGATGCAGGACCTCGGCGCCGACGAGGCGCTCAACCTCGATGGTGGCGGCTCCTCGACGATGATCGCGAAGCGACCCAACGGCAGGGTCAAGGTGATCAACTCGCCCTCCGACGGCCGCGAGCGGCACGTCGCCAACGCCGTGTCGGTGACCTACACGGCACCGGCGCGATGAGGCTCCCGGCTCCGGTCAGCTGATCGCGACCAGGGCCACGGTGGTCACCGGCGCCAGGCACTCCTGGAGCGGCTTGGCCACCTTCTCCGGCGTCACCAGGTAGCCGGCCTCGCCCTCCTCGACGAAGACCCCCGGCGATACGTCGCAACCGATGGACACGACCGCGGCCCACAGGTCCCCCTCGTAGGAGGCGGAGGTGGCGTCGTTGCGGACCTCGTCGGCGAAGGAGTCGAGGCGGAACTGCGACACGAACGTGTCGAGCTCGTCGGGGGTGCCGACCGGGGTGAGCATCGGCGACACCGTGCCGCCCGCGGCGGTCTCGCTGGGCAGGCTCACGACCTCGTAGTCGACCGGCTCCTCGGCGTCGCCGTCGGTCTGCGACCCGCTGTCCGGCCCCTCCGTCGGGTCGGCGGGCGACGTGGCCGGGTCGCTTCCCGTGCTGTCGGTCGGCTGAAGACCGGGAACCTGCTCCCCGGCGCAGCCGGCGAGCAGCAGCACGGTGGAGAGGACCAGGGCCAGGGAGGATCCGAGAGTTCGTCGCATGGTGTTTCGACGGTACTGCGCCCCGCCCGGTTCCCGCGATGGTCCGGGCGTGACGCGATGATGGTCCGATGACCAGCTTCACCCGCGCCGAGCTCGAGTCGTTCCGCGACGCCGAGGTGCCCGACCTGCTGCCCGGTCCGGGCGACCCGGCGCTGCGCCTGCTGTTCGTCGGCATCAACCCGGGGCTGTGGACCGCGGCCACCTCCACCCACTTCGCCCACCCCGGCAACCGCTTCTACCCGGCCCTGCTGCGAGCGGGGATCCTCGACTCCCCGGTCGACCCGGCCTCCGGCATGGTGGACGCCGACCGCGACCGGCTCCGGTCGGCGGGGATCGGGATCACCAACGTCGTCCGGCGCGCGACCGCCAAGGCCTCGGAGCTGGACCCGGAGGAGCTGCGGACCGGAGGGGCCGAGCTGGCGGCGCTGGTGCGCCGTACGCGCCCGACCGTGGTCGCCATCGCCGGCATCACGGCGTACCGCACGGCCTTCGGGCACCCCAAGGCCGTGATGGGCCGGCAGCCGGACGGGATCGGTGGGCCCTTCGACGGCAGCGAGCTGTGGGTGGTGCCCAATCCCAGCGGCCTCAACGCCCACGAGACTGTCGAGACCCTCGCCGCTGCGTATGCCGAGCCGGCGCGAGCGGCGGGCGTGCTGGAGACCGGCGTGCTGTAGACCCGCGTCGGCCCTGCCACAACGCCACAATTGTGGAGTTGTGGCATGCCCCCGGGGCCAGAACGTGTCACAACGGCACAATTGTGGGATCTGGACACCGAGAAGCCACCCGAGGCCAGGTCACACCACGATCAGCCCGGGAACACCTGGTCCTTGCCGAGGACCGTCAGCCCGTCCTCGACCAGGAAGCCACGAGCCCGGTCGGCCTGCGCGTCGACCCCGATCTCGGCGCCGGGCGGGACGACGACGTTCTTGTCCAGGATCGCGTTGCGCACGACTGCTCCGGCGCCGACGGTGACGCCGTTCATCAGCACGGACCCGTCCACCGAGGCGCCCTCGCCGACGTGGACCGCCGGGGAGAGCACCGAGCGGTTGACGTGGCCACCGCTGACCACCACCCCGGGCGAGAGGACCGCCTCGTCGACCTGGGACTCGCGCCCGCCGGAGGCGACGACCTTCGCCGGCGGCTGCGGCCCGTAGGAGGTGTAGATCGGCCAGTCGAAGTTGTAGAGGTTGAAGATCGGCAGGGGCGAGACGACGTCCATGTGGGCGGCGTAGTAAGAGCCGAGCGTCCCGACGTCGCGCCAGTAGCCCTTGTCGCGCTCGGTGGCGCCGGGCACGACGTTGTCCTGGTAGTCGTAGACGCCGGCCTGGTCGCGACGGACGAACGCCGGCACGATGTCGCCACCCATGTCGTGCTTCGAGCCCTCCGTCGTGGAGTCGCGGGTGACGGCCTCGACGAGCGCCTCGGCGTCGAAGACGTAGTTGCCCATCGAGGCGAGCACCTCGTGCGGGCTGTCGGGCAGCCCGGTGGGATCGGTCGGCTTCTCCAGGAATTCGCGGATCCGTCGCGGGTCGTCGGGCACGACGTCGATCACGCCGAACTGGTCGGCCAGCCCGATCGGTTGCCGGATCGCCGCCACCGTGCACCCGGCTCCGCTGGCGACGTGCTGGTCGACCATCTGGGAGAAGTCCATCCGGTAGACGTGGTCGGCGCCGACGACCACGACGATGTCGGGCTTCTCGTCCTTGATCAGGTTGAGCGACTGGTAGATCGCGTCGCCCGAGCCGAGGTACCAGTGCTTGCCGACGCGCTGCTGCGCCGGGACCGGCGCGACGTAGTTGCCGAGCATCGTCGACATCCGCCAGGTCTGGGTGACGTGCCGGTCGAGGCTGTGCGACTTGTACTGCGTCAGCACGACGACCTGAAGGTAGCCGGAGTTGACGACGTTGGAGAGCGCGAAGTCGATCAGCCGGTAGATGCCGGCGAAGGGCACCGCGGGCTTGGCCCGGTCGGCGGTCAGCGGCATCAGCCGCTTGCCCTCCCCGCCGGCGAGGACGATGGCCAGGACCTTCGGGCGCGCGCTCACGTGCCCAACGTACGCCGTCCACCTCCCGCGTGTGCTTGGGTTGCGCCATGTCTCTGACGTCTCCGAGGTCGCTGGGTTCCCCGCCGTCGGTGCTGCGGCGCGCACTGGTGGTCGCCGCCCTGCTCGCCGCCGGGCTGCACGTCTCACCGGTCTCGGGCGCCGAGCCGGCCGAGCCGGCCGAGCCCGACCAGCCCCGCACCCCGACCGATGCCGCCGCGGTCTTCAAGTGGGGCCGGGCCGACTGGCGTGACGAGTTCGAGGTCAAGGGTCCGCCCCGCGACACGTGGCAGATCAACAAGCCCGAGCGCGCCGAGAACACCAAGGGGATGCTGTCGCTGGAGTCGGCCCGCCGCGGCACCGTGAAGGCGCTCGCCACCGACCAGGCCGCCCGCTACGGGCGGTGGGAGGCACGGGTCCGCGCGCGCCGCTTCAGCACCAACCGGACGCCGTACCAGGTGGTCTGGGAGCTGGTGCCGAAGCGGCGGTACAAGTGCGGGTCGAAGTCGATCGTGCTGGCCGACTACGTGCCGGGCTACGGGTCGGCGGCGGGGGTCGTGCGCACCCGCCCCGGCAACGAGCTCGACTTCGGCATCGACCTCGACCTGAGTGACGACACGTTCCACACCTACGCCGTCGAGGTGACCCCGGACCACGTGTCGTGGTTCGTCGACACCGTGGTCCTGCACACCGAACGCCGCCCCGAGGCGCTCTCGGGCACCAGGCTGCAACCGCGCTTCCGGCTCCAGGCGACGAAGGGCGAGCGGATGGACCACGGGCGGCTGCAGGTCGACTGGGTGCGCTACCACGACCTCGACCGGCCCAACCAGCAGTCGATCGAGGCACCCGAGATGACCCTGTCGACCTACGACGGCGCGTGCCCGCCACCGTGAGGGTCCGCTCCGGATAGGTTCGCACCGTGCGCGTCGACGTCCTCACCAAGGAGTACCCACCCGCTGTCTACGGCGGGGCCGGGGTCCACGTCGCCGAGCTGGTCCGAGCCCTGCGCGGCCTCGACGGCCTCGACGCACGGGTGCGCGCCTTCGCCGGGGCTCGCGACGAGTCCGGCACCACGTCGTACGGCGCCCTGGCCGAGCTCGCCGGAGCCAACCCGGCGCTCGCCACGCTCGGCGTGGACCTGGCGATCGCCGACGCGTGCGGCGGGGCCGACCTGGTGCACTCCCACACCTGGTACGCCAACCTCGCGGGGCACCTCGCGAGCCTGCTGCACGGCGTGCCCCACGTCGTGACCGCGCACTCCTTGGAGCCGTTGCGGCCGTGGAAGGCCGAGCAGCTGGGCGGGGGGTACGCCGTCTCGTCGTGGGCCGAGCGGACGTCGTACGAAGCGGCGGCCGCGGTGATCGCCGTCTCGGCGGCCATGCGCGACGACGTGCTGGCGTCGTACCCCGCGATCGACCCGGACCGGGTCCACGTCGTGCACAACGGCATCGACACCACCGACTGGGCCCCGATCCACGCACCCGCGCGCGTCCGCGAGCTCGGCGTGGACCCCGACCGCCCCTCGGTCGTCTTCGTCGGGCGGATCACGCGGCAGAAGGGTCTGCCGCTCTTCCTGCGCTCGGTGGCGCAGCTGCCGCCCGAGGTGCAGATCGTGCTGTGCGCCGGGGCTCCGGACACCCCCGAGATCGAGGCCGAGGTCGTCGCCCTGGTCGACGAGCTGGCCACCACGCGCACGGGCGTCGTCTGGATCCGTGACATGCTGCCGCGCCCCGACGTGATCGCGCTGCTGACCGCGGCCACGATCTTCGCGTGCCCGTCGATCTACGAACCGCTCGGCATCGTCAACCTGGAGGCGATGGCCTGCGAGACCGCGGTCGTGGCGACCGCGACCGGGGGCATCCCCGAGGTGGTCGTGCCCGCGGAGACCGGGCTTCTCGTCCCGATCGAGCAATCCGACGACGGGACCGGTACGCCCCTGGACCCCGACCGCTACGTCGCGGACTTCGCCGACGCGCTCAACGAGCTGGTCGCGGATCCGGCGCGCGCGGCGTCGTACGGACGAGCGGGCCGGCAGCGGGCGATCGAGTCGTTCGGGTGGACGGCGATCGCCGAGCGCACCCGCGAGGTCTACCGCTCGACGCAGCGGGCCTGACGCCCGGCCCCCGAGCCGGTCCCGGCCGTCTTGCGGAGGGCATCGAACGGCAGGACCACGGCGTCCTGCTCCAGCGCCAGGACCCGCTCGGTGATCCGGTTGTTGTCGGCCCGGATCTCGCGCAGCCCGTCGATCACGACGACGCCGCTCATCCGGTGACCGCCGCGCAGCCGGTTGGCCAGGGCGGCGTGCATGGCATCGATCGTGCTGGGCGCGAGGAACTCGTGGCACAGGAAACGCAGCCACGGAGCGACCTCGGAGGCGTCCTCGCCCACGACGTCGAGGTCCAGGTCGAGGCTGCGGCCGTCGGGGCCCACCCGCCAGGGGCAGTGCGCGTTGGGCTGGCCGGGCCAGACACGACGGATGTCACCGCGGGAGGAGAAGCCGGAGAGGAACTCGATCTCACTGGGCACGAGCGGAGGATCGAGATACATCGACGCCGGCTGTGGGGGAGGCTGCGTCACGAGACACCCGTACCCGCATCCCCCGGGTGTATGCCCGTGCGGATCCGCGAAGGACGAGCTGACCGCTAGCGTGACAGGTGTGACAAAACGGATGTTCGCACTCTGGGGCGACGATCTCGCCTCGACACTGCTCACCCCTGCCCTGCGCAGCGCACTGGCCGGGCTGGGGGTCGAGCGGCTCCAGGTGAACGTCGACGACGCTCCGGTCGCCGCCGCGATGCGCATCCCTGCAGGTCAGGACCCGATCGGCGCGTTGCTGAGCACCTGGGGCGGCACTGCGGACGCCGTCGCCGCCGTGCTGTCGGGACTGCGCGGGGTGGGACGCGTCGCCGGGTGGGAGGTCGAGGAACGACGTCCCATCGCCCCCGGGGAGAGCTGGGACGGATCACGACTCGATGCGCTGGCCAACATCGCTCTCCTGCGTCGCCCGCCGGAGCTGACCCACGACGAGTGGCGGCACCGCTGGCTGGTCGACCACACCCCCGTCGCGATCGCGACGCAGGGCACCTTCGGCTACGTGCAGAACATCGTCGTCGGGCCGGTCACCGCCGCGACCCTGCAGCCGGCCGCCGGCGCGGCCGGCGACGAGCCCGTCGCCGCTCTCGTCGAGGAGCTGTTCCCGACCGCCGCGATCACCGACATCCACGCCTTCTACGGCAGCGACGGGACCGACGCGGACCTGTCGGACCGGATGGAGAGGATGATGGCGAGCGTCGGCCGGTTCGGCGCGGACCGCGGGCTCGACCTGGTCCCGACCAGCAGGTATCTGTTCGACCTGACCTGACCTGATCCGACGGCCGGCACCCGCGCGACCACCTCGGCCTCCTCCGGCCACTTGGTCGACCCGGTGGCAGTAGACCTTCGACGTCCGCGGCCAGGTCTCGCGCGACTTCAGCACGGCGCCGGTGTGGCAGGGAGTTATCCACAGATCGCGTTCGAGCGCCCCAGGCATGTCTCGGTCGGGGCAGGCTGAGGTGCGTCGTACCGGACTCATCTCGGGAGCCCCCATGACCATCAACCTGATCCATGCCGACCTCGCCGAGGCGGTCGCGGCGCTGAGCCAGGTCGCCGAGCGGCTGGAGGACCGCCGCGCTGCCACGGAGCAGCAGGTCGACACCCTCGCCGAGCGCTGGTCGGGGGCCGCGGCGACGACCTACGTCGAAGGCTGGGAGGAGTGGCGCAGCGGCAGTCGCGAGGTCACGCAGGCGCTCCGCGCGATGGCGGACCTGATCGTGACTGCCGGCCGGGATCTCGGCGAGGCCGACGAGTCGTCGCGGACGGCGTCGGCTGCTCTTGCCGGACGGGTGGCGGATCGTCTCGTGGAGCGGCTCGGATGAGCGCGCCGTACGCGATCGACCTCCAGGTCCTGCAGGACACCATCGACGCGCTCGCCCACTGCGAGGCATCCTGCGACGAGGCGCTGGACGACGTCGTACGACGCGTCGCCCGGTTGCACCTCACGTGGTCCGGTCTATCGGCCGACGCGCAGGCCGAGGCCCAGAGTCGCTGGGAGGCGGGCTTCGCGACGATGCGCGACGGTCTCGCCGTGATGCGCGGCGCGGCTGCAACGTCTCGGGACAACTATCGAGCGGCCATCGACGCCAACGTCTCGATGTGGGAGGCGCTGTGACCACGATCGACGTCACCGGGGCCGGCTACGCCGAGGGCTCGGCGCTGCTCCACGACGGCAACGTGTGGGCTGCCAAGCACTTCGGCAACCTCGTCGACGGCCTCGCCGGGAGCGGCGGGATGGCCGGCGACTCGGCCTTCGCCGACGCTTGGTCGGTCGCCTACGACGAGGCAGCGGGCGAGGTGTTCGGCGCCATGGCCGAGGCCGTCGAGGCCCTGGGCAACCTCGGGCGTCTCGCCTTCGCGTCCCTGGAGAACCACACCCGGGCCGAGCGCGCCTCCACCTTCGGCGGCGTCAGGATCGCCCATGACCCCTCACTGTCGACCGACGACTGGATCCACGTCCTGCCGTTGCGACCGCCCGCCTCGGTGGGCGGCGATCCGTCATCGCTGCCGGGGTGGGCCAACGTCATCCTCGACCACGTCGAGGGGTTCGTCTGGCCGGACGCCGACCTCGACCGGTTGCACGCCGCCGCCGCGACCTGGCGGGCTGCCGCCGACGGTCTCGACGACGTCGCGACACTTCCGGGGCGAGCCGTCAGTGCCCTGTGGTCCGAGCGCTCCCCCGAGATCCCGGCCGCCACGGCTGCGATCGGTCGGCTCGGCAACGGTGTGGTCGACCTCGCCGGCGGCTGTCGTCAGATCGCCACGCTGTGCGAGGAGTACGCCGAGCAGGTCGCCGCGCAGCGCGAGGCCATCCTCGACCTGGTCAGCGACCTCATCCGTGACGCAGTCCTGATCCAGGTCGGTGGCTTCGTGCTCGGGCTCGTCAGCCTTGGCGCCGCCAACGGTGGGGCGGTCGCCATCAACGTCGCCAAGATCGCCGCAGCCGCCCCGCGGTTCACCCGAATCCTGGTCGACCTGCGCCGCTACCTCGCCGAGGCCGCGCAGGCCTTGCAGGGCACCCGGCTCGCCGTGGCCGGCGTGGGCACCCGGCTGCGCCCGATGGGCGACGTCCGCCTGCTGATGACCGCCGAGGTCGGCCAGGTCGGCGCGAAGGGCAAGCGCGCGACGTCGTTCTTGAAGGCACACGAGGGCGGCCCGATGAAGGCGCACACGATCGAGCGACACGTGGGGAAGTCCGACGACTACCTGCGGGCGAGGCTTGCCGCTGACCCGAAGAAGAAGTTCGTCTCCACCTTCACCGATGAACGAGCTGCGGAAGCTGCGATCACGTCGGTCCTTGCGTCTCGCGGTTCCGCGCTCGCCAAGTTCTTGTCCGGGTCGAAGAAGGGCACGGTCTTGGAGGCGCCCGTCGCTGGTCTCTCAGGTCGGGTCATGGCCAGGAACGGAGACATACTCGAGGGGAAGAGCGTCCTGATACAGATTGCCAGGGACCCGGCGATGCCAGACGGCTATCGCATCATCACGGCTTACATGAAGGCATGAGGAACGTGGACGAAGCGTCGGAACTGACTCACTTCCTGAGCGTCTACTACGGCGAGGACTTCGAGACCTGGTGGAGTGGCCTGGACCAGTACCTCGACGATGACCCGCCCGAAGACCAGCAAGAGCTCATCCAGGAAATCGAACACGTGCTGGCCGACAGGACACGCACTGACGAACAGCTCGGCGACCTGTTGGAGAGCCGCGGCTTCTACGGCTATCTCTCCGACACGCCCGGCGGCTACCGCGGCTGGCTCGAGGAGATCGCCCGGCGGGTGCGGGCCCACCTGGCGGATGCCTGACCGTGGTCACGGCGTACAGCACTATTCGCCCGCGCTCGTTTCAGCCTCGGCGAGGCGCTCGTGCAGCCGCGAGCGCACCTCGTCGGGGGTGAGGTTGGCGCGTTGACGCTGGTCACGCGCGATGATGACTCCCGTGGCGGCGACACCGGCCACGCCCGCGACACCCAGCAGCTTCCACACGCTCAGCTTCATCCGACTCTCCCACTCGACGCACTGTCTTCGATCCGTCCGGAGGACGCACCCGATGGCTCCGATCAGCCGTGACCGACTGCCGCTCGACGCCGCGGTCGAGCTGACCCGCACCGGCGACCTGTGGCTCTTCCGGGGCGCCTCCGCCGCCGACCAGGCTATCCGGGTGCTGACCAACGCCCCGGTCAACCACGTGGGGATGGCGATCGTGGTCGACGACCTGCCGCCGTTGATGTGGCACGCCGAGCTCGGCAAGGGTCTCCTCGACGTCTGGTCGGGCAACCACCACCGCGGCGTGCAGCTCCACGACCTGCGAGAGGCCGTCGTGCAGTGGTGCGGCCGCTACGAGCAGCATGCGTGGCTGCGCCAGCTCTCCCCCGCCGTCACCCGCGACATGGAGAGCGCCGCGCTCCAGACCGTCGCCCGCCTGGACGGCACGCCGTTCCCGGCGACCGCGGCCCTGGCCGGGCGTTGGCTGCGCGGTCGCGCGCGGCGTCAGGCCGGCGTCGAGATGACCTACTGCGCCGAGGTGGTCGCCGCGACCTACCAGGAGATGGGCCTGCTCGACGCCAAGCGGCCGACCAACTACTACGACCCGGGCAAGTTCTGGTCCGGCGACGACCTCGAGCTCGAGCTGGGCGCGACGCTGGGCGACGAGATCGAGGTCCGGGTCTGACGCCGGACCTCCGATGCCAGGGGTCAGGCCGCCGGTCCGACCTCGAACTCGCACCGTGGTCCCGGAGCACGAGCCAGCCGAGCGTCCAGGGTCACCAGTGGCACCCGAGCCGCCTCGGCGACCGCCACGTACCAGGCGTCGTAGGCCGAGACCGTCTCGCGCAGCTCCCAGACCCGGTGGGCAACAGCGGCGAAAGCCACCTGAGTGATCGGGTACCGCATCAGCTCCGCGATGACGTGTCCGGCCACAACCGGATCGAGCCGCCCGACTCGCACGCTCCTGCGCAGCACCTGGGCGACCTCGGCACCGAGCAGGTGCGGGGCAAGGAGCGGGCGGCCGCGCAGACGACGTCTCGCCCATGGCCCGACCACGCCGTTGTCCGTCAGCGCCGCCACCATCGCCGACGAGTCGGCAACGACGCTCACCGCCGCCCCTCGTCCAGGGCCGCGAGGATGTCCTCAGTCGAGAGCGTGCTGCCGTGCCGGGCCACCGACTCCTCGACGCGGTCCCAGAACTCGCCCTGGTCCTCGGCCGCGCCGATCTCGATCAGCTGGCGCCGCAGGTACTCCTGCATCGACTGCCCCGCCCGCTTGGCGCGCGCCGCCAAGAGGTCGCGGGTCTCGTCGGGGACGTTGCGGACCGTGATCGTCGTCATGCATGCATTCTGCCTGCATGCCGCCGCGCGAGCCACCCCTCTCACAGCTCCTTGGCGGTGACGACCAGGTTGTCGGCGTAGTGGAAGCCCGTGCTGGTCCGCTGCCGGGTGGTGCAGGTGACGAGGTGCAGCAGGTGCGGACCCGTCGTCTTGAGCAACCGGGCCGGAACGCCCTGCGTGCGCGGGAACCGCTGGACCCGCCGTACGGCGAACCGGTGCGTCTCGCCGCTCGCGTCGGTCCACCGCACGACGTCTCCCCGTCGCACGTCGCGCAGCCGCCACAGCGCGCCGGGCCGGTCGCTCCGGTCGGAGACGTGTCCCGAGATCACGCTCGAGCCCATCACGTCGGCCGCTCCGGCCGTCGTCGAGAGCCAGCCGAGCCGACCGGTGTCGTTGGGGATCGCCATCGTGCCGCCGTCGAGACCCACGCTGCTGACACCGGCGCGGATGCCGACGCGGGCGATCCGCAGCTCACCGCCGCCTGCCGTGCGGCCGAGCGCGTCGCCCGACTCGGGGGCGACGTAGCGCTCCTCGAGGTAGCGCGGCTCGGTGCGCTCCGTCGGCCGATCCGGCACGTCGTCGCGAGCCGCCACGTCCTCGGCCCGGATGTCGAACCCGGACGGGATCTCCGGCACGTACGGCGTCGCCGGTCGCGTCACCAACGAGGTCTCGCTGGGGATGCCGGGGCGGGTCTCGGTCGGCTCGGTGGCCGGCGTGGCCGGCACCCGCTCGGAGTAGGTGTAGCAACCGCTCGCCTGCACACCGACCCACCGGGTCCGGTAGCGGCCGTTGCCCTGCGCGCCGAACTCGCCGCGATCCGCCACGGGCGCGCCCGACCAGTCGAGGCCACGGCACGACGTACCGCGCTTCGGCGCGATCGGGCCGTGCAGCCACCACTTCACCCGCACCCGGTCGGCCTTGCGCAGACCCTGCAGCCGCACCGTGTCGCGGATCTTGTCCCCGACCAGGGCGCGCTGGTCGGAGACGACCGTCGTGACCTCGGGCGTACGACGGCGCACCAGCGCGGTCTCCCGCGCGAGCCCCGGCGGGCTGAGCGCCGCGGTGCTGATCGCGGTCGGCTCGACGGACTGGGAGTAGGTGTAGCAGCCCGCACGCTCGAGCGGCGTGCTCGCAGTGCGGTAGGTGCCGTCGCCGTCCACGACGAGGCTGCCGCTATCGGCGATGCCGGCCCCGGCCCAGCGGACCGCAGCGCACGAACCGTCCACCGGCCGACGCGGCCCGTGCAGGCGCCAGCGCAGCGTCGCTCGGGTGTCGCGCAGCCCGTCGACGGTCACGACGTCGTGGATCCGGTCGCCCACCTCGGCGCGCTGCCGCGAGGCGACGGTGCGGATCCGCGGCGTGAACGGCTCGACCAGGGTCGTCTCCTCGACCAGTCCGCACCGCGTGGTCAGCGGCAGCGTGAACCGGTCGCCGCGGAAGGCTTCCACCCACGTGTAGTAGCCGACCCGGTCCACGACGACCGCCGGCGTCGTGTACGTGCCGTTGCCGTCGACCTCGAAGCGCACCCGACCGGCGCGCGTGGCGGCGGTGCAGTCGTCACGGCCAGGTCGATCGACGAAGGGACCGTGCAGCGTGGCCACCACCTGCCGGGCATAGCCCTTCGGTAGTCCCCCGACGTGCACGACGTCGTGGATCCGCGCGCCGGGCAGCACCTCGACGTGCGACGTCGTCGTGCGCACCTGCGGTCGCGCCTTCTTGATGGTGGTGCGGGCGCTCGCCCCGGCCCGAGCCCGGTTGTCCTGCGCGATCCAGCCGCGCTGCACCCCGACCCCACGGGCCGTCGGTCCGGCGTGCGTGCGCCAGCCCCGCTGGCGGTAGAGCAGACCGTGCGCGTCCGGTCCCGACACTCGCGCGCGGATCCGGAACCTCCCCGTGTCGCTGGGCCGCACCTTGAGCTTGGCGCCCTTGCGGCGCGTCGTGATCGCCTCAGGACAGGCGATCGGGCCACGGCACCGCAGGGCGACCCGCACCCCTGTCAGCCGACGACCCGCCGCCGACGTCACATCTGCTCGGTAGGTGCGGGTGCGGCCCAGGCGCATCGGACCGCCGGCGGTCTTGCGGAGGCTGAGCTCCCACGGACCGTACGAGCGCGACGCCTCGCGCCACATCGCCCGGGCCAGCCCCAGGACTCGGCCGCCGAGTCCGCCGACCGGGGGTCGGACCTGTTCCCCCACGTCCAGCCCTCCCGGGTAGACGACCAGGCCTCCCGGCCGGGTGCCGTCGCTCATCACCTCACGCACGATGAGTGCGATCGCGGCGTCCCGGTCGTCGCTGCCCGTCGAGCCGCGCCCGGCCCACGTGGAGATCACGTAGTTGAGAGCAGCCACCTCGGCATCACCCACGCGACGGCCCAGCTGGTTGACGAGCCGCTCGGTCGAGACGGTCTCGGCCCTCTCGGGCAGCCGGGAGTCGTAGAGGTAGTCGATGCAGAAGAAGATGCGACCGTTGGGAGCGCGGTAGGTCCCGATCCAGGTCAGACCGCTCCCCTGCTCGGTCTGGAAGCGCAGGCAGACCCCGTTGACCAGGTTGGGGTCGATGCGTCGGCACGAGTCCTTGTCCACACGTGTCGCGGCCTGCGCCGCGGGCGGTCCCCCCGGCGGTGCGACGACGAGGGTGAAGGCTCCGAGCACCAGGGCGAGCACGGTGATCGGAGCGAGGACGGGGCGCAGGAGGATCCGAGAGAGCGACATGACGACCACGGTGGCCGGCGCGGCGCCCGGCCAAAACCACCGATCTGCAGCCTGTGGATGGGAGCGTGGATCGACTGCACGTTCGCGCAGCCGGCACCCGACCGCCTCACCGTGGTCCTCCGCGAGCCGTGCCCCTCAGACGGCTCGACGCCCGCGGAGGCGGCGCCGCTTGCCGGCCACGACGATCTCGGGCGGAACCGTGATGACCTCGACGGTGGCGGCGACGGATCGGGCGCGCTCAGCGCGTTCGAGCCCGACGTGCACCACCCCGACCACGCCGGCGACCTCCTCGCCGGTGAGCACGCGCGGGCAGGAGCGCAGCAGCCGAGCGAGGTCGACCGACTCACAGCGGATGACGCCGTCGACCTCGACCCAGGGCGCCGGCTGGTCGGCTCCGACCAGCACGGCGCGGAACCCCTCACGGCGCAGCCCGGGCACGAGTGCGGAGACGGCGTCCGCGGCGGCGACGGCCTCTGCGACACACGTGCCGGCGGTCATCACGAAGACGCCGGTGGGCCCGATCGCGACATGGTCGATGGTCCCCGACGGGCAGCCGGGCCAGGCCACGTCGTGCAGCAGCGTCCACTCACGTGGCACGCGGGCCAGCACGGCCCGGCGATCGCCGTACTGCTCGACGATCTCGCTCGTCGACTCTCCTGCCACCTGCACCCCCAGCCCTGATCCACCAGCCGAGACGTACCCGAATCATAGGGGTTGCCTGCGCATGGTGATCCAAGTCACTAGATTCGCCTCCGTGACCAAGTCTGCCTCCCTCCTGCGGGTCTGCGTCGCGTACGCCGGCGCCCTGCTCGTCGCGGTCGTGTGGCTGGCCCTGGGGCCCTCGACCGACACCTTGTGGCTCGACACCCTGATCGCCGACCTCTTGGCGACGCTGGTGATCTTCGGCTTCAGCCGCGTACACCACAACTCCAGCTTCTACGACGCCTACTGGAGCGTGGTGCCCCCGCTGCTGCTCTTCTACTGGTGGGCGCAGAGCGACGGCGTGGACACCCTGCGCTTCTGGCTGGTGGCCGTGGTCGTGCTCCTGTGGGCGGTGCGACTGACTGCCAACTGGGTCCACTCGTTCCCCGGACTGCACCACGAGGACTGGCGCTATCCCCTGCTGCGCGACCGCGCCGGACGCTTCGAGGCGGTCGCCGACCTGGGCGGCATCCACGTGATCCCCACCCTCCAGGTCTTCCTCGGGTGCCTGCCGATGTACGTCGCGGTCACCCGAGGCGGTCGTGACGTCGGGGTGATCGACGCCGTGGCGTTCGTCGTCGGCGTCGGAGCCGTCGGGCTGGAGCTGGCGGCGGACACCCAGATGCACCGTTTCGTGCGCGAGCGGCAGCCCGGCCAGGTGATGGACCGCGGGCTCTGGTCGTGGTCGCGGCACCCCAACTACTTCGGCGAGCTGGCCTTCTGGGTGTCGCTGGCGCTCTTCGGAGTCGCTGCCGCCCCAGGTGAGTCGTGGTGGCTCCTCGTCGGCGCACTGGCGATGCTGGCGATGTTCCTCGGGGCGAGCATCCCGATGATGGAGGAGCGCAGCCTGGAGCGGCGTCCGCAGTACCAGGACGTGGTCGACCGGGTCCCGATGCTCGTGCCGCGACCCCCGCGCCGTCGACCGGCCGACCGGGCCGACACGTGAGCAAGCCCCGGGTCGTCGTTGCCGGCCTCGGGGACAGCGGCTTGCTGACTGCCGTGCACCTCGCCGGGGCCCGGCAGGTCGGTGAGGTCGTGGGGATCTCCGCCAAGACGGCGCTGGTCAGCGGCCAGGAGCTGGGCGTGCGGCTGGCTCGGCCCGACGCCTGGGCGCGCGACTACTTCATCGGCTTCGACCGCTTCCGCGGTCTCGACGGGGTCCGAACCGTGCACGGCAACCTGCTCGGACTCGATCCCGCCGCTCGGTCGGTGACGGTCCAGGACGCCGACGGGACCACGCACGCCGAGCCGTACGACGTGCTCGTGATCGCGACGGGGGTGACCAACGGGTTCTGGCGACGCCCCGAGGTGCAGTCACCGGCGGAGGTCGAGGCCGAGCTGCACTCGGCCCACGAGCGCCTGGGCTCCGCTGGCACCATCGCCGTGGTGGGCGGCGGCGCGGCCGCCGTCAGCAGCGCGCTCAACGTCGCCCTGGCCTGGCCGGGGACCTCGGTGCACCTCTACTTCCCCGGCGAGCGAGCGCTGCCCCACCACCACGGCCGGGTCTGGCGTCAGGTGCAGCGCCGGCTGACCGAGGCCGGGGTGAGCCTGCATGCCGAGCACCGAGCCGTGGTGCCGCAGGGCTTCGCGTGCGACGCGATCACCGAGGGACCCCTCCGGTGGAGCACCGGACAGCCCCCGGCCGAGGCCGATGCAGTGCTGTGGGCGATCGGGCGGGTCCGCCCCAACTCCTCATGGCTGCCGACCGAGCTGCTGGATGCCGACGGGTTCGTGCGCGTCGACCCGCAGCTGCGGGTGCCCGAGGCCCACGGTGTGTGGGCGGTGGGCGACATCGCCGCCACCGACCCGTTGCGGACGTCCGCGCGCAACCGTGCCGACAAGCTGCTCGCGCACAACATCCGCGCCACCATCTCCGACCGGGAGCTGAGGGACTACGAGCCACCGCGACGCCGTTGGGGGTCGGTGCTCGGAGTCCAGCCCGACGGCCTGGAGGTCTTCGCCGCCAACGGTCGAGCGTTCCGCTTCCCGGCCTGGACCATCGACTCGGTCCTGCAGCCGTGGATCGTGCGGCGCGGGATCTACGGCGGTGTGCGCCGCCCCTGATCCCCTACGCCGACCACCCGAGGTCGAGCGGGTCGTCGGCTCCCGGATCCTCCAGCAGCGCTTCCTGCGCGGTGGGCGGGCCGGGCTCCGACGTGACGGCGTGGGTCGAGGGCTCACCGTCGGCGACGTACCGCAACGCCTTGCGCAGCGCCTCCAGCACGATCTCCTCGTCGTGGTCGCCGCACGACTGCTCGCCGCGGCGGATCCGGACCAGCTGGCGGATGATCTCGACCCGGTCGTGGTCGAACAGACCGGCCACCGTCGCGGCGCGGACCCGGTCCAGGTGGAGCAGCTCGATGAGGCCGGACATGAGCACGTCGCGCTCGTCCTCCACCAGCTCGGGCTCACGGAAGAGCGTGCCGCCGACGCGGACCGTGAGTCCGCGCGCGATGTCGTCGACCTCGGAGGTGAACCGCTTGACCATCATCCGCAGGCCGAAGGCGGAGAACGGCAGGGCGACGAGGCGGTGGCGCATCTCGATCCGGTCGCCGCGCTGGCCGAACTTCCACAACGGGTGGGCGTCGTTGAGCAGGACGAGCTCGTGCGGGACCCGGTCGGGGTCGTCGGGGCGGATCACGATCACCGCGAAGAGCTCGATGCAGGGACGGTCAGGCAGCACCCGCACGTAGGCGACGCTCGAGCCGGCGACGATCGGGATGTCGCCGTCCTCGTCGTGCCGCAGGCGCGGGAAGACCTCCGTCAGGGCGGCGTCGACCATCAGCTGGAGGTGCTCGCTGTCGGTCGGGACCCCCTCGAGCTCGACGTGCCCGCCGAGCCCCTCCGGCTCCTCGCCCGGATCCACCCGCGGCGGCGCGGCGTCGGGGTCGACCTGCAGGCCGCCCGCGGCCAGGAACGACGGGTGCGGTACGTCGTACACCTCGCGCAGGGTGCGGACCAGCAGCACGGCGAGCTCGTCGGCACGGCGGAGCTCGAAGGCGGTGCACCGGTGGTCGACACCGTCGTGCGAGACGGTCTCGTCCCAGCCGAGCTCGACCATCGCGGCGACGTCGGCGTGGGCGTGCACCCACACCGCGTCGTCACCGTCGCTCGTCCACTCGACCGCCACCACGTCGCCGTCGAGCCCGCACACCACCAGGCACGGACGGATCCGCGCCGAGGAGTCGTCGACCCCGGCGCTGAGCTCGAGCCTGAGCTCGGCACCCTCCGCCATCACGGCCAGGTGATCGGCCAGTCGCCGGCGGAATCGCACCCACGCAGCGTCGGTGGCCTCGTCCAGATCGAGCTGTCCCCGCATGTGCACCCCTGCCTCTCGTCCCCTGTCGGATCGACCCTAGGGGCGGGCGCCGACAGCGCGGAGCCGGCCTCAGGAGGAGGAGGTCGTCGCCGGGGCGCGACCACCCGTGCGTCCTCGGGTGATCAGGAACCCGAACGCCGTGGCCAGGACGTACATCAGGACGGAGTAGACCGCGGCGGGGATGGCGACCTCGGTGTTGTCCAGGACGCTGAGAGCGATGGTCAGGGCGATCGTCGTGTTGTGGATGCCGACCTCCATCGAGCTGGCGATGGCCTGCGGCTCGTCGAGGCGCATCAGCCGCGCGCCCGCGTAACCGAGCGTGAGGCTGGCGAGACAGAAGATGCCGGTCACCAGCCCGACCTGCTCGATGTAGCCCCCGATGTTGGCGCGCTCCCCCAGCAGGGCGCCGACCGCGACGATGACGAGCACGGCGATCGAGAAGGCACGCACCGGGCGATCCGCCCGGCGGGCGAATTCGGCGGAGCGGGCGCGCACCACCATGCCGATCGCCACCGGGACCAGGACGATCGCGATGACCTGGAGGACCTTGCCGACCTGCAGGCCCAGCTCGCCGTCGGCGTCGAAGTAGCCGATCGCGAAGTTCGTGATGAGCGGGATGGTCAGCGCGGCGAGCACCGAGTTGATCGCGGTCAGCGTGATGTTGAGCGCGACGTCGCCGTGGAACAGATGGCTGAACAGGTTGGCCGTCGTCCCTCCCGGCGAGGCCGCCAGCAACATCACGCCGACCGCCAGCAAGGGGTCCAGGTCGAAGGCGAGGACGAGTCCGAACGCGATGACGGGCAGCACGAGCACCTGCAGCACCAGGGCGACCGCGACCGCTCGCGGCGTGCGTGCGACTCGTCGGAAGTCGCCGACGGTCAAGGACAGTCCCAGGCCGAACATGATGATCGCGAGCGCGATCGGCAGGCCGACCGAGATCAAGGCTGAGTCGTTCATGCTCGTTCCTCCCCAGGATGTGGAGTGCAGTCAAGCAGAGTGTGACGGCAGTCACGCGGACCCACGTCCGGCGCGACGTCCGCGACCCGGGCCCCGGCCGTCGGCGCGCGCCATTAAGGTCGCCCCGTGCACCTCGACGAGATCCGGCTGCTCGCGGAGCGAAGCCCCGCGTGGAAGCTGCTGCGAGCGCGCAACGCCCCGCTGGTGCTGGGCTTCCTGGGCGAGACCTTCGTCGAGTCCAACGGCGGCGCTCAGGCTCAGAGCGAGCTCGCCGGGCGCCTCGACGACTTCCTGTACGCCGCCAACGCCGGTCGCGCGCAGGCCGAGCAGTGGGGCGGCGACCCGATCGGCTATCTCGACGACTGGTCGGCCCCCGATTCCGGCTGGTTGCGACGCTTCTACCCCCCAGGTCTCGACGACGTCCACTACGACGCCACGCCCGCGTTCGAGAAGGCCTACTCCTGGGTGACGAGCCTCAAGACCCGACCCAGCGTCGGCACCGAGTCGCGACTGCACACACTGGTGGAGCTGCTGCGCCAGATGGTGCACGGCGCCGACGACGACCAGGAGGCGCGCCTGGCCCTGCTGCACCAGCGTCGCGCCGAGGTAGAGGCCGAGATCGCGGCGGTGGAGGCCGGTGAGTTCGAGGTGATGGGTGGCGCGGCGTTGCGTGAGCGCTACCAGTTCTTCAGCAGCACCGCCCGCGAGCTGTTGGCCGACTTCCGCGAGGTCGAGGAGAACTTCCGTGCCCTGGACCGCGGCGCCCGCGAGCGGATCGCCACCTGGGACGGCGCCAAGGGCGAGCTGCTCGAGGCACTGGTGACCGATCGCGCCGACATCGCCTCCTCCGACCAGGGCGCGAGCTTCCGGGCCTTCTACGACTTCCTCCTCTCCCACGACCGCCAGGACGAGCTGTCCGAGCTGCTCGCGCGCGTCCAGGAGCTCGACGAGCTCGACGCCGACCCGCGGATGCGCCGCGTCCACCACGACTGGTCGGATGCCGCCGAACGCACCCAGACCACCGTGCGGCGGCTCTCGGAGCAGTTCCGCCGCTTCCTCGACGACCAGGTCTGGGTGGAGAACCGTCGCGTCCTCGACCTGGTCAGGGAGATCGAGACCGCGGGCCTCGAGCTGCGGCTCGCGCCCCCGAGCCTCGGCCTGGAGATCGACGAGGCCCAGGTCTCGATCAGCCTGCCGTTCGAGCGTCCGCTGTACGACGTCAAGCCGGCCAGCGAGGTCGACTCGAGCGTCTCGGTGGGCGTGGAGGAGCTCGACACGACGGCGCTGTTCGAGCAGACGGTCGTCGACCACGTGCGACTCGCCGCGCAGCTGCGCACCGTCGTGCCTCCACGCAGCTCGGCGCTGCTCGCCGACATCCTCGAGCTCTACCCGCTGCGCGACGGGGTGGCCGAGCTGGTGGGCTACCTGGCGCTCACCGACGACGACCTGAGCGTCGAGCTCGACGAGACCCAGCGGGTCGAGGTCAGCATCGACGACGAGCGCGGGCGGCGTACAGTCTCGATGCCGCAGGCGACCGTGAGCAGGTCGTGAGGGAGGTGCGTCGATGAGGAGCGAGACCGAGGTAGCGGTGTCGACCGCGGCGATCACCCTGATGCGCGGGGTGGTCTACCGCGAGACGCACGAGGGAGTCTGGGCGACCCTGCAGCGTCACGGGGCACCGGTGCGCGACCACTTCGCGACGATCGGCGTGGACGTCGTGGTCGACGACAACGAGGGCTACGCCTACCTGCGTGCCCAGGTCGACGACGCCGAGGAGCTGCCTCGCCTGGTCAACCGCCGCAGCCTGTCCTACCCCGTCAGCCTCCTGCTGGTGCTGCTGCGCAAGCGGATGGTCGAGTGGGAGTCCACGAGCAACGAACCGCGTCTGATCCTCACGCGCGAGCAGATCGGCGAGATGCTCGCCCTCTTCCTCGCCGACACGTCCAACGAGGCCCGTCAGCTCGACCAGGTCGACAGCACGATCAAGAAGGTCGTCGACCTCGGTTTCCTGCGTGCGCTGCGCGGCCAGCGGGACACCTTCGAGGTACGGCGGATCCTCAAGGCCTACGTCGATGCCCAGACGTTGGCCGACTTCGCCGCCAAGCTCGACGACTACCGCCTGGACGGGTCCCCGGGGGCACAGCCATGAGTGAGGGACTCTTCTCCACCGTCGAGCTCGACACCGGATCGGCTCGTCCCGGGTGGCGGCTGCACCGCCTCGAGGTGCTCAACTGGGGCACCTTCGACAAGCGCGTCTGGTCGCTGCGTCTCGACGGCACCAACACCCTGCTCACCGGCGACATCGGCAGCGGCAAGTCGACCCTCGTCGACGCGGTCACCACGCTGCTCCTGCCCCATCAGAAGATCTCCTACAACAAGGCGGCCGGCTCCGAGGGCAAGGAGCGCACGCTGCGCAGCTACGTGCTCGGTCACCACAAGTCCGAGCGCATCGAGGAGTCCGGGACCTCGCGCCCGATCGGCCTGCGTGACCACACGTCGTACTCCGTCGTGCTGGGGGTGTTCACCAACGCCGGGTCCGACGACGCGAACGGTTCCGGCGGCTCCACCGAGTCGGTCACGCTCGCCCAGGTCTTCACCCAGCGCGACCGCACCGGGCAGCCCGACCGGTTCTACGTCACGGCCGAGCGCGAGCTCAGCATCGAGGACGACTTCGCCGGCTTCGGCACCAACCTCAACGACCTGCGCCGCCGGTTGCGCGACGGCGGCGCGCTGCTGGAGAAGGACTTCCCGGCCTACGGCCGACACGTACGACGTCTGCTCGGCATCCGCTCGGAGCAGGCGATGGAGCTGTTCCACCAGACGGTGTCGATGAAGTCGGTGGGCAACCTCAACGACTTCGTCCGCACCCACATGCTCGAGCCGGCCGACGCCACCGCACAGGTCGCCACCATCGTCACCCACTTCGACGACCTCACCCGCGCCCACGAGGCCGTACGACGTGCGCGCGACCAGCTCGCCGCCCTCGACCCGCTGCTGGTCAACTGCGACAAGCACGCCGCCCTGGCGGCCGAGCGGGCCACGACGGAGCGACAGCGCGACGGCGTCGGCCTCTACTTCACCGAGCTGCGGATCTCCCTGCTCACCACCCAGCTCGACCAGCTCGAGACCGAGCTGCAGGCGCGCCGGACCGACCTCGACGCGATCGTGGCCGCCCTGTCCTCCGCCCGCGGCGAGCAGAGCCGACTCATCGGCGAGCGCGCGGCAGCCGGCGGCGACCGCGTGGCCCAGCTGGAGCGTGAGATCAAGGAGCTCGAGGCCGTGGCGGCCGAGCGCACCACGCGCCAGCGGCGCCACGCCGAGCTGCTCGAGCAAGCCGGCCTGGCGCCGGTCGTCGACGCCGCGTCGTTCAGCCGCCGGCGCGAGGAGGCGACCGCGGCCTACGCCGAGGCCGAACCACGCCGACGCGATCTCGACCACGAGTTCGCCGCGGCGATGACGACGCGCTCCAAGCTGGACGAGTCGATCGGCGAGATCGACGTCGAGCTCACCAGCCTGTCCCAGCGACCGAGCAACCTGCCCAGCAAGGCGGTGACGCTGCGCGACAGGCTCGCGGCCGACCTCGGGGTCGCAGCCGAGGAGCTCCCCTTCGCCGGCGAGCTGATCGAGGTCGCCGAGTCCCACGGCGCCTGGCGCGGTGCCGCCGAGCGCGTGCTGCGCGGGCTGGGGCTCTCCCTGCTCGTGCCCCACCGGCACTACGCGGCCGCCGCACGCTGGGTCAACGACCAGCACCTCGGCGCCAAGCTCGTCTACCTGCGGGTGCCGGAGCGCAGCGTGCGGCTGCAGCCCGACCCGGCCGGCGACGGTCGCCTGCGCCTGCTCGACACCCTCGAGGTCGCCGAGGGAGGCTTCGCCGCCTTCCTCACCGCCGAGCTCAACCGTCGCGCCGACCACACGTGCGTGGCAACGGTCGCCGAGCTGCAGACCGAGCACCGGGCGGTGACCGTCGAGGGTCAGATCCGCTCGGGCGATCGGCACGAGAAGGATGACCGCTCGCGCGTCGACGACCCCCGCCAGTGGATCCTGGGACGCTCCAACCAACGCAAGCTCGAGGCACTCACCGCGGCTCGCACCGAGCTCCAGCACGAGCTCTCCCGGGTCGAGGAGAGCGTGGCCACGATCACCGAGCGTCGCGAGGTCGCGCTCGAGGTGACGCAGTCGCTCGGCCGGCTCCTGGATGTCGCCTCGTGGACCGAGCTCGACACCGCCACTCCCGCCGAGCAGGCGCGCGAGGCCGCCGAGGAGCGCGCCCGGCTGCTCGCGGGCTCCTCGCGACTCGCCGAGCTGGATCGCGCGCTGGACCGCGTCGAGACCCGGATCGCCGAGGTCGAGTCTCGCCGCTCGGCCGTGGAGGGCGCTGTCGGCGGCCTGAGCAGCGACCTGCACCGCTGTACGCGCAGCCGCTCCGTCGCGGCCGAGCAGCTGGCCGCGACCCCGGTCGACCTGCTGGAGCTGGCCCGTGGGCAGTACGCCGACATCGAGCTGCGCCTACCCGAGCCGGTCACCGACGCCGAGGCCTGCGACCGCGCCGCCGCGAGCCTCGCCGACACGCTGCACCGCTCCATGGAGCGGCTGCAGCAGCAGATGAACGCCCTGGCGACCACTGCCACCGCCCAGATGACAGCGATCAAGGCGCAGTGGCCGGCGGTCACGACCGAGATGGACGCCTCGATCCAGGCCGCCGGGGAGTACTACACCTTCCGCGACCGCGTGCGCCGCGACGACCTGCCTCGCTTCGAGAAGGAGTTCAAGGAGCAGCTCAACACCAACGCGATCCGCGAGCTGGCCCGATTCGACCACTGGCTGCGCCGACAGTCCGACGAGATCCGTGAGCGCGTCGCCCGGATCAACGAGTCGCTGGGGGCGATCGACTACTCCCCCGGGCGCTACATCAAGCTGCTCATCGAGCCGACGATCAACGCCGACGTGCGCGACTTCCGGGCTGACCTGTCGGCGGTCACGAGCGGCACGATCGGCGGCGACGACCGCTACTCCGAGGAGCGGTTCCTCGAGGTCAAGCGGATCATCGAGCGCCTGCGCGGACGCGACGGACACGCCGAGGCCGACAAGACGTGGACCCGGCGGGTGACCGACGTGCGCAACTGGCATACCTTCTCGGCCGCCGAGATCGAGAAGGCCACCGAGACCGAGTGGGAGCACTACCGCGACTCCGACGGCAAGTCCGGCGGGCAGAAGGAGAAGCTCGCCTACACGATCCTCGCGGCCTCGCTGGCCTACCAGTTCGGGCTCGAGTGGGGCACGACCAGCTCGCGCGACTTCCGGTTCGCGGTGATCGACGAGGCCTTCGGACGTGGCTCCGACGTCTCGACGCGCTACGCGTTGTCCCTCTTCGAGCGGCTGGGCCTGCAGCTGTTGATCGTGACGCCGCTGCAGAAGGTGCACGTCATCGAGCCCTACGTGCGGGCGATCGGGTTCGTCGACAACCGCGACGGCGTCGACTCGCGGGTCCAGACGCTGACCATCGAGGAGTATCGCGAGCGCCGCGGTCATGGCTGAGTGGTCCGAGCCAACCGACGTCGCAGCCAAGGTGCGCCGTCGTTGGACGTCGGGCGAGCTGCTGAAGTCGTACGGACGCGGCACGGAGTTCGAGCCGATCGAGGTGCCGCTGCGAGGGCCGAAGGCGGGCGAGATCGGTGCCGACCTGGGCCGGGTGCAGGCGTGGGCGACGCGTCTCGAGCGGCGCGCGGCCGGCGGCTACGACGTGATCCGCAAGCCGATCGGGGGTCGAGCCGGCGGGCGCAACGAGGTCCCGGCGCGCGCGGTGGTCACGTCGTACGCCCGGGCCTGGCGACTGCTCGGCGTCGAGGCCGAGGTGGCGTCGTACGACGAGATCCTGATGCTCACGGCCGACGTCGCGACCGCGCGCGCCTGGGTGCTGGCCCGGCCCCATGCCGCACTCACCGTCGGTGACGACTGGCCGGGCGTGCTGGCGGCCCGCGAGTGGCTCGAGGAGCACCGTGGCCGCGGCCGGTCGGTGCGCGAGATCACCGCACGCGGCGTCGACACGAAGTTCGTCGAGAAGCACCGCGCTGTGCTGGCGGCACTGCTCGACGTCCCGTCCGCAGCGAGCGGCTTCGCCGCGGGCCTCGGCCTGCGCGAACGGCCTGCTCGGGTGCGACTGCGCTTCGACGAGGGTTTCGCGGGGCTGCCTGCCTCGCTCAGCGAGGCCACCGTCCGGGTCGATGAACTGTCGGCCGCCCGGGTCACGGTGCAGCGCGCGATCATCGTGGAGAACGAGATCACCTTCCTCTCGGTCCCCGTGCCGCGCGAGGGGCTGGTGATCTGGGGAGAGGGATTCCGGGTGAGTCGTGCTGGGTCGCTGCCGTTCCTCACCGACGTGCCGGTCCACTACTGGGGCGATCTCGACACCCACGGCTTCGCGATCCTCCACCAGCTGCGGTCGTGGTTGCCGCAGACCGAGTCGTTCCTGATGGACGCCGCAACCCTGCACCAGCACCGCGAGCGCTGGGGGCAGGAGCCGGCACCGACGACCGCCGCGCTGAGCCGCCTCACCGGGGCCGAGCAGGCGTTGTACGGCGAGCTGGTCACCGACCGCCACGGCGAACGGGTGCGCCTCGAGCAGGAGCGGATCGACTGGGAGTGGGCGATGCGGCGCTGGCCGGGCGAGGCGTGATCGAGTCCAGGTAGCCGACCGCAGTGCCGTGCGCACACTCGTGGGTCGCTGCTCACGCGGCTGCCCTCCGCGCATCGAGCAGCGCGCCGAGCCACGACCGCGCGGGCTCAGCGAGGACGTCGCACACCTCGTGCAGCAGCGGCTCGTCGGCCTCGGTGGCCAGGTCCGGCAGGGCATCGAGCACCACCGGGTCGAGCAGCGCGGCGTGCAGCTGACTCACGGCGTCCCAGTCGTCCTCGCCGCACTCGGGGCAGAGGTCGTCGGGCTCGCCCAGGCACTGCGGGCAGTCGAACGGGTCCCTGGTCGACGCGCGGCAGACCTCTCGGGCGAGGAACAGCGTCCGGGTGACCACGTCGGAGAGATCGGCCGTCCCAGCCTCCTGTCCGTCTGTCCAGGACCACAGCACCGCCTCGACCACTGTGATCGGGATGTCACTCATCAGTCCGGTCCACTCAAGGGTGTCCGTGCGCACCACCTTGTCGCGCACGAGCCCGGAGTCCCGAAGGAGGTCGAGCCAGCGGGGCGGGTCGAGGGCGATGGCACGCGCCAGCGTGCCGGTCACCGGGAGCGGGGCGCTCTCGAACATCCGCCCGTCGTCGGTCGGCACCAGGCGCCCGATCACGGACGAGCCGGGTAACAGGTGGACGGCCGATCCGATGTTGGGGAGCGTGATGGCCGCCTGATCCTCCTTGTCGAGCCAGAGCGACGTCTCCGCCGACGACCCGAGGAAGGTGTAGCCACCCATGGGCGCGAGCGCCCAGTCGCGGATCCGGTCGGCTCGAGAGACCAGGTCGGCAGACACGCCGTCGGCGAGGAAGGCGTCGAGGCCGCCGAGCTCGAACAGGAAGGCCTGGCGATACACCCAGTCGTGCTCGCTCACCTGGGCCGGATGCTCGGCACCGCGGTCGCCCTCGCTCACCTCCGGCAGCGCGAGTGCGGGCCCCCGCAGCTCGCACGCGACCTCGATGGCGCGCGCCGAGCGCGATCTCGGCCCCAGCCCGCGCTCGGCCTCGTCGAGGTAGTGCAACGCCTGCGCCAGGATCCAGCGCGACACGGCCCACCCGGGCGTGAGCTCACCGAGCAGGTCGAGCTGGTGCAGACGGTAGACCCGCGAGGGACTCCAGAATGGACCCCCCTCGGGCGCGAACGGCCGCCGCCGGATGGCGGCCAGGGCGGCCGCCGCGTCACCCCGGCTCTCGGCCTCGTTGGCATCCTGCATCGCCCACAGCCACGGCTCCATGCCGGCGAGCGGGTGGGGAGACTCCGGCGTCGGGAGCATCAGGGACGTCGACGGCCCTGGCTGCTGCCGCGCGCGCCTCCCCTGCCGTCGCTGCGCCTGGGACTGTCGCGGCCGCCTGCGGTTCGACATACCGCCTCACCCCGCCAGCTCGTCGGAGGCGGGACTCGCGTCGATCATCCACAGAGCCTGCTCGCAGACGCCGCGAGCGTGTCCCGGCAGCTCGTGGGACAGGGCGCGCCAGGCCGCGGCGTAGGTCGGCGTCGCGAACCGGCTCACGAGGCGTTCGCTGGTCAGCTCGTCGAGCATCAGCTCGGCGATCAGGTGCCGACCTGCGCTCAGGGAGTCCGGGTCGGTGGCGATCAGCAGCGCGGCCGCGAGCGCCTCGGCGACCATGGTGTGCGGCGCACGCGGAAGGCGCTGGTCCAGCGGAAAGCCGAGCAGGTCGACCCAGGCGTGCTGAGGCAGGTCGGCGCTGACCGACCGCTCGGACAGGTGCGCGAAGGCCGGCTCCAGCGCACGCGAGCGGGTACGGGCGGCGATCACGTCGAGCCAGCGCTCGGGTTGGGCGGCGACCTCGCGCGCGATGCGCGCATCGACCGGCAGGGGTTGCCAATCGAAGAGCTTGCCGGGACCCCAGGTGGTCGGCACGATCCGACCCAGGACGTAGGTGCCGGTCGGCCGATAGCTGGTGAAGCCGAGGTCGAGCAGCTCGTGCTCCTCACCGCTGACGGCATCGGCAACGGTCAGCACGTCGCCATCGGCACCGACCACCTGGTAGCCACCGATCTGCGAGGTGATCCACTCGACGACGTGCTCGCCCTTGGTCAGCGCCGCTTGCGCCTCGGGCATGGTGAGCAGCTCGTCGAAGCCTCCGCGGTCGTAGACGTCGACCTGACGCACCACCCAGTCGCAGCCGTAGATCATCGCGCCGACCTGCTCCGGGTGATCACAGTCCATGGCATCGAAGGGGATGCCGTGCGGGTAGAGCAGGGGCACGACGTGCTGCAGCACCCGCCCCGATCGCCGCGGCTGGCCGTAGAGCTCCAACCGGTGGGCCAGCACGGTGAGGAAGCGCGTCACCAACCAGGGCGGGGCATCCTCGCCGAGATCGGCGAGGACCCGCAGCATCGCCCCGTGGTGGGACTCGGCGAACATCGGCACCGAGCGGTGGTGGTCGAAGGCTGCTCGCCAGTCGCCGCGCAGCTCAGCGGCGCATGCCTGTTCGACCGCAACCTCGTGATCGAAGGTCATCTGGCTGGCGACGGAGCGGAAGGGATGGGATGGGTTCGAATGAGGTGACCGAGACATGACTCGAGCCTGCGCCGAGCCGACGGTCGTCGCCAGGGGGTCCTGGCAATCTGTGGACAACCACGCTCAGATCCGGATCCGCGTCGGAGCTGGGACCGGACGGCTACGAGGTAGCCGTCGTCCACGAAGGGTTCGGGGGTGCGGCCAGCTACCAGATGCGCCAACGTCTACCCAGCGGCAACATCAACTTCAAGGACTAGCATGTGCGGATGAAGACCATCACGGGCCGCACACGAACCCTGCTGATAGTCGCCATGACACTCGTTGTGGCCTACCTGATCGCGCTTCTGTTGCTTCACACGGCGTTCGTGTCAAGCAACAGCGGCGTGAGTGAGCGCGTCACGGTCGGACCGAGATAGTCCAAACCCACCGTACGATCCTGCGGCCCGGTGCTGCGAAGGGATCGTGGGTTTCCCAGAGCTGACTTCTCGCGGGGGACGGTCTCACCGTGGCCGCGATGTGGCGTGCCTACGCCAGCATCGAGCCCGACGCGGGGTCGCCGCCGTCGACTACGCCCCAGCCGGATGGCCTGATGACACCTACCCGATCGTGCGCAGGGTGCGGGTCGAGGCCGAGACGATCGCGGCCGATGGCCCACCTGACCTCCGGCGGGTCGATCCCTGGCAGCGGACGCGCTGACGGCGCGCAGCTCTGGCCCGCAAGGCGACCCGTCAGCTCACGCCCCCGGCTCCTCGATCGCCTCCGAGCCGAAGCGCGCGGCATCGGCCGCCTGTCGTCCGTGCGCGTGACCGAGGGAGTCGTAGCCGCCGCGCACCGCGCTGCTGGTGACCGACTCGCCGTACCACTGCTCGAAGGCCTCCTCGACGGCGTCCTCACGGGCCCTCAGCACGGGCAGGTGCGCGCCGTCGCCGGCCTCGGCGAGCACCTCGTCGGTGACGCTGCGCAGTCGTTCACCGATGCGGTGGGCGTAGGCGAGGTAGAACGCCGAGCGGTACGACGCCCGCCGCGTGCGTGCGTGGGCCCCGCCACCTGCTGCGGTCAGTGCGTGCTGGGCCTGGACCAGGAGCGAGGTGAAGATCAGCTCGACGGCGCGCAGGTCGCCGGCGTACCCGACGACCGAGCTGAGACCCAGCCCGTCCAGGTAGATCGACCGGCAGCGGTGACCGGAGGCGACAAGCTGCAGCAGCAGCGACTTGGCGTCGGCGTACGGCGCGTCGATCGGCACCCGGATCGTGCACGGGGCGTCGCTCGGCCCGGCCCGGTGGAGGACCGCCTGGTCGATGGCGTGCTTGGTCATCAGCTCGTGCGCCTTGGCGGTGAGGCTGTCGGCCTCGTCGTCGTACGACGTCGACTCGGCCTTGGCCAGGAGCTTGCGCACCCGACGCAGCACCGGGTCCTCGGCGCCGGTGTCGCTCGGCAGCCCCCGCACCGAGCGCCCCTGCCGACCCGGCGGCGGGATGAGGGTGTCGACGACCGGCAGGTAGCCGATGGCCGCGAGCGCCCTGGCCACCTGGATCGCGGCCCACGCCCCGTCATGGCCCTGCTGGGTGATCCACAGCATCAGCCAGCCGTCGCGGGTGGGGATCTGGCGGCCTCCGAGCTCGGCGAGCTGGTCGGACCACCGCGGGTCGATCGCCTGACCGCCGCGCCGCGCGTGGTCGGCGTGGATCGCCAGCTCCACGACCTGCGCGGCCGCCTTGGTGGCCTTGCGCCGTGCCTGGCGGACGAGCTCAGCGGGCTGCCACCCGTGGCGCCAGAGCTGGTCGACGTACGACGTGAGCAAGCTCTCGGCGAGCCGCGGCCCGGCGACCGGGTCGTCGCGCACCATCCGCTCTGCGAGCTTCTCCAGCTCGACGTCGTCCTTGCGTCGGGCGGCAGCTTCCATCGCCTCCCACCGCGTCTCGGGCACGGAGCGACGCGGCGGCTCGAACGGCCGATCCCTGCCGCCCGAGGGATCCCCGAAGGAATGGGCGGACGGATCACCGAAGGGGTTGCGGAAGGGAGCACCGAACGAGTCGTCGTAGCCGCCTGACGACCCACCCGCACGCCCACCACGCTGACCTGCCTTGCGTGCCTTGGCCTTCGCGGCCCTGCGGGCCTTGTTGTTCTTCCCCATCGTCACACCCGATCGGTCGAGGTTGCTGGCGGATCGGACGATACTCGCGAACCCGCGCTGGCACGGACGCTCTCCACAGCCAGTAGGGCCAGGTCGGTGCCGGCGACCGCCTCGACCATCCTGAGCGCCGTGTCGCACCCCCCCGCGCCGCCGGCACCGCGCAGCGTTCATGCGCAGTAGCAGGTGCGCCCCGGCGTCGCTGGGCCCTGCCTCGATTGAGGGGGGCGGGACGCAGCACCTTCGCCGACGTACGTGCCGGCAGCTGGCTAGGGCTGCGCGGAGCGGGACCGCTTCCGCTCTCGCGCTTGCTTCGTCTTCTCCGTTCCAACGCTCGGGGCATCGGTAGAGCCGCTCACCGGATCCGTGGACGCGTCGGGTTGCAGGCTGGAGGTAAAGAGTTCAGCCATGCCCGTCGCGGCCTTTGCGAAGATCTGCGGCTGCGTCGCCAGAGCGACCAGAAGCGCAACCACACACAGGAGCTTGAGCAGGTCAGCGGAGATCCCGGACCGACGGGCTCTCTCAGCACTCTGAGCAGGACGAGCAGCCGCTTGTGGTCGGGGGAGCTTCGCACTCTCGCGCCGGCCCGCCCCGGTCGGCGCACTGACGGCAGCGGACGCCAGTCGAGTCCGCACCTGATCTGCCAGTTCGGGCAGTGACCTCTCGTGCACAACCGGTGGCAGCGAGAGTAGGTAGTCACGGAGATCTGACACCGATCGGACGACGATCGATCCCGCCATCCCCGAGACGCGGCTGTCGCCGGCGAGGCACAGGATGCCCCGAGTGACAGCGGCCCCGGTGGGCAACAGCACGCCCGCCACCGCACTGGCAGCCGCATCGACCCCGGAGACAGCACTGAGGCGACTACGTCCGGCCTGACGGAGGTGGCCGTCGCGTAGCGTCACCGCCCCGGACCAGTTCTTGGCGTCGATGACGAAGACTCCCGGCGGCCCCACCGCGACGTGATCAATGTTGGCACGGGGCCGGCCGGGCCAAGCAACGTCGTGCAGAACGGTCCAGTACTGCTGAGGAAGCGCATCGAGGGCCTCACCTGTGGCCCGCTCGCCGTCGGCTCCGCGCTGCCAGAGTTCGGCGGACCGTTGCAGCCGAGCTGCCTTCTCGCGCATGCGGCGGGCGACAGCCTCTGCCGACTCTCCGGCCACGTGAGTCTCCGATGGGGTGGGGGGACAGCAGGTTAGGACGAGATCCACGACTTGGGGCCCCGAACGCTGAAAGTGACCGCATGTGGTCCTCGCCAGCCGTTTCGCGCCAGCAGCCGCGGGAACCAGCTCAAGCTGCCAAGCTGTACGAGTGAGTGACACAGGGCTTCCAGCAGGCCTCCATGAGTCACTCCTGACGCATGGGCTCCGGGACGCGCTCGATGCAGGGCTCGACATCGAGTCCGTCCTGCGCGTCGTCGACCCGGCTGACGCGCCCCACGTCCTGAGCCGCCACATCGGCGAGCTCACCCGGCGCGCTCTCGAACGCACCACCGACCCCACAGCACGTCTCACGCTCATCAACGGACTGCTCGGTCAGCTGGATGACGTGGCCGATCCGGTGTCCGCACCGGCCACTCAGTTGCTGCGCCTCGCTCCGCCGCCGGCACCAGGCATCACGACGTACGCAGAGACCCGGCCCTCCACACCCCTGTCGGACGCCGCGCTGATGACGAACGCCAAGGGCGACCCCAGCCTCGGCGCGGAGCTCAAGGCGGAGATCGAGACGGCAGACGAGGTGGATCTGCTGTGCGCGTTCGTGAAGTGGCACGGACTACGACTGCTCGAGCCCGAGCTGCAACGGCTCCGAGAGCGTGGCGCCCCGCTGCGGGTCATCACCACGACGTACATGGGGTCGACCGAGCGGCTGGCGCTCGACCGGCTGGTGCGCGAGCTCGGAGCGGAGGTGCGCATCCAGTACGACGCTGCCCGCACGCGACTGCACGCCAAGGCATGGATGTTTCGTCGCAACACCCGCTTCGATACCGCCTACGTCGGATCCTCGAACTTGTCCCGCGCGGCTCTCCTCGACGGCGTCGAGTGGAACGTCCGACTGTCGCACGTCGCGACTCCCGCCCTGCTCGTGAAGTTCCGCGGGACCTTCGACACCTACTGGAACGACGACTCCTACGAGCTCTACGACCCGGACGTCGATGCCGATCGTCTCGACGACGCCCTCGCCGAGGCCTCCGGCCGCACGAGTCACAACCGCGTGACCATTTCTCTGTCGGGTCTGGAAGTCACACCGTTCGCCTACCAGCAGCAGATGCTCGACGACCTCGCCGCCGAGCGCTCCGTGCACGGTCGGCATCGCAACCTCGTCGTCGCGGCCACGGGGACGGGCAAGACCGTGGTCGCAGCCCTCGACTACCGGCGCTTGTGTGGCGACGTCGCGGCGGCAGACAGGCCGTCGCTGCTCTTCGTGGCGCATCGTTGGGAGATCCTCGAACAGTCGCTGCGCACCTACCGTGAAGTACTGGGCGACCAGGACTTCGGTGAGCTCTACGTCGGCGGTACCCGGCCCGAGCGTTGGCAGCACGTCTTCGCGAGCGTCCAGTCGCTGACGTCGTACGGCGTCGACAAGCTGCCGCCGAACCACTTCGAGATCGTGGTGGTCGACGAGTTCCATCACGCCCAAGCGTCGACCTACCGGCGGATTCTGGAGCATCTCGCCCCACGCGAGCTGCTGGGTCTCACCGCGACCCCCGAACGCGGCGACGGGATCGACGTACGCACCCTCTTCGACGGCCGCACCGCGACCGAGCTCCGACTGTGGGATGCCCTCGGGGCCGACCTGCTGTGCCCCTTCCACTACTTCGCGGTCGCGGACGGCACCGATCTGCGCACCATCAGCTGGAGTCGCGGCCGCTACGACGAGCACGAGCTGTCGGCGGTCTACACGGGCAACAACGCACGCGCCACCGCTGTGCTCAAGCAGCTGCGCGACAAGGTGCTCGACCTCGGGCAGATGCGGGCGTTGGGGTTCTGCGTGAGCGTGGCCCATGCGCGGTTCATGGCGGAGACGTTCGTGAAGGCCGGGATCCCCGCGCTGGCGGTGAGCGCCGAGACGTCTCGGCCGGATCGTGAGCGTGCGCTCCAGGATCTCAAGGATCGTCGCGTCAACGTGCTCTTCGCCGCCGACCTCTTCAACGAGGGTCTCGATCTCCCCGACGTCGACACGGTGCTGTTCCTGCGACCCACCGAGAGTGCCACGATCTTCCTGCAGCAGCTGGGCCGCGGGCTACGGCGTACTCGCCACAAGGCCGTCCTGACCGTGCTCGATTTCGTGGGACACCACCGCAAGGAGTTTCGCTTCGACATGAAGCTTCGCGCGCTGACCGGTCAGACACGGCGTGGCTTGGAGCGCGACGTCGAACGTGGCTTCCCGTTTCTCCCGGCCGGCTGCCAGATCGTGATGGACAAGCAGTCGCAGACGATCGTCCTGGAGAACATCCGCGGGCAGATCGCCAACCGTTGGCCGCAGCTGGTCGCCGAGCTGCGGTCGTACGGCGAGCACGACCTGCGCTCCTTCATGCACGAGTCCGGCATCGAGTTGGCCGACATCCTGCGCGGCGATCGCTCGTGGACGCGCTTGCGCCGCGAGGCCGGCCTACCCACGGCCGACGGCTCGTCCGAGGAGGCCCGCCTGCTCAAGCGGATCCGGGCCTTCGCGCACGTCGACGACGCTGTGCGCGCGGAGGGCTACGCCCGCCTGCTGGACGGCTCGGCGGCGTACGACGAGCTGAGCGCGACGGAGCAGCGTGTCGCACGGATGCTCTTCTTCTCCCTCTGGCCAGACGCCGGCGGCCATGCGTCCTACGAGTCCGGCTTGGAGTCCTTGCGGGGCGAAGCAGCCTCCACCGCTGAGCTCACGGCGGTCGTCGACATCGCCTTCGAGGGGAGCCGGCACGAGGTCGCGCCCCTCGCCGGTGGCCTCGAGGACGTTCCGCTGCGGGTGCACGCGCGCTACCAACGCGAGGAGATCCTCGCCGCGCTCGACTACGCGAGCCTCGATCGGCGACCGACCAGCGTCATGCAGGGAGTCGCGTACGCCGAGGCTCTCAACGTCGACATCCTCTTCGTGACCCTGACGAAGTCCGAGGCCGACTACTCCCCCACCACCATGTATCGCGACTACCCGGTCAGTCCGACACTGTTCCACTGGGAGTCGCAGTCGACGACGTCACTGGCCTCGCCGACCGGGCAGCGCTACGTGAACGGCACCAGCACGGTGCTGCTCTTCGTGAGGCACGAGCAGAGGGACGAGTACGGGACGTCGTCGTACCTGTTCCTCGGTCAGGCGCTCTACCAATCGCATGTCGGGGAGCGGCCGCTGGCGATCACGTGGCGGCTCGAGCACGCCATGCCGAGCGAGTTCTTCGCCTCGGCCAGCATCGCTGCTGGGTAGCCGCAATTCACCCACAAGGCTTGCCTGTCGAACATATGTTCGATACACTGGTACTCATGACGGCCACCTCCGCTTCGGACACTCGGGACCCTGGGCCCGGGGTCGAGGATGTGCGGGCGTGGATCAACGGGCTGCCCACGTGTGAGGCATCCGAGCTCGAGCTCTTCGAGCGGATCCGGGTCCTGGAGGAGCTCAAGGCTCAGGCTGCCGCCGCCCAGGCCAGACTCGCTGTCAACCTCGACAGCGCCGTACGTCATCGCCACGAGGAGCTGAAGGTGCCCGCGGCCCAGGTTGGTCGCGGGGTCCCCTCCCAGGTGGCCGCCGCACGGCGCGAGTCGCCGTTCCGCGGTGGTCGACACCTGGGCTTCGCGAAGGCTCTGGTCGGCGAGATGCCTCACACGTTGGCAGCGATGGAGGCGGGCACGCTCTCCGAGTGGCGCGCCACGATCCTGGCCCGCGAGACCGCCTGCCTCTCCGCTGAGGACCGCCGCTCCATCGACGAGACCTTGCTGGCAGACCCCGCCAAGGTCGAGAGCTGGGGCGATCGTCGCCTCGGCGCGGAGGCGAAGAAGCTCGCCGACAAGCTCGACCCCGAGGCTCAGGTGAAGCGCAATGCGAGGGCCACGGCCGACCGACGAGTGAGCATC
This sequence comes from Nocardioides sp., assembly GCF_029937575.1. Lineage (GTDB taxonomy): Bacteria > Actinomycetota > Actinomycetes > Propionibacteriales > Nocardioidaceae > Nocardioides. Next base: position 125,048 of record NZ_JAPYPS010000003.1, read on the forward strand.
CGGCCGTCCCCCGACACGATGGCGATCATCTCGGCTCTGCTGCCCGTCGCGCAGGGAGTCGCCGTGTGGGCAGCCCTCAAGACGGTGGCCGATGCCCTGCTCGGGGAAGGCGACGGGCGCACCCGCGGCCAGATCATGGCCGACACCCTCGTCGAGCGCGTGACGGGGCAGGAGGTCGCCGAGGACGTGCCCGTCGCGGTCAACCTGACCGTCTCCGATGAGACCCTGCTCGAAGGCGGCCACGAGCCCGCCTGGCTCGCCGACTACGGTCCGGTCCCCGCCGGCCTCGCGCGGCGCATGGTCGACACGGCCACGAAGGAGGCGATCGCCACGTTGCGGCGCCTCTACGTGGCAGCCACCGGCCGCCTGGTCGCCATGGACTCCATCACCACGGTCTTCCCCCGGGGCCTGGCCCGGTTCATCGACCTGCGCGACCAGACCTGCCGCACGCCGTGGTGCGACGCTCCCATTCGCCACCACGACCACGTGAGATCGCTGCTCGCTGGGGGCGAGACGACCGAAGCGAACGGTCAGGGCCTCTGCGAGCAGTGCAACTACGCGAAGGAAGCTCCCGGCTGGTCCGCTCGACCGACCGGCCCGCCCGATCAGCCACACCAGGTCGAGACCACGCTCCCGACGGGGCACACGCTCCGCTCTCGAAGTCCCGATCTGCCCAGGCCGTCGCCCTTGAGATCTCGAGTAGTTGATGTCGAGCTCTACGAGCCCGACATCAAACTCGAGTTGGACTTCGTCGCCTGACCACGGCAATTGCTTCCATTCGGCGTCCCGTGACCGGCAACGATCCGTAGCATGTGCGCGAGCGAATGGGAGTCTGGGAGGGCGCCATGCTGCCACAACTGATCTGTCCCGTGTGCCGATCGGAAGTCTCGACGCGCTCGGCCGCATGCGGCTCGTGCCACTTGCCGATCGGCGACGTATCCAAGCATCACACCAAGCAGCGGTCACGCCGATCTCGCGCACTCACGACGCGAGCATGGGGTGCGGTGATCTACGGCGGCATCGTTGCCTGGTGTCTGCTCCAGCTCCCCTCGGCCGCCGTCTTCGTCCTGCCAGCGGCGGCCGTGGCGGTGGTGCTTCACCATCCGAGCCAAGCCGGCGATCGCGGCCGTCGCCTTCATCGGCATCGTGGTCATCGCGCCCGCCCTGTTCTGGCCATCGATGCTTTCAGGCATCGTCAACGATCTCGGGACGTCTTTCCAGGATCGCTGACTGGTCGAGATCTGCCTACCCTTGGAAGGTCCAAACGCGGCGGAATGACGCACTCATCGCGGCTGACCCGGATGTAGTACTGGGCCTGTGTTCGCAGACCGCTGACAGCCTGGCGATCTCGAGGTCGATTGAGACCTTGTCGTTCGAGAGAGACACTCGACCGCCGGGCCCACTAGTTTTGACACGTGAGTGCATCGGAACGAGTGAGAGCGAGTCGTACTGGCGACCGCTTCCACTACTTCTGGGCATCGCGTCGGGCGCTCAGGCTGCTCGACCCGACCTCCGAACTGTTGATGGTCGGCGTGGAGGGAACAGCAGACGCCGAGGAAGTCGCGGGCGAAGAGGTCATCGACGTTGCCGAGTACTACGGCGATAGGACGTCGGGGGACGTTGCGCTCGTCCGCTATGTGCAGCTCAAGCACTCATCACTGCGGACAGACGACTTCATCGTCGCCTCAGAACTAAAGAACACGCTCACCAAGTTCGGTCAGAACTTCCGCGCGTCGAGAGAGGCGAACGACCCTCGACGGTTCGAGTTCGCGATCGTCACGAACCGACAGCTGAACGAGAAGGTGCGCCTTTCGCTGACCGAGATCGCGGCTGGTTCGACGACGCCCACTCACCCGACCGAGGCTGCCTACCTGCGCCAGTGCATGGGCTTCGGGAATGACGCGGCTCAGGAAATCGAGTTCTGCAGTCTCCTGACGGTCGAAGACAAAGCAGCCGACATCGACGACGTCGAGCAAATGCTACGGGAGGAACTCAATCAGTACTTGCCGGGAGGCGGTGCAGGCTCGGAACTCGCCGTCCTGATGAATGAAATCTCGCGCCTGGCGACTACCCAGGCGACGAGCCAGATCCTTTCGAAGAGTGAGCTGCTGCTCCTTCTTCGTACCAACGAGCACGATCTCTTCCCGGCGCCTCCGCAGTTCGAGGAGGTAGCCGACATCATCAAGACCAACGATGTCGACGAGATCGTTGGTCTGCTTCGCGAGCCAGGCGCAAGCAAGATTCTGCTCACAGCTGTCGGCGGTGTCGGCAAGTCCGTCCTCACTCGTCTTCTTGCGGAAGAGCTTTCGGCCGTTGACGGAAGCGTGGTCGTCAAGTTCGATTGCTTCGCTGGCGGCAACTACCGGAAAGTGACGGAGAAGCGCCACCGGCACGAAGTGGCTCTGACTCAAATCATCAACGAGGTCGCCACCAACGGTCTGTGCGACTTTCTCATCCCGTCCCCAGTCGCAGACGAACGACAGTACGTCCGGACCTTCATGCTTAAACTGCGCCAGGCATCTGAACGCCTGGCGACCATGGAACCCGAAGCCTTGATTACGGTGATCGTCGATGCTGCGGACAATGCGGCGATCGCTGCTTCGGAGCATGGGGACCGTTGTTTCGTCGGCGACCTGTTCTCGGCGGAGTGGCCGGCAAACACGCGCCTGGTGGCGCTGTGCCGCCCTGAGCGCTCGGGCCTTCTAGGACTCCCCTCGCAAGTCCCCCTCCGTCCGCTTGAGGGATTCGAGAAGTCTGAAACCATCGCGCACCTTCGAACTCGATTCCCAGACGCGAGCGAGGGCCAGGGCGTCCACTTCCACGCGGTCAGCAGCGGCAACCCACGTGTGCAGGCGATGGCGATGGAGGTTGCGTCGACTGCCGACGAGGCGCTGGCCGCGCTGGACCGTGCGCAGGCCGGCGACGGGGAACCTCTCGATGAACTTCTTGCCGCCCAGATTCAGGCCGTCGCGGATCAGGGACAGCTCGCACCAGACGCGTTGAACCGCCTGTGCCAGGCACTTGCAACGCTTCACCCGACGGTTCCGTTGAGCGTTCTCGCCGAGATCGCAAGTTTGAGCGAAGACGCGATCAGGAGCTTCGCCACGGCGCTCGGACGCGGGTTACATCTGACGGCAGACGCAGTGCAGTTTCGCGACGAGCCGACCGAGACTTGGTTCCGCAACAAGCATGGGCTCAATGTCGTCGAAAAGGGTGAGTTCGCGCGCAGAGTCGCGCCGATCGCTGAACGCTCCGCCTACGTCGCAAACGTTCTGCCGCAGGTGTACTTCGAAGCGGACATGCTCGACGAGCTGTTGAGCTTGGCCCTGTCAGACGAGAACCTGCCCGCGGATGCGTTCGAGTTGCAGCGACAAGAGATCGCGAGGTCTCGTGCCCGCTTCGCCTTGGGTGCTGCACTGAAAGCGGGGCGAACTGCCGACGGCGCGCTGATATCAGTCCGTGCCGGTGCGTTGTCGTCGGGTCGGGCCCGCAAGTTGGCCATGATCCGAACCCACACAGACCTGACCGCCAAGTTCGCGGATCGTGCGGTCGTCGAAGGGCTTTGCGCTGGGCGGGAGCTGGCTTCCGACTGGCCAGGTTCCAACCTGCATGTCGAGGCCGCACTGCTTTCGCACCTGCTTGGAGAGGAAGACACGGCTCGTGCTCGACTTAACTCCGCTCACGGCAACTTGGTCGCGATCTTCCGTCTGTCCCAAGAAGACAGTGTCCGGATCGGGGCGAACGTCGGCGCAAACGAGGTGGCCGACCTGGCGATGGCGGCGATCAACCTCGGTGGGGCGAGAGGGGCACTGCGCTACTTCAAAGCGTGGCGCACGGACTTTGCTCGCCAGGTCACGCGCAAGCTCGCTGCTCGGCTTGCGGATGCCGGACGCCTCGATGACCTCTCGGCATTGGTGATCGCCGCCAAGAAGCGGCGTTACGTGAGACTGGCGGTTGCGGAAACGATGTTCGACTACGGCATCGTGCCGTCCGATGAGGCGACGGCATCGCTTGTCAAGACACTGCGCAAGCAGGACAAGGCTTTCAGGCCGCCTCGGAACCCCATGTATGCCGACGTCGATGTACGAGGCGTCGTATGGGGCTTGCTGCATGGGTTGCGACTGGCGTTGGTCGAACCGGCAGAAGCATTGGACATACTCAACCGCCATTTGCCTGAGAAACTCGCTGATGGAGTTGGAGGTCGTCACTACGGCCTGTCGGTGATGCACCTGCTGGTCGGTTACGCGCTGCGGTCGCGACTCAGCGGCACCGCTCTCGAAGCGAGAGACGTAGCAGGCTCTGATCTCCTGAAGGAACTCGACAAGCCCGCACACTCAGGATCTCGCAACGGGCGTGACTTCACTGCGAACATTCCCGCTTTGCTTCCGTGGGCGTCGTGTCTGGTCGACGCCACGATCGACGGTCACACCGATGAGGTTGTCGCGCTGCTGCGGCAGCTGTTCGACCAGGACCTGAAGTCAGTCAGCGACTATCAGACGCCCTTCGTCCTAGTGAACGGTCTCGCAGAGTTTTCCGTTCGCATCCTCGCGCTAGCGCCTGAGGCGGACTTGATCGACCGCTTTCTAGACTGGCACCAGGCGGCAGATGAATCACTCGGCAGATCGCGCCTCGCGGTCATTCGCAACGCAGCGCGCTGCGCGGACCTTTCGACACTGGGGATTCGCGTTGCGAATCGTGGACACGATCTGGCGCAGGGCGACCGCACAGACGCGGATAGTCGTGTCGAAACGCTGCTCGAGATCGCGCGGGCCGTGCTCGCGACGAGCCGCAGCGAAGCCGAGGCGTTGTTCAACGCTGCTGATGTCGAAGCGGAACGGGTCGGGGACGACATGTACGCGCGTTGGAATGCGCTAACGACGACTGCAGGCGCGCTGAAGAGCGGAGATCAACCAGAGCGTGCCTATCGGCTGTTCCAGATCGGTGAAACTCTGGACACGGTCCTGGACCAGAACCCGGACGACCTTGCGGTACCTCTCTACGCGATGCACCCCTCGGGCTACTGCTCCTTGATTTCCCGCTCGCGCGATCGTCGACGGCTTGACTTCGATCGCATGCTTCGACCGTTGTTCCGAAACTCGTCGGGCGAGAACGGTGTCGTTGGTCGACTGTGCCTCTACGCCCTCGGGGCGGGGTTGCCGTGGCGGACGGTTGTGTCGGACCTTGAAGGCGAGCAAGCCGCCCATCTCGTTGAGGTGTTCGAGGACTTCACGCGGTACCACCGCGACGGAATCGGGGTTCCGGACGAGTCGTACTCAACCGGCTCGGACTACCAGTCGAACGAGCGGAAGGCATATGACCCGCAGGCGCTCTTTGGCGACACGGACTTCACAACGGAGGAAGCGTGGGCAGACGCGTTCGACCGGACGCCTGCGTACTACTCCGGCCAGCGCCAAACCTTGATTGAGTTCGCGATGGCCAGGCATGAGGCCGCGGTTTCTGATGTTCTCGAAGCACTGAGCAACTCGCCTGGGGCTGAGGAGCGGGACTACGTCGTAGCGGCGAAGTGGGTCGCCGGGCAGGAATCGACGGTTGGCTTGAGGGCAGCTCAAGGTCGGTTCGCGAAGTCGTTCTCTACTCGGTTCGCGCGCGAGATCTCCACGCGCTCCTACGACAGGCCTGAGGTCGAGCAGTTCGCTGCCTCGGTCGGGGTGCCGGTCGAATCGATAATGGCCGACGCCGTTATAGAGGTCGGACGAAGCGCACACCAGTTGTCGTATCGCGAGTTCTTCAGCTTGGCGGCGCGGATCGCGACGACTCTCCCGGAGGCCGAATGTTCGAGCGTGTTCGACTCGCTCGCGGAATTGTTCGATGACATCGCCCCAGCGGACACGTCGTCCGACGGCCCGTACGACCAGGTCTATGCGCCGCCGGAGGACCTACACGAGGGCATGGCGGGGCTGGTGTGGGTTGCTCTCGGCGACATGGCCGTCAAGCGCCGGTGGGAGGCATCCCACGCGGTTCGCCTTCTCGTGCGAATCGGCGCGACGGAGATCCTTGAGAGGCTCGCAGGATTCGCAGTCGGGAACCTGAAAGCAGACTCATTCCACGACAGCAGGTTCCCGCCTTACGTCCTTCACTCGCGGTTCTGGCTGCTGCTAGCGCTCGACCGGGCGGCCTCCGAGCATGAAGCGACGAGTCTGCTCCCATTCGTCGACTGGCTCGTTGAGGTGGTCCACGGCCCACGTCACGCCGCTCACCAGATTTTGGCGCAACGGATACTTCAAACTCTGGTCGACAGCGGGATCGCGACGCTTGACGATCCGAGTGTGCTCGCCGACTCCTTGCTTCCCGATGTCGAGGTTCTGGACTGGGAAGCGAAGCGAGCGAGGCCCGACGTGTTGGCCGACCGTTCAGCCCTCATCGACGCATCGCGGTCCTACCCGTTCTTCATGGACTTCCGGCAGTACTGGTGTCGTGAACTGGCAAGCATCTTCGGCGCCACCGAAGAGTCTGTCGCTAGCGTCGCCGTCGAGGTTGCGATTGGCCTGACTGGATACGGCGATGACATGTTCAGCCGCGACCCGAGACGGGAGGCCGGCGTCTTCGGTGAGTACACGAGCCACTCCGACCACCACAGTTGGCCAGAGGAAGAGGACTTCGACTTCTACTCGGGTGTCCATGCGTTGTTGGCGCTAGGGGCTCAGCTCGCAGAATCTCAAGTCGCTGCCAAAGAGCCAGACGACGCGACCGACATGTACACGCAGTGGCTCAACGAGTATCTGCCCAAGCGGTTCGACGGTCGATGGCTTTCAGATTTCAGGGACGCCCCTCCGGTGCCGGCTCCTGAAAAGCGGCTCGCAGATCATAGTCCCGATGACGTTTGGCCATGGACGATCACTCCCGCCGACTTCGAGCGGATTGTTGGTGCCGGGACCGACTGGATCACCGTTCACTCCTCGGGGTACGTCGGCTTCCGAGACATGGGAGAGAATCAAGCCGTCTACAGCGCCTTTGTGCCTCACGAAACTGCCCAGTCGTTCTTGGTCGCGCTCCAGACCAACCCGCACGGCCCCCATGTCGAAGCGTTTCCAACAGCCGACGCTCCCGAAGACGATGAATTCGGAGAGGAGATCGACAAGGGCCCGTACCAACTCACGGGCTGGATCGACACCAGCGAGAACCGGGACGGGATCGACAAGGACGACGAGCGCGGTCAAAACCTCAGGTTCCCGCCGCCGCGCCCGGGTCGGGACATCGTCGAACGGTTCGGTCTGAGGACTGACCCCGACCACCGTTCCTGGCGCACGGAGGACCTGGAAGCATTCAAAAGCACCCGGTGGAGCGATACTCACAAGGGCTACAACGACTACGACACCGGAACGCGTGGTCACCAGCTGGTCGTCAACCGGGATTTCCTTCAGCGTGTCCTGCAGGAAGTCGACCAAACTCTTGTGATCCAGGTTGAACTGCGACGCGAAATGCACCGCGCTTCATATCAACGAAGGAAGGACGAAGAGTTTGACTACCTCGACTGGTCCTCAAAGGTCTATCTCTTCGGTCCGACAGGTCAGTGGACCGAGTACTGAGGCAGCACTCAACCTTGGAAGGGTGCTGGCCGCCCAACTCGAGGACTATGACCTGACGGGCCAGTGGGTCGCGCACCACCTTGCGGAACTCGTCTCCGCCGCCGATGAGGAGGGCGCGACCACGATCGAGCAACGCATCGCGATCATCGACACCATTCGCAGGTTGTGGACCAGCCGGCGCAGCTTTCCGGGGCCAGTTCCCGCGCGCGAGTTCGACAATGTTTTCGCTGCACTGGAGGGTTTAGGCAACACATCGCGGTGGGCCTACTCCAAGTTGAGCGAGTACGCCAAGAAGTTGTCCGAGCCGGAGGCGAAAGACCTTCCGCTCGTCCGGACCGCGGCCGAACTTGAGCGTCTTAACCGGGAAGCCGTGCTGACGCTCCTTTCACTTGCCTTCCACAACGCGGAGGAGACAAGCGCGGGCTGGATGCAGGCGCTAGAAGGACTCGAAGCGGAGATCGCCGATGACCTGATCGATACGGTGAGCGTCATCAAGCGCCGGCTCAGAATTTTCATGGCGGCCCAGTCGGAGCAAGACGACGACGCCGGCCCGCAAGCTCAAGAAGTTGAAGCCGACCTGGGCGACCCTGACGACAACGGGCCTCGTGACGATCACGAGGACCCAGCGAGCAATCTGAATCATGCTCGTAGGCTTCGCGAGATGGCAGATCTGTTGAACAACGTGGCTGATGCACTAGCGCCCCCGAGCGCTGACTAGCGTCCAAGGTTTGCGGTGGACAACCACGCTCCGCGGTCAGGGTTGGCGCTTCACTGACAGGACTCTTCGACCTGCAGTGCGGAGGTTTCGCCGGCGTCCATCGGTTTGCACCGCTAGGCGTGCCAGACAGCATTCTGCGGGGGTCTCGGTTGATGGTGGCTTGCCGTCGTCCGGGCTTCGCTCGCGCGAGCGGAGAGCTAACTCCCGCGCGCGAATGTCCATCGACACGACCGCGTCATTCTGGGCGAAAAGCCGCAGGGGCCGGACTCTCGTCCGACCCCTGCGGCTTGCTACTTCACGGACCAATCAGCTGCAGCCGCTGGTGCTTCCGCAGCCCTCACACACGTAGCAGGACCCGGCGGGGCGCATCTTGGTCCCGCACGTCATGCAGAGCGGGCTGTCGACCGCGGTGCCGGTGAGCTGCTCGAGCAGCTCGGCGGAGGTGTGGGCCTTGGGCGTCTCGACCACGACCGCGGTCACCGGGGCTTCGTCGACGCTCGCTTGCGCTCGCTGCTCAGCCTCCGGGACGACGAGCTCGGAGGCGGAGCCGGTCTCCTCGGTGAGGAGCTCGTAGGAACCGGTCTCGAGGTGGCGCTGACGCTCCTCGGCCGAGTAGATGCCCATCGCGGCCCGCTCCTCGAAGGGCAGGTAGTCCAGGGCCAGACGACGCCAGACGTAGTCCATCAGCGACTGCGCCATCCGGACGTCGGGGTCGTCGGTGAGACCGGCGGGCTCGAAGCGGAGGTTGGTGAACTTCGCGACGTAGGTCTCGAGCGGGACGCCGTACTGGAGACCGATCGAGACGGCGATCGAGAAGGCGTCCATCACGCCGGCCAGGGTCGAGCCCTGCTTGCCGAGCTTGAGGAAGACCTCACCGAGCTGCCCGTCGTCGTGGGCACCGGAGGTCATGTAGCCCTCGGCACCACCGACGGTGAACGACGTGGTGCGCGAGACGCGCGACTTGGGTAGGCGCTTGCGTGTCGGGGCGTAGACGACCTTCTCCACGACCTTCTCGACAACCTCAGCATCGCCGGACTTGTTGGAGTCCTTGCCCTTGTTGTCGCCCTTGCCGTCCGAGAGCGGCTGGCCGACCTTGCAGTTGTCGCGGTAGACGGCGGTCGCCTTCAGGCCGAGCTTCCAGCTCTGCAGGTAGACATCCTCGATCTCCTCGACCGAGGCGGACTCGGGCAGGTTGACTGTCTTGGAGATCGCGCCGGACAGGAACGGCTGGCAGGCCGCCATCATCCGCACGTGGCCCATCGGCTTGAGGGCGCGGGCGCCCATGGCGGTGTCGAAGACCTCGTAGTGCTCGGTGCGCAGGCCCGGGGCGTCGATGACGTGGCCGTGCTCGGCGATGAAGTCGACGATCGCCTCGACCTGCTCGGGCTGGTAGCCCATCTTCTTCAGCGCCCGCGGGATCGTCTGGTTGACGATCTGCATGGAGCCGCCGCCGACGAGCTTCTTGAACTTGACCAGCGAGAAGTCGGGCTCGATGCCGGTGGTGTCGCAGTCCATCATGAAGCCGATGGTCCCGGTGGGCGCGAGCACGGAGGCCTGCGCGTTGCGGAAGCCGTTGGCGGCACCGGTGCTGAGCACGTCGGCCCACACCTGGGTGGCCAGCTTGTGGACCTGGTTGTCGGCGATCGCGAGGGTGCGGATCGTGTCGTTGGCCGCCTGGTGCTTGCGCATCACGCGCTGGTGGGCCTCGGAATTGCGGGCGTAGCCGGCGTACGGGCCGACGACGCCGGCCAGCTCGGCCGAGCGCTTGTAGGACTGACCGGTCATCAGCGAGGTAATGGTCGCAGCCATCGCGCGGCCACCGTCGGAGTCGTAGCCCAGACCCATCGCCATCAGCAGCGCGCCGAGGTTGGCGTAGCCGATGCCCAGCTGGCGGTAGTCGCGGGTGGTGTCGCCGATCGGCTCGGTCGGGAAGTCGGCGAAGCAGATCGAGATGTCCATCGCGGTGATGATGAACTCGACGGCCTTGGCGAACAGCTCGGCGTCGAACGTGTCGTCGTCCTTGAGGAACTTCAACAGGTTGAGCGAGGCCAGGTTGCACGAGGAGTTGTCCAGCGACATGTACTCCGAGCAGGGGTTGGACGCGGTGATGCGGCCGGTCTCGGGGTTGGTGTGCCAGTCGTTGATGGTGTCGTCGTACTGCAGACCCGGGTCGGCGCAGGCCCAGGCGGCCTCGCTGATCTTGCGGAACAGGCCGCGAGCGTCGATGCGCTCGATCTCCTCGCCGTTCTTGCGACCGCGCAGCGCGAAGTCGGTGCCGTCCTCGACCGCACGCATGAACTCGTCGGAGACGCGCACCGAGTTGTTGGCGTTCTGGTACTGGACCGAGGTGATGTCGGCGCCGCCGAGGTCCATGTCGTAGCCCGCGTCGCGCAGGGCCCGGATCTTGTCCTCCTCCTTGGCCTTGGTCATCACGAACTCCTCGATGTCGGGGTGATCGACGTCGAGCACGACCATCTTGGCCGCACGGCGCGTGGCGCCGCCGGACTTGATGGTGCCGGCCGAGGCGTCGGCGCCGCGCATGAAGGAGACGGGACCGGAAGCGGTGCCGCCGGAGGAGAGGAGCTCCTTGGAGGAGCGGATCCGCGAGAGGTTGAGCCCGGCGCCGGAGCCGCCCTTGAAGATGAAGCCCTCCTCCTTGTACCAGTTGAGGATCGAGTCCATCGAGTCGTCGACCGAGAGGATGAAGCAGGCCGAGACCTGCTGCGGCGACGACGTCCCGACGTTGAACCAGACCGGTGAGTTGAAGGAGAAGTACTGGTTGACCAGCAGCCACGTCAGCTCGTGCTCGAAGACCTCCGCGTCCGCGGGTGTGGCGAAGTAGCCGTGGTCGAGACCGGCCTTCGTGTACGTCGTCACGATCCGGTCGATGAGCTGCTTGAGGCTCCACTCGCGCACGTCGGTGCCGACCGCGCCGCGGAAGTACTTGGTCGTCACGATCGTCGAGGCGTTGACCGACCACGTGGTCGGGTACTCGACGCCGCGCTGCTCGAAGACCGAGGCGCCGGTCTTCCAGTTGGTCTGGACGACGTCGCGCCGCTCCCAGGTGAGCTCGTCGTAGGGGTGCACACCGGGGGTGCTGAACACCCGCTCCAGGCTCAGACCCGCTCCGGCGGTGCTGCTCTCGGTGCCGCTGACGGTCTCGGTCATGGGGGGGGTCTCCTCTGGTGTGGTGCTGGCGCGGGTGATGAGTCAAGCCGTGGCCACCGACAGTGCGGTCGCCAGCGGCTGGGTCGTGCGGGCGTTCGTCGTGCTGGGGAGAGCAAAGATGGTGCGCCCGGCAGGCAGCTTCCCCACTACCTGCCGGGCGGTCTGGGTGGTCAGCCGGTGCTGACGGGCTCGCGATCGGGTCGCGCGGTGGCGTCGGCGTGCATCTCGGCGATCTCGGCGATGAAGTCGTCGGCACTCTCGAACGCGCGGTAGACGCTGGCGAAGCGCAGGTAGGCGACCTCGTCGAGGGCGCGCAGCGGGCCGAGGATGGCCAGGCCCACCTCGTGGGCGGCGATCTCGGCGGCTCCGGCCAGGCGCAGGGCGTCCTCGACGTCCTGACCGAGGCGGGCGAGCTGGTCCTCGGTGACCGGACGTCCCTTGCAGGCCTTGCGGACCCCGGCCACGGCCTTCTCGCGGGTGAAGGGCTCGCTGGCCCCCGACCGCTTGAGGATGGTGAGCTGCATCAGCTCGACGGTGGTGAAGCGACGCTCGCAGCCCGAGCACATCCGACGGCGCCGGATCGAGCCGCCGTCGTCGGCGACGCGCGAGTCCAGCACCCGGGTGTCGGTGGCCCGGCAGTACGGACAGTGCATGGCGGACCTCCTTCGGGCGCTCGTGTGGGCTGGCGTTCTGTGGATGACTGGTGCCTCCCTGTGGAGAACACCGGATCACCTGTGGGTCATCCACGAGGAACTGTGGAACTAGATGTGGATAACTACATCCGTGTAACTACTAGATGTTGTGGTGACCCTACGCCCGCTCCACCAGGCATGCAAGAGGAGCCGGGCAATTCGTCGCTGTCGGCCCGCACGGCCCGCAAAGTCGCAGGTCAGCGCCCACGTCGTTATGGGGCCCGACGTACGGAGCGGCGTGTCGCGAGGGCTTGGAGCATCAGCGAGAATGAGCCGATGGCTCAGGGCAAACGCGCCGGCGCGCGGCAGAAGCGCGGATTCAACCCCGCCCTGCTCCTGCTCGCCCTGGGCGTCACCGCCAGCGTCGTCGCCTGGGGCTACCTCGTCTTCGCGGCCGTCGACTTCGGCGGGGCGGCTCGCGACGGAGACGGCGCCGCCTGGGGCTTCTTGGCGCTGGCCTCGCTCGGCGCCGTCGCCTGCTTGTTCCTCGGCCTGATCCTGCTGAGCCGGATCGCCCGAGCCCTGGGGCTCACCCAGCCACCGCCGCCCAGGGAGCGGGTCCCGCGGCCCCGGCGCGACCCGGACCCCCCTCCCGGCGGTCATCGCGGCTCCCACTGACGACCGTGTGGGCCGGGACACGCCCAACCTCTGGATTGACTCAAGACGGCCGCGCCGATGCTGACGCGGCCCGTGCCGCCTCGCTAGGTTGAGGCGAAACGCACCTACCGGGGGGATGAGTGTGCAGACGACCCACGCAGTCGAGGTGACCACGGCCGCCGTGGCCCGCGGCCAGCACGAGAGCACGTGCTCCTGCTCGTGCGGATGGACGCTGACCACCTCAGCGACGTCCGCGCAGATGGCGACCCGCGTGGCGCACCGCGCCCGGGCCAACCACTTCGAGGACGCCCATCCCGAGCAGCCGGCGTACGCCGAAGGCATCGCGCACGCTCCGGCGCACGGCCACGCTCCTGCCCTGAGCGGCGCGACGAAGGACGGCTTCCTGTGGACCCGCACCATCGTGTGCGCCTGTGAGTGGGAGCGCGTGGTCACCGAGCGCACTCCCCTGCAGGCCGGCAGCGTGGCTCGCGCCGAGCACCGTCGCCACGTCAACGAGGAGACCGACCGACCACCGGCTCGTGACTGGCTGATCCTGCTCGGCCTGATCGCCGTGGTGGGCACGCTGCTGATCGTGCTCGCCTCCGTGGCGATCAACGCCGCCTCGCTCTGACGGTCCCGTCGCCGGTCGCCACCTGCCGAAAAAGTTGTGAGGGCGGGGACGCCTTCCCACGCCCCGCCCTCAAGATCGTCGGCCGGGGTCGAGGCGGCCGACGATGTCTGTGTGCGTCTACTCGACCTCGAGCGGCACCTGGAGCCGCTGGCCCACGGCCAGGGCGACGGTGTCGAGGGAGTTGAGCTGCTCGATGGTCCGCATCATGTCGCGCACGTCGCCGTCCTCACTCACGTCGGAGGCGATCTCCCACAGGGTGTCGCCCGGGGTCACCACGATGGTCTCCGTCGGGGCCGGCTCCCCGGAGGCCAACGAGCCGCTGGCGAACACCACGCCGATCGCGAGCAGCACCGCCAGGCCCAGGAGCAGCACCACGACTCGGCCACGCCGGGTCAACCGGTAGTCGGGCACATAGGTCGGCTCGTCGGCCGCGGACAGGATCTCGGTGATGGTGCTCATGCTCAGAACTCCTGGGGAAGAAGGTGATCGCGGTGCTTGTCCTTGCTGACCTGATGTCTAGTGGTGACCACCGACAGTCGGCCCGGAGAAGCGATCCGATCAGACGTTCGATCGAACACGTGTACGAGAGTAGATCACGTGTTCGAACGAAGGCAACCCCTGAGGCGAACAAATGTTCGATGCGTCGCGACCGCCGAGGCCGGACGCGAGGACTCCCCTCAGCGTCGTACGGCGCGCCTGCCCTGCGCCGCGAACAACCCCATCGCGCCCGACGCCAACGAGGGCGCCATCGCACTGGCCCGCATCGCGGCCCCGCGCCACGCCGGGACGGTCCGCAGCACGCGCCGACTGCCCATCAGCTCCACGGCAGCCGCGGCGATCTCCTCCACCGTGAGCAACCGTCCGCCGGAGGAGACCAGGGCCTTGGCGAGCCCGGTGTCCTTCATCTGCGCCACCATCGGCGTCGCGACGCCGTCGGGCAGCACCGCGTGCACCCCCACGCCCCGAGGGGCCTCGATGGCCACCGACATCGTCACCGAGACGACGGCCGCCTTCGTGGCGGCGTACACCGACAGACCCGGCACCGGACCGAGACCGGACAGCGAGGCCGTGTTGACGATGTCGCCCCCCGCCTGGTCGAAGGAGGCCAGTGCCGCCCGCATCCCCCACAGGACACCCAGCAGGTTGATCTCGACCAGCCCGCGCACCTGCTCCTCCTCCAGCTCCCCGAGGTCGCCGTCCCAGCCGACCCCGGCGTTGTTGAACCACGCCCGCAGCGGACCGTGGCGCAACGCCTCGGCAGCGACCCGCTGGTGCGAGGCCGCCTCCCGCACGTCCTGCTCCAGCCCGGCCACCGCCCCGATCTCCTCGGCGGTCCGGGCCACGGCGCCGCCCTCGACGTCGGTGATCACCACCGCGTAGCCGTCCCCGACCAGCCGTTCTGCGATCCCGCGACCGATCCCCCGTGCGGCTCCGGTGACCACGCAGCTGCCTCCGTGCTCGCCACTTCCCTGATGCGTCCTCATGGCGGGCAGTCTTCCAGGCCGCGTTCGGCGCGACACGCCGTTCGAACACCTGTTTGAAATCACCTGGCGTCGGTGGCACGCTCAGCACATGGCCTCGAACTCTGACTCCTCCGGCGCAACCGACAAGCCGCGTACGCCGGTCAGCGAGCTGCCCGACGGACCGCCCGACGCCACCGGGCTCACCCCGCGCCAGCAGCGGGTGCTGACCCACATCAAGGAGAGCATCGAGCGGCGCGGCTACCCGCCCAGCATGCGCGAGATCGGTGGAGCCGTGGGCCTGACCAGCACCTCGAGCGTGGCCCACCAGCTCAAGGTGCTGCAGGAGAAGGGCTACATCAAGCGCGACCCCAACCGTCCGCGGGCGCTGGAGGTCTTCCTGCCCGAGGTGATGGCCGCGCGCCGCTCGCTCTCCAGCGCCGAGGAGTCGTCGTACGACGAGACCGGCATCGGCGACATCGCCCAGCCGCCGACCAACGTCCCCCTGGTGGGTCGGATCGCGGCCGGCGGGCCGATCCTGGCCGAGGAGACCTTCGAGGACGTCTTCCCCCTGCCGCGCCAGCTGGTCGGCGAGGGGCAGCTCTTCCTGCTGCAGGTCAGCGGGGAGTCGATGATCGAGGCCGCGATCTGCGACGGCGACTACGTCGTCATCCGGCAGGAGCAGACCGCGTCCAACGGCGAGATCGTCGCGGCGATGATCGACGGCGAGGCCACGGTCAAGACCTTCCAGCGCACCGACGGCCAGGTGTGGCTGATGCCGCACAACGCGGCCTTCGACCCGATCGACGGCACCCACGCCACGATCCTCGGGGTGGTCACCGCGGTCCTGCGTCGCGTATGACCTGACCATGAACAGTGGGCATCCAGCGTCCCCCGGCCATGACCTCCGGCTCGGGAGGTCGTTGGATATCCATGTGACGACCTCTTCTTCCGCCCTGCCCCCCGTCGACCGCCGTACGGTCCTGGCCACCGGGACCGCCGCCGGCCTCGTCGCCGCGGCCGGCACCGGAGCCCCGGCGGCCGGCGAGCCGTCGGCCAAGCCGAAGGCCAAGCGCTACTTCCAGCACGGCATCGCCTCGGGAGATCCGCGGCCCAAGAAGGTCATCATCTGGACCCGGGTCACTCCCACGCCAGCCAGCAAGCCCGGCTCCGGCAAGGGCCCCACGATCGACGTGCGCTGGCAGGTCGCCAAGGACAAGCGCTTCCGCAAGGTCGTCAAGCGCGGGTCGTTCACCACCAGCGCCGCACGCGACCACACGGTCAAGCTGGACGTCTCCGGCCTCAAGCCGGCCACGTGGTACTTCTACCGCTTCACCTTCGACGGCGCCCACAGCCCGGTCGGGACCACCCGCACCGCTCCGCGAGCCCGCTCGACGCCGCGCAACCTGCGGTTCGGAGTCGTGTCCTGCGCCAACCTGCAGGCCGGGTGGTTCTCGGCCTACCGGGGCGTGGCCGCCCGCAACGACCTGCACGCCGTGCTTCACCTCGGCGACTACCTCTACGAGTACGCCCCCGGCCAGTACGGCATGGGCCAGGGCAACGTCGACATCCGCAAGCACGACCCCGCCCGGGAGATGGTCTCGCTCTCGGACTACCGCCGCCGCCACGCGCAGTACAAGACCGACCCCGACCTGCAGGCTGCCCACGCGAAGTACCCCTGGATCGTCACGTGGGACGACCACGAGGTCACCAACGACCAGTACGACACCGGTGCCGAGAACCACAACGCCGGCGAGGGCAACTACCTGCGGCGCCGGGCGCGTGCGCACCGCGCCTACGACGAGTGGATGCCGGTCCAGCTCAACAACACGACCAAGCTCGGCGACGGCGACCGTCTCTACCGCCGACTGAAGTTCGGCCAGCTCGCCGAGATCAGCATGCTCGACCTGCGCACCTACCGCTCCGAGCAGGTCAGCACTCCTGCCATCGACCCGGCGGTCAGCGACCCCGACCGCACCATCACCGGCGCCAAGCAGCTGAGGTGGCTCAAGAAGTCCCTCCAGCGCCGCAAGGCATTGTGGAAGGTGATCGGCAACCCGGTGATGATCACCCCGGTCACCTTCGGGTCGCTGCCCGGCGACCTGCTCGACCCGATCAACGACGTCACAGGCCTGCTGCCGGAGGACGGCGCGCCGTACAACGTGGACCAGTGGGACGGCTACACCGCCGACCGCAAGGAGGTGTTCACCTTCATCAAGGACCACAACGTCGAGAACGCCCTCTTCATCACCGGTGACATCCACTCGGGCTGGGCCTGCGAGCTGCCCTACGACGCCGGCAGCTATCCGCTGAGCGGATCGGCGGGCGTCGAGTTCGTCTGCAGCTCGGTGACCTCGAACAACCTCAAGGACATCACCGGTACGCCGGCCGGTACGACGAGCCGGCTGGTCGAGACCGCGATCATGGCCGCTAATCCCTACATCAAGTACCTCAACTTCGACGACCACGGCTTCTCGGTCCTCGACCTGACCGCCAAGCGCGCCCAGATGGACTGGTACGTCATCGGCGACCGGGCCGACAAGGGCACCTCGATCACCTACGAGACCAGCTTCCGCACCGACACCGGCACCAACCGGATCAGCCGCGTCGGAAGGCCGGTGGCCTGAGATGTGTCAGAGCTCCACGCCTCGCCGCGACGGTGAGCCCACGCCGTACGACGTCGGGCTGGCCGAGATCGCCGCGGGTCGTCGTACGGTGCTCAAGCTCGGTGGTGCGGGACTGGTGTTCTCCTCGGCCGCGGCCGGCGGAGCCCTCGGCATGGAGTCCGCGGCCGCCGCGGGCAAGAAGCTGAGGAGGACCAAGAAGCGCGCCTACGTGCTGGTGGTCGACGGGTGCTTGCCCGAGGAGATCGACAGCGGGCTGACCCCCAACCTGGCCAGTCTGCGCGACGGCGGCCTGCGCTACTCGCGGGCGGCCTCGAAGCCGATCATGGAGACCATCCCCAACCACGTGATGATGATGACCGGGGTCCGACCCGATCGTTCGGGCGTGCCGGCGAACTCGATCTACGACCGCAAGGAAAAGGTCATCCGGGAGCTGGACCGGCCTCGGGACCTCAAGGCCGACACGATCATCGAACGGATGAACCGACGTGGGCTGCGCACCGGCACGGTGCTGAGCAAGGAGTACCTCTACGGGATCTTCGGCACCCGGGCAACCGACCGCTGGGAGCCGGCCCCGATCATCCCCGTCTCCGGTCACGCCCCGGACATCTTCACGATGCAGGCGGCCCTGGCGATGCTCGACGAGCTCGACCCGCACCTGATGTTCGTCAACCTCGGCGACGTCGACCGCCTCGGCCACACCGACTTCACCGGCCCCTCGGGCGTCCAGGCTGCTCGACGAGTCGGCCTCGTGCAGACCGACCTGCAGGTGGGCCGGTTCATCGCTGCCCTGCGTGCCTCCGGGACGTGGAAGCACTCGATGCTCATCGTGCTGGCCGACCACTCCATGGACTTCTCGCGCCCCGACCGCGTCGTCAGCCTGCAGGGGCCGTTCGAGGACGACCCGTTCCTGGCCGGCAAGTTCGTGATCGCCGACAACGGCGGCGCCGATCTCGTCTACTGGACCGGGCCGAAGCGTCAGCGCGAGAAGGCGATCAAGAGGATGCGCACGATCGCCCGCGCGGTCCCCGGGGTGCTCAACTGCAAGAACCCGCAGTCGAAGTGGATGCGCCTGGGCCCCGAGGCCGGCGACCTGGTGGTCTTCTGCAGGTCGGGCTGGCGCTTCAGCGACCCCGATCCGGTGACGTCCAACCCGATCCCCGGCAATCACGGCCACCCCGCCACGAGGCCGATCCCGTTCTTCATCTCCGGTGGCCACCCCAGCATCCCGAGGCGCAAGGCATCGTCCAAGGTGGCGCACACCGTCGACGTCGCACCGACCATTGCCGACTTCTTCGGGATCAAGGGCAAGCCGCGGGGAGGGTACGACGGCCGCTCGCGGTTGTGAGTCGGGGTCCGGGATAGCGTGCGTCCGTGACTCCCCTCCGCACCCGCGCCGCCGCGGTCGTCGCCGCCCTCGGCCTCGCCTCGTTGACCGCCCTCTCCGCGGGCGCGAGCGCCAGCGCCGAGGTCACGATCACCCCGGCGCCGAGTCGCGCCGACGCCGTCGCCTCGGCGGGCGGAGGGTCGAGCCCTGGGACGAGCCTGAAGCAGGCCGCGGCCACCACCGATCGCAAGGCTGCGGTCGACGCCCTGGCCACCGTGCGCGCGGTCCTCGCCCCGAAGTCCGCCGGGCGCGCTCGCGCCGACCTCGAGACCGGCGGGGTCGAGGCGACCATGGCGCTGCGTGATCTGGCGCTGCGGTCGGGGGCGCTCGGGGAGGACGACCGAGCCGAGGCGGCGGCCTACCTGGCTCGCCCCACCGATGGCAACGACGGCGACGACTTCACCGTGGAGTACGGCGTCGCGGAGGCCGCCCCGGTGTGCACGCCGGACGTCTGCGTGCACTACGTCACGGCCGCCAACGAGAACGAGGACGCGCCTCCGCCGGCGGACACGAAGAACGCGGCCGGCAACACCGGAGCCAACGGCATCCCGGACTACGTCGACACCGTCGTACGCGTGATGACGAAGGTGCACGACACCTACCGCAAGGCGGGCTACCGCGAGCCGCGGCCCGACGACGGTCTCGGTGGCGACGACCGGATCGACATCTATCTGGCCGAGATCGGTAGCCGCGGCGCCTACGGCTACTGCACCACCGACCAGGACAACCCGGGCCCCTCCCAGCCGCAGGTCTACGACCGGTGGGCCTACTGCGTGCTGGACAACGACTACGCGGGCTTCCCCAACACCCCCCTGGAGAACATCCAGGTCACCGCCGCGCACGAGTACTTCCACGCCACCCAGTACGCCTACGACGCCTTCGAGGACCCGTGGTTCCTCGAGGCCACGGCGACGTGGGCCGAGGACGAGGTCTACGACAAGGTCGACGACAACGTGCAGTACCTCAAGCCCAGCCCGTTGACCGCGCCGTTCCTCCCGCTCGACTACTTCATCTCCGCCGGCAACTTCGCCAACTTCCACTACGGCACGTGGAGCTTCTTCCGCTTCCTGACCGAGAAGTACCGCGCCAGGAAGGGCGGCATGCCGGTCCTGATGCTCGACCTGATGAAGAAGGTCGACGGGTCCGCGAGCGGGCCCGACCAGTACTCGTGGCAGGCCGTCCAGTCCGTGCTCGCGAAGAAGGGGACCACCGCCGCGAAGCAGTTCCTGGCCTTCTCGGTCGCCAACCGCGACCCGCGCAAGAACTACGACGAGGGCAAGGCCAACAAGTACCCCGTGGGCCCACTGGCCGGCAGCGTGAAGCTGACGAAGAAGAAGAGCCGCACCAACCAGGCCACGGTCAGGACCGAGCACCTGTCCTCGGCGACGTACCGGATCACGCCGCGCAGGCTCGCGCACAAGAAGACCAAGCTCAAGGTGACCCTGGACATGGCTCCCAGGAAGCGGGGCTCCATGGCCGCGGTCACGGTGTTCCCCACGAGGGGCAAGACCAAGACCAGCATCGTGAGGCTCGACGGCCAGGGCGACGGGAGCGCGAAGGTGGCCTTCAGCTCGACGAAGGTGCGCTACGTCGAGGTGACCCTGGCCAACACCAGCGGTCGCTTCACCAAGTGCTTCGAGCAGTACACGCCGTTCTCCTGCTACGGCCTGCCGAAGGACGACCGGCAGAGGCAGAAGATCAGCGCACGCGTGGTGCGGTAGTCACCCCGCCGCGAGGCGAGCCAGCGCCTTGCGCACCAGTGCCGGGTCGGTCGTGGTCCACATCGGCGGCAGCGACGCCTTGAGGAAGCTGCCGTAGCGGGCGGTCGCCAACCGGGGATCGAGTACGGCGACCACCCCGCGGTCGGTGGTGGTGCGGATCAGCCGGCCGGCGCCCTGGGCCAGCAGGAGCGCGGCGTGGGTCGCCGCGACCTGCATGAACCCGTTGCCTCCCGCGGCGTCGGCCGCCTTCTGCCGCGCGCTCATCAGCGGGTCGTCGGGGCGTGGGAACGGGATCCGGTCGATCAGGACCAGCTGGCACGTCTCCCCCGGCACGTCGATGCCCTGCCACAGGCTGAGGGTGCCGAAGAGACAGGTGTGGGGGTCGCTCACGAACTGCTTGGCGAGCTCGGGCAGCTGGGCCTCGCCCTGAGCAAGGGTGGTCAGGTGGGGCAGCCGGCGACGTACCTCCTCGGCGGCGGCCTCCGCGGCGCGGCGGCTGGAGAACAGCCCGAGGGTGCGGCCATCGGCGGCGTCGACGAGGTCGACGATCTCGTCGAGCTGACTCTTCACCAGGCCGTCGCGGCCGGGCGGGGGGAGGTGGCGGGCGACGTAGAGGATCGCCTGCTGTCCGTAGTCGAAGGGTGAGCCGACGTCGAGGCCGGTCCAGGGCAGGGCGTCGTCGGGCAGGTCGGTCGCGGGTCCGGGGCCGCCGACCCGCTCGGTCGGCTTGAGCCCGACGTTGGAGGCGACCGAGGAGAAGTCCCCGCCCAGCATGAGGGTGGCCGAGGTCATCACGACGGTCTTGTCGGAGAGCAGCTTGTCGCGCATCGGGCCCCACACCTCGAGAGGCGCGACGCACAACCGTGGTGGGATCCGGCTGCGCTCACCGGTGCCGCCCTCGTTGAGCCACAACACGTCGGCCGCTGAGCCCGCCGCCATCCGCTCGGCCACGGCGAACAGGTCCTGCACCGTGCCCTTGGCCTGGGTCAGCCCCGGGTCCGCCTCGCCGTCGCCGGCCTTCGAGTCCGTGCCCTTCGGGTAGGCCGACAGGCAGGCTCGCGCGGCGTCGCGGACCAGCACCAGCGCATCGGAGAGGTCCTCGGACAACCGCTCGATCCGACCCGGCCTGGCCTCGGCCATCGCGTCGCGCAGGGCGTCCCCCGCGTCGGCGAGGTCGTCGGCCTCGTTGCCCTCGACGTGGCGCACCGAGCGACGAGCGGCCCGCTCCACGTCGGACGCGGTCAGCTCGTCGGTGGCGGCCTGGGTGACCCGGGCGGTCAGCTCGTGGGCCTCGTCGATGACCACGGCGTCGTAGTCGGGGATCATCGGGACGCCCTCGATCGCGTCGATCGCGAGCAGGGAGTGGTTGGTGACGATCAGGTGGGAGCGATGCGCCTTCTCACGCGCGACCTCGGCGAAGCACTCCTGACCGAAGGGGCACTTGCTGGCGCCGAGACAGTCGCGATGGCTGACGCTGACCTGTCGCCACTCCCGGTCGGTGTGCCGCGGGGCTCCGTCGCGCTCGCCGGCGCCCTTGTCCTTCGCCTCCTGCTCGGCCCACTCCCGCAGCTCGAGCACCTTCTCGGCCATCGACCCCTGGGGCACGTCGACCAGGACGCCCTGGTCGTCGGGCACGCCCTCGCGGATCCGGTGGAGGCAGGCGTAGTTGGAGCGGCCCTTCAGCACGGCGTACGACGTGTCGACGGCGTGGCCGTGATCGCCCCCGTCGACTGCCTCGACGAGCCGCGGGAGGTCCCGCTCGACGAGCTGGTGCTGCAGCGCCAGGGTCGCGGTGGCCACGACGACGCGCTTGTCGTGCACGAGCGCCGGGACGAGGTAGGCCAGCGACTTGCCGGTGCCGGTGCCGGCCTGCACGAGCAGGTGCTCTCGCTCGGCGAAGGCGTTGCCGACGGCCTCGGCCATCGCGACCTGACCGGTGCGCTCGGCCCCGCCCAGCGCTGCGACCGCGGAGCCCAGGACCTCGCGGATGGCGCTGCTGGATCGCGCGGGAGAGGGCTTGTCGGCGTCGGGCACCCGAGAACCCTAACGGCGCCCGCCGACGCTCACGACACGCCACGAGTCCGGCTGTGGACAGCCCGGCGTCACGCGGTCGCAGCAGGCGTGCGCAGCGAGCGGATGGCGGGGCTGAGCAGCAACAGCCCGTGCGAGGCGATGTGCACCACCACGACGGTGTAGATCAGGTCCCTCGGCCCGATCCCGGTCAGGGCCAGGGCGACCAGGACGTTGCCGACCGGGTTCATCGCCAACGACCCCATCCAGTCGAACGAGCTGACCCGCGAGATCGCGTCGGTCGGCACCCAGCGCTGCAGCGCCGACTCCCAGAGCGTGTCGGCCAGGACGACTCCCCCGGCCGCGAAGGCGCCGAGCACCGCCTGGGCGAGGATCGGAGCGTCGAGACCCAGGGCGAGCAGGAACGGCACGTCGAGGCCGAGGCACAGGGTCGAGGCGACGAGAGGCCGCTTCGGCCGCCACCGCAGGAGCACCAGACCTGCCAGGAGCGAGCCCGCCGCACGCAGGGAGAGCACCACCGCCCACCCGGACGCGCCGGCGCCGGTGCGCTCGGCCAGGACGGGGCCCACGACCACGATCACCGGTAGCACCGATGCCTGGTAGACCGCGAACGACGCCACCATCTGCCACACCCACGCACGCGAGGTGAACTCCCTCCACCCTCCCTTCACGTCGTCGAGGATCCCGGTGGCGATCTTCACCCGTCCCCGGCCCCGAGGAAGCGTCGCCAGCAGGACCGCGCTCACCAGGAACGTCGCCGCGTCGACCACCAGGGCGACGGTGGGCGAGGTCAGCGCAATCGTCACCCCGGCGAGCGCCGGTCCGACCACGCTGGCGATGTTGGAGGCGATCCCGACCAGCGCATTGGCGCGCTGCAGGTCGTCCGGAGCCACCAGCTCGGGCATCATGCCGGTGCTCGTGGGGTTGAAGAAGGCCGAGGCCGCGCCCCGCACCGCCTGCAGGAGCATCAGCACCCACAACGGCGCGGCTCCGGTGGCGAAGAGCGCCGCCGTGGCGAGCTGGGCGGCGCCCTGCACGACGTCGGTGCTGACCAGGATCAGGCGCCGGTCGAATCGGTCGCCGGCCACCCCGCCCAGGAGCATCAGAAGGAACATCGGCAGCGTGCCGGCGCCGATGACCAGACCGAGATCGGTCGCCGATCCGCCGGCCGCCAGGATCGCGAAGGTCAGGGCGAGGAAGCCGAACGACGAGCCGAACGACGAGATCGTCCGCCCGGAGAAGTAGCGTAGGAACGCACCGCTGCGGATGCTGTCAGTCCCCGAGGTCACCTCCGGAGGCTACGGGCGCCGACCTGCGGGTGTCGCTCGATTTCGCCCGGTCGGGTCAGACCCGGATCCGCGAGTAGCGCATGAGTCGTGACCTCGATCGGTGTTCGGAG
>NZ_JAPYPS010000107.1 GCF_029937575.1 Nocardioides sp.
GCCGCAGGCGATCCTTGACGGCGGGAGCAGGTCGGCTACGCGCGCGGCCCCACCAACCGCCAGCAACACCACCGACACCAGCACCGGCCTGATCGGCACGCCGACGGCCCCGGGTACTTTCGGCGGATGACCGACCTGCTCCGTGACCTGACCGACGCCGAGGCCCGCGCCGCCCTGGTCTGCAAGTGGGGCGAGGTCGAGCAGGACGTGCTCCCCGCGTGGGTCGCCGAGATGGACTATGCGGTCGCCGAGCCGATCAGGGCCGCCCTGCGCGACGCGATCGACACCGGGCTGACCGGCTACCCCGCGCCCGGCGCGGGCGGCCCCTTGGGCGAGGCGTACGCCGGGTTCGCGGCGAGGCAGTTCGGCCACGACGTCGACCCGGCGCAGGTGCTGCCGACAGTCGACGTGACCGCGGGGGTCCGCCTGGCGCTGGACGTCGCGGTGGGCCCGGGAGGACTGGTGATGCCCATCCCCGGCTACACCCCCCAGCTCGACATGGCCGCGATCGCGGGCCGCGAACGCCTCGATCTCGTGGTCGACCCGGACGCGGAGCGGGCCGAGCTCGACCTCGACCTGCTGGAGCGCCACTTCGCCCAGGGAGCGGCGGCGCTGCTGCTGACCCAGCCGCACAACCCGTGGGGCCGGGTGTTCACCCGAGGCGAGCTCGAGGGGGTCCGCGACGTCGTGGAGAGGCATCGGGGCTTCGTCGTCTCCGACGAGATCCACGCACCGCTCGTGCTGGACGGCGCCGAGCACGTGCCCTACCTGTCGATCGAGGGCACCGCTGAGCACACGGTCTCGGTGGTGGCGGCCTCGAAGGCCTTCAACACCGCCGGACTGAAGTGCGCCCAGCTCGTCACCGCGTCACCTCGGTTGGCCCAGACCCTGGCGACCGCGCCGATGGCGCGCAACGACTCCTGGTCGGTCCTCGGCGTGGCCGGCTCCGTGGCTGCCTACACCCACGGCGACGAGTGGCTCGCTGCGCTGCGCACGCGGCTCTCCTCCCAGCGTGATCGTCTCGTCGACCTCCTGGCGTCCGAGCTGCCCGACGCGCGGATGCGACCCCTCGAGGCGACGTACCTCGCGTGGATCGATCTGCGGGCCTACGGGCACGACGACCCGGCCGCCCTCGCCCTGGAGCGGCAACGCGTCAAGGTGGCAGCCGGCCAGGACTACCACCCGGGCCTGCCGGGGCACGTGCGCCTCAACATCGCCACGAGCCCCGAGCGCCTCACCGAGATCGTGCGCCGCCTCGCGGCGGCCGTACGGGACTGAGCAGCGCCTGAGCTCCTCAGCGCTTCAGCCGGCGCAGGACCCGCTCGACGGCGGCGGGACGAGCCGGGGCACCGCCGACCGGCTCCGACGGCAGGGTCCGAGCGACCTGGGCCTGCGCCGCGGCGGCCGCCTTCTTGACTGCCTTCTTGGCACCGCTCGGCTGGGCGGAGTCGAGCTCGCGCCGCAGGTCGACGTACTCCTTGGCCATCCCACCGATCCCGTCGAGCGCCGCCTCGAGGAGCTGCTCGGGAGGCAGGAGGGCCGGGTCGACGTAGGGCTTGGACGACGGACGCGGCCGCAGGTCCGCAAGGTCGCCGATCACCTCGACCCCGGTGGCAGCCAGCTCCTCGATCATCCGCTCGGCAGCGCGCTCGGCCCAGTCCCGGTGCTGCTCCGGCAGCACCAGCCCCGGCTCCTGCCCGCGCCGTGGCGCGAGGGCGTGACGCGACAGGACGTGGTTGATCGACTTCTTGTACTGGGCGAGGGTCAAGGCCTCCACCGCGGGACTGCCGTTGAGGCGTCGCATGACCTCGGCCGACGCGGCCCCCAAGGACTCGTGGCTGACCGCACCGGGTCGCGTGGTCTCCCGGCTGAGGTCGCAGGCCCGCGCGAAGCGCCACCACAGCTCGTCGGGGTCGCCTCCCGAGGCAGGCACCGTCACGATCCGGACCTGGTCGAGTCCGACCCGGTCGACGAAGCGGGCCACGATGCCGGATGAGTCCTGGCGACGCCAGAAGTGCTCCGCGGCCCCGGTGAGAGCCTCGGCGGGCGCCACGGCGCTGACGGCGTCGGCGTACTCACCGAGGGTCCACGTGTGGCGCTGACGCACGGAGCTCTGCCACTGCGCCGGCACCGAGCGAGCGAGGTCACGCGTCGTGAGGACGACCTCGATCCGCGCACCGGGGAAGGAGTCCGCCAACGCCTGGAACTGACGTGCGGTCGCCTTGTGCAGGTGCTCGTGCGAGAGCACCACGGAGCGTCCCGACCAGGCGTCGACGTCCTCGACCAGCCGCTGCCAGGCGGGGGGCAGGGCGCCCTTGCTGGGACGCCACTTGAGCAGGTCGCTGACCGCGTTGGTCACGAACGACCGGGACTTGCCGGGCAGCAGGACACCATCGGCTCGCAGCGCCGCGCGATTGGCCCACATCGAGCCCTGCAGGTAGGTCGTGCCGGTCTTGGGTGAGCCGATGTGCAAGTAGACGACGGCCGGGGCCATGACCAACCTTTCGAGGGCGGGATCCCGAGACGGGATGCTGACGGGATGCTGAGGGGAGAGGACAGCGCTGGGCAGTCACGGTAACCGAGAAGGTCAGCGGTTTCGCGCTCCACCGGGCCGAGGGACGTGGTCGACGTCGGCCTCGAGCAGCCTGCTCGGGTGGAAGCCGGGCCAGGTGGCGACGGTGCGCCGGGGATCCAGGAGGTAGTCGAGGTCGACCTGCCAGGTGTGCCCGCTCGGGTTGCGCCGCAGGACGTAGCCCAGGCCGTGCGTGCGATAGACCGCACCACCGGCGGCCAGGATCGAGTCGATGAGCTGGGCGTCGACGAACTTCCTGACCGACCGGAAGCCGCCCACCGCGCGCAGGGCGTGCCGGTCGACCA
This sequence comes from Nocardioides sp., assembly GCF_029937575.1. GTDB lineage: Bacteria > Actinomycetota > Actinomycetes > Propionibacteriales > Nocardioidaceae > Nocardioides. The sequence goes on from NZ_JAPYPS010000107.1 coordinate 2,878, forward strand.
GCATCGTCCCGCCTGCGACGAAACGGGCGTAGAGCTCGGTGGGGTGCCCGCGCTTGACCGTGAGGTCCTGCTCGGTGAGGTAGTGCAGCTCGGCCGGCATCCCTACCATCTCGGCCCCGGAGTAGCCCCGGGCACGGAGCAGGTCGGAGACGACGTCGGGGGCATACCAGTCGTCGTCGTCCATCTTGAGCACGACGTCCCCGCCCGCCGCGCGAGAGGCGGCCTCGAGCACGTCACCGAAGAGCGTGTCCGCGGCCTGCGGCACCACGGCCACCGACACCTGCTCCCCCACCGCGTCGCGCACCCGGACCGGATCGACGTCGAACCCGTGCGGGGCGAGCACGAGCTCCAGCGACGCCACGTCGCGTTGACGGGCGACCTGAGCCAGGGCGAAGTCGAGCATGTCGGCGCGCCTCGTGGCGAGCAGGATGCTCACCGACGGCTGGATCGTGCCCGCGCGCACCGCCACGGCGTCGTACGCCGCACGGCGCTGCTCCAGGCTGCGCTCCTCGCGGGCGAGCGGGTCGGCGAGATCGGCCTCGCCCAGCAACCGTGCCGGCACGGAGGCGCTCGAGGGCACGTCGACCGCGGGGTCGACGACGACCGGCACGCCGGCCAGGCAGAGCGACTCGACTGTCCGGTCCGTCGTGTCGTCCCAGCGGTCCACGCGCACGCCGAGCGCGTCGCGCAGACCACGCACGACGGCGGGCGTCACCGCGCCGCGCAGGCCGATCCCGGACAGGCCGATCCCGGACAGGTCGAGCACGGACAGGTCGAGCACGGGCTCCTCGGCGTCGACGCGGAAGCCGATCGGGTTGATCACCCGTACGTCGGGCGCGGTCGCCTCCGGCCTGTCGGTCGCTGCCGGGCGGCGTACGCCCCAGGTCGACTGGGCTGCCAGCTCCCCCAGCACGGCTTCGACGTCCACCGCGGCAGCGAACCGCAGCACCGTCCACCAGCCGTCCCTGGCGCGCCGCGAGCGGAAGGAACGCAGGGTCGGCCACTCCGGTCGGGCGACGAGCGCGGGCGCCGTGGCGCCCTCGTCGAGGAAGAGTCCGATCACCCGCGAGGCGAGCCCCTGGGGACACGGCAGATCGCGGAGGGAGGCGACGTCCCTGGCATGCACGGCGACCTGAGGCACCCGGCCAGGCGCGGTGTCGGGGCCGAGCACGACGGCGCCCGGGTCCTGGGTCAGGAAGTTCGCCACCGGCGGCGGGACGGCGGGCGTGGTGTGATCACTCATCGACGGGCTCCCGCGGGGCGTACCCCCGCTTGCCGAGCTGGTCGTCGATCCGCGACCAGGCCGCCTCCTCGTCGATCGGACGCCCACCGGTGACGGGGTAGGTCATCGGGGCTGCCTCGGAGGACCTGACGAACCCGGCTTTCCGGCCGGTGATCTCGGCCACCCCGGCGATCTGCGCGACGACGGCGCCGAGATCCTCGCCGGGCTCGGCGACTCGCTGCGCCCGCGCGTACGCCGCCGTACGGGTGAGGACGCCGTGCGTCCCGTCGTTGAGCGCGATCGCCCGCACACCGTCGTGGGTGTGCTCGAGGTGGAGGAGCAGCGCCTCGAGCGCCTGGGGGCGCGGCGCGAAGCGGGCTCCGGGCAGGGTGAGCCGGAAGGGCGTGTCGGGTCGGCCGGTGGGCAGGTCGTCGAGTAGACGCACCCGGGGGTCGCCGACGAAGGTCTGGCGGATGATCCGCGCGGCGACGTGGGGGTCGTCGAGCACGGACATCCGCTCGTCAGAGAGCTGGGCGAAGTCGCCCAGGATCGTGACCCGCAGGTCGTGCAGCGTCGAGGCGAGCACCGCAGTGACGGTCGCGGTCACGTCACCCACGTCTTCGGCCGCCACGTCGTGGGCGTCGAGGACGACGTCGAGGTAGGGCACGGAGTAGGTCCGTCCCGGTGAGCGCTTGGCGCGCAGCACCGGCGAGGAGTCGGCGAGGAACGGGTCGTTGTAGGCGTTGACCTGCTCACGTCGGCCCATCACGTGGGTCGGGCCGAGGTGCCAGCTGATCGCCTCCCGGTCGGGCACGAAGAAGGCACCTGCCTCGGCCAGCCTGGCTCCGAGCGAGATGTCCTCCCCGAGGCGCAGCGTGATGTCCATGCCGCCCGCGTCGAGGTAGAGGTCGCGTCGTACGGACGCGCAGGCACCGGTGTGGGTGCGCAGCGCGTACCACCCAGCCTCGCGCAGGTCGTCGGTGCGGCCGTAGATCTCCTCGACCCAACTGTGCGGGGTGCGCTCCTCGTGAGCCCACCAGGAGCCGAGCTCGTCCGCGGCGACGGCAGCCACGACGTCCCCGGGCGTGCGATCGAGCGCGGGGGTCGGGTCGACGAACCACTTGTCGCCCAGGACCACCGCGTGATCGACGAGGTGGTGCCAGCGCAGCTGCGCCTCGACCTCCGTGCGCTCGGTGAGCATGTCGGCGTCGAGCCAGTGCAGCACCTCACCCTCCGCGACGAGCGCGCCCTGGTGGCAGGCGTTGGCGCGGCCCCACCCGCTGTCGACGCGCACGATGCGGGTGCGCTCCGGGCGCGCCTCGGGCAGCGCGAGGATGCCCGGGCCGTCATCGACGACGACGACCTCCAGCAGGTGCGCGGGGTAGGACTGGGCGGCGAGCCCGGCCAGCACGACGGGCAGCAGCCGCGCGGCGTCGTACGCCGGGATCACGACACTCACGCTGAGCGAGGGCTCCCAACCACCGACGTCGGGGACCTCCAGCGCGCCCCACTCGTTGCGGCGGACGCGGGGCTGGTCGTCGTACCGGCTCATCCGACGCTCCTCGGGCGGGTGGCGTAGACCAGGCCGCCCGAGGCGACGATCTCGTCGGGGGTGCGGTCGCTGCGGTGGGCGTGTGAGCCGGGCGGGGGCGTGGCGACGTAGGTCTCGGTGGGGCCGGTCGCGTCGTCGGGGATCACCACGAGGTCGGCGCCGCTGTAGTGGAGGGCGAGCTGGAGGTCGGTGTCCTCGTCGGGGTCGCCGCTGCTGGTGACCGAGACGGCGGCCGGGAACGGGTCGACACGGACACCGGCCCGCTCGGCGAGACGGGCGCGCCAGAAGAGCGTGGAGTGGGTGGTCAGCGCGGCGCGACGGGTGCGCACCGAATGCCGCTCGCGCTCGGCCGGGTCCTCGATCTGCTCGGTGGGGATGCCGCACATCGCCAGACCCGCCGCCAGGCGCGGGTCATGGCCGTTGGCGAGCCGGGCACCCTGCGCGTCGCGGAGTCCCCGCACCAGGGCGACGTCGAGGCGGGTGCCGGCGGGGAGGTCGACCATCCCCCGGGTCCACTCCCGTCGGAAGCCGATCGGGTTGTAGACGGCCTCGTCCAGGGGTACGTCGAGCTCGCCGACCCCCACCCGGGTGGGCGCCCGGCCGAGCACGGGGCTGGACGGGAGTGTCGTCGGGTCGGGGTCGCCGAGGACGACGTCGGGGGGCCGCTCGTCCTCGACGTCGTAGGAGCCGACGTACGTCGGGTCGGCGGGCGGCGCGACGGCGCCGGCCACGCGTAGGCCGCCGGGCCCGGTGAGCACCGGGGCCGCGACCGAGCGCGCGAGGGCGAGCAGCACCGGAGCGACCTCGAGACGACTCCGGAAGTCGATCCGGGTGGTGGCCGCGCCCTGCTCGAGACGCGCGTCGAGGTCGTCGATCCCGGGCCACGACGGGTGTGCCCGCAGCGTGGCCACCGCGTCGGCCTCGGCGAGCACGCAGCCCACCATCCGCGACCACCGCAGGTTTCCGATCCGCGAGACGTCGGTGCGCAGCGTCTCGGCGTTGCGCGTGACCAGGAGGACCATCCGGAGCTGGTGCTCGGGAAGTGGCTCGCCGATGCGCCGGACGACGGTGTCCACGACGTCGACCTGCACGTCGAGGTCGGTGACGACCACAGCCGGACGGCGCGCACCGTCGAGGATCCGCGCGACCACGTCGTCCAGCACAGGCATGCGCCTACGGTAGGACCCGTGCTGAGCCGAGACGACGCCACCGCGCTGGTCGCGGGCAGCCGACTCTTCGACGAGCGGTGGTACGCCGCGGTCTCGGGGCAGTCGTTCGACTCCCGCGGGGAGGCCGCCGCCTCGTGGGTCACTGCTCCCGGGGACGGCTCGCCGCACCCGCTCTTCGAGCCGCTGTGGCTCTACCCCGGTGGCGCCTGGCGCCGCCACGCCCCCGACCCGTTGTCCTACTACGTCTCGCAGGCAGCCGCCGGGGTGCGGCCGCCCCGGGCGCCGCACCCACGCTACGACCACGAGCTGGGCCCACTGGAGGACTGGCTCGTCGACCATGACCCGCACGACCTCCTCCCGGCACCCCTCCCCCGAGCCGTGGACGAGGCGACCGCCGAGGTCCGGGTCCCGACGGACGACGTGCGCCGCGCCGTGCGGTGGCTGCGTCACCTGCACCGGACCGCGCCCGAGGTGCGCGTGGTCGCGCTGACCGACCGGACCGACGTACGCCGGATCCTGGACGCGGTCGCGCTCGACCAGCCCCGCGTGGTCGTCGGCGACTGGTCGATGTCGTGGGGCACGCCCGTGGTGAGCATCGACCCCGACCTCGAGCCGCCTCGGTGGCGCTGGCTCCCCCCGCTGCTCGCTGCGCTGGACCGGCCCGGCGTGGTGGCGGCCCAGCCCGTGCTGCTGGATGAATCGTTCCTGGTGGCCGCACCCGTGCTGCGGGGACATCCGGTCTCGGCGATCGAGGCGCTCGACGGAGTCGTGCTGCCCGACCGTTTCGCCGGGATCGAGGCGCGGCTGCCGCACACCGACGGGTCGTCGGTGCTGGTGACATCGTCGTGGGCGGTCGGTGTCGGTGTCGATGTCGGCTCGACATCGCAGGAGGCATGGGCGGCCCTGGAGAGACGTGCTCGGACGGTCGAGGTCATTGAGGGGGCACCGTCCCTGCGCTGGTCGATCGACATCGCCGCCGGCGCCGCCCCGATCGGACGCCGGTGGGGCGACTGGCACTTCGCCTCGTCGCTGGCGGCCGCGCTGCGGCGGCTCGGGCAGTGGGTCGAGATCGACCACCCCGAGACCCGCGGTCGCGCGACGCGGGCCGAGACCGACGTCGTGCTCACTCTGCGCGGCCTGGAGCGAGTGCCTCCGGCGCCGGGGGCGGTCAACCTCCTGTGGGTGATCAGCCACCCCGAGGACGTCACTACCGAGGAGCTTGCCGGTTTCGACAGCGCGTTCGCGGCGTCCACGACCTGGGCGGCCCGGCACGGCGCGACGCCACTGCTGCAGTGCACCGACGCGACCAGGTTCCGTCCCGGCGCAGGCGCCACCGACTCCGGGGCGGGGGTGCTCTTCGTCGGCAACGCCCGCGGCGGGATGCGCCCCGTGGTCGCGGCTGCCCGGGAGGCCGGGATCGGGGTGACCGTGATCGGGACCGGCTGGGCCGACCACGGAGTCGCTTCCGCGTCCGACCGGATCGCCAACGAGGACCTGCCCGCGGCGTACGCCTCCGCCGGGGTCGTGCTCAACGACCACCACGCCGACATGGCGGCCGAGGGGTTCGTCTCCAACCGGGTCTTCGACGTGCTCGCCGTCGGCGGTCGGCTGCTCACCGACCCGGTGGCCGGGCTCTCCGACGTGCTCGCCGAGGTGGGCGCGTCGTCGCAGCCGACCTGGCAGGGCGCCGACGACCTTGCCGGTCTCGCGCGGCCGCCGTACGACGCCTGGCCGGACGAGCACGAGCGCCGCACCGTCGCGGAGCGGGTCGTCGCGGCGCACTCGTTCGACGCACGGGCCGCGACGTTGCTGGACGCGACAGTGACTCACCTCGCGTCCGCCAGGAGCCGGTCGAGCACCTGACCCTCGGACCCACAGCTGCCGTCGCACGGGGAGAGCGCAACGGCGCCGGGCGCCACGGACGTGGCTGGAGGTCAGGGCCCGGCTCTGGGTCGTTGTCGGATCCATTGGTCGGGTGGTGGGTGGT
>NZ_JAPYPS010000108.1 GCF_029937575.1 Nocardioides sp.
GTGCGGGGGTCCGCACCCGCGCGGCCGGTCGCCAGCGAGAGGAACGCGCCGAGCGCCACCTGGACGGCGCCGCGGATCGTCTCGCCCATTCGGCCGGTGAACGCGTCGGCATAGCTGGGGACCTCCTCGATGATCACCGCGACGACGTCCTCGGCGATGCCGGGCAGGGCGGCGCGGATCTCCGCCTCCGCCTCGGCGGGCAGGGCGAGGGGTGCCTGGGCGCCAGAACCGGTCGGTGCGGCCATTTTTGTCTCCTCCGAACAATTAGTGCTGGGTCATTCACGTGTGATGCACAGGAGTTTATCCTCCTGATCCAGCACACTGGAGTCATGACCACGACCGCCGTACCGCGTCAGGCAGCCGCTCCGGGCGCTGAGGACGCCTCGACCGTCAAGGCCCCCGTGACGACCCCCCGGATCGCGACGCCCTCGAGCCGGCCGACGCTGCGTGGCCGCGTGCGCCGGTTGGCCGACGCCGCCGTCACCCCGCTCGAGCTCGACGACGTCCTGGACGTCTTCCACCCGCTGCGCTCCGGTGCGCCGCTGCGCGGTCGGATCGTCGAGGTCCGCGCCGAGACCGAGGACTCGGCCACCATCGTGATCAAGCCCGGCAAGGACTGGTCCGGCCACGTGCCCGGCCAGTACGTCCGCGTCGGCGCCGAGGTCGACGGCGTACGCCTGTGGCGCACGTACTCCCTCACTCACGGCCCGCGCCGCGACGGCTGCCTGTCGATCACGGTCAAGGCGATCCCCGGCGGCCTGGTGTCCAACCACCTCGTCCGTTCGGCCCGTCCTGGGCAGATGCTCCAGCTCGCGGCGGCGCAGGGCGACTTCGTGCTGCCCGACCCGCTGCCGGCCAAGCTGCTGCTCGTCACCGCCGGCTCCGGGATCACCCCGGTGATCGGGATGCTGCGCAACCTGTTCTCCCGCGCGACCGCCCCGGCGACCGACATCGTGCTGGTCCACGTCAACGCCAGCGAGGCGAGCGCGATCTTCCGCGACGAGCTGCGTGAGCACGCCCAGGCCGGTCACATCAGCTTGATCGAGCGGTACGACGACCGCGACGGCCTGCTCGACGTGGCCCACCCCGAGGCCGGGCTGGCCGCCCTCGTGCCCGACCTCGACGAGCGGCTCGCCTACGCCTGCGGGCCGGCCGGACTGCTCGACGCGCTGGAGTCCTTCCACGCCGAGCGCGGCCTCGACCTCACCACCGAGCGCTTCCGTCCGGTGGTCCTCGGCGACGCCGGCGCCGGCGGCACCGTCACCTTCACCTCCGGCCCCACCGCGGAGGCCGACGGCACCACCCCGCTCCTCGACGCCGGCGAGTCCGCGGGGGTCCTGATGCCCAGCGGCTGCCGGATCGGCGTCTGCTTCGGCTGCGTGCTGCCGCTCAAGGAAGGCGCGGTGCGCGACCTGCGCAACGGCGCCATCACCCAGGCGGTGCCCGGGGAGACCGGCCCCGAGGGCATCCCGATCCAGACCTGCATCAACGCCGCCGCGGGCCCTTGCTCGCTGGACATCTAGTGCTGTCGGTGGTCGAGGTGCGAGGCGCGCCAGCGCCGAGCCTCGAGACCCCGTGAGCCGACCACCGAACCCGACCCGCACCCGTCGCACCCGACGAAAGGCCACACCATGACCGTCATCACCAAGCAGCCCGTCAACCCGACCAGCCACCTCACGCCCGAGAACATCGAGCAGCTCGGCCGCGACCTCGACGCGATCCGCCAGAGCATCCTCGACGCGCGGGGCGAGAAGGACGCCGCCTACATCCGCAAGGTGGTCGACGTACAGCGCAAGCTCGAGCTCGGCTCGCGCGCCGTGCTGACCGTCAGCATCCTGCCGCCGGCCTGGATCGCGGGCACGATCGGCCTGAGCATCGCCAAGATCCTCGAGAACATGGAGATCGGGCACAACGTCATGCACGGGCAGTGGGACTGGATGCGTGACCCGAAGATCCACTCGACCACCTGGGAGTGGGACAACGCCTCGACCGCGGAGGCGTGGAAGCACTCGCACAACGAGGTGCACCACACCTACACGAACATCGTCGGCAAGGACAACGACCTCGGCTACGGCATCATGCGCGTCGACGAGGACCAGCGTTGGGCGCCGTTCCACCTCGGCCAGCCGCTGTGGAACTTCATCAATGCCTGCTTCTTCGAGTACGGCATCGCCGCCTACGACCTCGAGCTCGGCAAGAACCTCGCCGTGCCGAAGGAGAAGCGCAGCGAGAAGTTCCAGTCCGACCTGAAGAAGACGTTCGCCAAGATCCGTCGTCAGGCCAAGAAGGACTACCTGATCCATCCCGCGCTGGGGTTGCCGACCGGATCGGTCGTCCCGATCCTGGCGGCCAACTTCACCGCCAACCTGGTGCGCAACCTGTGGTCGCACTCGGTGATCATGTGCGGTCACTTCCCCGAGGGCGTCGAGACGTTCGAGAAGAAGTCGATCCCGGACAACGAGACCCGCGGCGAGTGGTACCTGCGCCAGATGCTCGGCTCGGCCAACATCTCCGGCTCCAAGGCGATGCACCTGATGACCGGCAACCTGAGCCACCAGATCGAGCACCACCTCTTCCCCGACCTGCCGAGCAGCCGGTACGCCGAGATCGCCCCGCAGGTGAAGGCGGTCTTCGAGACCTACGGCCTCAGCTACGTCGAGGGCTCGCTGCCCAAGCAGGTCTACTCGGCCTGGCACAAGGTCGTCCGGCTCTCGCTGCCCAACGGTTTCCTGGCCACCACCACGGTCAAGAACGTGCCGCAGCAGGCGGCGCTGCTCTACAAGATGTCGACCGGTGGTCGCAAGGTGCGCCGTGCCGCCCAGGCACGTCTCGAGCAGACCGCGCGCCGGATGAAGGCCGCCTCCGCAGCCTGACCCAGTCCGGCCGCCGGTTCAGTGGCTCGCCGCAACCGCGCGGCGCAGCCGCCGCTGCTGGGTGCTCATCACGGTCAGGGCGAGCGCCGAGGCGCCGATCGTGACGGCGAAGGCCGCGGTCGAGCCACGGGCGTCTCCGAGCCGACCGGCGACCGACGAGCCCACGGCGTACCCGATGCCGGTGGAGCCGGCGAGCAGCGTCATCGCCGTCCCGACGCGGTGAGCGGGCACCACCCGCTCGGCGAGCGAGAAGACGGCGATCATGTACGGCGCCACGGCGCAGCCCAGCACGAGCACGACCCCGATGACCGCGACGAGTCCGTCGGCGAGCAGCAGCGGGAGCGAGAGGACGAGAAGCGCGGCGGCGGCGGCAAGTGCGCGGCGCTCGTGGCCGATGCGGGCCGGGAGGTACGCCGTCGCGATGCCGGCGACGGCGCTGCCGACGCCGAGGGTGGCGTGGATCAGGCCCGCGACACCCGGCTGCCCGGCCTCGACGGCGAGGACCGTCGCGCCGGTCTGGGTGCCGCCGAAGAGCATGCCGATCGAGAGCTGGCCGAGGGCGAGGACGCCGAACGTCGCGGTCAGCAACCGGCCGCTGCCGATGCGGGCGACGCCGAGCCGCGCCGCGTGGGTCAGCCGGGCGGACGGGTCCAGCGCGAACGCCGTGCCGAAGACGGCGAGCAGGGCCGCGGCGAGCAGGAGTGCTCCGCCGGGCGAGACCGCGACGGCAGCCAGGCCGACGAGCGCCGGCCCGAGGGCGAACGAGGCCTCGTCGGCGGCGCCCTCGTAGGAGAACGCGGCGTCGACGAGCCGACGCTGCTGCGGGGCGTCGGAGTCGGCGGTGATCGGGCGCCACCGCACGCGTGCCAGCGGGCCGACCTGGGGCAGGATCAGGCCCGCGACGGCGGCCATCGTGACGATGGCCTGGGAGCTGAGGTCGGCGTGCACGCACAGCACGAGGCCGCTCAGGCCGAGGGCCCCGAGGAGCGACTGGACGAGGACGACGGGTCGCTGGCCGATGCGGTCGGCCACGGACTCGGCAAGGGGGGCGCCGACGGCGTTCGCCACCGCCAGCGAACCGGCCGCGAGGCCACCGAGGCCGTAGCTGCCGGTCGCGTTGGAGACGAGCAGGAGGGTGCCCAGCTGACTCATCGCGAGGGGCAGTCGGCCCAGGAAGGCGACCAGCACGTAGGCGGGGCCGGCGAGTCGCAGCAGCTGGCGATAGCTGCCGACCGGGCGCGGTGGGGAGAGGAGGGTGGACACGGAGGGCCTTTCGGGGTGCGTCGGAAACCGACGCGCCGACCCACCTCTACGCGCTCTACCCTCTGCTCCGCCCAGTCTAGGGGCGGTTGTTAACACTCCCGAAACTCACGAGACTGTGACGTCCCGCGCACCGAGGCGCCGAGGCACCGTGGCGCACCGGGACACCGGCGCCGGGGTCGGTCAGGAGCTTGCCTGCCCGACCCCGACGTCCGGCGACTGGCTACTTCGTGACCTTGAAGCCCGTGCTGCCGACGCGGAAGCTGCCCGACCCGGTGACCTTGACCTTCCACTTGCCGGTGGCCGCCTTCTTCAGCTTGATCGCCTTGCCGGCCACGCCGGACGCGTTCGCCTTGACCGACTTCGTGTACGACGTCCTGCCCTTGCCCTTGCCGCCACTCAGCGCGATCTTCAGGGTCTCGCCGGGCTTGAACGAGGATGCCTGGACCGTGAGCTTCTTGCCGACCTTCACCTTGTTGGACGACACCTTGACGGTCCCCTTCTTGGCGGAGACGCTCAGGGCGGTGGTCGCGACCTCGCCCTGGGACGTCGCGCGCACGGTCACCTGACCGCCGGGCTTGACGAACTCCGGCAGCTGCAGGACCCCGGAGAAGGCGCCGGTCTCATCGACGTCGAAGCTGCCCGCGGGCAGGCCGCCGACGGTGACGGTGACGTCGCCGTCCGGGTCGTCGGGGGTCTCGTGGGCGAAGTCGGTGCCGCTGACCAGCACGGTGCCGCCCTGGCGGCCCGTGAACTCGTTGAGGGTCACCTGCGCGGGCGCTGCCGGGTCGAAGATCGCCACGGTCATCAGCGAAGCCGGATTCACGCGCTGGTCGCACTCGTACTCGTAGAAGCGCGAGCCCTCGCCGTCGCCGGGGTCGCCGTAGACGTAGAAGTAGAGCTCCTTGGGTCGGAACTCGCGCAGACCGGAGTAGTAGTAGGTGAAGTCCTCCTCGAACTCCCCCAGGGCCAGGGGCGCGTCTGCGTCGAAGGTGACGAGCGGCTTCTCCTCGAACGCGGTGAACGTGGCGCCGGTGCCGTCGTCGAAGGTCACCTGGACCGCGACGTAGGCGTTGGTGAGGTCCTCCGGGAAGGTGCCGGCCGGCAGGGTGCCCAGGGTCATCGACAGCGTCTGCGCGCTGTTGGTCGGCACCGGGCTGGGGTGCTCGAGGCTGATGGTGGTGGTGACGTCGGTCGTCATGCCGGTCGGGATGCTCGCCTCGTCGAGGTCGCAGTCGGTGAACGTGACGCTCTGGCTGCCGACGACGGCGTACGCCGGTGCGGGGACGCTGCTGAGCGCCGCGGCGCTCAGGGCGACGGCGGTGACGCCTGCCAGCAAAAGGTGGGGACGAGACATGCGGACTCCTGGGAGAGATGAGATGGGCGTGCGTGGGGGCAGCGGAGCCAAGGTGCCGCACGCTCGGCGTGGGCGATATGGGTAGTTCCTACTCACTGCCTGCGTGGCCGTCACGTGGGGTCAGATGATGGTCCACGAGATCGGGCACGCGATCGGTCTCGGTCACGCCTCGTCGTCCGACCAGCTGAAGTTCGGCACCGCCACGACGTCCAACTCCCGGCTCGGCAGGGGTGACCTGCGGGGCATGGAGATGGTCGGCCTGGGGCGGGGCTGCTGGGACCAGGGCGCTCGCTGACTGTTGACCGCTGACCGCTGACCGCTGGGTGCCTGCGTCAGCAGTGCGTCACGCGACGTAGTCGTCGTACTCGCGAGCGCTGCGGAACGGCATCAGGTGCTGGGCCACGATGCCGTTGGGCACGCTCTCGAGCCGGAGCACGCCGTACTCCTCGGGCCAGCTGCCGTCGCGAGGGAGCTTGAAGCTGCCCATCAGCATGTCCACGAGCGGCAGGTGGATGGCGTAGTTGCGGTCCCAGTAGTCGACGTGGCGCGCGTGGTGCCAGTGGTGGTAGCGCGGCAGCACCAGCACGTACTCGAGCCAGCCGAAGCGCACGCCGATGTTCGCGTGGGCCACGACGGCCTGGAGTCCCACGAGGATGACGTAGGCGTTGACGACCGGCGTGGAGAAGCCGAGGACCAGCAGGGGCAGCAGCACGATGCTGCGCGTCAGGACGGTCTCCACGAAGTGGACCCGGGAGCCGGCCAGCCAGTCGAGGTCGCGGCTCGAGTGGTGCACCGCGTGGAACTTCCACAGCGTCGAGACCCGGTGGTAGGCCCGGTGCAGGGTGGCCTGGGCCAGATCGGCGACGAAGACGGCCAGGAGGAACTGAGCCCAGCCGGGCAGCGAGCCCACGATGTCCTTGATGCCGGGCACGGCGATCGCCGCCGCGATGGTGGAGGTGGACGCCGTGACCAGGATCAGGATCAGCTGCACCAGCACGTGGCTCATGAAGAAGTAGGTCACGTCCGTGCGCCAGCCCTGCCGCAGCACGGGCGTCTGCCTGCGGGCGAGGTACTGCTCGAGCGGGATGAACACCAGCGCCGAGAAGAACAGCGACAGCACGAACCAGTCGAGGCCGAGCGAGTACGGCGACTGGTCGACGTCGTCGACCTGGATGCCGGTGCCGCCGAGCAGCACCGCTGTGGTCGCGGCCGCGAGGCCTGTCAGTGCTACTCGCCTGCTCTGGTTGCGCAGCACGGCGGCGGTGCCGAGCAGGAACGTGCCGACGAGTCCGACGAGGAGCAGGCCGCGCGCGAAGTCGGTCGTGTAGACGGCGCGGAACTCCTGGCTGGTGAGCTGCTGGGGGAAGTGGAAGCAGAGCACTCCGAGCAGGGTCAGGGTGCCGAGCAGGCAGGCGACGTACGGCAGGAAGAGGCGGTGGGTGAGGAGCATGTCTGGACGCTAGGAGTCGCCGCGGGTACGGCGCGTGAGTCGTCGTACTCAAGCGTGGTGGACCGGAGAGGCGCTCGGCGGATGCCCGGCACCCGGGCGCCGCGTTCGGCAGGAGGACCGGCATACTGTGACCGTGCCGGACTCGTCGAGGCCGGCTTCGCGGACGTGGTGTAGTTGCAGCACGCTTCCCTTCCAGGGAAGGGGTCGAGGTTCAAATCCTCGCGTCCGCTCTTTGTGAGGCCAGGCTGCAGCCGCAGCGACGATCGGGGCATGATGGCTCGATGGGCTGGTGGGAAGAACGCGTCGTGCCGGGGCTGGTCGATCGTGCGCTCAAGGGCCGCGAGATCGGCGAGCGACGGGCCGAGGTGTGCGCCGGCCTGAGTGGCAGGGTGCTCGAGCTGGGGTTCGGGGGAGGGCTCAACCTGCGCCACCTGCCCGATGCCGTGGTCAGCGTCGACGCGGTCGAGCCGTCGGACCGGGGCTGGGTGATGTCGGAGCGGCGTCGCGCGCGCCACGACGTACCCGTCCACCGGGTCGGTCTCGACGGGCAGCGACTCGACGCGGGCGACGCGTCGTACGACCACGTGCTGTGCACGTTCACGCTCTGCACGATCCCGGACCCAGCGCTGGCCATGCGAGAGGTACGGCGGGTCCTGCGGCCCGGGGGCACGTTCGCGTTCCTGGAGCACGGCCTCGCGCCAACTGACGGCGTCGCCCGCTGGCAGCGACGGCTCGACCCGGTGCAGCGCCGGGTGGCCGGCGGATGCCACCTGACCCGGGACGTGCCGGCCCTGGTCGCGGGATCCGGCCTCGTCGTCGACGACGTCCGGGCCGAGTACCTCCCCGGTCCGCGGACGCCGTGGACCTTCGGCTACCTCGGGACAGCAAGCCTCGCGGCGACATAGCCTGCCCCATGGAGTGGACCCGCAGCCCCTGGATGCGACTCCTCGCCCTGGCGGCGGGCGTCGCGCTCATCGCGCTCAACTGGGACGAGAAGGGTGGGCTGTTCTGGGTCGGGATCGCGGTCGTGGTCCTCAATGCCGCCGCCCTCGCCGAGGGACTGACGCACTGGCGGCAGGTGTCGCTCTTCGATCATCTCTTCGACCCGATGCCGGTGGCGGAGCTGACCGAGCACATGTGGGTCACCACCGAGGAGGACGAGGACGAGGATCCCACGCTTGCCGTCCTGGCTGCCGACCCGCGCGTGGCCGAATCGTTCCACGAGGATCGCGAGATGTACGTCGTCGAGACGGCCGCGCCGATGACGACCGAGGAGTTCGCCGCACTCGCCCTGCGTGCCCTCACCGCCCACCACCTGCGGGCCGCCGACCGGCTCAACACGTGACCCAACGGTGGTCGAGGTGTGAGGAGCGCCAGCGACGAACCTCGAGACCCGGCGACCCAACCACCCTCCGACACCCCCGCCTACCCACGAATCATCCACAGCCCTGTGGATGACGTGGTTGTCCACAACCCCCATGGTTGAGCCAGATTGACTGTCCGGCAGTGTCGGTGGCAGGTGCTTGTATGGAGTCATGAGCAGGCACCTCGACGGCACCGGGACGGGTCACCCGATCCTGGCCTGCCTCGATGTCCTGGAGGCTGAGCTCGACGCCATCGCTGAGACCCCGGCGTGGTCGTTGAACGCCGAGGAGACCGAGGCCGCGATCACCCGGTTGGTCTCGGACCTGGCCCGGTTGTCCGAGGTCGAGACCCGGCTGCTCGGTCAGGCCGAGTCGTTGGACCTGCCCGGACAGCTCGGTGCGAGGTCGCTGTC
>NZ_JAPYPS010000109.1 GCF_029937575.1 Nocardioides sp.
CTCGGACGACTCTCCCGGGGCCGGCCGGTCGGGCTGAGCGGGCGCCAGCGTCATCCGGCGACCCAGACGAGCACCGAGAGACCGAACGCCGAGAGCCCCAGCGTGGTCTCCATGACCGTCCAGGTCTTGAGCGTGGTGGCCTCGTCCATCTCGAAGAAGCGGCTCACCAGCCAGAAGCCCGAGTCGTTGACGTGGGACAGCACCGTCGCACCGGCCGCGATGGCGATGACGAGCGCGGCGATCTGGATGTCGCCGTACCCGCCGGCCGTGACCTGGGCAGCGATGAGGCCGGCCGTGGTGGTCAGCGCCACGGTGGCCGAGCCCTGTGCGACGCGCAGGATCGTGGCGATGACGAACGCCTGCAGCAGGATCGGCAGGCCGAGGTCGGAGAGCGACGAGGTCAGCGACTCCCCGATCCCGCTGGCCCGCAGCACGCCACCGAACATGCCGCCGGCCCCGGTGATCAGGATGATCGAGCAGATCGGCGCCAGGGACTGGTCCAGCAGCTTCGTGGTGTCCTCGAGCGTGCGTCCGTCCCGGGTGCCCAGCAGCCCGATGGCGGCCAGCAGCGTGATCAGCAGGGCGATCGGGGTGTTGCCCAGCAGCTGCAGCGAGGTGACCCAGGTGGCCTCGGCGTCGACCGTGCCCGTCGAGGCAAGCGTCGAGATCACCGTGTTGCCGGCGATGAGCACGAGCGGGAGCAGCAGCAGTCCGAGCACGAGCCCGAACGACGGCGCGGTGCCCTCCTGCGCCGTCCCCGGCGACGCCACGGAGCGCTCCTCGGTGACCGTGCCGGAGCTCCCGGACTCGACCGCACCGGCACCGCGCGAGGAGGTGTGCGAAGTGGATCCGTCGGCAGCCGCCGCGGGTCCGAAGAGGAGCTCGGGCACGTCGACGTGCACGCGGCGCCCGATGACGCGCGAGAACAGGTAGACCCCGACGTACCAGGCGCCGACGGCCACGGGCAGGTTGATCAGCAGGATGGTGCCGATGTCGCCGCCGAGGAAGTCGGCGGCCGCGACGGGACCCGGGTGGGGAGGCACGAGCGCGTGCATGGAGGCGAAGGCCCCTGCTGCCGGCAGCGCGTAGAGCAGGACCGAGCCACCGAAGCGGCGTGCGACGGTGATGATGATGGGAAGGAAGACGACCAGTCCGGCGTCGAAGAAGATCGGGAACCCGAAGAGCAGTGCGGCCACGCCGAGCGCGAGCGGAGCCCGCTTCTCGCCGAAGCGACCGATCAAGGTGTCGGCCAGCACCTGGGCGCCGCCGGTCACCTCGAGCAGACGACCCAGCATCACGCCGAAGCCGACGAGCAGGGCCACCGAGCCCAGCGTGCCCCCGAAGCCGGAGAGCAGTGCCGTGGGGACGTCCGCGGTCGGGATCCCGGCAGCGACGGCGGTCACGACACTGACCAGCACCAGCGCGATGAAGGCGTGCAGCCGGACGCGGATGATCAGGAACAGCAGCAGGGCGACGGCTGCCACGGCGATGAGCAGCAGCGTGGTGGTGCCGTGCACGGGGGTGATGGGGTCCACGAGTCCTCCAGGTCTCGACGATGACGCAGCGCCGACATGTGACGCGCGTCTCGCCAGGATGCACCAAAGGTATTACCTTTGCTAAATCCTCGGTCGCTCGACATCGCATCGCGTCCGGCCGTGCGGACTTTCCTTGGTGCTCACTACCCTTCCCCCATGGAGACCTTCCCCGCCATCGTCGCCGTGCTGCTCGCCACCCTGGCTGCCGTCGTGGTCTCGATGGGCGCCGCTGCAGTCCGCGCCCGTCAGCTCGACAAGGTCGCGGTGGTCGACGTCGCGTGGGGCCTCGGGTTCGTCCTGATCGCGCTCGTCGCCGCTCTGGTCGGATTCGCCGCCGACGACGCGGACGGGCGTCGCTGGGTCGTGCTGGTGCTGGTCGCCCTCTGGGGTGGACGCCTCGGCTGGCACGTGCGCTCGCGCGCGCTCGGCGAGCACGCCGGCCAGGAGGATCCCCGCTACGCCGAGATGCTGGGCGGGTCGCTCTCCGAGGTGGGCCTGGGGGCCGCCGTACGACGTGTCTTCGCCGTGCAGGGCGTGGTGCAGTGGTTCGTGGCGCTGCCCGTGGCCGTCGGCGCGGTGCTGGGGACGGCATACCTGCCGACCGTGGTCCTCGGGGTGCTCGTGTGGGCCGTCGGCTTCTCCTTCGAGACGATCGGCGACCGCCAGCTGGCGGCGTACAAGGCACGACCGAAGGACGAACGTCCGCCCGTGATGGACACCGGGCTGTGGGCCTGGACCCGCCACCCCAACTACTTCGGCGACGCCTGCATGTGGTGGGGCCTGTGGCTGACTGCGGGACTCGGGTCCGGCTGGGTGGTGGGCCTGGCCACGATCGCCTGCCCGGCCGCGATGACGTTCTTCATCCGCAACGTCACCGGCGCCAAGCTGCTCGAGAAGACGATGAGCCAGCGCCCCGGCTGGGACGAGTACGCCGCGCGGGTGCCGCTCTTCTTCCCGCACCCGCCGACGGTCGGTGGTTGAGGCCCGCGCGGGGTCTCGAGGCTCGTCGCTGGCGCTCCTCACACCTCGACCAGCGTCTGCTCAGACCTCCTCGGTCGGCTTCCTCCTGAGCCGTTCGCGTTCCTCGGCCGCCAACCGCTCGCGCTCACGACGGGCCTGCTCGTGCCGCTTGCGCTGCTGCTCCGCACGCTCACGCACGCCCTTGAGGAACTCCTCGTCGGCGGCCTGGTCGACGGCGGCGGCTCGGCCGGGGCGGTCGTACTCGGGATAGGCCGGCGCGCTGCGCTCGTGGGCGGCCGGCCGACGAGGCGCCGACTCCGGGCGACCGGCGACGAGCCAGGCGATCGACCCGACCAGCGGGAAGAGCAGCACCAGGATCAACCAGATCGGCTTCTGCAGGTTGCGGATGGACCCCGCCGGGGTCGTGATGACGCTGATGAGGCAGTAGACCCACAGGGCGAAGGTCACGAACCCGAGGAGGAGCTGGATCTTGATCACCGGAGAAGTGTGCGGCCCGACAGCGAGCGGCGTCCAGAGGATCCGAGGGTGAGAGCGGAGGCGAAGGGCCACCGACCCGAGTCGGCGCCTTCGTCCTCGGCCCGGATGCGCCTCCGGGCTCTGGAACTGCGGGTGGTCTGCTCTACCGCGTGATGCGAGAGCAGATCTCCCTCCCATAGGTGGCGACTCTCCCCAGTGCCGCCGCGGGAAACTCTACGCGCCGGCTGCCCCAGCAGGACAGGCCCGTCTGGGTGGAACCCCTCCTGCCCCGGAGTGACTAGTCCCGGCGCCGACAGGTAGTCAGTCCGGAGGATTCACCACCTGGTCATCCGGCCGCGGCACCGCGAGGTGAAGAGGTCTCCTACCCTGGGGCCGTGAGCAACCTGGGCGACGAGCTGATCCGGTTGGCCTCGGCCGACAACTTCCGAGACGTCGCCGGCGACGGCTACGTCTCGGGCGACGGGACGCCCCTGCGCCGCGGGGTCTTCTTCCGGTCCAACGAGCTCCAGCTCACCCACGAGGACGCGAGCACCATCACCGACCTCGGGATCACCGCCATCTACGACCTGCGCGAGGCGACCGAGGTCGAGGCCCACCCGGACGTCGAGGTGCCCGGCGCCTCCTGGCACCACGTCGAGGTCACCGGGATCCCGCACGGCGTCGGCGCGGAGCTGGCCGACCCGGCGGCGGCCGAGGAGGCGCTGCGCGACGTCTACCGCCGCTTCGTCACCGACCCCGCGTCGCGGGCGTCCTTCGCCGCGCTGCTGCGTGGTCTGGCTGTGTCGACGTCGGCCCAGCTCTTCCACTGCACGGCCGGCAAGGACCGCACCGGGTGGACCTCGGCGCTCCTGCTGCGGATGGCCGGGGTGGCCGAGGAAGTCGTCCTCGCCGACTACCTGCGCACCAACGACATCGGGCTGGCGACCCGCACGAAGTACCTCGCGCTGGTGCGCGAGCACCTCGGCGAGGACCGGGTGCCGGTCTTCGAGCGGATCATGGTGGCCGACGCCTCCTACCTCGCGGCGGCCGACGAGGCCGTGGAGTCGACGTACGGCGGGCTCCAGGCCTACCTGCGCGACGGGCTCGGCCTCGACGACGACGTCGTGGCGGGCCTGCGCACGCGGCTCCTCAGGGCGTAGGTCCCGGAGGCGTCGGCGGCGGCTGGGGGGCGGCTTCCCGGGCGGCCGGCCCCTCCTGCGGGGCGAGGTCCGGCGGCGTGGGATCGACACGCGGGGTCCGTGACTTCTGTGACTTCCGTGCCTTCTGGGGCCGCCGCTTGCGCAGCGGTACCTCCACGGTCGGCTCGGTGAGCACCCGCGTCTCGGGGCCCCTCGCGTGCGGCTCGAGGACGATCTCGTGGGTGCCGCCGTCACGGCCGTCGAAGCGCACCACGACCGTCTCGAAGCCCTTGTGGCGCTGCATCTGGGCATACATCGCGTAGGCGCGGCGATCCGCCTCGGTCAGGTCGACCTGGTCGGTGAACGGCGTGAGCAGGGCGCGTGGCCACAGCCGGCGGGCGAGCACGACGTTGACCTCGAGGCCGACGACCGCCATCACCGCAGCGATGTAGATGAGTCCGATCAGTCCGAGGACCAGACCGAACGTCTGGTTGAGGCTGCTCGTCCCGTCGAGGACGTTGGTCGCGTAGACCGTTCCGACGTACTGCAGCCCCTGCCACAGGATCGCGACCGTGAAGGCACCGGGGGCGCTGCGCATCCGCTGGGGGCTGGGGGCCCGGGCGAAGCGGAACAGTCCGGTCAGCACGAGCCCGACGATGATCACCGTGGCCACCTGGATGAGGACCCGGATCGTGCCGTTGAGCCGGTCGCCGAAGACCTCGGTGTTGGCGCCGATCGCGGAGAAGATCGAGATGCCCAGGACCGCGAGGCCGGCGAAGACCAGCAGGAAGAGACTCTTGACCCGCAGCAGGATCGGGTTGGGCCGGCTGTTGCGCGGCACCGCCCACGCCACGGCCAGGAGGTTCTGGATCTGGACGCCGAGCCCGAGGGCGCCGTACAGCGCGGCGACCGTCCCGACGATGACCGCGCCCGTCGAGCCCTGCAGTCCCTCGGGTCGGCCCAGCTGGTCACCGATGATCGGGAAGGTCGCCAGCGCGGAGTTGAGGACCTGCTCCTGCAGCTCGGGGTTGCCCTGCAGGAAGAAGCCGAAGATGGACGACGCGAGCAGCAGGAGCGGGAAGATCGCGATGAACGCGTAGTAGGTCAGCGCCGCGGCC
This sequence comes from Nocardioides sp., assembly GCF_029937575.1. Classification (GTDB taxonomy): domain Bacteria; phylum Actinomycetota; class Actinomycetes; order Propionibacteriales; family Nocardioidaceae; genus Nocardioides. Next base: position 5,230 of record NZ_JAPYPS010000109.1, read on the forward strand.
AGGTAGTTGCCCTGGTCGTCGAAGAACTTGTAGATCACCGCCAGCGGGAAGCTGAACGGCGTGAACCGGCGCTGCGTGCGGTCGATGCCGCTCACCACGCCCATGGGCCGAACCTATCGTCTGCCGGTGCCCGACCGACTCAGGCTCGGTTCAGGGGAAGTGCAGGCGACCGGCCTCGTCGACCTCGAAGAGCTGCACGCCAGCCTGCTCGGGCGCGTCGGCCCCCAGTGCGACGGCGATCTTGTTGGTCGCGTTGCGCATCACGTCGAGCACGATCTCGACGACCTCGGCGGGCTCCAGGTGCGTGCGGACCGCCTCGACGTCGCGGGCGCGCAGGTTGGCCGGCGTCCAGATCAGGGCGTCGGTGAGCGCCAACGCTGCCTGGTGGGCGTCGGTGAGGGTGCTGTGACGGTAGTCGTCCAGCTGCTGGAACATCGTGGCGTCGGCCCCGTCGCGTACGGCGGCCAGGCTGCGCCTCGCCATGCAGATCCGGCACTGGTGCTGTCGGGCACCGCGCAGCCGCACCAGCTCCGTGGTGACCGGGTCGAGATGGTCGAGCAGTGCCACCTCGTGGATGAACTCGTCCATCAGCAACCGGGCGTGCTCGGAGCGGACCAGGGGCGTGTCGAACCACTCGTCGTGACCGAAGAGGCCGTCGAGGACCACCCGGACCCGCGGCACGAAGTCGGCCACGTAGACCGCCAGGGCGCCGTCGAAGGCGTCCTTGCCCATCGCCTCGAGCCAGGTGGCGCGCAGGTCGTCACCGATCTCGGATACGTCGGCCGCGAACTGCTCGGCGAAGGCCATCACGATCGCCTGCGGCACCTCGGCGGTACGCCGCGGTCCGGTCGGCGGCTTGCGCAGCGGGCTCAGGCCGAGCCCCTCGGCGGTGACCATCCGGATCGTGGCGAGCTGGATCTCGCTCAGCGCGGCCGGCCAGAGCGCCACGAGCCCGCCCAGCGCCGCGCCCGCCGTGGGCGCGTGCTCCTGGAGGGCGGCGGCGCCGCCGACGGACCACGGGGATGACATGGGCTCCAGCCTAGGGCGTGGACCCTGCCGGCGGTGTCAGTGCTGTCAGGGTCGTCAGTACGACTTGGGCAGGCCCAGTGAGTGCATCGAGACGAAGTTGAGGATCATCTCGCGGCTGACCGGCGCGATCCGGCCGACGCGGGTGGCGACGAGCAGGCCGGCCATGCCGTACTCCTGGCTCGCGCCGTTGCCGCCGTGGGTCTGCACTGCGCGGTCGACGACGTCGCAGGCGGCCTCCGCGGCGGCGTACTTGGCCATGTTGGCGGCCTCCCCGGCGGCCATCTCGTCGCCGGAGTCGAGGAGCGCCGCGGCCTTCTGATTCATCAGGCGCGCGAGCTCGATCTCGATGTGGCTCTGCGCGAGGGGGTGGGCGATCGCCTGGTGGGCACCGATCGGGACCTTGAAGACGACACGCTCCTTGGCGTACTGCGTGGCCTTCTCGAGGGCGAACCGGGCCAGGCCGAGCGAGAACGCGGCAGCCATGATCCGCTCGGGGTTGAGACCGGCGAAGAGCTGCACGAGACCGCCGTCCTCGTCGCCGACGAGCGCGTCGGCCGGCAGCCGGATGTCGTCCATGAACACCTGGAACTGGTTCTCCGGGGAGACGATCTCCATCGGGATCGGGTTGGCCTCGAAGCCCTCGGCGTCGGTCGGGACGACGAACAGGCACGGCTTGAGCTTGCCGGTCCTGGCGTCCTCGGTGCGCGCGACGACGAGCACGTTGTCCGACTCGTCGACACCCGAGATCCAGATCTTGCGGCCGCTGAGGATCCAGCCGTCGCCGTCGCGGCGTGCGGTCGTGGTGATGTTGTGGGTGTTGGTGCCGGCGTCGGGCTCGGTGATGGCGAAGCACATCGTGGAGGTGCCGTCGCACAGGCCCGGAAGCCACTTCTGCTTCTGCGCCTCGGTGCCGTAGCGGGTGATGATCGTGCCGCAGATCGCGGGGCTGACGACCATCAGCAGCATCGGGCAGCCCTGGGCCGACAGCTCCTCGCACACCGCGGCGATGTCGCCGATGCCGCCGCCCCCGCCGCCGTACTCCTCGGGGATGTTGATGCCGAGGTAGCCGTTCTTGCCGAGCTCGAGCCACAGGTCGGTGGTCTTGCCACCGGAGCGGGCCTTCTCGGTGAAGTACTCGCGGCCGTACTTGCTCGCCAGCTTGCTGACGGCCTTGCGGAGCTCGGTGCGCTCCTCGGTCTCGGTGAACTGCGTGGTGGTCACTGCTCTTCTCCCTCTACGACGGCAAGCACTTCTCCCGCGGCGACCTGCGCTCCGGGCTGGACGTTGATCTCGGTGACCGTGCCCGCGGCGGGTGCGGTCACGGTGTGCTGCATCTTCATCGCCTCCAGGACCAGGACGACGTCCCCGGCCTCGACTTGCTGGTCGGCCTCGACGGCGACCTTCACGACGGTGCCCGGCATCGGCGCCAGCAGGCTGCCGCTGGCGACGGCGTCGGCCGGGTCGACGAAGCGCGGCACCCGGATGAGTCGCACGTGACCGCCGGGGTGGTCGACGTCCACGGCCGGCGCGTTGACGGTGACGTCGTACGTCGTGCGGGTGCCGTCGGTCTCCAGGGTCACCGCCGTGGGCCCAGCGGCGACGACGGTGTGGCCCTCGACCCGGTAGCCGTCACGCCCGCCCCACCACTCGACCCGGATCGGGTCGTCGCCCTCGGCGCCCTCGAACTCGGCCACCTGGGCCTGGCTGACGACGTTGCGGAAGGCGACCGGGATGCGTTGCTGGACCGTCCGCGCGAGTCGGGTGTGCTCGGCGAGAGCGATCGCTGCGGCGACCGCCGCGCCCGACGGCACCCCGGACGCCTCACTGGACGCCTCACTGGACGCCTCACTGGACGGTGGTTGAGGTGCGAGCGAAGCGAGCCTCGAAACCCCGTCATCGCCGAGGAACGCCGTACTGACGTCGCCGGCCAGGAAGACCTCGTCGCGCAGGATCTCGACGAGCAGGTCACGGTTGGTGACGAGGCCGTGGATCCGCGCCCGGCCGAGCACGCCGGCCAGCTTGCGGGCGGCCGCCTCCCGGGTCGGGGCCCAGGCGACCACCTTGGCGAGCATCGCGTCGTAGTGCGTCGACACGACGCTGCCGGAGGTGAAGCCGGTGTCGACGCGGATGCCGTCGACCTCGGGGATCTCGAACGTCGTCAGCTCGCCGCTCTGCGGCTGGTAGTCGGCGGCCGGGTCCTCGGCGTAGAGGCGGACCTCGATCGCGTGGCCGTGGGGCGCACCAGGGGTGTCCGCGATCTGGTGGTTCCCGGCCTGATGGTTCTCGGCCGCGGCGACCTGCAGGGCGACGAGGTCGACGCCGTGCACCGCCTCGGTGACGGGGTGCTCGACCTGCAGGCGGGTGTTCATCTCGAGGAAGAAGAAC
>NZ_JAPYPS010000110.1 GCF_029937575.1 Nocardioides sp.
GCCTACGCAGGGGGGAAGAGCTGTCCGAGGAGAGTCTCGACGCGGGCGCGGATTTCATCGCGGATCGGACGCACCGACTCGATTCCCTGGCCGGCGGGGTCGGCCAGCTCCCAGTCCTCGTAGCGCTTTCCGGGGAAGAACGGGCAGGCGTCGCCGCAGCCCATGGTGACGACCACGTCGGAGGCCTGGACCGCCTCAGTGGTCAGCACCTGGGGCGTCGCGGAGGTGATGTCGATGCCCTCCTCGGCCATCGCCTCGACAGCGACCGGGTTGATGGAGTCGGCCGGCATCGACCCGGCGGACAGGACCTCGACCCGACCGGCGCCCAGCGCCATCAGGTAGCCCGCGGCCATCTGGGACCGGCCGGCGTTGTGGACGCAGACGAACAGGACGGTGGGACTGCTCATGAACGGCTCTCCTGGGGTGTGGTGGAGCCATCGAGCTCCACGGAGGGGGTGTCGGGGTAGAGGAACCGCACCAGGAGGAGCGCGAGCGCCCCACCGACGACCTGGCACCCGACGAAGGCCGGGACGGACGCGGGTTGGATCCCCGCGAAGGTGTCGGAGAACATCCGAGCGATCGTCACGGCGGGGTTGGCAAAGCTCGTGGAGCTGGTGAACCAGTAGGCGGCGGTGATGTAGCCCCCCACGGTGAAGGCGACGATCTCGCTGCGCCCCGAGCGCAGGCTGCCGAACACGACCAGCACGAGTCCGAAGGTCGCCACGATCTCGCCGAGCCACAGGCCGCCGCCCGAGCGGTCCCGGGTCGAGAGGTTGATGGCGTCCAGGTCGTACATCAGGTTGGCCAGCACCGTGCCGAGGGACCCACCGATGACCTGGGCGACGATCAGGTAGGCCGTGTCCCGGCTGCTGATGGCTCCGAGGGCCCGTTCGACCAGGGTCACGACCGGGTTGAAGCTGGCCGAGACGGGCTGCAGGGCAAGGATCAGGGCGATGAGCGCGGCGCCGGTGATCAGGCTGTTCTCGAGGAGCTGCAGGCCGACGTCGTCGGGGGACAGGCGGACAGCCGCGATACCTGAGCCCACGACCGCGGTGACGAGGAACGCCGTACCGACGAGCTCGGCGGTGAGCCGGCGGGCGAGCTCCGTGCTCACCGCGCGGCCACAGGCGCTGGTACGGCGAGCAGGGCGCCGAGGTCGGCGAGGGCGTCCTCGCGGACCCGGTAGTAGACCCACACCCCGCGCTTGCTGCGGTCGAGCAGGCCTACCTGGTGCAGCACCTTCAGGTGGTGGCTGATCGTGGGTTGCGACAGCTCGAAGGCGTCCTGCAGATCGCACACGCACGCCTCGCCGTCGGCGTGAGAGGCGACCAGGGAGAGCAGTCGTAGCCGGACGGGCTCGGCGAGCGCCTTGAGCACCGGCGCGATCCGCAGCGCCTCGTCGGCGCTGAGGGGCTCGCTGACCAGGGGCGAGCAGCACGCGACCGCGACGGCTCCGAGGGTGGGGACGGTCGACGAGGCCGACTCAGACATAGGCACTCGTCAATGTTGACAGACATCTATGTCTTCGGCCAAACCGTTCACCGGGCTCGACCGACCCGTCCCGGGTGCGTCAGGGCGCGTAGGTCGCCTGGTAGGCGAGCAACAGGCGTCGACCTTCGGCCATGGCGTCGTGCAGCTCGCCGATGAGCTCGGCTGCGCCCCGCGTCGTCCCGGTCGTGGCCACCTGCTCGAGCGCCCGGGCGGCCGCGCCGGCACGGGGGACCCCGAGGTTGAGAGCGCTGCCCGCGATCTTGTGGGCGGCTGCGCGCAGCCCGTCGCTGTCGTCGGCGGCAACGAGCTGGGTGATCGTGGCCTCGGCGGTCACCGAGTTGGCCTGGAAGTTGCCGATCGCCCGATCGAGGTAGGTCGTGTCACCCGGGTCGAGATCGCGCAACATGTCGAGCCGGTCCGTGTCGAGTCCCACGATCGGCGGAGTGGGCGGCAGCTCGGGTGCGGCGTCGTGTGCGTCCTCGGACATGTCTTCCTTCGGGGTAGCGGTCCAACGATCGAGCGCACGGGCCAGCGCGGCGCGGTCCACCGGCTTGGTCAGGAACTCGTCCATCCCGGCAGCCAGGCAGCGTTCCCGCTCGCCCTCGACGGCCGCTGCGGTCATCCCGATCACCGGCACGTGCAGCCCGCCGCCCTCACGCTCGCGCAGGGTACGTGTCGCGGCGTAGCCGTCCAGCACCGGCATCTGCACGTCCATCAGCACGGCGGCGAAGGTGTCGCGTGCCAGCACCTCGAGCGCCTCCGCGCCGTTCTGAGCGACGCTGACGCGGTAGCCGAGGGACGTCAGCAGACCGGTGGCCACGAGCTGGTTGACCACGTTGTCCTCCACGACGAGCACGCGGGGCGACCCCGCCGCCTGCGTGCTCGGCTCCGGGAGCGGCATGGGCTGGGCAGGGACACCCGCGAGCTGCTCCAGCAGCGTGCCGCGCAGGGTCTCGACGGCCACCGGTCGGTCCAGGAAGACCGACACACCCGCAGCGCGGAGCCGGCCCAGGTCCACCTCGAGGCGAGACCCGACCACCACCATCGCCACCTCGTCGTACGTCGTGTCCGCGGCGATCCGCGCCGCCAGCTCCATCCCGCCACCACCGGCGAGACGCGCGTCGATCAGCACCGCCTCGTAGGGCTGCCCGTCCCTGATCGATCCCGCCAGCATGGCGTGGGTGGTGGCGACATCCTCGGCGCGGTGTGCGTCGACGGACCACCAGCGGAGCTGCTCGACCTGCGCTGGACCGCAGAGGGGACTGCCGTCGGCGACCAGGACCCGCCGCCCGGTGAGCCAGCTGCGTGCGTAGTCGTCGAGGTCGGTCGCTTGCGCGGCGTGGCGCTCGCACGTCACCTCGAACGAGAAGATGCTGCCGCCGCCCGGGTTGGGCTGGTAGCTGATCTCGCCGCCCAGGGCCGAGACGACCTGGCGGGCGATGGACAGGCCGAGCCCGGTGCCACCGAACCGACGAGTGGTCGAGGCGTCGGCTTGGGTGAACGGCTCGAAGAGGCGCTGGAGCTGGTCGGCCTCGATGCCGATCCCGGTGTCGGCGACGTCGAAGCGCAGCTCCACGGCGTCCTCTGCACCAGGCGCGACGTCGTCAGGCGGGGTCGGCGCCGTCACCGACAGAAGGACGTCACCCCCGGCGCTGAACTTCACCGCGTTGGAGACCAGGTTGAGCAGCACCTGTGACAGGCGGGTGGGGTCGCCGAGCACCAGGGCCGGCACCGACCGGTCGCACCACACCACGACCTCCACCCCTCCTGTGCGAGCGGCTCCGGAGACGACGCGGACCACTTGGTCGGCCAGGGAGCGCACCTCGACGTCGACATGCTCGAGCTGTACGGGGCGACCGTCGATCTTGCTGAAGTCGAGGACGTCGTTCAGGACGCCGAGCAGCGTGTGGCTGGCAGCGTGCAGCCCCGACATCAGGCGTTGCTGGTCTGCGTCCAGCGAGGTGCGCTGCACGAGGTCGGTGAGTCCGATGATGCCGTTGAGCGGTGTCCGGATCTCGTGGCTCATGGTCGCGAGGAACTCCGACTTCTGCCGCGACGCGGCCATGGCCTCGTCCCTGGCCGAGGCGAGGGCGCGCTCGCTCTCCTCGCGCTCGGCCACCCGGGCGAGCTGCACCGCGACCGCCTCGACCATGGTCTCGACCATGTCGCGCCGCTCCACGTCGCGTCCGGCCGTGATCGTCCCCACCATGTGGACCCGTCCGTCGGATCCGACTCGGAACGCGACGGTCCGCTCGTCGGCGCTCCAGGTGGTCCTCCCGGCCCGCAGCGCCGCCAGGCACAGGGCCTCGTCGTCGGGCTGGACGTCAGGGTCCAGTGGCTCGAGCGTGCCGGAGCCGTCGACCACGCGGAACGCCGCCGACCGGATCCAGTCGTCGTGTCCCCGCAGCAGCGTCCGCACGATCGGGATCGCCTCCTGCAGCGTGTGCGCAGCGTTCGCCGCGGCGGCAACCTGGCGCATCAAGGCGCTCTGCACCACCTCGTCGCGCAGTGCCTCCTCGGCCCGACGCAGCTCGTCGAGGACGTGGCGACGGTCGCCGTAGTCAGCTGCACGGTTCAGGATCGCCACGACCTCGCCGTCCTCCCGCAGCAGGCTCTCGCGCAGTGAGACCCAACGCGCCACGCCCGCCACGTCGTGGAAGAGGACCTCGACGTCGCCCTGGTTGGACTCACCGGCGCGCACCCGTCCCAGGTGCTCGGCGAACTGGACCTTGCCGGTGTCGTCCAAGGTATCGAACACCGTGACCGACGTGATCTCCTCGACCGGTACGCCGTACATGCGTGCGAAGGCCTCGTTCGCGTAGACGATGGCCCCGCGCAGGTCGGTCACCCAGATCCCGTCAGGTGACGTCTCCACGATGTCGCGGTAGAGGGCGGCGATGTCCATGCGCGACCGTCAGCAGTCCATCAGGCAGGCCCGGCGATCAGGAACCCGTCGTCGGTCGCCACGAGCTGCAGGCTCACCGGCTCCTCGACGCGCCCGAAGCCGCGTCTCTGGTAGCGATAGGTGTAGGAGACGGTCAGGGCCGCAGTGTCGGCGCTGAACGTGAGCAGCCGGGTGTTGCTGACGCTGCCCCAGAAGTCCTCGTAGCCCGGAGTGCTCTGCTCCCGGAAGGCCGGTGTGAGCTGTTCGATGCCCTGGGCCGGATCGCTGCTCGCCAGGGTGAGGTAGTCGGACACGAAGGAGCGGAGCTCCCTGCGGGTGGGCTCGCTCGACGCCTCAGGCGTGGGCGTCGGCGTCGGGCTCGCCGTCGGCTCGCTACTGGGAGCCTCGGCGGAGGGTGCAGCCGGGTCGGTCGCGAGGTTCTCCTGCGGGTCGTCCTGCAGGGCGAGGACGACGATCGCGATCACCAGCGCCGCGACCAGGGCCGAGATGACGGCGGGCAACCAGGACCGTCGCTCGGGCGCAGCCCGCCGGGACCCCGAGGCTGCGGCCGGCTCCGGGTCGGGTGCGGCCGGGACCTCGGGCGCAGCATCGCCGACCAGCCCCGGGATCACGTGCATCGCCTCGGTGGGGGCGTCGGTGCTCGGCACCGGGGTGCGACTGGAGAGCTCGTCGTCGGGGGAGTCGAGGAAGTGGACGATGTCCTGCATCGACCAGCGCTGGGCCGGCGTGCGCGTCATCGTGGCCTCGAGCAGCGGGGCGAGCACGCCCGCGTCCTCGATCCGCGGCGGAGCCTCGTTGACGATGCGGTAGAGCGCCCCGAGCACGTTGTCGCTGGCGTCGTACGGCGGGTGGCCCGCGAGCGCGTGGAAGAGCGTTGCGCCCAGCGACCAGACGTCGCTGGCCGGGCTGGCCTGCTGGCCGGAGGCGACCTCTGGCGCGAGGTAGGCCGGAGACCCGGTCACCAGCCCGGTCTGGGTCAGGGCGGCGTCCGCGCTTCCACGGGCGATCCCGAAGTCGGTCAGCTTCACGTGGCCGTCCGCGCGCACCAGGATGTTGCTCGGCTTCACGTCGCGGTGGACGACCCCGTTGGCGTGCGCAGCGGCGAGCGCGGAGGCGGCCTGGGAGATGATCCGGCCGGCCTCGCCGTGTGACAGTGGGCCGCCGGCACGCACCAGCTCGCTGAGGGTCTGTCCCTCGACGTACTCCATGACCATCCACTGCTGGCCGTCCTCGGCCACCAGGTCGAAGACCCCCACGATGTGCGGGTGGTTGAGGCTCGCGGCGATCTTGGCCTCGCGAGCAGCCCTTTCCTGGTCCGGGCTCGTCTCCCCGGGCAGTGCCCCGAGTCGCTTGATCGCCACGGGTCGGTCCAGCACCTCGTCGCGGCCCAGCCAGACCGCGCCCATGCCGCCTCGACCGATCTCGCGGTCGCGCGTGAATCTTCCAGCAATCACCCTTGAGCTCCTCCAGACGCCACAAACCTACTGTCCTGGGGGCTCGTGGCATGCCAGTCTCCACGATCAGTGGTCATGCGGCAGTCTTGTCCCGACAGCCGCCGTCGAAACTCAACCGGAAGCGAGGCGACCTCCGTGTCGGTCGACCCGAACCTGCTCGATGACCTGCAGTGGCGAGGGCTCGTTGCCCACTCCACCGACCTCGACGCGCTGAGCGCGGCGTTGCAGGAGAGCAGCGTGCGGTTCTACGTCGGCTTCGACCCGACCGCGCCGAGCCTGCACATGGGCAACCTCGTGCAGCTCACCACCGCGCGGCGGCTGCAGGACGCCGGCCACACGCCGTACCTCCTCGTCGGCGGCGCGACGGGGATGATCGGCGACCCCCGGGACTCCGGCGAGCGCACCCTCAACTCCCTGGAGACGGTGCAGGAGTGGACCGAGGGAGTGCGTCGCCAGATCGAGCCGTTCCTGGCGTTCAGTGGGGACAACGGCGCCACCATGGTCAACAACTACGACTGGACCGAGGGTCTGTCGGTCATCGACTTCCTGCGCGACGTCGGCAAGCACTTCCCGGTCAACCGGATGCTGTCGCGCGAGACCGTGAAGCGCCGCCTCGAATCGGGGATCAGCTACACCGAGTTCAGCTACGTGCTGCTGCAGTCCATGGACTTCTTGACCCTCTACCGCGAGCACGGGGTGACGTTGCAGTTCGGTGGGTCCGACCAGTGGGGCAACCTGACCGGAGGTGCCGAGCTGATCCGTCGCGCCGAGAGCGGGAGCGCGCACGCGTTCGCGACCCCGCTGGTGACCAAGGCGGACGGCACGAAGTACGGGAAGACCGAGGGCGGAGCGCTCTGGCTGGACCCCGCGATGATGTCGCCGTACGCCTTCCACCAGTTCTGGCTCAACGTCGAGGACGAGAAGGTGGGGGAGATGCTGCGCATCTTCACCTTCCTCCCGCGTGCGGATATCGAGGCACTCGAGGCCCGGCACGAGGAGAAGCCCTTCCTGCGCGAGGCGCAGAAGACGCTGGCCGACGAGGTGACGACCTTCGTGCACGGGCCCGAGGAGACCGAGCAGGCCAAGGCTGCAGCCGCTGCGCTGTTCGGGGGCGGCGACCTGATGGGGCTTCAGCCTCAGACGCTGGCTGCTGCACTCAGCGAGGCGGGCTCGACCGTGGTGGAGCGTGGCGAGGCGTTGCCCAGCGTGATCGACCTCCTGCTGGCGTCCGGACTCGCGACCAGCAAGGGCGACGCGCGCCGCACGGTCAGCGAAGGCGGCGCCTACGTCAACAACGTCCGGGTGGAGGATCCCGATGCCGCCGTGGGACAGCACGACCTGATCGGCGGCGCCTGGCTCGTCCTGCGGCGTGGCAAGAAGAAGTTCGCCGGCGTCGAGATCCGCTGACGAGGTCATGAGCGAGCAACGCTGGCAGGCGCGCCTGTGGCAGGACGCTCGCGCTGCGCTGCCCGATCACGTGTGGCGCTTCGTGACCGCGGGAGCCCGGGACGAGATCTCCCTGCAGGAGTCTCTCGAGGCGTGGTCGCACGTGCGGCTCTACCCCCGCGTGCTGCGCGACGTACGACGTCCGGACGCGGCGACTGCGCTGCTGGGTCTCCCGGTGCCGTCTCCCGTCGCCATCGCACCCACGTCGATGCAGCGGCTGGCGCATCCGGGGGGTGAGCTGGCCATGGCGCAGGCCGCCGCGGAGGCCGGCTCCTTGGTGGTGGTGTCCAGCAACGCTGGCACCCGGTTCGAGGAGCTCGGCACAACCGGTGCCGCGTGGTGGCTGCAGGCCTACGCGACCGCTGATCGCAGCCTGGTCGCGCCTGTCTTCGAGGAGGCCGCGCGCGCTGGTGCTCGAGCGATCGTGCTCACGGTCGACACCCCTGTCCCGGGCACGAAGTACGACATCGACGAGGCCGCGTTCGGCGACCTCACCGAGGTCTACGGTCTCAACCATCCGCAGGTGGTTCGGGGCCGGACACCCGGTGCCGAGCACGCTCAGGACCTGACCGCCGCCGACATCGCATGGCTGCACGACCTCACCGGCCTGCCGATCGTGGTCAAGGGCGTCCTGCGCGCCGACGACGCCCAGCGGTGCGTGGAGGCAGGCGCCGCCGGGGTGTGGGTGTCCAACCACGGGGGCCGCCAGCTCGACAGGTCGGTGTCGACGTGCGCGGCCCTACCGGCGGTGGGCGCAGCCGTGTCCGGGCAAGCAGAGGTCTACGTCGACGGCGGGATCCGCTCGGGGCTCGACGTCCTCACGGCCCTGGCGCTGGGGGCCGACGGCGTCTTCTGCGGTCGTACGCCGTACCTCGCGTTGGCCGCGGGCGGCGCCGAGCGCGTGGTCGAGATGCTCGATCTGCTGCACGACGAGCTCCTCGACGCACTGCGGATGTCCGGCTGTGCCCGCCTGCAGGACGCTCGCGGACTCGCCTCCTCCGGCACGCCAGAACCCCCCACAGGGCTCTGACCTGCACAAACGCGAATGTGGCCCGCGTCACTGCGAGTCGATTTGTAGTTCTCCTGGATTCCCCCTAATGTTTCACCTGTCGCCAGGGAGCGGCGGGGAGCAAGACCGAGAGGTCGGGCTCCCGGCCCCGAGGTGTACAGGTCCTCTCAAGGTCCACCGGATCAAGCGTCTGTGCAACTGCGCAGAACCAAATCCGGAGCGGAGATGAGAGGGTCCATCAGCGCCAGCAGGAACCTTCGCGGGGGAGGCTGGGTGCGTCTGATGTTTGAGAACTCAACAGTGTGTCATAGTCGACGAATTA
>NZ_JAPYPS010000027.1 GCF_029937575.1 Nocardioides sp.
GGCGCCCGCGCATGCGGCGGCGTGGGCGGAGCCCTCGCCGTTGAGCGCGCCGCCAAGTCGACCGGGAGAGGCTCGCAGTCAACGGATGCCGCAGGCACCGCGCAGCGGTCGAGCGCAGCGAGATCCTTGACGGCGAGACCCGGTCGACTACGCGCGCGGGCGCCACCAACCCCGAGAAGCGGCTGCCTCCCGGACGACCCCGTCAGGACCCAGCGTGCAGCGTGTTCTGCGGCCGTGCGCCGTCGGCGAGCTGCTGGATGCCCCGGCGCAGGCCGCCGACGAGGTCTCCGTCGGCAAAGGTCGCCGACATCGTCGCGATGGCCAGCTCGACCTGGTGGTCGGTCAGCGAGCGGCGCACGTGACCGCCGGTGACGACCTCGATGGCGCGCGCGGTCGGGTCGATCATGATCAGGATGCTGCGCGCGGGGGCGACCAGCGAGTTGTGCAGGCTGGTGGCGAAGGCCCGTGGGTCGCCGTCGCTGGCGCCCAGGAAGACCGAGAACTCCGCCCGGCACAGCTGCTCGGCCTTGCGGATCGCCACGTCGAGGGCGGCGCGCTCGCCGCTGGTGAGCACGTGCTGGCTGTCGACTCCGGGCATCGCGTCGACTACCAGCCGCCGCTGGCGCCGCCGGCAGCGGAGGTCTCGCTGTCCGGGGCGGCGAGCTCAGCGTCGCTGCGTCGACCGCCGAGCCACTGGTCCTCTACCGAGGAGCCGCCGGGGGTGACGCTCTCGCCGCGCATCAACGCCGGCAGGTAGGTCACCACGATGATCAGGACGAAGAGCAGCACCGGGATCCCGCCCAGGAGCAGGATCGCGTGCAGCCGGTCGACCTCCGGCGCCGGCGGCCACGCCTCCGGCACGTCGGCGGATGCGGGCCCGGCCAGCACCAGCGAGGTCGCAGTGAGGGCGGCGAGACCGGCGATGACGGTCACGAGACGTCGTACGGCGGAGGCGGCGGGTCGCGGGTTCACGCGACCAGGGTATCGGCACCGCGAGGTCATCTCGCCCCTGTCTCTCCCCGGGGCTGCGTGATTCGGACGACATCACCACACCTGTTATGCATGGCTCCATGAGCATCACCTCCGCCTCCGCGACCCTGGTCGGGCTGCTCGCCGACCCCGACCCCGCCCTCAGCCCGTGTGCCTCAGACGGCAGCGACAACATCTGCGACTTCTTCTACGAGCGCACCGGCAACGTGTCGCTCGCGCGCTGGTCCGACACCCTCATCGGCAGGCCGCTGGCCATCCTCGGCCTGCTCATCTTGGCCGTCGCGCTGCGCTACGTGCTGCGCAAGGCGATCGACCGCGTGGTCAAGCGCGCCGAGGACCCTGCGACGAGCAAGCTCGGCATGGCCGCCGAGCGCGCGAACCCGATGCAGGCTGCCCGGCGCGCCCAGCGCGCCGAGACCATGGGGTCCCTCTTCAAGAGCATGGTCACCGGCATCGTCGTGGCCATCTTCGGCACCATGATGCTCAGCGAGATCGGCGTCGACATCGCCCCGATCATCGCCAGCGCGGGCATCATCGGCATCGCGCTCGGCTTCGGCGCCCAGTCGCTGGTCAAGGACTTCCTCTCCGGCGTCTTCATGATCCTCGAGGACCAGTTCGGCGTGGGCGACATCATCGACGTGGGCGAGGCCACCGGCACCGTGGAAGCCGTCAGCCTCCGGGTGACGCGACTTCGCGACATCAACGGCACCGTCTGGTACGTCCCGAACGGCGAGATCCTCAAGGTCGGCAACCAGAGCCAGAACTGGTCGCGCACCGTGCTCGACGTGGGAGTCGGCTACCACGAGGACATCGCCCGGGTGAGGGTTGTCCTCGAGGACATCGCCCACGCCATGTGGGAGGACGAGGAGTTCACCGGCCAGGTGATCGAGGAGCCGTCGGTGTGGGGTGTGCAGGAGCTCTCCGCGGACGCGGTCACCATGCGCGTGGTGCTCAAGACGACTCCGGGCTCCCAGTGGGCCGTCGCGCGAGAGATGCGGCAGCGGATCAAGGCCCGCTTCGACCACGAGGGCATCGAGATCCCGTTCGCCCAGCGGGTCGTGTGGCACCGCGAGGAGCCCAAGGCCACCGCACCGGCTGGCGACGAGAAGGCCGAAGCAGGAGAATGAGCTAGGTGATCCAGATCAGCCCGGGAACTCCCGGCCCCGCGACGTTCTACGAGGAGATCGGCGGCTTCGAGACGATGCGTCGGATCGTGGCCCGCTTCTACGAGGGCGTCGCGACCGACGAGCTGCTGCGACCGCTCTATCCCGAGGAGGACCTCGGGCCGGCCGAGGAGCGCTTCCTGCTCTTCCTCGTGCAGTACTGGGGCGGGCCCACGACGTACGGCGACACGCGGGGCCACCCGCGGCTGCGGATGCGGCACGCACCGTTCGCCGTGACCCCGGAGGCGAAGGATCGGTGGCTGGTGCACTTCCGGGCCGGTCTGGACGAGGTCGAGCTCACTGCGGAGCAGGACGCGCAGTTCTGGGACTACGTCACCCATGCCGCGCAGTTCATGGTCAACTCGTTCGAGTGACCGCTTCCTCGAGGAGCATGCGCAGCTCGGGCGTCGGCGTGGTCGAGCGACCGCTCTCCGGATCGAAGAAGACGACGGTCACCCGGGCCCGGGCCAAGGAGCGTGCGCCGTCCGCGATCTCGGACGTGATGGTCATCGACCTCGTGCCGACGCGCACGATCGAGGACCACAGCTCGTAGGGCTCCGGGCGGAGCAGGATCGGCTCGCGGTACTCCACGTCCGTCTGCGCCACCACGACGCCCGGGGTCTGCACCCCGGTGCCGCGGAGCAGGTCGGCCATCTGCCGGATCCGTGCTTCCTGGAGGTACTCGAAGTACTTCACGTTGTTGACGTGACGGTAGACATCGACGTCGGAGAAGCGGACGTGGAGCGGAAAGCGGTGGGCGCCATCGCGGGTCGCCGCGGCGACCCGCGGCGGGCGCGGCTCCGCGGTCTCCTCGACGTACGCCGCGAGGCCGGCACGCTCCTCGGGCCTCAGCCTGCGCGGACGCTCCTCGGCGAAGACGAACGGCGCCAGCACCGTCGAGGCGCGCAGGTAGACGCGACGGGTGCTCCCCGCCGGCGCCCCGTCGCTGCCCTCGCCGGGGACGTCGTGGAAGATCTCGTAGGCCATCGTGAACGTCGCCGCCCGGACCTCGGTCACCCAGCACTCGATCTTCACGGGGCGGAAGTCGAAGAGCAGCGGTGCCAGGTAGGTGACGTCGTGGCGCACCACCACGATCCCCTCGGTGAGGTCGGCGTCCTGAGGCGCCGTGGGAGGCAGCATCGACCGCATCAGGTCGACCCGGGCCTCCTGGAGGTAGTCGGCGTACACCACGTTGTTGACGTGCCCAAGGAGGTCGAGGTCGGCCCAGCGCAGCGGGCATTCGTAGACGTGACGCACGCCTCGACTCTGTCAGAGTCGGGCGGGCTAGTCTGAGACGGTTGTCACCCACGAGATCGGAGATCCGTCCATGCCCGAGGCCGTCATCGTTTCTGCCGCGCGTTCGCCCATCGGTCGCGCCAACAAGGGGTCGCTCAAGGACCTGCGCCCCGATGACCTCACCGCCACCATCATCCAGGCCGCGCTCGACAAGATCCCGGGGCTGGACCCCTCGACCATCGACGACCACTACCTCGGGTGCGGACTCCCCGGCGGCGAGTCGGGCAACAACATGGCCCGCATCGTCAACGTCCTGATGGGCTACGACGCCATCCCCGGCGCCACCATCACCCGCTACTGCTCCTCGTCGGTGCAGACCTCGCGGATGGCCCTGCACGCGATCAAGGCCGGCGAGGGCGACATCTTCATCTCGGCCGGTGTCGAGATGGTCTCGCGCTTCGCCAAGGGCACCTCGGACCACTGGCCCGACACCAAGAACCCGCAGTTCCACGACGCCGAGCTGCGCACCATGAAGACCGCCGAGGGTGGCCAGGACTGGCACGACCCCCGCGAGGACGGCCTGCTGCCCGACGCCTACATCGCGATGGGCCAGACCGCCGAGAACGTCGCCCGCCTGCGCGGGCTCGACAAGGTGGAGCTCGACGAGTTCGGCGTCCGCTCCCAGAACCTCGCCGAGAAGGCGATCGCCGACGGCTTCTGGGCCCGCGAGATCACGCCGGTCACCACCCCCGACGGCACTGTCGTCAGCGCCGACGACGGTCCCCGTGCCGGTGTCACCTACGACGCCATCAAGGACCTCAAGCCGGTCTTCCGCCCCGACGGTGTCGTCACCGCCGGCAACTGCTGCGCCCTCAACGACGGGGCCGCCGCGGTCATCGTCATGTCCGACACCAGGGCCGCCGAGCTCGGCCTGAAGCCGCTGGCCAGGATCGTCTCCACCGGTGTGAGCGGCTTGTCGCCTGAGATCATGGGCCTGGGCCCGGTCGAGGCGTCCAAGAACGCCCTCAAGTACGCCGGGATGAGCATCGGCGACATCGACCTCGTCGAGATCAACGAGGCCTTCGCCGCCCAGGTCGTGCCGTCCTACCAGGACCTCGGCATCGACATCGACCGCCTGAACGTCAACGGCGGCGCGATCGCGGTCGGTCACCCCTTCGGCATGACCGGTGCGCGCCTGCAGAACACGATGATCAACTCCCTCGACTGGCACGACAAGTCGACCGGCCTGATCACCATGTGCGTCGGCGGCGGCCAGGGCATGGCGATGATCCTCGAGCGCATCTGACACACCCGCTTCACTCGCTCCACCGCTGGACGCCCGACCGTACGACGGTCGGGCGTCTGTGCATTGTCGGCCCTGACACCAGTGCCCGTTACACTCCGCCGGTGCCCCGCTCAACGCCCTCCCAGTCGTCTGCCGCCGAGACTCGTTGGCTCGACGCCGATCAGCAACGGTCCTGGCGCGCCTTCCTCCTGGGGACCACCCTGCTCTTCGACCGCCTCGACGACGACCTGCGCCGACGCCACGGCGCCTCGATGGTCGAGTACGAGATCCTGGTGCGTCTCTCCGAGGCCGACGACGGCCGTCTGCGGATGGCTCAGCTGGCCGATGCCCTGGCCCACAGCCGGAGCCGGGTCACCCACACCATCAAGCGGATGGAGGACGCCGGGCTCGTGCGGCGCACGGACTCGCCCGAGGACCGTCGTGGTGTCTTCGCCGAGATCAGCGACGACGGCAGAGGTCTGCTCGCGCAGATGGCTCCCACCCACGTCGCCGGCGTCCGTGCCCACTTCGTCGACATCGCCGAGGGTGACGACCTGATGGCGATGGGTCGCCTGATGGATGCCGTCGCCGACCAGCTGATCGCCGGGCACCCCGACGCCGAGATGCGCTGACCCGGCGACGTACCGACGCGCGGCCGGGCCCGCGTCTTCCGAGCTGATCGACTACTTGCGTCGCCGGACCCGATCGTCCAGCAACCCGCGGGCGATCAGCGTCAGGATGCCGTCACGGCACAGCGTCGGGGCCGAGAGGAACAGGTCGTCACTGCGGTCGGGCCAGGCGACCAGGTCGACACCGGGGTTGCCCATCAGCCACATGTCGAGCGGCACCCGCCCGTCCTCGTCGTAGTGGAGACGAGCGGACTGACCGAGGAAGACCTGCCAGTGGAACGGCCCGACCGGGCGGTTGCGCCAGCTCAGCTCGGGTCCGGGGTAGCAGGACTCGGCGGCGATGTCGCGCTCCATGACCAGGTCGGCGACGCGCCGTGGGGGCAGGCCCGACGGCGCGGACTTGCCGAAGGGGACGACCTGGCCGGCGAACGGATCGAGGTGGTGGACGCACCCGCAGGCACCCGTGGCGGGTGGCACCCAGCCGGGGCCGTCGAGAAGGTGCCCGGCTTCTGGGTCGAAACCCTCCTGCGACGGATGTCGGGGGAACTCCGCGATCGGCTCCCCCGGCGCGGGCGGCGGAGGAGGCGGCTCCCCCGGCTCCCCCGGCGCTCCCGGCTCTGCTGCCGGCGGGGTCGACGGGGCAGCCGGCCCGGTCGCCGTACGCGGCTGGTCCTCAGCGCGGGCGCCCTGCCACCACGTCGTGAAGTCGGGCAGGTGCTGGACCGGCTCGGCGCGCTCGTCGCCCGAGTCGAGGGTCATCACCTCGTAGCCGCCGCCCTCCTGAGGACGATCGGCGTGGAAACAGACCATGAACTCGGTGCCGCGACGCAGGGCGAAAGGCACCAGCGAACGGGTCTGCTTCTCCCACAGTCGCTGGGCAGCCCCACGCAGCTGGTAGCCCTGTAGCCACTCCCACTGCCGCACGCGCTCCTGGCCCACCACGGCCAGGAAGTCGTCCGGATAGACGAACCCGGCGGGCAGGTCACGCTCACTCAGGAGCTTGGGTTTGCGAGCCACAGCAGGTCGGCCGCCCTCAGTCGCGGGTCAGGCGACGGTGCGTGACCCGGTGGGGTCGAGCCGCGTCGGCGCCCAGGCGCTCGATCTTGTTCTCCTCGTAGGAGGCGAAGTTTCCCTCGAACCAGAACCACTTGCCGGGCTCGTCGTCCTCGCCCTCCCAGGCGAGGATGTGGGTGGCCACGCGGTCCAGGAACCACCGGTCGTGCGAGGTCACCACGGCGCAGCCCGGGTAGTCGAGCAGGGCGTCCTCCAGGGCCGAGAGCGTCTCGACGTCCAGGTCGTTGGTGGGCTCGTCGAGCAGCAGCAGGTTGCCGCCCATCTTCAGGGTCAGCGCGAGGTTGAGGCGGTTGCGCTCTCCACCGGAGAGCACGCCGGCCTTCTTCTGCTGGTCCGGCCCCTTGAAGCCGAAGCTGGCGACGTAGGCCCGCGAGTTCATCTCGAAGTTGGCGACCTTGATGAAGTCCAGGCCGTCGGAGACGACCTCCCAGACGTTCTTGGTGGGGTCGAGCCCACCACGGCTCTGGTCGACGTAGCTGATCTTGACGGTCTGCCCCACGTTGAGCGAACCCTTGTCCGGCTCCTCCTGGCCGGTGATCATCCGGAACAGCGTCGTCTTGCCGACACCGTTGGGTCCGATCACGCCGACGATCCCGGCCCGCGGCAGGGAGAAGTCGAGATCGTCGATGAGGGTGCGGCCGTCGAAGCCCTTGCCGAGGTGCTCGGCCTCCAGGACGACGTCACCCAGGCGCGGTCCGGCCGGGATGTTGATGTCGGAGGTGTCGATCTTGCGCATCCGGTCGGCCTCGGCGGCCATCTCCTCGTAGCGCGCGAGCCGCGAGCGGCTCTTGGTCTGGCGGGCCTTGGCGTTGGAGCGGACCCACTCCAGCTCCTTCTCGAGCATCTTGGCGCGCTTGGCGTCCTTCTGGCCCTCGATCTTGAGCCGTTCCTTCTTGGTCTCCAGGTAGGTGGAGTAGTTGCCCTCGTAGGGGTGGGTCTGGCCACGGTCGAGCTCGAGGATCCACTCGGCGACGTTGTCGAGGAAGTACCGGTCGTGGGTGATCGCCAGCACCGCGCCCGGGTAGGAGGCGAGGTGTCCCTCGAGCCACTGCACCGACTCGGCGTCCAGGTGGTTGGTGGGCTCGTCGAGCAGCAGCAGCGACGGCTGCTGCAGCAGCAGCTTGCACAGCGCGACGCGGCGCCGCTCGCCCCCGGAGAGGTTGTCGACGATGGCGTCCGGCGGCGGGCAGCGCAGTGCGTCCATGGCCTGGTCCAGTCGGCTGTCGAGGTCGTAGGCGCCGATGGCGTCCACCTCGGTCTGCAGGTCGCCGGCCTCGACGGCCACCTTGTCCTGGTCGGCGTCGGGGTCGCCCATCATCATGTAGAGCTCGTCGAGGCGGGCCACCTTGGCCTTGATGTCGGCCACGGCCTCCTCGACGTTCTCCAGGACCGTCTTGCCCTCGGTCAGCGGCGGCTCCTGCTGGAGCATTCCGACCGTCGCGCCCGGGTCGAGGATCGCGTCACCGTTGTTGGCGTGGTCGAGCCCCGCCATGATCCGCAGCAGGGACGACTTGCCGGTGCCGTTGGGTCCGACGACGCCGATCTTGGCGCCGTGCAGGAAGGACAAGGTGACGTTGTCGAGCACGACCTTGTCACCGTGGGCCTTGCGGACATTGCGCAGGGTGAAGACATATTCGGCCATGACACGAGCCTAGTAGCGGGGCGGGACCAGGCCGAATGCGGGGCGAGCCCGGCCACAGGCTCAGGCCGCGACCACTCCCGCCGCCCCGGCCTCCTGCTCGCCCGAGCCCGCTGCCGCGGCACCGGCGGCCGCACGGGCCTGCAGCTCGGCGGCCGAGGGCCGCTTGCTGAACGAGGTGATGCCCCGGCTCAGGTCGTGTCCCACGAGCAGCGCCTCGATCTCGAGTCCGGTCACCTCGACGCCGTCCTTGTTGGTGTAGGTGCTCGTGCTGAGTCGGCCGTGGACGATCACGGGCTCGCCGGTGGCGAGGGAGCGCGCGCAGTGCTCGCCGAGGTGGCGCCAGGCACTGACGGAGTACCACTGGGTCGCGCCGTCGACCCACTCGTCGGTGCTGCGCTGGAAGCGGCGTGGGGTGCAGGCCACCCGGAAGTTGGCGACGTTCGTCTCGCCCGCCTGGCGCAGGGTGACGGTGCCACCGACGTGGCCCTGCAGGGTGACCATCGTGTCGTTGAGCATGGGTTCTCTCCTCGAGTGAGTGGGGCTACCGATCGGCGTGATCGGACAACCACCAGCAAACGAGGTGCGCGCGCCGACAACGAGGGCTCGCTCCAGCGCCTGTGGAGAGAGCTTCGGACGGGCCGCCTGTGGACCACTCGTGGGCAGGCCCCCACCCAGGAAGACCGAGGGCTACTGCAGCGCCGCGCGCAGGGCTGTCTGCACGGCCGAGTACGCCGCCAGCTCAGCCGTGACCGGGTCGACGACGAGCTCGGTCGCCACCGTGTGCACCTCGTCGCGCAGACGCCGGTCGGCCGCGGCGGCCCGGGCCCGCGCCGTACCGCCGACGAGACCGCGACACACGATCGCCAGCAGGATGCCGAGCACCACTCCCCCGACGAGCAGGAGCAGCGGGAGCGGCATCCCCGCGAGCTGGTACTCCTCGTCCGAGAGCGACCCGCCGACCGCGAGCAGACCGGCCCAGACCGCACCGCCGAGAGCCGTGATGATCAGCAGCCACTGGAGCACACGCACCAAGCCGGCCCAGACCGGGAGCTTGTCGGCCCCCAAGTCGGTGCGGGCCATGGCCGAGTCGAGGAGATCGCCGACCTCGGGCAGCCGCGCGACGGACGTACGACGTACGGACTCGACCCAGGGCGCGCCCAGACCGTTGCTGGCGTCGTCGGCCAGCGCGCGCACCTCGGTGTCGATCCGCGCCCGCTGCACCGGCGTCGTGGCGGGCAGGGAGCTCCTGGGCGAGCCGCGCAGCGCGGCACCCGCCTCCCCGAGGTCGAGGTTGAGCTTCCTGAGCGGGTCCGGCTTGAAGCGGGACAGCACCGAGACGAGCGGCCAGGTCGTGGCGCGCCCGGCTCGCAGGCGGGTGGAGCGCTCGACGGCGTCCACGACGACCGGGACCCCCGCGGCGTCGGCGAAGGCGTCCTCGAGCTCGTCGACCCGGGTGGGTGAGAGCCGGCGCACCTTCCCGGTCCCCGACGCCTCCTGCAGCTGACCGGCTGCGGAGCGCAGATCGGCCTCGATGCGCTGGCGGGTGAGCTTCTTGGCCGAGACCCGTGCGGCGATCTCGCCCCGCAGTCCGTCGATACCGATGCCCTCCCGAGCGCTGACCGCGAAGATCGGCACCTCCTGCAGCCCGTCGAGGTCCAGGAGGCGACGCACGTCGTCGACCATCGACTGACGACGGTCCTCGGCGACGGTGTCGATGTGGTTGAGCACCACGACCATCACGCCGGCGTGCGAGCGCAGCGGCGCCAGGTAGCGGTCGTGGATGGCGGCATCGGCGTACTTCTGCGGGTCCAGCACCCACACCAGCAGGTCGGCAAGCTCGACGAGACGGTCGACCTCGAGGTGGTGGGAGACCTCGGTCGAGTCGTGGTCGGGCAGGTCCATCAGGACGACACCGTCGAGCTCGCGGTCCTCACGTGCCGTGTCGAGCATCGAGTCGCGCATCGTCTGGTGGCGCGGCGGGATCCCCAGCCACTGCAGGAGCTCTTCGGCGCCCGCACTCCCCCACACGCAGGCGGTGGCCCAGGAGGTGGTCGGTCGACGC
Source organism: Nocardioides sp. (assembly GCF_029937575.1). Classification (GTDB taxonomy): domain Bacteria; phylum Actinomycetota; class Actinomycetes; order Propionibacteriales; family Nocardioidaceae; genus Nocardioides. Next base: position 10,082 of record NZ_JAPYPS010000027.1, read on the forward strand.
ACCCCGGTCGAGGAGAGCTCGAGCCCCGTCAGTGCGTTGAAGGTCGACGACTTGCCGGAGCCCGTGGCGCCGGCGATGGCGACCACGGTGTGCCGCGCCGAGAGCCTCAGCCGCCCGGCGGCCCGGTCGGCCACGGACGCGGCCTCGTCGAGCAGGGCGTCGTCGAGCCGTCCGCGCCCCGCGGCAACCGCGGCCTCGAGGCCGTCGATGCGCTCGCCGAGGTCGGTGCCCCGCGTCACGAGCTTGCGGGCGCCATCGAGCAGTGAGGTCACAGGGGTTCTCCAGGAGATGCCTCGGCGGCCTTGGCCGACGCCTGGTAGCGCAGGTCGTCGACGCGTCGGGCCGCCTGGCGCAGCTTGTCGGGTGTGTCTGGGTGCACGGTAACCGCATCGACGAGCGACAGGTAGCGGGCCCGCTCGTCGTGCAGCAGCACGGTGACGCGCTGCTCCAGGGAACGGCGTGCCCGATCGGCGAGCGTGCGCACGGCCTGGTCGCCGAAGACGGCCTCGAGGAGCTTCTGACCGAGCAGTGCCGAGCCTCCCGCGACGCCGGCCTCCGTGCCCGTGAGGCCCGCGGTGTGCGAGAAGACCACGATCATCAGGGCGACCGAGAGTCCGTTGACGCCGAAGGCGAGGAAGCGGGCGGTCGTGCGCTTGTCGGCTCCCTCGGTGCGCACCATGTCGAGCACGTCGAGCTGCCAGTCGCGCACCATCCGCTCGGCGCGGCGACGCAGGTCGCGCGAGGCACGACCCAGGTCACCAGGTGCGTTCGCCAGGACGCCTGCGCCGGCAGCCTGCTGGCGCAGGCGGGCGTGCGTGCGTTCGGCGGCAGCCTCGGCGTGCTCGAGGAGCAGCGTCTCCAGGCCCGACTCGACCGCGACGGTGACGCGCTCGGCCTGCTGGGGCTTGCCCTTGATCGTGTTGACGAGCCGGTCGCGCAGTCCTCCCACCCGACTCTCCAGCGAGCGCAGCAGCTCGCCGGTGCCGACGAACTCCTGCCAGCGGGCCAGCACCTCGCCGCGCATCAGGCTGCCGTCGGCCGTCGCGGCGATGACGGCGGCGATCGCCTCGTCGTACGTCTCGTCGACGTCGGCCTTGAGGCTCAGCGCGATCGCGGTCTGCTCGACGGCGGCGTCGGCGATCGGGTAGGTACGTCGGGTGATCGTGCGCACGGCACCGTCGAGCGTCTGGCGTACGACGGCACCGCGGGCGTCGCTGTCCTCGGCCAGGGTGTCCAGCCACTCGCGGATGTCGGCGACGTGGCGCGGCGGGAGCAGGCCCTGGTTGTCGATCTTGCCCTCGGCGACCGTGAAGAGCGGAGAGTCCTTGAGACCACGGCTGGCCAGCATCCGGGCCAGGTGGGTCGCCACCGTCTGCACGGCGTCGTCCGGCGTGCGGTCGAGCACGATCGCGACGGCCGTGGAGCGCTCCGCGGCCTGCTTGAGGTACTCCCACGGGACCTGGTCGGCGTAGCGTGCGGCCGAGGTGACGAACAGCCACAGGTCTGCCGCGGCGAGCAGCTGGGCGGCGAGCACCCGGTTGCGCTCCTCGACGGAGTCGACGTCGGGCGCGTCCAGGATCGCCAGACCTGCAGGCACGGCCTCGGTGGCCACGAGCTGCAGCGAGTCGGGGTCGTCGGTGACGTGCTGGACCCGGGTCAGGTCGGGCAGCAACCGGTCCTGGCCGAACCAGTGGGCGTCGTCGGGGTGGTGCACCAGCACCGGCGAGCGGGTGGTCGGCCTCAGGACGCCGGGCGTGGTGACGCGGTGGCCCACCAGGGAGTTGACCAGGGTCGACTTGCCGGCGCCGGTGGAGCCGCCGACGACCGCGAGCAGGGGCGCCTCGAGGGTCATCAGCCGCGGGATCACGTAGTCCTCGAGCTGGTCGACCATCTGGGTGCGCGCGATCCGGACATCGTCCAGCCCGGGGAGGTCGAAGGGCAGCTCGGTGGCATCCAGCGCTGCGTGCAGACGCACGATCGCGGTGATCATCCGGCTGTCCCCGGTCGCGCCGTGGTCACCCGCTCCTCGGGAGACGACGTGTCCATGGGGTTTGTCGGGAGCGTTCACAGCGTGGGCACCACCTGTCCGGGGAAGGCGATGTGGGGTCGAACGGCTCGGATCCGCTCGACGTGGGCGGCGCCTCGCTCGCGCCAGTCGCCGGGTGGCGTGCCGCGCAGCAGGCGGTGGTGCAGGTAGCCGAGCTCGATGGTGGCCTGCTGGTAGTCGGCCATCGCCCGGACGCCCTCGGGACCGCCGTACCGAGCGGCGTGGGCGCGCGCCGCACGACGCGCGCGCAGGTCGACGACCCAGCCGATGTCGGTGGCGGGGATCAGGTTGCGGCGGGCGGCGTCGTCGAGGGCTGCGCGCAGTACGACGGCCTCGGTACGGCGGGCCCAGGCCGCCAGGCAGATCATCCCGACGAGCGCCGGCACCATCAGGGCGACGTAGACGCCGGCGAAGCCCTCCGCGCCGAAGACCGTCGAGCCGTTCCACAGGGCATGGGTGAGCACGGCAGCGACGTACCCGGCCGCCGGCGCCGCGACGCGCACGCCACGACTGCGGGAGGCCACGGCGACACCGACACCGATGCCGATGAAGGCGGTGAACAACGGGTGCGCGAAGGGACTCACCAGGCAACGGACGACGAACGTCGAGGTGACCCCCGCGATGCCGCCCGGCCCCATCCCGTCCGTGCCGTTGTAGGCAGCCGCCAGGTAGAGGATGTTCTCGGTGAAGGCGAAGCCGATGCCGACCATGCCGGCGTAGACGATCCCGTCGAGGATGCCGTCCAGCTCGGCACGGCGCCACCACAGGAGCAGCAGCAGGAACAGGCCCTTGGCGGCCTCCTCCGTCACCGGCGCGATCACGGCCAGGGAGATCTCGTCGGTGACCGGGACGAAGACGCCGCCCACGCCGCCCAGGACGAGAGCCGCGGCGGTGGCCACGAAGGCGCCCCACAGCAGCCCGTAGGCCAGCAGTCGCTTGGGCTCGGGCTCGTAGCGGTCGAGCCAGAGGTAGCAGGCGATCAGCGGTCCCACCGGCAGGGCAGCGAGCAGGGCGGCCACGAGCGTCACGCCCGGGGCTCCGGACAGCGCGAGGACCGCGAGCATCAGCAGCGCCCCGAGCACGACCGCCACGGTCACCACGACCGTGAAGGTGACACTCTCGGTACGGCGCTCGGGCATGGGGGGAAGCCTATCGGCCGCGGCGCACCACGACGGACGACCCCGCAGGTCCGCGCGGTTACAGTGGCAGACGTGAGTGACGAGACACCTGCCGAAGCGGCCCCCGAGTCCTTGGCCACCGAGTCGCACGACCCTGCTGTGCCGGAAGCCTACTCCGCCTTCATGCGCACCGGATGGGACGACGAGGAGCGCGACCTGCCCTCCTTCTCCGGCGCCGGTCGGGCAGCCGAGCGGCGTGCGCGCCTGGCCGAGATGTTCCCCGGCGAGCGTCTCGTGCTGCCGGGTGGCGGCTACAAGGTGCGCAGCTACGACACCGACTATCGCTTCCGGGCCGACACCGCCCACGCCTACTTCACCGGCAACCAGACCAGTGACGCGGTGCTGGTCGTCGAGGACGGCGAGTCCGTCCTCTACGCCCGCCCGCGCTCCGGTCGCGAGACCGACGAGTTCTTCCGCGATCGTCAGTACGGCGAGCTGTGGGTCGGCAAGCGACCGTCGCTCGGCGAGCTCTCTGCCACGCTCGGGATCGAGGTCCGCCACATCGACCGTCTCGAGGATGCCCTGGGCCGCTCCGGCACCAGCGCGCCCGGCAAGACGCGCGTGCACCGAGGCGTCTCGGACTCCGTCGACCGGCTCCTCGCCGCCGACGGTGGGTTGGACGACGACTTCACGCGCGTGATCTCCGAGATGCGGCTGATCAAGGACGACTGGGAGCTCGGCCAGCTCCAGGAGGCCTGTGACATCACCACGCTCGGCTTCGAGGACTCCGTCTCCGAGTGGGACCGTGTCCTGGAGTACGGCGAGCGCTGGATCGAGGGCACGTTCTTCCGTCGCGCCCGAGCCATGGGCAACGACATCGGCTACGACTCGATCGTGGGCGGTGGTTCGCACGCGACCACGCTGCACTGGATCGACAACGACGGGCCCATCACGCCCGGCACTCTCGTCCTGCTCGACATGGGCGTGGAGGGACGCAACCTCTACACCGCCGACGTCACCCGCACCCTGCCGGTCGACGGGACGTTCACACCCGCCCAGCGTGATCTCTACGAGCTCGTCCTGGCCGCCCAGGACGCCGGCATCGCCGCCGTACGACCTGGCAACCGGTTCGCCGAGCCGCACGAGGCCGCCATGAGCGTGCTCGCCCACGGCTTGGAGGACATGGGACTGCTGCCGGTCCCGGCCCAGGAGGCGCTCGACCCCGACTCCAAGGTCTACGCCCGCTGGACCCTGCACGGCACCAGCCACATGCTCGGTCTCGACGTCCACGACTGCGGCAAGGCTGCCCCCGAGTCCTACGCCAAGGGGACCCTGGCCGAGGGCATGGTGCTGACGGTCGAGCCCGGCCTCTACTTCCAGGCCGACGACCTGCTGGCCCCGGAGGAGCTGCGAGGCACGGGCATCCGGATCGAGGACGACCTCGTGGTCACCGCCGACGGCTCGCGCAACCTGTCGGCGGCACTGCCTCGGACCGCCGACGCGGTCGAGGCCTGGATGGCCGAGCGACGCTGAGGATCCGGGAGCCGTAGGCTCCACGGGTGATCCTCTCCCCCGTGCGCCGCACCGCGGCTGCCGCTTCAGTCCTGACCCTCTCCCTCGCGCTCACCGCCTGCGGGAGCGACGACACCGACACGCAGACGCCCGAGTCAAGCCCCTCGGCGACCCCGGGGCCCACCGACGAGGCCGGGGAGACGGGCGAGACGGGCGGGGGGCCGGTGCTCTCGGAGGACGAGCTCACCTCCGCCCTGCTGACCGCCGAGGACCTCCCCGGCGGCTACGTCATCGATCCCGACGACGAGGAGGAGGATTCCACCGCGTTCGAGGGCAGCTGCCTCGAGGTGATCGGCGACCTGACCGACCGGCCCGAGTTCGAGGCCGACAGCGAGGTCGAGCAGGCGTTCACGCTCGAGGGGGACGCCGGGCAGAGCGGGGTCAAGAACCAGGTCGAGTCGTATGCCGACAGCCAACAGATCATGGACGCGATCGAGCTCTTCGCCGACGCCCTGACCGACTGCACCAGCGCCACCGGTACCGACGAGGACGGCTTCGAGTACGACCTCCAGGTGCAGTTCGACCAGACGGTCTCGCTCACCGGCGTCGACCAGCAGGTGCGCGTGGCCGTGCGAGGCACGCTCAGCACCGAGGGCCTCGAGCTGCCGGTCGACGTCGGCTTCAACGTGGCGCGCATCGGCAACAACCTGATCACCGTGAACACGCTCGACATCGGCGAGGTGGGCGACGGGATCGTCGCCTCCACCGACGTCGTCGCGCAGGTCTCCGTCGACCGACTGGCCGAGGTCACCGGCTGACGCCGCGGAGCCTCGCCCTGACTACACTTTGCGCGTCTCCGGCCCCCGTAGCTCAGCTGGATAGAGCGAGTCACTTCTAATGACTTGGTCGCAGGTTCGAATCCTGCCGGGGGTGCTCGCCACCTCAGCCCGACAGCCCGATCGTCACCCCAGGTCGAGCGCGCGGATCGTGATCCGCGCCATCGCGGACTCGCCCCGGGAGTTCGGGTGGACGACCACCGGGTTGGTGCCGAGCGTGGCCGGCTCCACCCAGCGGCGGCCGAGCACCTGGCAGGCGTCGTGGCCGCGCGAGGCCCTGGGCACGTTGACGTAGACGCTGTCGGTGGCGTCGGCGGCACGCCGTACCGCCTTGTTGAGGACCTTCTGGAGCTTGAACAGGTAGGGCACGTCGCCCCGGGCCACCGGCATCTGCGGGAAGCAACCGCGCCTGGGAGGCAGGATCCGGGGGTAGCCGAGGATCGCCACGGTGGCCTGGGGCGCCTTGCGGTGCACGGCGCGCAGCGCCTTCTTGATGTCGGGAGCAGTCGTGCGACGCACCGTCCGGACGAAGTCGTTGCCGTACCTGTCCTGGCACGGGCTGCCCCTGCCGGCGCTGGCGATGCCGAGCACCCCGCACTGCAGGATCGAGCTGATGAAGACCCCGCTGTCGTTGCCGCCGATGGTCATCGTCACCAGCTCGGTGGTGCGGCTCAGCGCCTCCAACTGCGGGGCGACACCGGGGTACTGCTCGGTGCGGTAGTGGGTGGTGTCGGCTCCACCGCAGGTGACGTCGGTCAGGCGGACGTCGATCCGCTCGGCGATGACGTTCGGGTAGTTGCGCGTGGAGCGCAGGCACATCGGTGAGGTCACGTCGATCGGCACCACACCGGACCCGGCACTGTAGGAGTCACCCAGGGCGACGTAGCGCAGCGCTGCGCGACGCTCCTGCTCGACCGGGGCAGCCTGCGACGGCGCGACCGAGGCGGTCGCGATCAGGGTGCTGACGGCGAGGCACAGCGCGATGACGGTACGGCGGGCAGACATGCCTCCAATGTAACGGACATCACACAGCGCGCCCTCGTCGGACGCGGTCCGTCAGCCCCGCGGAGGCGCCGCGAGCACCCGGGCCGTGTCCGGCTCGAACCCGTGCTGCATCCCCCAGATCACCGCCTGCGAACGACGGGAGATGCCGATCTTGCGATAGGCGCCACGGATGTAGGTCTTGACCGAGTTGATCGACAGGTAGGTCATCTTGGCGATCTCGTCGTTGGACAGGCCCTGGGTGATCAGCGCGACGACCTCGGCCTCGCGGGCCGAGAGGCCGTGCTCGCGGCCGGGCCAGACACCGGCGATCCGCTCCTGCCGCGGAGACGCCCCCGAAGGATCCGGAGCAGGCCGCACGACCTCACCGCCAGCCACGGCCTCGATCGCGTCGATCAGCTCCTTGGCGGCCAGCTCCTTCGACAGGTAGCCCGAGGCTCCGCGGGCCAGGGTCCGGTCGACCAGCTGCGCGTCGACGTTCCAGCTGAAGACCACGACCCGGGCCCGACCTCCGTTGACCAGGGTCTCGAGGTCCACTCCGTCACCCTGCACCTGCCCGAAGGTGTCGTACAGGATGATGTCGACGTCGCTGATCACCGGCAGCTGGCTGTCCAGCTCGACGACCCGGACCCGCTCGGGGAAGGGGGCCAGGAGCGCGGCGACCCCCGCGATCACGATCTCGTAGTCGTTGACGATCGCGACGGTGAGCGGCTCATGTGGTGCGGACATGAGCGGCAGCCTATTCACCCGAGTGGAGGATGGCGGGCACTTCCCCCAGTTCTTACTATTCCGCTGTGTCATCGCCAGGCCCGTCCAGCTTGTCGGAGCCGACAGACCAGGCCGGGCACTCGGCGGCCCGCGAGTGGCTCGACCACCCGTCGTACGGCGCCACGGCACGCCTCGACCTCACCCACCGGGGGCAGGCGTGCTCCCGGCTGGTCGTCGTGGCGGCGCACCCCGACGACGAGAGCCTGGGCGCCGGTGGCCTGATCGCCACCGCGGCCGCGGCCGGCCTGGCGATCTACGTCGTCCTGCTCACCGCCGGCGAGGCGTCGCCGTACGCCTCTCCCACCTCGACCCGGCACGCCCTTGCGACGCTGCGACTGGCAGAGATGGAGAACGCGCTGGCGCGGCTCGCCCCGGAGAACTACCTGGTCTTCCTCGGCGCCCCCGACGGCGAGGTCGAGGCCGCGGAGGACCAGGTCGCGCGCAGCCTGACCGAGCTGCTCGGCGACGGGCGCCGCACCCTGGTCGCGGCACCGTGGCGCCACGACGGGCACCCCGACCACGACGCCGCGGGTCGAGCTGCGGCCGTGGCGGCGCGGGCCAGTGGTGCACGCCTGGTCGAGTACCCCCTCCTCGCCTGGACGTTCCGTCGGCCCGACGAGCTCCCGTGGGAGGACGCGCGGTGCCTGGCACTGAGCACGGAGCGCCAGGAGCAGAAGGCAGCGGCGATCCGCTCGCACGTCAGCCAGGTGCGCGCCAGCGCCGGGCACGCCGGCGGCACCGCGCCCCTGCCCGGCCGGGTGCTCGCGCACTTCCACACACCCTTCGAGCACTACCTCGAGGCAACGGCGACCGAGGCGGATCAGCCGCCGGAGTAGGCGTCGATCTCGGCCAGCAGGCTCGCCCTCACCGCGTCCGGGGCGTACGACGCCCGCACCGCCGCGCGGGCGAGGTCGGCCACTCCCCCGGCATCGAGCGAGAGCAGGTCGGCGGCGATCTCGTACTCACGGTTCAGCGAGGTCCCGAACATCGGCGGGTCGTCGGAGTTGATGCTCACCGACACCCCGGCCTCCACGAAGGTGCGCAACGGGTGCTCGGCCAGAGTCGCGACGGCGCGCGTGGCGATGTTGGACGACGGACACACCTCGAGCGGGATCCCGCGCTCGGCCAGGTGGACCAGCAGGTCGGGGTCGGCCGCCGCGGACGTGCCGTGCCCGATCCGCTCGGCACCGAGGTCGCGCAGCGACGACCAGATCGTCTCGGGGCCCGTGGTCTCGCCTGCGTGTGGCACCGAGTGCAGTCCAGCTGCGCGCGCTGCGTCGAAGTGCGGCTTGAACTGCGGCCGCGGCACACCGATCTCGGGCCCGCCGAGGCCGAAGCCCACCAGCGCGTCGGGCCGGTGGTCGAGGGCGAAGCCGAGGGTGGCGTCCGCAGCCGGGATCCCGGACTCGCCGGGGACGTCGTAGATCCAGCGCAGCACCAGGCCGAAGTCGCGCTCGGCGGCCACCCGGGCGTCCTCGATCGCCTCGGTGTAGCCCTCGATGGCGATGCCACGCAGCACCGACGTGTACGGCGTGCAGGTGAGCTCGGCGTAGCGGACCTGCTGTTCGGTGGCGAGCTCACGCGCGACCTCGTAGGTCAGGTAGCGCACGTCCTCGGGGGTCCGGATCAGGTCGACGACGGCGAGGTAGACCTCGATGAAGTGCGCGAAGTCGCGGAACTCGTAGAAGGCGCGCAGCGCCTCGGGCTCGGAGGGGACCGTGCCCGGGTGGCGCTCGGCGAGCTCGCTCACGATCCGCATCGAGGCGGATCCGACGTGGTGCACGTGGAGCTCGGCCTTCGGGAGTCCTCGGACGTACGACGAGAGGTCACCGACCGCAGCGGGCCGCGTCACGAGACCTCCTCCACCAGGTTGTCGGCGATCTCTTCCCAGCTCTTGCCGTCACGGAAGGCGACGCCGTCGAGCACGACGGTGGGGGTGCCCTGCACCCCGGCGTCCTCGGCCTCCTGGGTGGCGGCCTCGACGTCGTCCATCCGCGACCCGTCCTCGATGCCGGGCCGTACGGCGGCCTCGTCGGCGCCGGCCTCGACGGCCTTCTCGACGAGCCAGTCAGTGTCCGGGAACGGCCCCTCCTCGGCGGGCTGGTCGGCGAAGAGCAGGTCGTGGAACTCCTTGGCGACCTCGTCTCCCGCCTCCTGCTGGACCACGAGGAAGGCGTTGACGGAGTCGGCGGAGTAGGGGCCGAACCGGTTGAGGATGGCGATCGGCCGGTAGTCGACGACCACGGTGCCGGCCGCGGCCGCCGCGGCCAGGCCCTCGCCCGCGCCCTCCTCCAGGACGCCGCAGATCGGGCACAGGAAGTCCTCGTAGATGACGACCTCGCGCGGGGCGCCGGCCTCGCCGACGATGAGCCCGTAGTCGCTGGAGCCGACGTCGGAGGCGACCAGGTCCTCACCGGAGCGGGTGCTGATGAAGATCGCCGCGACCACCACGAGGAGCAGGAGTCCGCCGACGATCGCTCCACGCTTGAGGTTCTCCGCGCGGCGCCTGCGCTCGGCCTCGGCGCGCAGCTCGGCGGCGCGCTGCTCCTTCGCGCGGACCTTGGCCGCCCCCTTGGGCGTGCCGGGCTTGTTGCTCATGGCAGGGATCCTTCGTTCAGGTCGTCGAGCGCCGGGGTGGGCTCGGGCACGACGGGTGGACGGAACAGCAACGAGTCGAGGGCGAGGCGGCTGCTGCGCAACCGGGCCAGGAAGACCGACAGTGCCAGGAGCCCCACGTCGCGGGCGATCTCCCAGGGGTACTGCGAGGCCGCGTCGGGGTTGGCCCCACCATCACCGAAGCAGCCGCAGTCGATCTCGAGCCCGCGGGCCCAGGCCGAGGCGATGGCGATGATGAAGGCGACGAGCAGCACGGCCGAGATCACCGCGGCGCCCCGTGTCATCAGCCCGAGGACCAGCGCCAGACCGACCACGACCTCCAGCGGCGGAAGCAGGTGGCCGATCGGCTCGACCAGGGAGGCGGGCACCAGCTCGAAGGCGCGCACGGACTCGATGCTCGCGGCAGGATCCGGGAGCTTGATCAGCCCCGCGGCGATCATCACCCCGCCCACGATCAACCGGGCGGCGAGGCCGAGCCAGGCGGGTGTGGACCCACGGCGCAGGTCGGAGAGAGGGTGAGCCACGACAGTCGAGCCTACGGGGTGACGCCGCGGCACGGCGTACGACGGCGGTCGTCGTTCGGCGCCTGGGCGCGGCGCCGCGTCGGAGGCGAGCGTTAGGGTGCGCTGTTGTGAGTACCTCCAACGAACGACTGGTCTGGATCGACTGCGAGATGACCGGCCTCGACCTCGGCGCGGACGCCCTGGTGGAGGTCGCCGCCCTGGTCACCGACTTCGACCTCAACGTCCTGGGCGACGGCGTGGACATCATCATCAAGCCTCCGGCGGAGGCGCTGAAGCAGATGATCCCCTTCGTCCGCTCGATGCACGAGAGCTCCGGCCTGCTCGAGGTCCTGGACAGCGGCGTGAGCCTGGAGGAGGCGGAGGAGGGCGTGATGGCCTACCTGCGCGAGCACTGCCCCGCCGACAGCCGTCCACCTCTGGCGGGCAACAGCGTCGCCACGGACCGCGGCTTCCTGGCCCGGGACATGCACGTCCTCGACGCGTTCCTGCACTACCGGATCGTCGACGTCTCCTCGATCAAGGAGCTGTCTCGGCACTGGTTCCCGCGCGCCTACTTCGCCTCCCCGACCAAGCGCGGCAACCACCGCGCCCTGGCCGACATCCAGGAGAGCATCGAGGAGCTGCGCTACTACCGCGACACCGTCTTCGTGCCCGCTCCCGGCCCCGAGAGCGCGATCGCCAAGGAGGCCGCGGCCCGCCACGGCGGCGCGCTGACCGGTCTGACCGGGTCCGATTCTGCACCCGAGGCCTGATCCGTCTACACTTCCACCCGGTCCTTCGGTGCTGCCGAGGGAGACCATGGTGGGTATAGCTCAGCTGGTAGAGCGCCGCCTTGTGGTGGCGGATGTCGCGGGTTCAAGTCCCGTTACTCACCCCAGTCACGCGGGCCCCTGACCTGTGAAAACGGGTCAGGGGCTCGCGCTTTTTGCACATCGCCCTCGAAGAGGCGCCTGAGGGTCGGCCGCCTTCGTAGGCAGCCGATCGAGCCTCCCTGCTCGCTTCGCGGCTCCAGTACAGTCGTCTCGTGCGCAGCAAGCGGCGACCTCGGACCCTCGCCTGTTGGCTGCTCGCGCTGCTGTCCGTGTTCGCCGTCTTCGCGATGCACGTCCTGGCTGCTACCCCGGCAGCGGCTGGTCCTGGTTCCGGGACTCACGCGGCTCATGGCGCCCCGGTTGCTGTCGACACCGCCGCTGCAGGGGACGACGTGCTCCCGACCAGCGGTGACGGTGGCGGCGGCCATGCCGGAGTGCACGGCGGGCTCGGTGGCATCTGCCTCGCCGTCCTGAGCGCGCTCCTGCTGCTGTTCGCAGCGGGCCGTCCGGGGCGCGGTTGGCCGGCTGCGCGCCTCTCAGGACTGGGACAGTGCCCGGTGGCTCCGAGGCGAGACCTTCGTGGCCCCGCGCCGCCCGACCTGCACGTGCTCTGCATCGCCAGGTGCTGAGTCGCCGCAACTCCATCGACATGTCGTCGGTGGGGTCGCGCAGCCTGCACTCAGCCCTGACCACTCTGACGAAACGAGCACACGATGACCTCGAACATGCACGCCCAGCACGCCGCCGTACGCCCCCTCCGCTCGCTCCGCCGGTCCCGCGCCGTCGTCGCCGGAGCGGCACTTCTCGGCCTCGCCCTCACCCTCACGGCCTGCGGTGAGACGGATCCGAGCCCCAGCCGCGCCGCTGTGAGCACGGCGTCCGACGGGACGGAGTTCAACCAGGCGGACATCGACTTCGCCACGCGGATGATCCCGCACCACGCCCAGGCCGTCGAGATGGTCGTCATGGCTCAGGGCCGCGACCTCAGCTCCCCCGTGGCGACCCTGATGGAAGACATCCGCACGGCTCAGGTGCCGGAGATCGAGACGATGGCCGACTGGCTCATCACGTGGGGGGAGCCCGTGCCCGAGACGTCTCTGGACCACGCCAACGCCGAGAACGGTCACATGAGCGACATGGACGGGATGGACGGGATGGAGGGGATGATGAGCGCCGCCGAGATGGACGAGCTCGACGCCTCCTCCGACGCCGACTTCGAGGCCCTGTGGCTGACCATGATGGAGCAGCACCACGCCGGGGCCATCGCGATGGCCGAGAGCGAGGTCGAGGACGGGCACAACCCGGAGGCCGTCGGCCTCGCCGAGGCCATCATCACTGCGCAGACCAGCGAGATCGCCATCATGAAGGACCTCCAGTGAGTCGCCCCCGACTCCTCGCCGTGGGCGGAGCGCTCGCGATGCTGCTGAGCGCATGTGCCCAGGACCGCGACGACAGCTGGCCAACACCGGTCGACGTGGCCCACGTACATGGCCTCAGCACCGCACCTGACGGCACCGGCCTGCTGATCGCCACACATGCCGGCCTCCTCGCCTACACCGACGGCGGCCTCGCGCGTGTCGGCTCGTTGTCCAGCGACCTCATGGGCTTCTCCGCCGGCGGCGCGGATCGGCTCTACGCCAGCGGTCACCCTGGTCCGAGCGAGGACGGCCACTTCGCACTGGGGCTGATCACCTCGGGTGATGGTGGCGACACCTGGGAGCCCGTGTCGCTGTCGGGCGAGGCCGACTTCCACGCACTGGATGCATGGGAGGGCGGGGTGATCGGCTACGACGGCTTGAGTGGAGCTCTGTTGCGCAGTCTGGACGACGGCGCGACGTGGTACCCGATGCCGATCGACGCTCCTGTCGTCGACCTGGCCGTAGACGACAGCGGTCGGCTCGTCGCCGCGACCGCGGCCGGGCTCCAGGTCAGCGACGACGCGGAAGGCACGTTCGCGCTGGTGCCGGAGTCGCCGGCGTTGGTTCTCGTCGACTTCGCGCCCGACGGCCGACTCGTCGGGCTGGACGAGTCCGGGCAGGCCTACACGAGTGTCGACCTGCGCACCTTCGAAGCGCGTGGCTCCGTCGGCGAGTCGTTCACCGCGATGACGACCGGCCCCGCGGGCGAGGTCTGGGTAGCGACGCCCGAGAGGCTCCTGCGCAGCGTCGACGAGGGGGCGACGTTCACCGAGGCGTTGGCGTGGGGCATGTCCTGAGCCTGGAAGGCTCCCGACCCGTGCTTCGGAAGTCCTAGCCGGCCCGGCCGTCAGCTCGCCAGAGCGAGCGCTGGGCCGGCCAGCAGGCCGAGGACGACCGCGGCCACCGCACACGCGACGGCGACCTGGGCGGCGCGGGGGTGACGAGTCTCCTGGCTGGGGTGTGATGCCCCGGGGTCTGCTTGTCCGGGCGCTCCCCGTGTCGGATTGCTGAGGCACGATGCCAGCCACCGGAGGTAGTAGGTCAGGCTCAGCACCGTGTTGGCGGCCACGAGGACGGCCAGCCAGGGCAGGCCGGCCTCCCAGGTCACGACGATGGTCAGCAGCTTGGCCACGAAGACGGCCGTGGGCGGGGTGCCGACCAGGCCGAGAAGACCTACGCCGAGACTGGTGGTGAGTCCGGGTCGCGTCCTCCCCATCCCGCGCCAGTCGTCCAGGCTGCGGCGCTCGGGCTCGCTGGCGAGCACGGCGAAGCAGCCGAGGTTCGTCACGGCGTAGCCGGCGAGGAAGAGCAGCAGGGCGGGGCGGGCCTGAGCCGACCCGGGCACGGCGGCTGCGGCCGCCATCAGGTAGCCGACCTGGCTGATCGTCGACCATCCCAGGAGACGTCCGACGTGAGCCTGGTTGAGGGCACCGAGGTTGCCGATCGTCATCCCGGACGCCGCCAGAGCGCCGACGAGCACCGGCCAGAGGCGATCTGGTGGCAAGGCCTCCAGCAGGCGAGCGATGGCGAGGACCGCGCCCAGTTTGGGCACGGTGGTCAGGAAGGCGCCGGTGGTGGTCCACGACCCCTCGACGGCGTCGGGCACCCACAGGTGCGCGGGCACGGCGCCGGCCTTGAACAGCAGACCGGTCAGCACCAGGACGACCCCGGCCGCGACGGCGACCACCGGCGCGGTGATCAGGCCATCAGCGTCGCCGAGGGCGTCGTACGACGTGCCTCCGGCCAGGGCGGAGAGGACGGCGGCGCCGAGCATCAGCAGGATCCCGGCGAGCGCGCCGAGGAGATAGGTCTTCAGGGCGGCTTCGGGTGCCTTCTCGCCGGTGGAGAGTCCGATGAGTGCGTAGAGCGGGATCGAGGCGAGCAGGAACCCGACGACCAGGACGGCCAGGTCGGTGGTCTCACCGACGACGAGCGCCCCAGCGCCTCCGAGCAGGAGCAGGACGTAGATCTCGGACTCCCGCGCCTGCTCGGCGATCTCGTCACCGGCCAGGAGCAGGAGCACGAGCAGAGCGAGTCCGACGACGAGGCGGAGGACGCCGGTGGCGTCGTCGACGGCGACGGTCCCGCTGAACGCCGAGCGCTCCCCCTCGGTGAGCCCTACGATCGACGCCACGAGGGACGCCCCGACCCCGACGGCTGCCAGGGCTCGGACGCGCTGCTGCTCCAGGCGTGGCGTCCATGACCCGAGGAGCAGGCAGCAGATGGCGGTCAGCAGCAGCAGCGCTTCGGGCAGCAGCATCAGGACGTCAGTGCCCATCGAGCTCATCTGTGCCTCATCGGGCGACCAGGGAGGCAACGGTGGCGGCTGCCGGCTCGATGAGGTCGAGCAGCGGACGCGGGAAGATCCCGACGCCGATCGCCAGAGCGAGCAGGCCCCCGACGGGGACCCACTCGCGAGGCCGGACGTCCGTGAACTCCTCCGACAACGGGCCCGACGGCCCGGTGATCAGCCGCTGCACGGCCCGCAGCAGGACCGCTGTCATCAACAGGATGCCGATCAGCGCCACCGCGGACACCGGGACGGTGCCGATGCTGCCGGCGAAGATCTGCAGCTCGGCGACGAAGCCGGACAGTCCTGGCAGGCCGAGCGAGCCGAGAGCCGCGACGACGAGCAGGGCCGCGAACCGCGGAGCATGCGAGGCGAGACCACCGTACTGGTCCATCGCGTAGTCCCGGTGTCGCGACCAGACCACCCCCGCGAGCAGGAAGAGCGCGGTGGTGAGCAAGCCGTGGCTGACCATCTGCGTGACCGCACCGGTGATCGCCGTACGTCGCAGCTCCGCGTCGTCGGTGCCGCCGTCGCTGCCGACGACACCCGCTGCCCCCACGGCGAGGACCACGTAGCCCATGTGGTTGACCGAGGTGTAGGCGATCATCCGTTTCAGGTCGGTCTGCGCGAGAGCGACGAGTGCACCCCACAGGACCGAGGCGATCCCGACCGCCACGAGCACGGGGGCCCAGGCACGCAGCGCGTCGGGAAACATCGGCATCGCGATCCGCACGAGGCCGTAGGTGCCGAGCTTGAGCATCACCCCGGCGAGCACGGCCGAGCCGATGGCCGGGGCATCGGTGTGGGCAGGGGGCAGCCAGGTGTGGAAGGGCACCGTCGGGGTCTTGACCGCCAGGCCGAGCAGGACCGCGCCCAGGACGAGCACCCCGACCGCCCCGTCACCCTGCAGGGGCGGGTCGGCCGCGAGGGTGACCATGTCGAAGGTGTGACTCTCGGAAGCGACGTAGAGCCCCACGAAGCCCACCAGCAGGGCGAGCGAGCCGAGGAAGGTGTAGAGGAAGAACTGCAACGCCGAGCGGGCCCGGTCGCCGTGACCCCACCCGTTGATGGAGAGGTACATCCCCACGATCGAGAGGTCGAAGAAGACGAAGAACACGATCAGGTCGGCCGAGGCGAAGACGCCCAGGCACGTTGTCTCCAAGGCGAGGAACAGGGCCGCCTGCAGCCGGGGGCGCCTGGCCTCGGCCAGCGCGAAGACGGCGCAGGCGAGGAAGACCACGGTGGTCATTGCGACCAGCGGGAGCGAGAACCCGTCGAGTCCCACGTGATAGCTGGAGCCGATGCCGGGGATCCAGGAGACCTGCTCCTCGAAGGCGAGTCGTCCGGTGCCGGGGTCGTCGTAGCGCCACCACAGCACAGCGACACCCACGACCTCGACCAGCGCCACCGCCACGAAGGCGAGGCGGGCGACCCGGTCGCTGACGGCGGGGACCAACAGCAGCACGGCCGCCAGCAGCGGCAGGAACAGCAGGGCGGAGAGCACGGCTCACCTCGAGCTTTCGATGAGGACGACCACGGACACGAGGACCAGCACGACCAGGAGCGAGCCGACGAGCTGGAGGTAGTAGCGGTGGAGCTGGCCGGAGGATGAGGTACGGCGTACCGCTCGCCCGCCCCGGCGGGCACCGCGCGCCACCCCCTGCACGACTCCTGCGATCGAGGCGTCCCCCCGTGCGGAGGAACCGGCTGCTCGCAGCGTGCCCGACGCGGTCCGGGCCACGGCGCCGGACAGGGCCCGGTCGTCGAGCCTGGCCACGGACCGAGCCGCGCGGATGGTGAGCCGCGCGGCACCACTCGCAGCGCCGGCGATGATCCGGTCGTCGACGCGGGCAGCCGCCGCGGCCGTGCGCAGGGTCGGTCGGACGATGAGCGTGTGGGCGGCCCGTTCCAGGTGCAGCCACGAACCGAGGAGACCGGTCACGGGTGACGACGCCGAAGCCTGCTCGTCGCAACGGTCCCACCGGCGCAGCACCCACGTGCCGGTACCCACGGCGACGAGGACCACCAGGGCCGAGGAGACCACGAGCTCACTGGTGCTGGGGGCGACGGGGATGCGTCCTGGCACTCGGTCGAGGACCTGCGGGAGCGTCAGCAGCCCGAGGACCACACCGGCCAGGGCCAGAGGTGCCAAGGCGATCGGGACCCTAGCGTCCACCGCTCGCGTGCCCGGCTGCTCCTCGTCGAGCCCGATGTCGTGGCGCGGCCTGCGCGGGCGGGCGAGGATCACCAGGGCTACGAGTGCGTAGGCGACCGACAGCGCGCTGGCCAGGAGCGCGCACAGGTAGAGCGGCAGCGACTCCTCACGGACCCCAGCCAGGACGGCGTCCTTGGTCGCCCACAGCGACAGCGGTGGGAGCCCGGACAACGCCAGCAGGCCTGCCCCCGACAAGGCGCCGAGGGCGGGCCAGAGCCGCAACGCGCCGGTCAGCGCGAACAGACGCTTGGTGCCCAGCGCGTGCAGCCACGCACCGGCGGCGAGGAAGAGCAGCGACTTGACGGCCGCGTGCGCGACGAGATGGGTGGTGCCCGCCGCGGTGGCCCCGACCCCGGCGGCCAGCACCACGAACCCGAGCTGGGCGGCAGTCGAGGCAGCCAGGAGCTGCTTCAGGTCGGTCTGGGCGATCGCGACGCAGCCGAGCAGCACCGCGGTCGTGACGCCCACCCACGACGTCGTCGCACCAGCCCAGGACGTGCCTTCCAGGAGAGGCGAGAGCCGGACCAACAGGTAGCCGCCCAGAGCGACCATGGCTGCGGAGTGCAGGAGGGCCGAGGCGGGGCTGGGCCCGTCCATGGCGCGCGCGAGCCAGAAGGAGAACGGCAGCTGCGCCGCCTTCCCCAGACCCGCCACGAGCACACCCGCAGCCGCGACGTCGCGCCACCCGCCGTCCATGCCCGCCAAGGAGTCGAGCGAGAGGTCGGTGCCCCCGGCGAGCGCCGCAGCCGTGGCCAGGTAGAGACCCAGGTCGGCGCCACGGGTGGTCAGGAACGCCGTGGCGCCCGAACCGACCCGACGTGGGTCGGCCCAGCGGTACCCGATGAGCGCGTACGACGCGACGCCCATCAGCTCCCAGCCGACCAGGAGTGCGGGAAGGCTGGTGGCGAGCACGGTCAACGCAGCCGCAGAGGTGAAGAGCAGCATCAGGCCCGTGAATCGCGGTTCGCTCGTCTCGGGCTCGGAGGTGGCGACGGTGAGGACCAGGGTGGCCACGACGAGCATCGTCGGCAGGAGGAGGACTGCTGGACCACCCGCCGCCAGGCCGAGCTCGGATCCCGCCACGAACGGTGTGCCGACACTGACGCCGCTGACGACGACCGGCCAGGACACCACGGCCATCACAGCGAGCACTGCTGCGCCGAGCCAGCCGGCGTTCGACGAGGAGATCCTGACGACGCGCGCCCCCAGCAGTGCCGCACCCACCAGTGCGGGTGCCACCACGATCGCGACCAGGAGCACCTCCTCGATGCGCACGCCGCTCACTCGTGCAGCTCCGCGGCCATGTCGGTCATGTCAGTCCCCGTCCGACGGTGCAGCAGCGTGGCGATCGCGAACCCCGTCGCCATCTCGACCGTCATCGCAGCCAGGACGACGAGGAGCAGGACCTGGCCCGAGGGGTCTGGCGACAGGAACCACCACAAACCACCCAGCGCCAGCAGGACGCCGGCGATCATCAGCTCCAGGCCCATCATCACCATCACCACCACTTGCTGCGACAACGCGCCGTACAGCCCGATCGAGAGCAGGGCGGAGGCGACCAAGAGCACCGTCTCAACGGTCACGTCGACGACCTCCTCGTTGCGTCTCGCCACGCAGCGGTGGGTCAGTCGGGGTCTGATCGAGGTCGTCACCGAGCCGGTCGTAGCGGGTGCGGGCGGTGGACAGCGCGACGCCGACGACGATGGTCGCGACCATCACCGGGCCCACCGCCATCATCACCAGCATGTGACTCTCCATGATCGCCCGACCCAGCGCCTCGGTGACGTCGGGCGACGGTGCCCCGCGCCGCTCGGGCCACGGCACCAGCACCGCACCACTGCCGAGCACCACGAAGGTGACGAGGGAGGCGCCGAGCGCGGTGCGGTGGGAGTGCACCATGCTCATCGGCATCAGCGCCGGGTTCATCCCCATGAACATCACCATGTAGACGGCCATCACGGCCATCTCCATCACCATCATCAGCACCACGATCACGCCCAGGTAGGACTGCTGCATCAGCAGCAGGGCACCGCCCGTGGCGACGAACGACACGGCCAGGGCATAGGTCGCGCGGGCCATCGAGTCGACGACGAAGACCAGGGCACCGAAGACCACCGCCACCACGGCACAGCCCCAGAAGGCGAGGTCGACGACGAGACTCGAGTCGGTCATCAGTCGATCACGACCCCGACACCACGAGCACGGCCACGACCAGGTCCTGCAGCACCACCAGTGGCAGCAGGATGGTCCACAGCGGCTCCATGAGCTGGTGGGTACGCAGGGTCGGAAGGCGTCCGGCCGCCCACGCCAGCGCACCGGTCAGCAGGAGCGCCTTGAGCACCACCCACACCGCATCCGGGAGCCAGGGTCCCGATCCACCGCCGAGGAACAGCGGCACGGCGATCGCTGCGCCAGCCCCCATCAAGGCATGCCGGCCCGCGCGGACCACGAGGAGGTCCGGTCCGGACAGCTCGGCGAGCGCACCATCCGACACCTCGGAGCCGACCGGGGCTGCCAACGGCCCCGAGACCGCGAACCCGAGGACCCCGACCAGGTAGGCCACGAACGCGACCGGCATCCACACGGCGTACCACAGGGAGGACTGGGCGTCCGCGACGACCGCCAGGTCCAGGCTGCTCGCGGCGATCGCCGGCGCCACGAGGGCGAACATCAGGGGCAGCTCGTAGCCGAGCGCCAACGCGAGGAAGCGATAGCCCCCCACCAGCCCAGCTACCGAGTTCGCGCCCCAACCAAGCAGCCACACCAGTGCCCACACGACGACGTCGAGGGCGTTGGCCCACACGACCCCGAGACTCCCAGGCAGCAACGCGGTCTCACCGACCGGCACCAGAGCGATGAGCAACACCGCGACGGGGAACAGCCCCCACCCACCGACACGCCACAGCAGCCGGTCCGCGGACAACGTCGTACGACGACCCTGCCGCAGCAGACGAGCCGCCTCGGCAGGAGCGTGCGCCATCGAGGCAGGCACCGCCCGACCGGCCGCGACACCCCGGGAGACGCTCGCGGTCCACGCCAGCACGAGCACCAGTCCGAGGGCCAGCACAGCGCCCAGGGCGGCGGCGGGCAGTCGTGCCAGCTGGTCTGCGAGCGGGTCAGTCATCGAGGCTCCCAGAGGCATCGACGACGCCCTGCAGCAGCGGCGCATGAGCCGCCACCAACAGCCGTACGTCGCCGAGGTCGCGGCCGGAGACCAGCTCGACGAGCTCGTCGTCGCTGATCAGTGCCGGGACGGAGTCGGCGAGGGCGGTGTGGAGGACCTCGCCGGCGGTCCGGGGCAGGGCGCCTCGACGCGTGAGCCGGTCGAGGCGACGTAGGACCCGGTCGCCGACCTCGGGCGAGGACGGCGCCACAGAGCGTGCCAGGCGCGCCTGGCGCTCGTCACCGAGGAGGGAGAGCACGGTGGCCGCGGCGTCCCAGCCACCGGCGAGATCGTCAGCTCGACCGGTCTGCGGCGGAGCAGTCGGGTGCGGGGGCTCCCACCACGTGACCTCTGCCTCGACCACCACGTCACCGTGCAGGGTCGTGACCAGCTCGAGTCCACCCGGCCAACGATCGAGCAGTGGGCCGAGCGGGTGCCGCAGCGCGTCCATCTCCAAGCCGTCGCGGTCCGGTGCTCCCTGCGCCAGGACCAGCCCGCCAGGCGCCATCTCCATGTCGTCGTGGTCCATGTCGTCGTGGTCCGTCTCGTCATGGCGGGCCGAGTCGGACCTCACCCACCGCGTGGCCTCGTCGAGCTCGCGGCCGCGCCGATCGGCGAGCTGTCCTGCTCGATCACGCAAGCACGCGCGCAGCCCGTCCAGCGTGCTGGGGACCGACGAGACGGCCGTCGGCTCTGCCCGCGCTCGCGGCCCGGGCAGCTGCGACCAGAGGACGTCCGCAGCAGCTCGGAGCGGGTCCGGCAGCGTGCCGGCGATCAGCAGGGCATCCGCGGAGGCCGGCGAGGGTGCCGGCTGCCAGCCTCGGCGGTCGAGCTCGCGGTGCGTCTCGGCACGGACGTACCGCCCGCCCGGGGCCTCCACGACGTACACCCGTGGCCGAGCGGTCGCGAGGGTGACGACCCGGCCCCTCATGCCCACCGGAACGCCCCCTCACGACGTGCCCAGGCAACGGCGGCCAACAGGATCGCGAGGAAGACGAACATCTCCACGACCGCACCGGTGCCCAGGTCAGCCACGACCACTGCCCAGGGATACATGAACAGCATCTCCACGTCGAAGGCGAGGAAGACCACGCTCGCGGCGTACCAGCGGACGTGGTAGCGCGAGAGCGCGTGCTGCTCCGGCACCCGTCCCGACGCCACGGGCAGCACCAGCACAGGCGATCGCGTCTCGGCGAGCGCGGTCCCGACGGCCCGTAGGGAGAAGGCGCCTGCCGCGAGCAGCAGGGCGAGCACGGCGAGAGCAATCATCAACGGTCTCCTGTCCATTCACCCCGTACGGACGTGCCGACGACCGTACCGAGAGCGAACCTGGCCGACCACACCCATCCGGTCGACCACGCCCATCCGGTCGACCGGGCCCTCGTCGAGCGCGCCACGAGCGTGCTGACCGTGATCGCTGCCGAGGTCACGGACTCCGCCCGGGGGCGGCACCATTGACGGCGTCGACGC
Source organism: Nocardioides sp. (assembly GCF_029937575.1). GTDB lineage: Bacteria > Actinomycetota > Actinomycetes > Propionibacteriales > Nocardioidaceae > Nocardioides. The sequence continues at coordinate 31,873 of NZ_JAPYPS010000027.1, forward strand.
CGTTCGGGGCTACTGTCGCGGATGTGCCAACTTTCGAGGACGTCACCCGCGAGCACGTGCTGCTCACCCTGCAGGAGTACGACGGACTCGGGGCCACCCGATTCCTGGAGGGGTATCGGTTCGCAGCCGCGCCCGAGTACGTGCTGTGGCACGAGGGCCGCAGCTACGACTCCAAGGCCGTGCTCGGCGTTGCCCAGCGGTTCGTGACCGGAGCCGCCGCCAGCAGCAGCAGCTTCAGCGGGGGTCACGACGGTGCCGCCAAGGTGCTGCGCAACCTGGACTTCGAGGTCAGCGGGACCGACACGGACGGGCACTGGCAGGACGTCTCGGACGTCGGTCAGGAGGAGTCCCGCGTCGCCTGGTCCGCCGCGGCTCGCGACGTGCTCCTCGGTGTCGCCGGGCGCTACGGCTCGGTGGTCACCACGAAGGACCTGGCCGTGGAGGTGCAGCGGCTGACCGGGATCCGGAGCACCCAGCTGGCGCACTACTGGATAGGCGACGTCCTGGCCAGGGTGGCCGCGGAGTGCGATCGACGCGGGGAGCCCCTCCTGCCCGCACTGTGCGTCAACGGATCGGGCAGTGTCGGCGAGGCCTACGCCGTCGCCGTACGAGCCGGCGGCGGCGAGGCGCCGGACGCCCCCGACACCCACGCGGCTGTCGAGCGACTCGCCTGTCACCGCTACTTCGAGGCCGCCGACCTGCCTGCTGACGGCGGCCACCCGGCCCTCACCGCGACGCTGCAGCGATCACGGGACCGCGAGCGCAGGCTCCGGCAGGCCGACGTCCCGATCGCCACGTGCTCGCGGTGCAACATGGCCATCCCCAACACCGGTCTCTGCGACAACTGCGACTGACCTCCCACTCGCCCGGGTACGGGGACGCATCGGCCACCAGCCACGTGCGGGTCGTCAGGACGGCTCCACGACCCCACGGGCCGCGATCGCCATGGCGCGGCGAAAGATCTCGTTGACGTCCCCTCGACACTCCCCGGCGATCCAGGTGCTCAACCCGACCCGCATCGGCGTCGGGATCGAGGCCGGCCACAGCACCGAGCACGGCGTCCATCAGCGCTACGTCGTCGGGTTGCGCGGCGAGCGCGGACCTGGACCATCAGCTCGAACCAGGCCCTCTGACGGCGTGGTTCCTGTTCTGGGGATTGTTGTAGCCGGGCTCGTCGAGGTTCCGCGGCCGCATGAACCCGACCTGCCCGTCGACAACCAGGAGCTTGCGCTGGTTGCGCACTCCGGCAACTTGTCTGACTGAGGTCAGATAGATTGGAGCGGTGCTCTCCACCATCCAGGTCCTGCGCCGCTTCAACCGCACCTACACCCAGCGCATCGGCGTCCTCGACGAGTCGTTCCTCGGCCTCGGACTGCCCCTGAGCAGCGCCCGCCTGGTCTTCGAGATCGGTGCCGAGGGCGCCGGCGTCGGGGACCTGCGGTCCCGGCTCGGCCTGGACTCGGGCTACCTGAGCAGGCTCCTGCGGAGCCTCGAGGAGCGCGACCTGGTCACCGTCGAGCCCGACCCGGCCGACCGGCGTCGTCGTACGGCGATCCTCAGTCCGTCCGGCCGGCGTCTGCTGGAGCAGCTGGAGCAACGCTCCGAGGACCTGGCACACCGCCTGGTCGCACCCCTGACCGAACGCCAGCGGGCGCGCCTGTCCGAGGCGCTCGGCACCGCAGACCTGCTCGTGCGAGCGGCCACGGTCAGCCTCGACGAGGTGGACCCGGCGGGCTCGCGCGCCACGGCAGCCATGGGGCACTACTTCGCCGAGCTCGACCGCCGCTTCCCAGGAGGCTTCGATCCCGGCGCGCCGACGCCTCCGGACTCCTTCACGGTGGCCACCAGCGACGGGCGACCCGTGGCCTGCGGCGGGGTCCAGCAGATCGGCGCCGGCATCGGAGAGGTCAAGAGGATGTGGGTGGACCCGGCGTGGCGAGGGGCAGGGCTCGGCTCGCGATTGCTACGCCATCTCGAGGGCGTCGCCGCCGACGCCGGGCACCGCGTCGTACGCCTCGACACCAACGGCACCCTGAGCGAGGCGATCGCGATGTACGAGCGTGCCGGGTACACCTCGATCGAGCGCTACAACGACAACCCGTACGCCGAGCTGTTCTTCGAGAAGGCGCTCCCCTGACCGCTCGTCCTCAGCGTCCTTGCAATCGGTCGACGTCCGCGCGCAACCTGCCCACCTCCGCCTCCAGCTCGAGCACGTGAGCGATGCCGGCGAGGTTGAGGCCCTCGGCCAGGAGCTGACCGATCCGCACCAGGCGGGCGACGTCATGGTCGCTGTAGAGCCGGGTCCCCCCGTCGGTGCGACCCGGCGACACCAGGCCTCGTCGCTCGTAGACCCGAAGGTTGGCGATCTGCATCGCCGCCATGTCCGCTGCCACCGAGATGGCGTAGACCGCTCGTCGTGACGTCGTACCCATGTCCTGGAACCTACCCCTTGACATCTCCTTGCGCATGCATAAAATCTATATCGCTCACTACAGATCTGATGCAACGGGCATCAGAGATCCGAATCCCGAGGAGGACACCCATGTTGCTGCGTACCGCCGACCCGTTCCGTGACTTCGACCGCCTGACCCAGCAGTTGCTGGGCACCACCAACCGGCCCTCCGTGATGCCGATGGACGCCTGGCGCGAGGGCGACCGGTTCGTCATCGAGTTCGACCTCCCGGGCGTCGCTGCGGAGACCATCGATCTCGACGTCGAGCGCAACGTCCTGACCGTGCGGGCCGAGCGAGTGGCTCGCAACGGTGACTGGGAGATGCTCGCCACCGAACGCCCCCGTGGAGCGTTCAGCCGCCAGCTCGTGCTGGGCGACAACCTCGACCTCGAACGCATCGACGCCTCCTACGACGCCGGCGTGCTGCGGCTGGTCGTGCCCGTCGCCGAGAAGGCGAAGCCGCGCAAGATCTCGGTGGCAGCCGCCGGCTCACCCGAGCGCACCGCGATCGACGCCTGACCCGCGTTACGCACCGGGTCCGGTCACGGGGCCGCTTCTCCTCCGGGAGGGGCGGCCCCGTCGTGTGTCGCGACTGAGCGAGAAGTGCGGCTCCGGAGCCTCGCGGCGCCTCCTGCGGCTCCGGTGGTCAGGACAGCTCCACCTCGTCGAGCAGCGACCAGTCCGTGACGATCGGGAGCAGCTCGCCGCTCGCCCACGCATCGAGCTGGTCGTGGTGGTGCGGGTCCCCCGGATCTCCGGCAGCACCGGTGGGGACCACCCAGCCGCCAGCGGTGCGGTCGGCGAGGTCCCACACGTAGCGCGCCACCGAGCCGCGGGAGCAGAGATCGGTCTGGGCCGGGTACGACGAGGTGCACCGCACGCAGTCGCTGTCCCCCGAGATGGCCGGCTGCGACAAGGCGGAGCCATCCACGTCTGGTACGGCGTGGGTCGGCGCGAAGACGTGGGTCTCGCCCCAGGTCGCGGGAGGGAAGGTGTCGACCTCCTCGAGCGCCTCGCGGGCCAGGACCGCGAGGTCGATCCCGAACGGAGTGCCTGCTCCGGCCAGCGTCGGCAGCGACAGCGCGATCCGGTGCGTCGGGTCGAGGAACGCGGCGAACACCGCATCGTGCTGGTGCTCGGCCGGAGGGTCGAAGAGCGCCGCGAGCTCGGGGCGCTCGGCGAGGCGGCCGACGAGGGCGGTGCGCCAGGCCGCGAACCTCGCCGCCTGGAACGAGTCGGCCTCCATCCGGCCGTCGAAGCCGTCGAAGGCGCCAGGCACCAGGGCCGTCAGTGCTGGGACCGTCCCGAGCAGGGTGTCGTCGAGGATCTCGACGAAGTCCTGCGTCGTGAGGTCGGAACGGCCGCGGAGCAGAGCGGTGATCCGACGCGCGCGGTACGGCGGAGCGAAGGCCCCGCCGACGGCCTCGCTCTCGGGGCCGCGACGCTCGTTGGCGGTGACGACCTGCCCGTCGGGCCCGACGTCGTGCCGGGGAGCCTCGAGCCACCCGGTCCACTGCGCCCCATCGGCCGACCGGGTGGGGACCCGGCCTGCGATGCGGTAGCGAACGGTGCCGTGCACGTCGGCGATCACCGCGTTGTTGACCGGCTCCACCCAGTGCTCGAGCGCGGCGTCCACGTCGTCGACCGTCCGGGCCCTGAGCAGCGGCAGGAGCGCCTCGAAGCCGACGTCTCCCAGCACCGTCGAGGCGTCCCGAAGACTGTGCCCGGGCTCGAAGACGACCCCGCGCGCGGTCTCGACGACCTCGACGGACTCCTCCCGGTAGCCGCCCTCCTCGCGCACCACGATCGTCTCGGTGCGCTCGTGCACGACATCGTCGGGCGGCGACTGCTCGTCGTACACGTCCTGGTAGTCGGCGGCAGCATTGGTGATCGCCCACGCCACGTCGCCGGCGTGGGCGAAGTGCTGGACCCCGGGGACGCCGGGAAAGGCGAAGCCCACGACGTCGCAGGGCTCAGGCGGGTCCTCGCACGCCAGACGCACCTGCATGTAGACGCCCGGCTGCTCGATGACCCGGTGCGGGTCGCCCCCGACGAGCGGCCGCCCGGACGCGGTACGGCCACCGCCGACGGCCCAGGCGTTGCTTCCGTTGGCGGGGATCCCCTCGTAGCTGATCAGGTGCGCCTGCTCGCCCAGCGCCGCCTCGAGCCGACGCCGCCACAGCTCACCGCCGAGTCCGGCGAAGAGCAGGTGCTGACCGTGGAAGACCGCCAGCGGCGTCCACTCCTCCCACGGCTGGGGCGTCGCCTCGAGTGCCGAGAGCTCATGGGCGTCGTGGCGCAGTCCCGCGTTGACCCCGTCGACGTACGCCGCCACGAAGGCCCGGCTCTCGGCCGACAGCGCCGCATGGGCTCGGCGAGCGGTGTCGACCAGCAGGGTCTGCCGTGCCAGCCGGTCCCAACCGAGCCCGGACTCCCCCACCAGCTCGGCCGTCGTCCCGGTCGCGCGGCGTCGCTGCCACTCCAGCTGCCACGTGCGGTCGCGCGCCGTGATCAGTCCCTGCCCCGCGGCCAGCTCGAGCATCGACGCAGCCCGGACGTGCGGGATGCCGTGGTCGTCCCGGTACAGGCGTGCGGAGCTCATGCGGGCGAGGCTAGCCGTGACGCGGACGGTGGACGGCGTTCCTCGGGGGCTGGTCGTTCTGCGGGGTGGGGGTGGCGCCTGCGCGCTCGTGGTGCTGACCCGTCCCTTGTGGCTGGTGTGGCGCCCGCGCGCTCGTGGTGCTGACTCGCTCTGCGGGTCGGCGTGGCGCCCGCGCGCGTAGTCGACCGGGTCTCGCCGTCAAGGATCGCCTGCGGCGCCCGCTTCGCGGCGGCCTGCGGCCGTCCTTGACTGCGAGCCTCTCCCGGTCGACTGTTCGACGCGCTGACGGCACGAGCAAGCTCGCGCCGCCGCATGCGCGGGCGCCCCACCCGTCACATGCTTCACATCGTCGTATCGAGTGGGCGAAGACTGCAGGTTCTAAGTCGATTTTCTTGTCGTCTGTGACCACTCGGTGAGCAAATGTGACCCGTGGGACTGATGGGGTGGGGCCGCGCTTGCGCGGGCGGCGCAGCCGAGCGCAGCGAGGCGGGGCCTGCCCGCAAGCGCCGTGAGAGCCGACCGGCCGGGGCCCGCAGTCAAGGACGGCCGCAGGCCGCCGCGAAGCGGGCGAGCGCAGCGAGATCCTTGACGGCGGGAGCAGGTCGGCTACGCGCGCGGCCCCACCACCGCACCCACCGGCAGCATCCCGAAGAGCAGGTCGGCTACGCGCGCGGCCCCACCACCGCAATCACCAGGCCCAACCATGCACCCGATCCTGCAGGGCCTCTTACGCTCAGGGCCTCGGCGCGGCCCCACACCGGCCACCAGGGCCGGCACCAGCCACCAGTGCCGACTCCGTCAGGCGGGCACCTGCCCGAAGTCGCCGCGCTGGAACGACTGGTAGGCCTCCATGACCTCGGCCTTGGTGTTCATCACGAACGGACCGGCCCAGGCCAGCGGCTCACGGATGGGACGTCCCCCGACGACGATCACGTCCATCTTCGGCGAGCGACTCTCCTGGGAGCCGTCGGCGGTGATCGTCAGGTAGTCCCCAGCGCCCATGACGGCCGACTGTCCGGTGTGGAGCGGGCTGGAGGCGGCGTCACCGGTGCCACCGCTGCCCACGGTGCCATGTCCGTTGAGGACGTAGACCAGCGCGTTGAAGTCGACGTCCCACGGGAGGTCGAGGCGCGCGCCCGGCTCGATGGTGGCGTGCACCAGGGACATCGGGGTGTGGGTGGCTCCGGGGCCGGCGTGGCCGTCTACCGTGCCCGCGATCACACGCACGAGCGCGCCCGCGTCGGGCGAGGTGAGCAGCTGCACCTCGCCGGAGCGGATGTCCTGGTACTTCGGGGTGCTCATCTTGGAGTCGCGCGGCAAGTTCACCCACAGCTGGACCCCGTGGAACAGGCCACCCTGGGTGACCATCCACTCCGGCGGCGCCTCGATGTGCAGCAGGCCGGATCCGGCCGTCATCCACTGGGTGTCCCCGTTGGTGATGGTGCCGCCACCGCCGTGGGAGTCCTGGTGGTCGAAGGTGCCGTCCATGATGTAGGTAACGGTCTCGAAACCGCGGTGCGGGTGCCACGAGGTGCCCTTGGGCTCGCCCGGCGCATACTCCACCTCGCCCATCTGGTCCATCATGATGAAGGGGTCCAGGTGCGCCATGTCGAGACCGGCGAACGCACGCCGTACGGGGAAGCCCTCGCCCTCGTAGCCTTGGGGTGCGGTGCTGACGGCCCACACGGGGCGGGGCACGTCGCCGAGGCCGGGAGCCTTCACCCGGTCCAGCACGGTCAGGTCGTCCACGGTCACTGCGGGCATCGCGCCCACCTCCTGGTCATCTGTTCGAGGAGTCGCCAGCGGGTCTGTCGACTCGGTCACCCGGGTCAACAGTAGTTGAATCTTGCACATTCCCGTGCGCATCGGGCAGCCTCACCTCGACCACCGTGCCCCGGCCGACCTCGGAGTGGACGTTGATGGACCCGCCGTGGCGCTCGACGATCGAGCGGGTGATCGACAGCCCGAGCCCGCTCCCCGGGATGGCTCTCCCCTGGGAGAGCGAGGAGCGGAAGAACCGGGTGAACAGCTCCGCCTGCTCCTCCTCGGGGATCCCGATGCCGTTGTCGCTCACGCGCAGCACCACCTCGGGCTCCTCCACCGCCAGCTCCACCCTGATCAGGCCGCCGTCGGGGGTGAACTTGACCGCGTTGCTCAGCAGGTTCACCAGAACCCGCTCGACCATCTCCCGGTCGCCCCGGACCAGCATCGGCTGGTCCGGCGCCGTCGTCTCGAGGGTCAGTCGTCGCGGGTGCGACAGCGTCGGCACCACGACGGCGCACCCCTCCCGCACCGCAAGCCGCAGGTCGAAGACCGTGTGCGCCACCTGCACGCCGTGCTCGGCTACCCGCGACAGCGTGAGGAGATCGTCGATCAGACTCAGCAGGCGGTGGCTGTTGGAGGTCACCCGCGCCAGCGCGTCGACCTGGCGCGGCCCGAGATCGCCGAGCGAGCCGTCCGAGAGCACCTCCAAGTAGCCGAGGATGCTGGTGATCGGGGTCCGCAGCTCATGACTGACCGTCGAGACGAAGGCGTCCTTCACCACGTCGACCTCGCGGAGCTTCTCGACAGCCTCCTGCTCCGCGGCCAGCGCCGCCCGCAGCGCCTCCTCGACCACGACTGCGTCGGTGACGTCCTCCGACGTACTCAGGTAGCCCGTGGCGCGCCCCCTGCGGTCGACCAGCCCGGTGATCGTCGTGTTGTGGATCCGCTCCACACCGTCCTTGCGCCGGAACCGGAACAGGCTTCCGTCGGCCAGGTCCACCATGCCGAGCACGACGTCGACGTAGTCGGCGCGCACCCCGAGCTCGCCGGCCTTGTCGGCCACGGCGTCGTCGGTGTGGAGGAACGGCGTGAACTCACCGAGCACCTCCTCGGCGCGATAGCCGAGCAGCCGCTCCGCCCCCGGGTTGAAGCGGACGATCCGTCCGATCTCGTCGGTCACGATGATCGCCACGCCGGTGGCGCTATCGACGATGTTGCTCACGAGGAATCGCTCTGCGTCTGCCTCCCGGGCCGCAGCGAGGTACTCACCCACCCGAAGCATGAGGGGTACGACGATGACCGCACAGGCAATCGCGAAGCCGTGGATGAGCGCCCCCTCCAGCTGGGAAGGAACGCCGAAGACCTCGGGGTCGGGCGGGAAGGGGCCGCGGCCCGCCCACGCGAAGCCGACCGCGCAGGTGACGACCCCGAGCAGCTGTGCCATGGAGGCGTACGGCGAGATCCGCAGCGCACCCCAGGCGAGCAGCGGGATCATCGCGAAGATCAGGCCGGGAGCGGCCGCGGGAAGGAACAGCAACGGCACCGCGACGACGACGGCGACCCACTGGACCGTTCGCTCCCCTCCGCGTGCGATCGACCCGTGCTCGGGAGGGCGCAGGAAGAACGGCGTGAGGATCAGCAGCGACGCCAGGTGGGCCAGGCCCACCCCGATGCCGGTCGTGACCGGGCTCCCCGCGCCCGCCATCCACGCGGTGAGGGTCATCGCGACAGCGCCGACGCCCGCGGCACCGAAGCAGGCGGTGAACCAGCGCCGGAGGTCGGCATCGGTGCGCAGCGCGCCGCCGCCGGAGCCACCACGCGGCCCCCCGGCCAGGACGAGGGTCGCGAGGGCGACCTCGAGGGTGACCCCGACGCCGTACCCGAGGGCGACGTCGAAGGGCTGGGCCACGCAACCGACCGAGGCAGTCGCGATCACGAGGACGGCGAGGAGCAGGACCGGGGCCAGACGCCGGGGCGCCAGCAGGAGCAGGCCCACCGCCAGCCCGATGGGCCACAGTCCCGCGACGAACCCGGCGTCCGGGGCACTCGCGGCGGCCGCGATCGCCGCGACAACGAGAACGACGAAGAGCACCGGCACCCGGACGCGCATCCAGATCTCCACGCCTCCCCCTCCCGCGGCGAGCGCCGCCCTCGGTGGACCGTAACGGACAGTGCCAGTCGTCACGCGCGGCCCCGGCACCCCCGAAGGGCGAGGCGCGCCCGATCGCTACGGTGACCGGGTGAGTGGCACAGGCAACAGCAAGGACGTCGTCATTGTCGGGGGCGGCCACAACGGCCTCGTCGCCGCCGCCTACCTGGCCCGTGCGGGCCTGTCGGTCCAGGTGCTCGAGCGCCTCGACCACACCGGTGGCGCCGCCATCTCGGCGCCCGCATTCAGCGGCCACCCGACCCGGCTGTCGCGCTACTCCTACCTGGTGTCGGTGATGCCGGAGCAGCTGATGGCCGACCTCGGCCTCGACATCACGCTCGTGTCGCGGCCGACCGCCTCCTACACCCCGACGCTGCGCGACCAGAAGCCCGGTGGCCTGTACGTCGAGCGCGACGCAACCCGACGCTCCTTCCACGAGCTGACCGGCTCGGCGCGCGAGTACGATGCGTGGCGAGAGTTCTACGCCGACGTCGCCGAGCTCGCACACGTCGTCGCTCCCACCCTCCTCGAGCCACTGCCGACCGACCGGGAGCTGGCCGCACGGGTGGACCCAGGCATCTGGCGCGACCTGGTCACCACGCCGCTGGGTGCCGCGATCGAGCGCCGCTTCGTCGACGACACCGTGCGCGGAGTGGTAGCGACCGATGCCCTGATCGGCACGTTCGCCTCGATGCACGACGAGTCCCTGATCCAGAACCGGTGCTTCCTCTACCACCTCATCGGCAACGGCACCGGCGAGTGGCGGGTCCCGGTCGGCGGCATGGGCGCCGTGACCGACGCCCTGGCCCGCGCGGCGGCAGCAGCCGGGGCCGAGATCGTGACCGGCGCCGGGGTCCGAGAGATCCGGGCCGACGCGTCGGGCTCCGGCGCCGAAGTGACCTACGACGGCGTCGACGGCACCCACACGATCGCGGCCAGCCGGGTGCTGGCCAACGTCGCGCCGTGGGTGCTCAAGCACCTGCTGGGTGAGCCTGTCGACGACAGCACCAAGCCCCAGGGTTCCCAGCTCAAGATCAACGTGCTGCTGGACCGTCTCCCCCGCCTGCGCTCGGGCGTCGACCCGGCGGTCGCCTTCTCCGGCACCCTGCACCTCGGCGAGGACTACTCGCAGGTCGAGGCGGCGTACGCCGACGCCGCCGCCGGCCGGGTGCCGAGCACCATGCCGGGCGAGGTGTACTGCCACTCGCTCACCGACCCGTCCATCCTCGGCGACGTGCCCGACGGCACGCACACCCTGACGTACTTCGGGCTGCACACACCCGCGGCTCTCTTCGAGGCCGACCCCGATGCCACCAAGGCGCTGGCCGTCGAGCGCGCCATCGCCTCCCTCGACCAGCACCTCGTCGAGCCGCTCGCCTCGTGCGTGGCCCGCGACGCGGCCGGCAACCCCTGCATCGAGGCGAAGATCCCCCAGGACGTCGAGCGCGACCTGGCGATGCCCGGCGGCCACATCTTCCACGGTGACCTCGAGTGGCCCTGGGCCTCGCACCGCTCGCGGATGGACACGCCTGCCCAGCAGTGGGGCGTGGCCACCCACCTCGACTCCGTCCTGCTGTGCGGCTCGGGGGCGCGCCGCGGTGGCGCCGTCTCCGGTCTGGGCGGCCACAACGCCGCGCAGGCCGTCCTGGCCTCCCGTTGAGCCCTGCGGATCCGTCGAGGGCACATCTCGATTTCACCCGCTGGCCGCCCGCTGGTATGTTCTTCCTTCGCAAGCACCACATGCGGCATTAGCTCAATTGGCAGAGCAGCTGACTCTTAATCAGCGGGTTCGGGGTTCAAGTCCCTGATGCCGTACCACCACGAAGCCCCCGGTCCGCATCGCGCGCCGGGGGCTTCGTCGTTGTCCTACGAGTCGTCGGAGATCACGTAGTTGACGGCGGTGCCGCCGTCGGCCTCGTAGCCCGAGAGCAGCACCGCGTACGGCGCCTTCGTCAGCTGCCTGACGGTCATGCCGGGGATCTCGGCCATCTCGGGGTCGCCCTCGTAGCCGGCGTCCAGCAACAGCTGCTCGGCCTCGGAGAGCGCCTCGTCCACCCCGGCACCGACCATCACCAGGACCACGAAGCCCGATGCGCCGGTCTGCTGCGACGAGGCCGCCTGGATGACGTCGCCGTCGACCAGGGGGATCTGGTCGCTGGGGAAGTCGTCGGGCAGGGATCCTCCCGAGCTGAAGCTGCCCTCGTCGGTCTCGACCACGAGCTCCCCCGAGTCCACGTCGAAGTCGACGTTCGCGTCACCACCGCCCGCGTTCTCGATGGCCTTCTCGGCCACCCGGTCGGCGACGTCCTCGGCGCTGCAGCCGGAGGCGAGCAGCAGGGTACCGGCGGCGGCCAGACCCAGCAGGGTGCGAGTGGAGCGACGGGCGCGGGCGAGCGTGGTCATCGGGAATCCTTCTCAGGCAGACAGGCAGGGAGGAGATCACCTCACCACGCTGCGCCGGGTCCGACCATGAGTAGAAAACACCTACCCGGCCAGCGGGTCCGCTACGAGGTGGTGCGCACCAGGTCGACGATCCGACGCGCCAGCTCGGGACCGCAGTCCTCCTGCACGAAGTGACTTCCATCGAGGCGGGCGTGCGGTCGTCCGGCGGCGCCGGGCACGTGCGCCTGCAGCGGCACATCACCCTTCCCGAGGATCGGGTCCTTGCGCCCGAACAGCGTCAGGAACGGTCTTTCGTAGCCCGCGAGACCCGCCCACGCAGCATTGTTGGCCGCCATCGCGGGATCCTCGCTCGTCGTCGGCACCAGCGAGGGGAACGCCCTCGTCCCCGCCAGGAACCGGATGGCCCCGGGTCGGCTCGCCGTGCAGCATCAGCACGACCGGCGCATCGCGCGGCCCCTCGTCGACGTACGCCATCCGGACGCCGTGGGCGAGGCCGGCGTACCGCGGCGGCCAGGGGTAGCGGCCAGGGGTAGTCGTCGAGGCCGGCGAAACGGTCGTCGGGCGTGCGCAGCAGCTCCACCAGCCACAGCGTAGTGGCGCTCCCAGGCGGCTGCCGCAGACAACGAGGCCCGCGTAGGGGACGATGGCTCGGGTGAGCCCTTCGCCTGCGCTGACCGGCCGAGCGTGGTGCTGCGGCGCCATCGTCCTGCTTCTGTCGGCGCCGCTGCCGGCCCCGGCGGCGCCCGCCGCGGACAGGCCGAGCAGTCCTGGGGTGACTTCCGAGGCACCGCAGAGCTCGCGCCGCGTCCCCGGGCCGGTCGTGGTCCCCGACGCCGGCTTCGGCTTCGCCGACGGCATGAGCATCCTGTCCTTGACCCCTCGGGCACTCGAGCGCCAGCTCACGGCCGTCGAACGCACGGGCGCCACGTGGCTGCGGGTCCCGGTCAACTGGTCACAGATCGAGCAGCGCAGAGGTCGCTTCCAGTGGACGGTCCTCGACCGGATCGTCCGCAAGGCGCGACGGCACGACCTCTCCATCCTGGCCAACATCTCGCAGGCACCCCGATGGGCACGAGCGCTCCTCTCGGAGCCCTCCGCTCCGCCCCAGGACCCGAGCACCTACGCCCGGTTCAGTGCCGCGGTCGCCAAGCGCTACCGCGGGAAGATCACGCACTGGGAGATCTGGAACGAGCCCAACCTCAACGGCTCCTTCGGCGGGATCCGTACCCACGGGAACGCCCCCGAGCTCTACTCCCGCCTGCTGAAGCCCGCCTATCGGGCCATCCACCGGGTCCAGAGGCGCCCGGTCGTCGTCGCCGGCGCACTGGCGGCGGGCACCGATTCCTCATCCTCGTACTCCATGTCCGCCTTCGTGCGACGCATGTATGACGCCGGCGCGCGCGGCTCCTTCGACGCCCTCGCCCTGCATCCCTACATCGGCAGCGGTACGGATGCGACCCGACGACGGGTCTACGCCGACGTGCAGCGGGTCCGTCGTCTGATGGTCGAGCACCACAACAAGCAACTGGCGATCTGGTGGACCGAGCTCGGTCACTCCACCTGGGCGGGTGGCGTCAGCCCCCAGGCCCAACGACGTCTCATCCTCGAGCAGCTCGAGGCCGCCGCCGGCCGAGCCTACGTCGGCCCGGCATTCGTCTACGCCATCCGTGACAACGGCGCCAGCACGGCGGAGGTGGGTGCGAACTTCGGATCCCTCCTGAGCCACGACTTCGAGCCGAAACCGCTGTACCGCACCCTGCGTCGCTCCCACCGCTCACGATCTGAATGACCCGTTCTGCCACCAGGACCGGCAAGCCCGCATACCCTGGGGGGTTGGAGCAGAACCTTTCGGGAGGGAAAGACCATGGGGATCTTGGGGCGCACGCGCGCCGTCGTACTGGCTGCAACACTGGCCGTCGTCACCTGTGCATCCGCACAGGGGCCCGCGGGCGCCGAGGGCACCGCGCCCGATCCGGGGATCGACCGGGTGCTCACGGCAGTCCAGTCCCGCGACCTGCTGCCGCTGGTCGACGAGTTGGTCATCCCGAAGGCCGGCTTGGGTTTTGCGGACGGGATGAAGCTGGTCCAGATGAGCCCGGAGGACCTCGAGAAGCAGCTCGAGGCGGTCGCGCTCACCAGCGCACGGTGGCTGCGGGTGCCTTTCAACTGGTCGCTGATCGAGTCCACCCGCGGTGTCTATGACTGGAGCCAGGTCGACCGGGTGGTCGACCGCGCCCGGGCGCACGGTCTGAAGGTCCTGGCCAACCTCGCCTACGCACCCGCCTGGGCACGTGCTTCCCGGACGACGGGCACGGGTCCGCCGAGGGCGGGACGCGCCTACGGCGCTTTCGCCGGCGCCGCGACGCACCACTTCGCCGGACGCGTCAAGCACTTCGAGATCTGGAACGAGCCCAACTTCGCGAAGTTCTTCGGGGGGCCGGCGACTCATGCGCACGCTCCGGAGAAGTACACCCGACTGCTCAAGAAGGCGTCCCGGGCGATCAAGGCCGAGAGCCGCCGGTCGGTCGTCGTGGCAGGGGCGCTGGCTCCTGGCATGGACACCGACGAGACCTACTCGATGCCGACGTTCGTGTCGCGGATGTACGACGCCGGGGCCCGACGCTTCTTCGACGCGATGTCGCTGCACCCCTACACGACCACGTCCCCCGCGTCGTGGGACCGGGTCTACGGCGACGTCACCGAGGTGCGCGAGCTGATGCGCGCTCACAAGAACGGGCGGCGCAAGATCTGGTACACCGAGTTCGGCCACACGAGTCCGCTCGGCGGGCTCTCGGAGGTCGCCCAGGCGGCGTGGGTGGTCAAGGAGCTTGCGGCGGCCGCAGCCCGCCCCTACGTCGGGCCGGCCTTTCTCTACGCGATCCGGGACAGCGGGACCGACCGCACCGAATACGGGCAGAACTTCGGGACGCTGCTCACCTACGACTTCCGTCCCAAGGTGTTGGCGACCGTGCTGTCGGTGGTCACTCTGCTTCCGTGACGGTCGCGCTGCTCTCCTGGAAGGGTGAGTTTCGTCGTGATGAGCGAATCGGGGCATAGCCGGGGCCCGGAGCGGATACGGGAAGAGCGCCGCCCCTTCCGTTGAGGACTCCCCCCCATGTCTCGCCGTACCCAGCTCCCCGGCCTGCGCGCCGTCTCCGCCGCAATCGCCCTCGTGCTCGGTCTCGTCGCAGCGCTCGTCCTGAGCGCCATGGCGATGCCGACGACCGGCGCCGACCGTGGCACGACGCCGTCAGGGTCCAGCGCGTCCGAGCAGCTCTCCGACGCCCCGCAGCAGGAGCGGCGGGGCCGCGCCGCCCTCGTGGTCCCCAGAGCCGGCTACGGGTTCTCCGACGGGGCCAGGCTCGTGCAGCTGAGCCGCGGTGACCTGCGTCGACAACTGGACGCGGTGGCCCGCACCGACGCCACCTGGCTGCGCGTCCCCTTCAACTGGTCGCACATCGAGTCCGTGCGCGGGACCCACGACTGGAGCCAGGTCGACCGCGTGGTGCGTGCGGCCCGCCGGCACGACCTCACGGTGCTGGCCAACATCTCCTACGCCCCGACGTGGGCTCGGGCAGCCGAGTCGGAGGCAACCGCCCCGCCTCGCTCCGCCAAGGCCTACGGCAGGTTCGCCGGCGCCGCCGCTCAGCACTTCGGCAGCAAGGTCCGCCACTGGGAGCTCTGGAACGAGCCCAACCTCGCCTCCCACTACGGCGGCAAGTCTTACCACTCGCGGGCGCCGGAGACCTACACCAAGCTGGTCAAGCGCGCCTACCGAGCGATCAAGAAGCAGGACCGCCGCTCGACCGTCCTGGCCGGGTCGCTGACCGCCGGACTCGACAATGACAAGGGTTTCAGGATGCCCACGTTCGTGCGCCGCATGTACGCAGCGGGCGCCGCGAAGTTCTTCGACGCCATCTCGCTGCACCCGTACACCACCGAGTCCGAGGCCTCGTGGAAGCGCGTCTACGGCGACGTGGACGACGTACGCACCCTCATGCGACGTCGAGGTCATGCCGACCGACCGATCTGGTTCACCGAGATCGGCAACTCGACCTCGACCGACGGACCGAGCCAGAAGGAACAGGCCGCGTTGCTGGTGCGGTCACTGGAGGCGGCCGCCAGTCGCCCGTACGTCGGTCCGGCGATCCTCTACGCGATCCGGGACGGCGGCGCCGACCCCACGGTGTTCGGGCAGAACTTCGGCACCCTGCTCACCTTCGACTTCGAGCCGAAGCGCATGGCCAAGGTCCTGCGCACCAGGTCCTGAGCGACCGACCGAGCGCGCATCGCGCTGCCGGCCTCCGGATCCGGCTAGACTTCGTTGCCTGATGCAACCAACCACCCGCCGAGCCTCCCTGCGCCAGCAGCGAGTCACCTTCGTGGTCTTGGCTGTCTCGGTCTCCGCCTTCGCACTGCTCCAGTCCCTCATCGTCCCGGTGCTCCAGACGATCCAGGTGGAGTACGACACCGATCAGGCCACCGTCACCTGGGTCCTGACGGGCTACCTGCTCTCGGCCTCCATCGCCACTCCCATCCTCGGGCGCGTCGGCGACGCCGTCGGCAAGAAGAAGGTCCTGGTCGCCACCCTGCTCATGCTCTCCGTCGGCTCCCTGGCGGCAGCACTGGCGCCGTCCATCGGATGGCTCATCGCGGCCCGCGTCGTGCAGGGGCTCGGCGGCGGCGTGCTGCCGCTGTCCTTCGGCATCATCCGCGACGAGTTCACCGGCCGGGTCACCGGCGCCCTCAGCGTCATCGCCTCGCTGACCGCGGTCGGGTTCGGCTTCGGCATCGTGATCGCGGGCCCCATCGTCGACGTGCTCGGCTACCACTGGCTCTTCTGGCTGCCGATGATCGTCACGGCCGTCGCCGCCCTGGCTGCCCTGGTGCTCGTGCCGGAGTCACCTGAACGCACCCCGGGCGGCGTCCCGGTGCTCCCTGCGCTGCCGCTGGCGGTCACGCTCGTTGCTCTCCTCCTCGCTGTGAGCCAGGGCAACAAGTGGGGCTGGGGCTCACCCGCCGTCGTCTCGCTCCTGGTGACCTCGGTCGTCGGCGGCATGCTGTGGGTGCGCACCGAGATGCGTGTCGCCGTACCGATGATCGACATGCAGATGATGCGCATGCGCGGTGTCTGGACGACCAACGTGATCGCGTTCTTCGTCGGGTTCAGCACCTTCGCGTCGTTCGGCTTCCTGCCCCAGTTCTTCCAGACCCCCTCGTCGGCCGGCTACGGCTTCGACGCCACGATCAGCGAGTCCGGAAACCTTCTCCTGCCGAGCGCCATGGCGAGCTTCCTGGTGGGCTTCACCACGGCGTGGTTCATCTCGAGGGTCGGCGCACGTGTGGTCATCATGGCCGGCACCCTGATCAGCGCCGCGGCCTTCGCGTCGATGGCGTTCTTCCACGACGCCAAGTGGGAGCTCTTCCTGGCCACCACCGGACAGGGCCTCGGCTCCGGCCTGGTCTTCTCGTCGCTGGCCGGCGTCGTGATCGCGAGCGTGGCTCGAAGTCAGACGGGTGTCGCCAGCGGCATGAACGCCAACATCCGCACCATCGGCGGCTCCATCGGATCTGCCGTCATGGCCGGCGTGCTGACCGCTCAGCTCGGACCGTCGGGCTTTCCCCTCGAGCGGGGCTACACGATCGGCCTCTGCCTGCTCGCCGTCGGGATGCTGGCCGCGACGGCGGCCGCCATCTATCTCCCGGACACCCGCGGAGACGGGCCGCGCCGGCCACCCCTGGCCGACGCCGACAACGCCGAGCTCGGGCTGCTGCCCGCTGCCCCCGCCCCCCAGTAGTCACTGACGCGTGATTCCGAGGCACTGGGTGCCTC
>NZ_JAPYPS010000111.1:0-5492 GCF_029937575.1 Nocardioides sp.
CTGCGGGACCCGGTAGGTCGGCTGTCACGGCGCACGGGGCGGAGCCCCCTCGCTGCGCTCGGTGGCGCCGCCCGCGCAAGCGCGGCCCCACCTCTTCAGTCCCACGAGTCACATTCGCTCATCCGTTGGGCAGAGACGACACGAAAACCGGCCGGAAACCTGCAGTCTTCACCCAACCGGCAAGACGATGTGAAGCATGTGACGGGTGTGGCGCCCGCGCATGCGGCGGCGTGGGCGGAGCCCTCGCCGTTGAGCGCGCCGTTCAGTCGACCGGGAGAGGCTCGCAGTCAACGGATGCCGAAGGCACCGCGAAGCGGGCGCCGCAGGCGATCCTTGACGGCGAGACCCGGTCGACTACGCGCGCGGACGCCACACCAACCACGAAGACGGGCGCCACACACCAACCACGAAGACGGGCGCCACCCAGCCCTGAGGAGGACTACGCCCGGTCCGACCCCGTTCGCGCGTTCGGTCCCTGCGGCCCGTCGTCGACCTCACCCGACTCGTCGCTGGGAGATCCGGCGACCGACTGGTCGTCGGAGATCGGGGTGTCGGCGTCTGCCGGGTCCATCGCGGCGACCTCAGAGACCTGACCCTCGCGGGCGTCCTGGTCCTTGGTGTGCTCGCCCTCGGTGTGCTGGTCCTTGGTGTGCTCGTCCATGGTTCCAGCGTGCCAGTCGCACGGTCGGCGCGGCCCACCCCGAGGGACAGGTCGGGCGAGGCAGGATGGGGTGATGGAGCACATCGAGGTCGCGCGGGCCGAGTCGGAGCGCGGTGAGCTGGTCCTGCGCGAGCGCGAGCCCGGCCATGCCGGTCCGCGGGTGCTCGAGCTGCGCGCCAACGGCGTCTTCGTGATGGACACCGTCGAGGTCGGCACCGAGCGAGCTCTCGCCACCGCCGCGCTCGGCCTGGTCGCCGAGCCACGAGCCGTGTTGGTCGGGGGCCTGGGGCTGGGGTTCACGATGCACGAGGTGCTGGCCGATCCCCGCGTGGAGACCTGCGCCGTCGTGGAGATCGAGCAGGCACTCGTCGAGTGGATGCGCGACGGCACCGTGCCGCACGGACCCGCCCTGCTGGCCGACCAGCGCGCCACGGTCGTGGTCGCCGATATCGCGACTGCCGTCGCCGAGGCCCGCCCGGCGTCGTACGACCTGGTCCTCCTCGACGTCGACAACGGCCCCGGCTACCTCGTCCACGACGCCAACGCCGCGCTCTACGCGCCGCCGTTCCTGACCGAGGTGGCGCGGATCCTGCGCCCAGGCGGAGCGGTGGGGATCTGGTCGGCCGACCGCGCCCCGGCCCTGGGCGAGGCGGTGGCGTCGGTCTACGAAGGGAGCGAGACCATCCCGCTCGACGTGGTGCTGCAGGGCCGCGATGAGCAGTACTGGCTCTACGTGGGTCGCGTCGCCGACCCGTCCGACGGCTGACCCGAGCGCTCCGACCGGGGACGGGGAGCGTGCTCCGGGATCGGGTCCGGATCGGTGGGCTCGCCGACGGCCTCGTGGTCCTTCTGTCGCACGGCCGTGCGGATCTGCTGCAGGTTGTTGCGCAGCAGGTCCGCGACGAGCTCGTCCATCCGGGGATCGCTGAGCATCTCGATGATCACCCGCATCACGGTCTCGGAGGCCTCCGAGACGATCGTGTCGTAGCCGGGGAGCTTGCTGACGATGCGCGCGTTGGGGTCCTCACGGACCTTCTCGGCGACCAGCGCCTTCAGCTCGTCGTGGTTCTCGAGCAGGGCGTCGGAGATGTTCTTGGTGTACTTGCCGGTCTGGATCACCGCGGCGACCTCGTCGAGGACCACGATGGTCAGCGGACGCTTGATGACGCCCAGGACCTTGTAGGCCAACCGGCTGAGCATCTGGAGGAACCACGGCCGGCGCAGCCCCATGCGCACCAGCACCGCCCCCACGATCGCCGCGAGGACCGAGCCGCCGAGGGTGACCCCGGCGACGAGGAGGAGCACCTGCAGGGTGCTGAGGTCGTCGAGCCACTGCGTCACCGGATCACCGTAGTCGTCCGGGTTGCGGCAGGATTCACCCATGACGCGATACGTGGCTCTCGGCAGCTCCATGGCGGCCGGCCCCGGGCTGCTCCCCCGGGCGCCCGGCAGCCCCGCCGCTGCGATGCGCTCGACGCGCAACTACCCGAGCCTGCTCGCCGCCGACCTCGGTCACGACCTGGTCGACGTCTCCTACTCCGGAGCCACGACCGCGCACGTCCTGCACACCCGACAGAACTCCTCCGCGCCGCAGGTGGACGCACTCGACGGCACCGAGACCCTGGTGACGATCACGATCGGCGGCAACGACATCGCCTACGTCCCGGGGATGTACGTCGCCACGCTGCCGCGTCTGACCCGCGCCCTCCCGCTCGTGGGCCCACGGCTGCGCGACGCGCTCGACCCGCACGCCCGGGAGCTCGCCCTCGCCCGGCTCGCCCCGGCGATGCGCGCCGTCGGACGCGCCGTACGGGAAAGAGCCCCTCGAGCCCGGGTGGTCTTCATCGACTACCTCACCCTGCTGCCGCCTGCCGGTGAGCGGTCCTTCCCCCTGCGTCGCCCGCACGCCGACCTCGCCCGGCACCTCGCCGGAGGTCTCGAGGAGATCACCGCGGAGGCAGCCGAGGCCACCGGGTGTGAGCTCGTCAGCGTCGCGGCCGCCAGCCGCGACCACCATGCGTGGTCCGCGGACCCGTGGACCGTGGGGCTCACGCTGCCCACTCGCGGGACGCCGCTGGCCTATCACCCCAACGCGTCCGGGATGCGGGCCGTGGCCGACCTGGTGGCCGAGCACCTGTAGCCGCCGGCCGGGACCACGTTCGTCACCCGATCGTCAGGTGCCCGACAGCCCCGGCACAGACCCGGTCGGTAACGTGCGAGGGGTGAGCACGCACGACGACGTCCGGATCGAGCACGACTCCATGGGTGAGATCGAGGTGCCGAAGGCAGCCTTGTGGCGCGCCCAGACGCAGCGCGCGGTCGACAACTTCCCGATCAGCGGGACCACCCTGGAGCCTCGCCTGATCCACGCCCTGGGCCAGGTGAAGGCCGCGGCGGCCCAGACCAACGGCGAGCTCGAGGTGATCACCGAGGAGCAGTCCTCGGCCATCGCCTCGGCCGCTCGCGAGGTCGCGCAGGGTCGCCACGACGAGCACTTCCCGATCGACGTCTTCCAGACCGGGTCGGGCACCAGCTCCAACATGAACGCCAACGAGGTGATCGCCAGCCTCGTCGCGCGCTCTGCCGCCGACGGGGACGGCGCCGTACACCCCAACGACCACGTCAACGCGAGCCAGTCGAGCAACGACACCTTCCCCACCGCCATGCACGTCGCCATCACGCTGGCGGTGGTCGAGGACCTGACCCCTGCCCTGGGAGTCCTGGGAGACGCACTGGCCGCCAAGGCCGAGGAGTTCGCCGGCGTCGTCAAGTCCGGCCGCACCCACCTGATGGATGCCACCCCCGTCATGCTCGGCCAGGAGCTCGGCGGGTACGCCGCCACGGTGCGCTACGCCGTGGAGCGCCTCGAGGCCGTGCTCCCGCGTGTCCGCGAGCTTCCGCTGGGAGGCACGGCGGTCGGCACCGGCATCAACACCCCGGCCGGGTTCGCGCCGCGGGTCATCGAGCTGCTCGCCGAGGCCACCGGCCAGCCCTTCAGCGAGGCCCGGAACCACTTCGAGGCCCAGGGGACGCGCGACTCGCTGGTCGAGCTCAGCGGCGTCCTGAAGACGGTGGCGGTCGGTCTGATCAAGATCTGCAACGACCTGCGCTGGATGTCGTCGGGGCCCACCACCGGGCTCGCCGAGATCCACCTGCCCGACCTGCAGCCCGGCTCCAGCATCATGCCGGGCAAGGTCAATCCGGTGCTGCCTGAGGCGACGCTGCAGGTCTGCTTCCAGGTGATCGGCAACGACGCAGCCGTGACGGCCGCGGGCAGCAGCGGGAGCTTCGAGCTGAACGTCGCGATGCCCCTCATCGCCCGCAACGTCCTCGAGTCGATCCGGCTGCTCTCCACCTCGACCACCGTGCTGGCCGAGCGCTGCGTGGCCGGCATCACCGCCGACGTCGAACGGATGCGCACCTACGCCGAGTCGTCACCCTCGGTGGTCACGCCACTCAACAAGTACATCGGCTACGAGGCAGCGGCCTCGGTGGCCAAGAAGGCGCTCGCAGCCGGCGCCACGATCCGCGAGACCGTCGTCGCCGAGGGATACGTCGAACGCGGCGAGCTCACCGAGCAGCAGCTCGACGACGCGCTCGACCTCGAGGGGATGACCCACCCGTGAGCATGACCGACCGCGACCACGTCAGCCGCCAGTACGCCACCGAGGAGCACCTCGAGACCCGCACGTCGGTGTGGCACCCCACCCTCGACGGCCGCGAGCCGTCCTGCGAGGCGCTGACCGCCGTCGTCCAGGGGGAGCCGGAGCGCGTGCTCGAGGTCGGGTGCGGCACGGGCGCCTTCGCGGCGCGGATCGCCGCCGCGCTGCCCGGGGCCGAGCTGAAGGCGGTCGACCAGTCGCCTCGCTTGGTCGAGCTCACGTCCCGCCGTGGCATCGACGCGCGGGTCGCCGACGTCGAGGAGCTGCCGTTCGACGACGCGTCGTTCGACGCCGTCGCCGCCATGTGGATGCTCTACCACGTGGGTGACCTGCACCGGGGCCTCGCCGAGATCCGCCGGGTCCTGCGCCCGGGCGGCCGCTTCGTCGCGGTCACGAACGGCGACGAGCACATGGCCGACCTGCGCCGTGAGGCCGGCGGCGAGGCCGTACTGACCCACTTCAGCAGCGAGAACGGCGAGGACGCCCTGCTGCACCACTTCGAGGACGTCGCCCGTGACGACCTCCGCACGCGGGCGCTCTTCGGTGACCACGCGGCGGCAGTGGCCTACCTCCACTCGTCGCAGGAGGACGTCCCCTGGCACCTCCCGCACTTCGACGGTCCGCGGGAGTACGCCGGTCACACGACGGTCTTCGTCGCGACCTGACCTACTTCGGTCGCTGGCAGAAGTTCTCCGGACGGAACCCGGGCGGGTTCTCCTGCGCCTCGACCCGCGAGAGGCACGCCTCGTAGGTCGACTCGGAGTTGTTCTCCTGGCGTGCCCGGATGAGCAGGAACAAGGCGCCCAGCATGATGGCGCCGGCCAGGATCACCGCGATGAACCGAACCAGGTCGGAGCCTTCGCTCGGCGGCTCGCCGAAGCCGTAGGGCAGCATGGTCTCCGGGTCGCGTTCGCTCACGGGTCCATGGTCCCAGGTGGCTCAACCCGCACCGGCGCTGACCTGTCGCCTCTCGACGACGCGTCGGAGTGGCGGGGTCGGCGCGGGCGCCCGGCTCACCGGGTTTCGACACGCTCCGTCGCGGGTTCGTCCCTCACCCGCGGTCGCTGCTCAACCACCGACGACCACCCGAGCTCCGCCGACCTCGCGGTCGGCACCCGGCTCACCGGGTTTCGACACGCTCCGTCGCGGGTTCGTCCCTCACCCGCGGT
>NZ_JAPYPS010000111.1:5592-8401 GCF_029937575.1 Nocardioides sp.
CGCTGCTCAACCACCGACGAACGCACCCTCGCAAGCTCGGGTGCGTTCAGTACCAGCCGCGGGACTGGCTGTGGCCCCAGGCGCCGCACGGGCTGCCGTAGCGGTCACGGATGTAGCCGAGGCCCCAGCGGATCTGGGTGACCGGGTTGGTCGCCCAGTCGGCTCCGGCCGACGCCATCTTGGAGCCGGGCAGCGCCTGCGGGATGCCGTAGGCCGACGAGGAGGGGTTGTCGGCGCGCGGGTTCCAGTTGGACTCACGGACGTAGAGCGAGTCCAGGCAGCCGAACTGGTCGGACGAGAAGCCGAACTCGGCCAGCAGCACCCGGGCGATGTCGCGGGGGTCGCCGTCGGACAGGTCCTGCTCACCGGTCTGGGCCGGGCCGTCGGCCCGGGCGTCGGAGAGCGCGGCCTGCTTGACCGGGTCGGTGTCGTCACGACGGTCGGCCGAGCGCGAGACCTGGGGGGCGCGCTCGAGGCTGGCGGCAGCCGCCTCGGCGGCGCGCTCCGGGTCGGCCGTGGCGGCCGGCGCCGCTGCCGCTGCCGCGAGCGAGGCCGACGCCGGCGTCGCGGGGCCGGCCGAGGAGGACGACAGGATGCCTCCGGCGACCGTCGTACCGGTGGCGGCGACCGCGACCGACCCGAGCAGGACCGACGTACCGAGTGCCTTGCGCGGGGCCGCGGCGAGCGGGCCGCGCTGCGGCGCGCTGCGGTGTCGTCCGGCGGTCGTGCCGGACGCACCCATCTCGGACGAGACGGGTCGGTTCGCGGACCGGCCCGTGCGTGCGGCGCGTGGTGCGGCGTGCTTGGCGTGCTTGGACAAGGTGCGGGAATCCCTGGAGGTAGGCGACGGAGGTCGTCTTGTGCTGCGGCGGTCGGCGTACATACGACAGGTCTCGCCGTCACCCGACGACGAGGCCTGACGCCACCCTGCCGTGCGCGATGGGGGCCTGCAAACCGAACGCGCAGAAAAGTCGGACTCGTGGGGACAAATCAGGACGTTCTCAGGTAGCACGCACCACGTGCATCCCACGGGTCACACACGTCCCACGGTGCGGGCCGCGCCGAGGCCGGGAGCATCGACTCGGCCCGCACGGGAGCCGGACGGATGAGACGTGGTCAGACGGTGACGTTCTCCAGCATCTCGGTCACCAGCGCCGCGATGGGCGAGCGCTCCGAGCGGGTCAGGGTGACGTGCGAGAAGAGCGGGTGACCCTTGAGCTTCTCGATCACCGCGACGATCCCGTCGTGACGCCCCACGCGCAGGTTGTCGCGCTGGGCGACGTCGTGGGTGAGCACGACCTTCGAGTTGGCCCCGATCCGCGACAGCACCGTCAGCAGCACGTTGCGCTCCAGCGACTGCGCCTCGTCGACGATCACGAAGGCGTCGTGCAGGGAGCGGCCGCGGATGTGGGTCAGCGGCAACACCTCGAGCATGCCGCGGTCGAGGATCTCGTCGATCACGTCGGTCGACGTCATCGAGCCGAGCGTGTCGAAGACGGCCTGACCCCAGGGCGACATCTTCTCCGACTCCGAGCCCGGCAGGTAGCCGAGCTCCTGACCACCGACCGCGAAGAGCGGGCGGAAGACCACGACCTTCTTGTGCTGCCCGCGCTCCAGGACCGCCTCCAGCCCGGCGCACAGCGCCATCGCGGACTTGCCGGTCCCGGCACGTCCACCGAGGCTGACGATGCCCACCTCCGGGTCGAGCAGCATCTCGAGGGCGACCCGCTGCTCGGCGCTGCGTCCGTGGATGCCGAAGGCCTCGCGGTCGCCGCGCACGAGGTGGATCTGCTTGTCCGGCCCGACCCGCCCCAGCGCGGTGCCGCGCTCCGACATCAGCACCAGCCCCTGGTGGCACGGCATGTCGCGGGCCTCGGCGAGGTCGAGCACCCCGTCGTCGTACAGCTCGTCGAGGTCGGCCGCGGCCACCTCCAGCTCGGCCATCCCGGTGTAGCCGGTGGCTGACGGTCCCAGGTCGCCGATCGCCTCGGCGCGGTACTCCTCGGCGACGAGGCCGACGGCGGACGCCTTGATCCGCAGCGGGAGGTCCTTGGAGACCAGGGTGACGTCGGCGCCCTCCTGCGACAGGTTGTAGGCCACCGCCAGGATCCGGGTGTCGTTGTCACCCAGTCGGAAGCCCGAGGGCAGCGAGCCCGCATCGGTGTGGTTGAGCTCCACACGCAGCGAGCCGCCCTCGTCGCCGACCGGCACGGGCTCGTCGAGCCGACCGTGCTCGACGCGGAGCTCGTCGAGCATCCGCAGGGCCGAGCGGGCGAAGTAGCCCAGCTCCGGGTGGTGACGCTTGCCCTCGAGCTCGGTGATCACGACCACGGGGAGCACGACCTCGTGCTCGGCGAAGCGGCGCGCGGCACCGGGATCAGCAAGCAGGACGCTGGTGTCGAGGACATAGGTGCGAGGTGTCACGGGATTCGCCCTTCACGTGACCGCGCGCGCACTCCTCGCCCGGCCCTCAGTCGCCACAGATGGACCGGGAAGGAGCCCGAACGCCGGAGTGCCGGCGTCCTTCCGCCGGGGGCGGCCAGCAGGTGAGCACCTGCGAACCACCTCCTGCGTACAGGTCGTGACTTCTCACGAGCGGGCCTCCCGATACCGGCGAGCTTCCCCACTCGCCGACCCTGCGAACGTACGCCGCCGAAGGGCCGTCGCTCAGCGACACGCGGTAACTGGTGGTGAAGTTCGCGTTACGCGGCGACGTCGAACGCTCGCGCGCTGGCTCCCGGGTCAGGCGCCGAACCGGCGCTCGCGCAGGGCGTAGGCCCGGATCGCGCGCAGGAAGTCGACCCGCCGG